>NZ_CAJMZA010000046.1:0-47957 GCF_905220195.1 Paraburkholderia sp. J8-2
CGCGCGCGTGTTGTAGTGCTTTTCGTAATACAGATAGAAGAGCGCGGTGATGAGGCTGAACAGCACGAACACTTCGTAGAGGTTCGAGATGGGAATGTGACCGACGTCCGCACCGATCAGGTAGGACTCGTACCAGCGCACCATCAGGCCGACGAACCCCATGAGCACCGCCGCCCACGTGAGCTTCGAGCCGATCGAGCCGCCCGAGGGCGAACGCGAGAGCAGGCCGATCCAGTAGAACAGCGTGGCGAGCACGAACAGCGCACTCATCCACAAGATGGCCGACTGGCTGGAGAGGAAATACTTGAGGAAGAAGGCCTGGTCGGCGCGCGCGAGGTCGCCCTGGTAGATCTGGATCGCGAACAGCGCGAGCACCGCGATACCCGCCATGAGCAGCCGCGCCGGCTTCCAGCGCCAGCCCAGCACGACGAGCGCCGGTGTCGTGCCGCAGAGCACCAGCTTGTCGTAGTAGTTCATGTGCGCGTGATAGCGCGAGAGCGCAAAGCCTGCGCCTGCCACGAGCGCCAGCGCGAACAGCCAGTCCACCACGCTCAGGCGGCGCAGGAAGGGGCGTTCGTCGAACAGGGCGTCGGCGAGAGGATCGTGTGCGCTCGCGGCGCCGTGCGCGTGAGCGGCATTGGCCACCTGAGCACGTTCGGCGCGGCGGGCCTTCGCGGAAGAGGAAACCTGAGACAAGTCCATGGGCTTACCGGTATTGATCGTGAGTGGCTGTCATCGCGTGCGTGGATCAGGGCGCACGGTCCTTGCCGCTGCCGTTCGTGTCGCCCGCATCGCTCGCTGCGCCGGTTTGCGGCGCCGCGCCTAGCGCACGGCCAACCGCGTCGCGGGTACGGGCGAACTCCTTCTCGAAGTCGAGGGTACGGCGGGCGGTCGACATCGCCATGATGACGTCGACGCCGTGGTCCTGATCATCCTGGCCCTTGCGGTCCTTCAACCAGAACCACAGACGCCGCTCACGCACGTAGAACATCGAGAAGATGCCGAGCACGAGCAACAGGCTGCCAAGATACACGACTTTCTTGCCCGGCGCGCGCGTCAACTGAAATACCGAAGCTTGCACCTGCTTGAATGAATCGAGCTGTAGATAGACGGGAGATCCATACAGGAAGCTGTCGGAAATCGCGTTGATCGAGTCTTGTACGAAGCGCGCGGCGTCGGCGTCGGGCTTCAGGTCGGGTTCGCCGGCCTGCTCGCGCGCGAGCTGCCAGAGGTCCCACGTCGCGCCCTCCAGCATGCGCAGCAGCAGGCTCGCCGCCTTTTCCTGCTGGTCCTTCGGCACCGACTTGTCGATGAAGGCGGCCACGGCCTGGAAGCCGCCGGCGGCGCCCGCAGCTGCCGTCGCACCTGTCGGCGGAGGCATTGCGCCCGCGAAAAGGGTCAAGACACGCTCTGCGCTGTCTTCGAGATGCTGTTGCAGTTCGCTGTTCGAGGCGGGGACCGAACGCGCGGCGAACCGCTTTGCCGCCTGTGCGCGGAGTGCGGGGTCCTCGAAGGCCGCGCGCAGCATCATCCACTCCTTCGGCGTGCCGCCACTGTCGGCGGGAATGCGCAGGTAGCGGAACGGATCGTCGGGATTCTCGCGCATGCCGGCGAGGAACATGCGGTCGCCGCCGCCCACGTCCACGGGCAGCATGTAGTTGTTGTACTCGCGCGCCTGGCCGTCCTTGTCGCGCACCTTGTACTGCACCGAAGGGCCGACGTTATGCAGATCGAGCGGCTTCGAGCTCTTCGCACCGGACCCGAGACGCTCGTCGAACGCCTCCTTGAGCGACTGGTGCGCCACGCCGCGCGCGTCGTTCGCGCCACTGCCGTTCGAGATGTTTTCGACGTTGATCGCGCGGAAGTCCGCGAATTCGATGGTTTGCCCATCCACGCCCGGCACCGTCTGGCCGGCGGGCAGCGCGAGCGGCGCCGAATTGCCGATCGTGCCGCCGAACGGGAAGCTCTTCGCGCTTGCGCCGGACATGGGCCACGCCGTCATCGACATCTGCGAGCCGCCGTCCTGGAAGCTCGACTGGTAGATCGACACGCCGTCGTACTCGAATGGCTCGTTCACCTCGATGCGCGCGGGAATGCGCTGCCCCGTCTTGTGGTCGATCACGACGATGTCGCTCGCAAAGAGCTTGGGCATGCCGGTCGAGTAGTAATCGACGATGAACTTGTTGAGCTGGATGGAGAACGGCAAGTCCTGGATCAGCGATCCGTCGGGCTGGTTCAGGATGGCCGTGGAAACGAACTGGCCTTCCGGGACCCAGGCGTAGCCGCGGAAGGTCGGGTTGGACTGCGAGAGCCGGTGCTCGGGCGGTATGTCGTTGATGACCGTGTTGCTGCGAATCGGCGTCTTGTCGAAGAGCCACATCTGGAATTTGATCGGCAGATTGCTGTCGAGCAGGCCGCCGAGACAAATGATCACGATCGCGAGGTGCGCGAAGATGTAGCCGATCTTCGTGAGCGCGCCGCGCTTGGCCGCGATGAGCGTGGCGCCGTCGGACTCGCGCGTGACGAATTTGTAGCCCATGCGCTGCGCCAGCTTGCCGAGCGTGGCGGCCGTTTGTGCGCGCGTGGCGCCCTCCACTGCGAACTCGCCCTTGTGATGGAACGCGCGCAAGCTGCCTTCGCGGACCTTGTCCTTCCAGCTCTTCATGTCCGCGAGCATCTTCGGCGCGTTGCGGATCACGCACAGCGAGACCGACACGACGAGAAAGCCGAGGATCGTCATGAACCACCACGCGCTGTAGACCGTGTAGAGGCTCAGCGAGCGGAAGATGTCGGCCCAGAAGGGGCCAAACTGATTGACGTAGTTCGGGTACGGGTCATCCTGCGTGAGCACCGTGCCGATGATGCTCGCAATGGCGAGCACAACGAGCAGCGCAATCGCGAAGCGCATCGAACTGATCAGTTCGACAGCGCTTTTCACCGCCTTCTGGCGAACATTCAACTGCAAACCCTGCGTGGTGACGCTCATTCAAACTCCGCTTTTCGCTCTTGCCGGCTTCTTGCCGGCTTCTTGCTGATGAGGCGCTACAGCAAAAAAGGGTGCAGGCGCGCCGCCAGCATGACGACGCCCTCACCCTTTTCTTGTTTTTCGGCCGGCCGCCCGATCAAACAGGCGGCAGGCCTATGACGCTCAATGCAGGCCGGCCGCGTAATCGGCGACGGCCTTGATTTCGTCGTCCGAGAGCCGGTGCGCGATGGTGCGCATCGGATCGTTATTGTTACGCGTGCCCTGCTGGAAGGCATTGAGCTGTGCAACGACATATTCCGACCACTGGCCCGAGAGCCGCGGATACTGGATCGGAATGCCCTGGCCCGTGGGTCCGTGGCACGCCGCACACGCCGGCACGCCCTTGTCGGCGATACCGCCGCGCCAGATCGACTGGCCGAACGGCACGGTCTTCGCGTCGCGCGCGTAGCCGGGTTTGGGTGTCTGGGAGGCGAACCAGGCCGCCACGTTGATCATATCCTGGTCTGACAGCGCAGCAGCAAAGCCCGCCATGATGGGGTTCGCGCGCGCCGCTGGCTTGCCGCCGGGCTGCGGTTTGAAGTCCTTGAGTTGCTTGACGAGATAGTCGGCGTGCTGGCCGGCAAGCTTGGGATAGGCGCCGCCGGTGCTGTTGCCGTCGGCCGCGTGACAGGCCGCGCACACCTGTGCGGCAATGGCTTGCCCCCGGGCGAGGTCGGGCTTGGCCGGCGTTCCCTGATCCGCCGCGCTTGCGTGCCCCGCCATCATGAATAAACCCGCTGTTAGACCCGACGCTATCGCACTCTCGAACACCTTCAAGCACTTGCCCAGTCGATTCATTCGCGCACCTTGTTTCGTCTTGTGGGAATCAGGTTCTGCAATGGACGACAGCGACCGATCTACCTCGAAAGGCCCGCGCTGGCCTCACTGGTATTCAGTAAACCATCGCATTGTACAATAGCGCGCAAGGCAGCTCCGCGCCAGTCGGGCCTGCCCCCGATATCCCAGATTCCATCCCGGGCGCCTCCGGGCCCGGCGGGCCACCCGCCGCGTTGTTTCATATTGTGGTCCTTTTCCGATGGCATTCCTGCTGCACCAAGCCCGCTTCTTCACGACGGTGAACCATATGCGCGACCTGCCCGCTACGGCGCGGCCCGAGGTTGCGTTCGCCGGCCGTTCGAACGCCGGCAAATCCACCGCCATCAACCTGCTGTGCAACCAGAAACGGCTCGCCTTCGCCTCGAAGACGCCGGGCCGCACCCAGCATATCAACTACTTCTCGGTCGGCCCCGCGGACGACCCCGCGGGCTATCTCGTCGACCTGCCCGGCTACGGCTACGCCGAAGTGCCGGCAGCCGCGAAGGCGCACTGGGAACAGTTGCTCTCGCTGTACCTGCAAACGCGCGCCCAACTCTCGGGCCTCATCCTGATGATGGACGCCCGCCGCCCGCTCACCGACCTCGACCGCCGCATGGTCGAATGGTTTGCGCCGACGGGCAAGCCGATCCACGCACTCCTCACGAAGTGCGACAAATTGACGCGTCAGGAAAGCGTGCTCGCGCTGCGCACGGCGAACAAGGCGTTCGACGAATACAGCAAGCAAGGCTATGAAGGGAAGCTGAGCGCGCAGCTTTTTTCGGCGCTCAAGCGGGTGGGGCTCGACGAGGCGCACGCCGTGATCGAGAGCTGGATCGTGCCGCAGGAATCGCTCGGCGAGACCAACACGCAAGCGTAATAGCACCGCTGGCCCGTCGCTCCAGGCAGGCCCTCAGCCGTCGAAAAGCCCACACAGTCGGGCGTTTCACGCGTTTTCATCAGATCTTTTCGCAACGCAGGCGCGGCTTTCGCCGTGCCATGTGCGTTACCGCACACAGACCGCACCGACGCCAGGCGCAAACGCCCTTTTGGGTCTTCGCGTCGGGGCCTTGCCACGCCAAGTCCGCGGCACATAAAAAAACCCGCCGTGATTTCCGGCGGGTTAAACAGCCTTATCGAAAAACGACAGGCACCCGCTCAGGGAGGAGAAGCGGGGAGCTCGGCGCCAGGCGCCTCGCTCGATCGGTATGATATACCATTGTCCCGAAAAGTTTCCTGCGCTCCCGGGACCCATCCCGTTTCAAGATATCCGCCGACATGAGCTTCTATCCGCATCATCGTCCGCGCCGCATGCGACGTGACGATTTCTCGCGCCGTCTGATGCGCGAAAACCTCCTCACCACGAATGATCTGATCTACCCCGTATTCGTCATTGCGGGCAACAACGTGCGCGAAGCCGTGCCGTCGATGCCCGGCGTCGAACGTGTGTCGATCGATCTGCTGATGGGCGTCGCCGAGCAGTGCGTCGAACTCGGCATTCCCGTGCTTTCGCTCTTCCCTGTTGTCGATCCGGCGCTCAAGACGCCCGATGGCATCGAGGCAACGAACCCCGACGGTGTGATTCCGCGCGCCGTGCGCGAGCTGAAGAAGCACTTCCCCGACCTCGGCGTGCTTTGCGACGTCGCGCTCGACCCGTATACGAGCCACGGCCAGGACGGCGTGCTCGACGAGAACGGCTACGTCATCAACGACGAAACCATCGAGATCCTCGTCGCGCAGGCGCGCGCGCAGGCCGAAGCGGGCGTCGATATCGTCGCGCCTTCGGACATGATGGACGGCCGTATCGGCGCGATCCGCGAGATGCTCGAGAGCGAGAACCACATCCACACGCGCATCATGGCGTATTCGGCCAAGTACGCTTCGGCGTTCTACGGACCGTTCCGCGACGCCGTGGGCTCGGCGTCGAATCTGGGCAAGGGCAACAAGATGACCTACCAGATGGACCCGTCGAACTCCGACGAAGCGCTGCGTGAAGTGCGCCTCGACATCGAGGAAGGCGCCGATATGGTGATGGTGAAGCCCGGCATGCCGTACCTCGACATCGTGCGCCGCGTGAAGGACGAATTCCGCTTCCCGACCTACGTGTATCAGGTGAGCGGCGAATACGCCATGCTCAAAGCCGCCGCGCAGAACGGCTGGCTCGATCACGACAAGGTGATGATGGAATCGCTGCTCGCGTTCAAGCGCGCGGGCGCCGACGGCATCCTCACGTATTTCGCGCTCGACGCCGCTCGTTTGCTGCGCGCACAGAAGTAAGCGCCGCGCGCACTGCATGAAAAAAGGCACGTCTGCGGACGTGCCTTTTTGTTTTTTGCTCGCGCAATACCGCAGATCCCGATCAGGCCGAAGGCGCTCCCTGCGTCTGCGGCGCGGGTGCCGTCAAGCGATCGAGACGCGCGAGGAAGCGGTCGGCGTTTTCGTAGCCGACCACGCGCAGCACTTCCCGGCCCTGCGTATCGAAGAAGATGATGCCAGGCGGTCCGAAGAGTCCAAAGCGCTTGAGCAGCGCCTGATCGTCGGAATTGTTGGCCGTGACGTCTGCGCGCATCAGGCCCAGTTCCGCGAGGCGTGCCTGCACGCGAGGGTCGCTGAACGTGAACTTCTCCATCTCCTTGCAGCTCACGCACCAGTCGGCGTAGAAGTCGAGCATCGACGGCTTGCCCGCTGTCTTGAGCGCCGCGTCCAGTTGCGCCGGCGAGCGCACGGGGGCAAAGACCAGCGCGTTCGCTGCGCTGGCGCCGGCGGACTGCGCCGCGCCGGTTGCGGCAACATCGCTCGTGCCACCCACGCGCGCGGCAAGCACCGCAAGCGGACGCAGCGGATCGGTCGAGCCCGCCGCAAGACCGACGATCAGCGTCGCCGCCCAGATTGCGAACGCCGCGCCGAGACCGCGCCCGAGGCGGCGCCAGACGTTGGCCGCACCCGCGTTCGGCGTGAAAAGCCCAAGCGCGGCGGCCGCGAGCAGCAGCCAGAGGGCGGCGAGCAGCATCTGCGCGGTGGCGCCGAGCACCGGCCAGACGATCCACAGCGCGGCCGCCAGCAGCACGACGCCGAAGAATACCTTCACGCCATCCATCCATGCGCCCGCGCGAGGCAGCAGCGAGCCCGCGCCGAGGCCGAGGATCATCAGCGGCACACCAAGACCCAAGCCCATCGCAAAGAGCGCTGCGCCGCCCAGCACGGCGTTGCCCGTGTGCGCGATAAAGGCGAGCACCGCGAAAAGCGGCGCGGTCATGCAGGCGCCCACCACGAGCGCGGAAAGCGCACCCATCACGGCGACCGCCGCAAATTTGCCGCCGGAGCGGCCCTGCGTGGCGCGCGAGGCGCCATCCTGCCAGCGCTGCGGCAGCGCGATGTCGTAGCCCGCGATCAGCATGACCGCGAACGCGGCAAGGAGCACCGCGAACACGCCGAGCACCCACGGATTTTGCAACCACGCCCCCAGGCTCTGCCCAACCAGCGCAGCGGCAATGCCCAGCACCGTGTAGACGAGCGCCATGCCGAGCACGTAGACGAACGAGAGCGCGAAGCCACGCGAGCGCGTGACGCGAACGCCCTCACCAACGATGATCGCCGAAAGGATCGGGATCATCGGATACGAACAGGGCAAGAGGCTCAGCACCATGCCGGCCACGAAGTACAGGCCGACCACGGCGAAAAAGCCGCCGCCCTGAAGCAACGACTGCGCATAGTCGGCGCTCGTGGCGCGCTCGTACCAGGGCTCCCCGGTGTCGCCAGCAGCGGGCGCTGCGTTGGATTGCGTCAGGGGCGTGGGCGTCGAGCGTGCCGCACCCGGAACGGTGCTCTGGCCAGCCGTAGCGGCCTGCAAAGCCGCGCCACTCACGTGGAACACGTGCTCAGCAGGCGGATAACAGATGCCGGCATCGGCACAGCCCTGCGACGTCACCGCGAGATCGAATGGACCGCTCGCCTTCTGCACCGGCACGTGAATCGTCAGCTCGCCACGATAGGTCTCGACGTTCTTCTGGAAAGTCGGATCGAACTTGATGTGGCCGGGCGGGATTTGCGCCTCGCCCAGTTCGGCCGTCCCGTTGCGCGCGGCGAAAGCGAAGCGCTCGCGGTACATGTAGTAGCCGTCTGCGATCTTGAAATGCACATCGACCATGCCCGGCGCTTCGCTCGCGCTGAAGGTGAAGGCCTGATCGGGCGGCAGAAAGTCATCGTCGGCGGCGCGCGCGAGTGAAGTGCCGAACAGCAGAGGCAGCACGCAGCAGACGAGCAGGAGGAAGCCGGACAGCGAGGCGTACGGCGCGACGCGGGGGCGCCGATCGAAGCGGTTAGACATGTAGGGTGCGCTGAGTCTCGGCATTGACCCATTGACCGTAGGCGTTCGACGCCGTGGCCTGCCACGAGAGAATCTCGGGCGTTTCGTAGGGATGCTGGGTCTGGATGAACTGTTCGAGCTCGGCCGCGCGGGCGAGGCTCGTCTTGAAGAGCAGCTGAATCTCGTTGCCTGACTCGATGCTGCCCTGCCAGTGGTACTGCGAGTGCACGGCGCCAAGGCGCGTCACGCACGCAGCGAGACGCTGCGCGAGCGCCCCGGAGGCGAGCTTTTCGGCGGTGCCCTCGTCGGGCACCGTGGTCAGCATCAGGGTCACATTGAGGGTCACGACGAACTCCGGCTGCGCCCTCTTTCAAAACAAGGGCTTGAGGCAAGACGTGATGCTACCACCGCCCCGACCGGCGCGTGCTGCGCGCCCGTTGATGCCCCTGCCGCGTGAGGTGCATGCGATCCGGTACTTTGTGTGCCGCCGGGCGCACTACACCACCGCTCAGGTTCCCGAGAGGCTGAGCGATGTGCGCACCACGGCTCCCGAGCGCTGTAACTTCGCGAGTTCGCGCGCCTGCACCACGCTCATGAACTCGGCCCAGTCCCGCGCCAGAGCGGCTTTGTCGACCTTGTCGGTGTCGCCGAGCTTGTAGCGCTCGCCAGCCCGATAAGGCAGTTCCCAAGGTGCACGGTGCCAGGACCGCTCGGCAAGCGCAAGCAGCCGCGGATACACCATGTACTCGAAAAGCCGATCGTTACGCATCACCTCGCCCCACGCCTGGCCCTGCATGCCTTCGACGCGCGGTGCGGCGCCCGTACCCGTCACCTCGAACGGATTGCCATCCCGATCGGGCATGATCTCGGCGTTCTGCGGCAGGTTATCGGGGGCAAGCGAGAAGACCTTGAAGCTGTCCGTTGCGTGCGAGCCCCAGTAGTAACCGCGCTCATGCGGATCGATCGTGTGAGGAAAGTCGAAGTAGAGGTAGTCGGGCAGCGCGAGGACCGCACGGTAGCCCTTCTGGCTCCACGATTGCGCGGTATCCGCGCCGCCCCAGAAGAGCGTGTCCCAGAGCGTCACCATCACACTGCTCGTGGCGAAGTCCTGTGGACCGCTGGCGTGCTTGAGACCGTCCTGCCACGCCGCCATCGCACCAATGCCGTTGGCGCTCACGAGCCGACTGACGTCGATCGCGAACATCGTGGGCAATTCGTCGACCGACGCCACCCTGCCTTGTCGAATCAGCGCGGCGCACCATGGCGAACGTGCCCACGGTTTGTCCTGTGCGGCGAGGTCGATGCGCCCCTTGGCGGGATCGCCGCCGTCGCGCGCCTGAAAGCCGGCGCCAAGCAGAATGTTCTTTGCCTCGTCGCCGCCGAAGTGCCAGATCGAGAGCGGCGCGCCTGCCTCGCGATGCATGGCGGCGATTTCGCCGATGACCTTGCCTGCGAAGCGGCGCGCGCCGTCGGAACAGGGGTTCAGATCGGTCCGTCGGTCGTAGAACTGCACCGACGTAATATTCGACGTGTCCTGAGGATCGAGCAGACGATACTCGTTGGCGCCTTGTTCGTCGCCCTGCGAATGCAGCTTGCGATAGCGCGCCTCCATCGACACCACCGCCGCGCGAGCATGCGCTGGCATATCGATTTCCGGGATGACCTCGATGAAGCGGTCGGCGGCATAGCGCACGAGCGCGATGTATTCGGCGCGGCTCAGGTAGCCGCCGCCCGATTCGTTGTTTGGCCCAGAGGCCAATTGGGGGATGAGGCACCGGGTTTCGCCGGGATCGTGGCAACGCTGTCCGCCGATGTCGGTCAACTCCGGCAAGCCGGGAATCTGGATGCGCCAGCCTTCGTCGTCGGACAGATGCAGGTGCAGGCGATTGAGCTTGTAGGCGCTCATCTGGTCGATGAGGCGCTGCAGGGTCGCAGGATGGCGGAAGTTGCGCGCGAGGTCGACCATCATCCCGCGATGTGTGTAGCGAGGCGCGTCTTCGATGGTCAGTGCCGGCACGCGACCGCCCCCAGCGGGAGTCAGGGAGAACAGGGTCTGCACGGCGTAGTAAAGGCCCGGTGCGTCGAAAGCGTCAATGGCCACCCCATCTCGCGCGATGATCAGCCGATAGCCCCCCGATACCGCGATGTCCGCTGGCAACGTGTTGGGCGCGAGGCGGCCCGTTATCTGCATGGACGCTCCCGTCAAGCCGAGCGCTGATGCGCGTGCCTGCAGCGCGGCAAGCTGCCCGCCCGGTAAATCCGGCAACCCGAGCGCCACCCCGCCGATCTGGACGTCACCATCGCCCGCCTGCTCGCGCACAACGGCGGGAATCGTTCGCGCCGCAATCCGTTCGGCGGAAGGTGGCGAAGACTCCGCACGCGCACGTTGAACCTGCGCGGGCGTCTGCAGGAAAGCGGCTGCGCTATCCGGGCTGGGCGGCAGGCTTTCGACATACTGGGTTTCGTCGTCGGTATTGTTCGCCTTGAGGACGATCGGCGCCGCGCCGTCGACCACGACATAGGCGCGCGGCAACACATCGCTATAGCGCCGGTACCAGTACTCCCCCACGAAGGGCACTTCGATACGCTGACCCGGCGCCAGCGAGAATGCGGCTCGCTGGGGCGACAACGCGTACAGGTCGCCCGTAATGTGGCGCCACGAAATCGTAGCGTTGTCGATCGCGAGTATGCGCCGGATGCTGTGCATGTAGAGCGCCCAACCGCCTGCGCTCACGCGTTCTGTTCCCAGATTCTCGAGGATCAGGCGGCCACGCGCACAACTCGCCCAATCCGCGCCAAGGTTCGCGCAGGAAACACCGCTCTGGGTCGCGTCGTTCGTGTCGATGGCCACACTGAGCTTCAGGCTTGACGCGATCCGTTGCGCCTGGGCCTGGGTTGCGCCTGCGCTACTGTCGTCGGAGCCACTGCAAGCAGCAAGTGACAAGGCAGCGGTCAGCGCGCAAAGCACTGCGACGAGCCGAGCGACTGAAGGATCCGAGGATCGTATTCGCGCGCAGCGAGCACTCCGTGGATGAGGCAAACCCATCGCGCACAACATCTTAAGTTGTCCGAATAAATCTCGAGAAAAATAAGACACGGTCTCCTCCGCTTTCAATCGCAGCTGCATTCGTGCCTGACTATACGTTGACGGTTCCGCATCGAGGTCGCGGTACATCAAACTCAGCGGCATTCGGTGGCGCTGCGTGCAATCGGGCGGAGCCAAAAGCAAAAAAGCCAGGCTAGGCCTGGCTTTTTTGCGTGCCGCTCGATCCGCAGTCAACAACTGCGTCAAGCGACTGAAAGCTTATTCCGCTTCCTGGACGTTCTCTTCCGCGACTTCCGGACGATCGAGCAGTTCGACCAGTGCCATCGGTGCGTTGTCGCCAACACGGAAACCGAACTTCAGGATACGCAGGTAGCCGCCCGGACGGTTCGCGAAACGCGGACCGAGCACGTCGAACAGCTTCGTGACCGAGTCACGATCGCGCAGGCGGTTGAATGCGAGACGACGGTTTGCGAGCGACGGCTTCTTGCCCAGCGTGATGAGGGGCTCGACAACCTTACGGAGTTCCTTCGCCTTCGGCAGCGTCGTCTTGATGACTTCGTGCTCGATGAGCGAGTTGGACATGTTACGGAGCATTGCCAGACGGTGGCTGCTCGTGCGGTTCAGTTTCCGCAGACCATGACGGTGACGCATTTCAATTTCCTTGAAACAAAGTTTTGGTCCAGCTCTTCTATCGCTTCGCGACTACCGAAGCACGGGCCGGTACGTGAAAAAGGCAAGACGCGGATTTTAAAGGAAAATCCGCGTCCGTGCCACATACATTACTTGTCGAGACCAGCCGGCGGCCAGTTTTCGAGCTTCATGCCGAGCGTGAGACCGCGCGAAGCGAGCACTTCCTTGATCTCGTTGAGCGACTTGCGACCCAGGTTCGGGGTCTTGAGCAGCTCGTTCTCGGTGCGCTGGATCAGGTCGCCGATGTAGTAGATGTTCTCGGCCTTCAGGCAGTTCGCCGAGCGAACCGTGAGTTCGAGATCGTCCACCGGACGCAGCAGGATCGGGTCGATCTGCGGTGCGCGCGACGGGGCTTCCGCCGCCGTTTCCGTGCCTTCCAGTGCAGCGAACACCGACAGCTGATCCACGAGGATGCGCGCCGACTGGCGGATCGCTTCCTCAGGCGAGATCACGCCGTTGGTTTCGATGTTCATCACGAGCTTGTCGAGGTCGGTACGCTGTTCAACGCGAGCGCTTTCCACGGCGTAGCTCACGCGGCGAACCGGCGAGAACGATGCGTCCAGCACGATACGGCCGATGATCTTGGCCGACTCGTCGCCATAGCGGCGCACGTTGCCCGGCACGTAGCCACGGCCCTTCTCGATCTTGATCTGCACGTCGAGCTTGCCGCCCTTCGTGAGGTGCGCAACCACGTGTTCCGGGTTGATCACTTCGCAGTCGTGCGAGAGTTCGATGTCGCCAGCGGTGACAACGCCTTCGCCTTCCTTGCGCAGCGTAACCGTCACTTCGTCACGGTTATGCAGCTTGAAAACAACGCCCTTCAGGTTCAGCAGCAGGTTGACCACATCCTCTTGCACACCATCAAGCGTCGAGTATTCGTGCACGACGCCTGCGATCGTCACTTCGGTCGGCGCGTAGCCCACCATCGACGACAGCAGCACGCGCCGGAGCGCGTTACCCAAGGTGTGGCCATAACCGCGTTCGAACGGCTCCATGACCACTTTCGCGTGGTTGTCGCCGAGCGATTCCACAGCGATGATCTTGGGTTTCAACAAACTGGTTTGCATAGGTTTTCCTTTTCAATACCCTCGGCTCGTTACACCGATAAGGCTGAGATGGCAACAACCTGAAAAAAACGGCCGAGGCCGCCTCCTGCGCGAAGCACAGAGGTTACCCCGGCCGTCAATCCGATTACCGCGAATACAATTCGACGATCAGGCTTTCGTTGATGTCGCCAGCGATGTCGCTGCGCTCAGGCATACCCTTGAACGTGCCTTCGAACTTCTTCGCGTCGACCGACACCCAACCTGCCATGCCGCCTTGCTCTGCGAGCGAGAGGGCTTCGACGATACGCGCCTGCTTCTTCGCCTTTTCGCGAATCGCAACGACGTCGCCTGCCTTCACTTGCATCGACGGGATGTTCGCGACGACGCCGTTCAGCGTGAGAGCCTTGTGGCTCACGAGCTGACGCGCTTCAGCGCGGGTCGATGCGAAGCCCATGCGGTACACGACGTTGTCGAGACGCGACTCGAGCAGTTGCAGCAGGTTTTCGCCGGTGTTGCCCTTGATACGGTCAGCTTCCGCGAAGTAGCGGCGGAACTGGCGCTCGAGCACGCCGTAGATACGCTTCACTTTCTGCTTTTCGCGAAGCTGCGTGCCGTAGTCGGACGTACGGGCGCCCGAAGTGCGGCCGTGCTGGCCCGGCTTGCTGTCAAGCTTGCACTTGTCGGCGAGCGAGCGGCGTGCGCTCTTCAGGAAGAGGTCGGTGCCTTCACGGCGGGACAGCTTGGCCTTCGGGCCGATATAACGTGCCACGTTGCTTTCCTTCGATAATTGATCACGCGAAACCTTAGTGGGAAAACCCGCGGTATCGCGCTAGTCCGGCCCTTTGAGCCGAACGGTGGGCTTAGTCAATTCAATAACGCCGAGAGCCTGGGTCGCCGTTTCCGGCGGCTCAGGCGTTCGGCTCAAACGACGCCTTAGATACGGCGGCGCTTCGGCGGACGGCAGCCGTTGTGCGGGACCGGCGTCACGTCGGAGATCGCGGTGATCTTGATGCCAAGACCATGCAGCGCGCGCACCGCCGATTCGCGGCCAGGACCGGGGCCCTTGATCCGCACTTCGAGGTTCTTGACGCCGTATTCCATTGCAACACGGCCAGCCGATTCGGCTGCGACCTGAGCTGCGAAGGGGGTCGACTTACGCGAGCCCTTGAAGCCCTGACCGCCCGACGTTGCCCAGGCAAGTGCATTGCCTTGACGATCGGTGATCGTGATGATGGTGTTGTTGAACGACGCGTGAACGTGAACCACGCCCTCGGCGACGTTCTTCTTAACCTTCTTGCGAACGCGTTGCGCCGCGGAGTTGTTCGAAGCCTTAGCCATTACGTTTTCCTGTAACTTTCAGTTCCGCTTACTTCTTCAGCGACTGTGCTGCGCGGCGCGGACCCTTACGCGTACGTGCGTTGGTACGCGTACGCTGGCCACGCAGGGGCAGGCCCTTGCGATGGCGCACGCCGCGGTAGCAGCCGAGGTCCATCAGGCGCTTGATGTTCATCGTCACTTCACGGCGGAGATCGCCTTCGACGACAAACTTGCCCACTTCCTCACGCAGCTTTTCCAGATCCGCGTCGTTCAGGTCCTTGACCTTCTTGTTGAACGGCACACCGGCGGCCACGCAGATGTTGCGCGAACGCGTGCGGCCAACACCGAAAATTGCCGTCAGGCCGATTTCAGTGTGCTGGTGGTTCGGGATGTTAACCCCTGCAATACGAGCCATTGTTTTTCCTCAAACAAAAAGCGCAAGCGCGCTAATCAGCCTTGGCGCTGCTTGTGGCGCGGGTCCGAGCTGCAGATCACGCGAACGACGCCGTTGCGCTTGATGATTTTGCAGTTGCGGCAAATGCGCTTTACCGATGCCATCACTTTCATGATATTACCCTTTTTCCTAAATCACTTCGCCCGGAACACGATCCGCGCACGCGACAGATCGTAAGGCGTCAACTCAACCGTCACCTTGTCGCCCGGGAGAATGCGGATGTAGTGCATCCGCATCTTTCCGGAAATATGTCCCAGAACGACATGGCCGTTTTCCAGCTTCACCCGGAAGGTTGCGTTGGGGAGGTTTTCGATCACCTCGCCTTGCATCTGGATTACATCGTCTTTGGCCATAGGTCCTTTTAACGCATCGGGACGCCGCCGCCCTTGAAGTTGGCCTTCTTGAGCAGCGATTCATATTGTTGCGACATTACGTACGACTGCACCTGCGCCATGAAGTCCATTGTGACGACGACAATGATCAGCAGCGACGTTCCACCAAAATAAAACGGCACATTCCAGCGCAGCACCAGAAACTCCGGCAGCAGGCAAACGAACACGATATAGATCGCACCGGCCAGCGTCAGACGCGTGAGGATGCGGTCGATATAACGTGCCGTCTGATCGCCCGGGCGGATGCCAGGTACGAACGCGCCACTCTTCTTCAGGTTGTCGGCCGTCTCCCTGCTGTTGAACACCAGTGCGGTGTAGAAGAAGCAGAAGAACACGATCGCCAACGCATACAGCAACACGTACACGGGCTGGCCAGGCTTGAGGGCTTCGGCCACATTGTGCAGCGTGTCCGCAAACCAGCCGGTTCGCGAACCCGAACTGAACCAGTTCAGGATAGTTGCCGGGAACAGGATGATCGACGACGCGAAGATCGGCGGAATCACACCCGACATGTTCAACTTGAGCGGCAGGTGGGACGACTGCCCGCCGTAAATCTTGTTACCGACCTGACGCTTCGCATAGTTCACGAGGATCTTGCGCTGGCCGCGTTCGATGAACACCACCAGGTACGTCACGGCTGCGATCAGAACGACCACGATGATTGCCGAGATGATGCTCATCGAGCCGGTGCGAACCAGTTCGAAAAGCCCACCGAGCGCATTCGGGAAGCCTGCCGCAATCCCGCCGAAGATGATGATCGAGATACCGTTGCCAAGCCCGCGTTCCGTGATCTGCTCACCAAGCCACATCAGGAACATCGTGCCCGTTACGAGCGTCACGACCGTCGTCAAGCGGAACACCATGCCCGGATCGATCACGAGGCCGGGCTGGTTTTCCAGCGCGACCGCGATGCCGAACGCCTGAAACGTCGCCAGCACCACCGTGAAGATCCGCGTGTACTGCGTGATCTTGCGTTGTCCAGCCTGCCCTTCTTTCTTCAGCGCTTCCAGCTGCGGCGAGACAATCGCCATCAGCTGCAGGATGATCGACGCCGAAATATACGGCATCACACCCAGCGCGAAGATCGTGAACCGCGACAGTGCGCCACCCGAGAACATGTTGAACATGCCAAGGATGCCGCCCGACTGGCTTTGAAAGAGCTTCGCCAGCTGGTCCGGATCGATACCCGGGACCGGAATATGCGCGCCGATACGATAAACGACCAACGCCAGCAGCAGGAACACTGCCCGCCGACGCAGGTCGCCGAACTTCGGAGCGCTGCGACCGGTTTTTGCGAGACTCGGGCTGTTAGCCAAGTAGCTTCTCCGATGCAGATGCTAGTGACGGCGGGCAAGCCCGCGCGCACCACTCACAATCACTCGGCAAAAGAACCGCCTGCTGCTTCAATCGCAGCACGCGCATTCTTCGTCGCACCCAGACCCTTCACGACGACCTTACGCTTGATCTCGCCGGTAGCGATGATCTTCGCGCTGCGGGTCAGTTCGCCCACGAGGCCTGCCTGCTTGAGAGCCAACAGATCGATTTCGTCGACCGGCAGCTTCTCGAGGTCGGCGAGGCGCACTTCACCAACGAATTCCTTCGTCAGCGAGGTGAAGCCACGCTTCGGCAGACGACGCTGCAGCGGCATTTGACCGCCTTCGAAGCCAACCTTGTGGAAGCCGCCCGAACGCGATTTCTGACCCTTGTGACCACGGCCAGCGGTCTTGCCGAGGCCGGAGCCGATGCCGCGACCGACGCGACGCTTAGCGTGCTTCGCGCCTTCTGCCGGCTTCAGGTTATTCAATTCCATTTCAAACTCCTGGAGTCTTTGGTCGACCGCTTAGCCGATGACCTTAACGAGGTACGAGACCTTGTTGATCATGCCGCGCACAGCCGGCGTGTCCTGCAGCTCGGAAACCGAGTTCAGGCGGCGCAGGCCGAGACCGCGCACGGTGGCACGGTGCGTTTCGCGGGTCCCAATCAGGCTCTTGACGAGCTGAACCTTGACAGTTTTTTCAGACATGGTGCCCACCCTTAGCCCAGAATGTCTTCGACGGACTTGCCGCGCTTCGCTGCGATGTCAGCCGGGGTCGATTGCTTGCGCAGACCGTCCAGCGTGGCACGAACGAGGTTGTACGGGTTCGTCGAACCGTGGCTCTTGGCCACGACGTTCTGCACGCCCATCACGTCGAACACTGCGCGCATCGGGCCGCCGGCGATCACGCCCGTACCTGCCTTCGCCGGAGCGAGGAGGACGACCGATGCGCCGTGCTTGCCGTGCACTTCGTGTTGCAGGGTGCCGTTCTTCAGGGGCACCTTGAACATGTTGCGGCGAGCTTGTTCCATCGCCTTCTGGACAGCAACGGGCACTTCCTTCGACTTGCCCTTGCCCATACCGACGCGGCCATCACCGTCGCCAACCACGGTCAGTGCGGCGAAGCCGAGAATACGGCCACCCTTCACGACCTTGGTCACGCGGTTGACCGAAATCATTTTTTCGCGGAGGCCGTCGTCGCGTTCGTCAGCCTGAACTTTCGCTTGCATCTTTGCCATGACGAATTCCTTCCTTAGAACTTGAGCCCGGCTTCGCGCGCAGCATCAGCCAGCGCCTTGACGCGGCCGTGATAGCGGAAACCCGAGCGGTCAAAGGCGACGGATTCGATGCCGGCGGCCTTAGCCTTTTCTGCAATACGCTTGCCGATCAGCGAGGCTGCTGCGACGTTGCCGCCCTTGCCCGACTGGTCAGCCAGTTGCGCACGCACTTCAGCTTCAAGCGTCGACGCGCTGGCCAGCACCTTGGTGCCGCAGGGCGAGAACACTTGCGCATAGATGTGCGTGTTCGTGCGATGCACGGCCAGACGCGCGACCTGCAGCTCAGCGATCTTGAGACGCGTCTGACGAGCGCGGCGCAGGCGAGATTGAGTCTTATCCATGATTGCGCACCCTTACTTCTTCTTCGTTTCTTTGAGGATCACGACCTCGTCGGCGTAACGCACACCCTTGCCCTTGTAGGGCTCCGGCGGGCGATAACCGCGCACTTCTGCAGCGGTTTGGCCGACTTTCTGCTTGTCGATCCCCTTGATCACGATTTCCGTTTGCGACGGGGTTTCAGCCTTGATGCCTTCCGGCATCTGGTGCACCACGGGGTGCGAGAAACCCAGCGACAGGTTCAGCTTGTCGCCTTGCGCTTGAGCACGGTAACCGACGCCAACCAGCGTCAGCTTGCGCTCAAAACCCTTCGTCACGCCTTGCACCATGTTCGCGACAATTGCGCGCATCGTGCCCGACATTGCATTGGCTTCGCGGCTTTCATCGGTCGGCTCGAACTTGAGCGTACCGTTGTCGTTCACCACCTTCACGAGGCGGTTCGCAGCTTGCGAAATCGTACCCAGCGGGCCCTTGACGGTAATCTTCTCGTCGCTGAGCGTCGCTTCTGCGCCTTGCAGCGCGATCGGGCTCTTACCTACTCGAGACATGTTTCTTCTCCTTAGGCCTTAAGCGACGTAGCAGATAACTTCGCCGCCGACGCCAGTAGCGCGCGCCTTGCGGTCCGTCATCACACCCTTGGGCGTCGACACGATCGCAACGCCCAGGCCATTCATGACCTGCGGGATATCGTTGCGGCCGCGGTACACGCGCAGACCCGGCTTCGAAACGCGTTCGATGCGCTCGATAACGGGACGGCCAGCGTAGTACTTCAACGCGATGTTCAATTCCGACTTCGCACCTTCGGTTTTCACCGCGAAGTCGTCGATATAACCTTCGTCCTTCAGAACCTGCGCAATCGCAATCTTCACTTTCGACGAGGGCATAGCAACCGAAACCTTCTCGACCATCTGCGCATTGCGGATGCGAGTCAGCATATCGGCGATAGGATCACTCATGCTCATTTATGTTTCTCCTATTACCAGCTCGCCTTGGTGATGCCAGGGATCTCACCACGGAACGCGATTTCACGAATCTTGTTACGTGCGAGACCGAATTTGCGGAACGTGCCACGCGGACGGCCCGTGATCGCGCAGCGGTTACGCTTGCGAGTCGGGTTCGAGTTGCGGGGCAGTTGTTGCAGTTCGAGGCGAGCTGCGTAGCGCTCTTCTTCCGACTTGCTTTGGTCGTCGATGATCGCCTTCAGCGATGCGCGCTTCGGCGCAAATTTCGCTGCCAGACGAGCGCGCTTCTTTTCACGTTCGATCAGTGCCAGTTTAGCCACGGTAACCTCAGTTTCTGAACGGGAACTTGAAGCCGGCGAGCAGTGCCTTTGCTTCTTCGTCGGTCTTCGCGGTCGTCGTGATGCTGATGTTCAGCCCACGCAGCGCGTCGATCTTGTCGTAGTCGATTTCGGGGAAAATGATCTGCTCTTTCACACCGATGTTGTAGTTACCACGGCCGTCGAACGCCTTGCCCGACACGCCACGGAAGTCGCGCACGCGGGGCAGCGCAACCGTCACGAAACGGTCCAGGAATTCGTACATGGCGTTGCCACGCAGCGTGACCATCGTGCCGATCGGGTAGCCTTCGCGGATCTTGAAGCCGGCGATTGCCTTGCGCGACTTCGTGATGACGGGCTTCTGGCCGGCGATCTTCGTGAGGTCGCCAACGGCGTGCTCGAGGACCTTCTTGTCAGCGACGGCTTCACCAACACCCATGTTCAGGGTGATCTTGGTGAGGCGCGGCACTTCCATGACCGACTTGTAACCGAACTTCTCGATCAGGCCAGGAACGACCTTCTCTTTATAAAATTCTTGCAAACGTGCCATTTTTTACTCCGCAGCGTCAGGCGCTCAGAACAGCACCGGTCGTCTTCAGGAAACGGACCTTCTTGTCCCCTTCGACCTTGATGCCCACGCGCGACGGCTTACCGTTCGCGTCGACCAGTGCGACGTTCGAGATAGCCACCGGCATTGCCTTGGCTTCCACGCCACCCGTCGTACCCTTCATGGGGTTCGGCTTCACATGCTTTTTAGCGATGTTGATGCCTTCGACAGTGACGCGCTCTTCGCCGATGGCCAGCACGACGCCGCGCTTGCCCTTGTCTTTGCCAGTGACGATGATGACTTCGTCACCCTTGCGAATCTTGTTCATCGCGACTCCTTACAGCACTTCCGGCGCCAGCGAAACGATCTTCATGAATCGTTCGCTACGCAGCTCACGCGTAACCGGCCCGAAAATGCGGGTGCCGATCGGCTCAAGCTTGGTATTCAAAAGCACGGCGGCGTTGCCATCGAACTTGATCAGCGAGCCGTCTTGACGGCGCACGCCCTTCGCAGTGCGAACCACAACAGCGTTGTAGATTTCGCCCTTTTTCACGCGCCCGCGCGGCGTTGCTTCCTTGACGCTCACCTTGATGATGTCGCCAATGCTGGCATAACGACGCTTCGAGCCGCCGAGCACCTTGATGCACAGGACTTCACGTGCACCCGTGTTGTCGGCTACTTCAAGCCGAGTTTCGGTCTGGATCATGGTTTATCTTTCCCAACTTAATCCGGTCGCGCCACCATGGCACATCCGGTCAGTCTTGGTCCCGTCAGCCGCGCCGCCACTAGAACGACCGCTCAGCTGCTTGGGTAAGAACAGCAGCGACGGCAAACGAAACCGGCCATCGCATTCCGGTGAATCTTGCTAACCCGGACTGGCGCCCGGATCTGCTTCCCCACCTACATTCGCCTGCTGCTTTGCCAACAGCAAGCCCAAAAGGAGGGAAGACCAAGATTATAACCAGACAATCTTGGCCTCGCAAGCGAAATCTTCAGCGATTTCAATTACTTCTACACCCCGGAGAATGACTCCCCGGGGTGCTGCGTCACTTTTAGATGACGCGTGCTGCTTCGATCAGCTTCGACACGGTCCAGGCCTTCGTCTTCGAGAGAGGACGGGTTTCCTGAATTTCAACGAGGTCACCCTCGTTGTACGTGTTCGCTTCGTCGTGAGCGTGGTACTTCTTCGACTGCACGACGTACTTGCCGTAGATCGGGTGCTTAACGCGGCGCTCGACCAGGACGGTGACCGTCTTGTCCATCTTGTTGCTGACGACCTTGCCGACCAGCGTCCGCTTAAGCGAGGTTTTCACGCTTTCGTTCATTTCTGGTTCGCCTTCTGAGTCAGGACGGTCCGCACACGTGCGATGTCGCGACGAACCTTCTTCAGCTGGCTCGTGTTCGTGAGCTGCTGGGTCGCGAGTTGCATGCGCAGGCCGAATTGCGCCTTCAAGAGGTCCGACAGCTCTTTGTCGAGCGCGGCCTTGTCTTTCTGAAGAAGTTCAGATGCCTTCATCAATCACTCCTTAGGCGCCGAGCTGGCGAACCATGAAGACCGTCTTCAGCGGCAGCTTGGCTGCAGCCAGACGGAAGGCTTCACGGGCCAGTTCTTCGGACACACCATCCATTTCATACAGCATCTTGCCCGGCTGAATCTCGGCGACGTAGTACTCAGGGTTACCCTTACCGTTACCCATACGCACTTCCGCCGGCTTTTGCGAGATCGGCTTGTCCGGGAAGATACGGATCCAGATGCGGCCGCCACGCTTGATGTGACGCGTCATTGCACGACGCGCTGCTTCAATCTGACGCGCGGTCAGGCGACCACGACCGATAGCCTTCAGACCGTATTCACCGAACGAAACCGCGTTGCCGCGCGTTGCGATACCGGTGTTACGACCCTTCTGCTCTTTGCGATACTTCCTGCGTTTCGGTTGCAGCATCGTTATTCTCCACTCTTGCCGTCACCGCCGGCGCCACGGCGCGGTGCGCCACGACGGGCACCCGGTGCACCTTCGCCATCACGGCGCGGACGACGATCGCCCGGGCGCGCGTTGCGGCGCGGACGCTTTTCTTCGGCGACTTCTTCCACCACCGGTGCGTCGTTGCGGCCGAGCGTGTCGCCCTTGTAGACCCAAACCTTCACGCCGATGATGCCGTACGTCGTCTTCGCTTCCGAGGTTGCGTAGTCGATGTCAGCACGCAGCGTGTGAAGCGGCACTCGACCTTCGCGGTACCACTCGGTACGTGCGATTTCGATACCGTTCAGACGGCCGGCGCTCATGATCTTGATGCCCTGGGCACCCAGACGCATTGCGTTCTGCATCGCGCGCTTCATTGCGCGACGGAACATGATGCGGCGCTCGAGCTGCTGCGTGATCGAATCGGCGATCAGTTGAGCATCGGTTTCCGGCTTGCGGATTTCTTCGATGTTCACGTGAACCGGAACGCCCATGCGCTTCTGGAGTTCGGCCTTGAGGAGTTCGATGTCCTCGCCCTTCTTGCCGATCACCACACCCGGGCGCGAGCTGTAAATCGTGATGCGAGCGTTCTTTGCCGGACGCTCGATCACAACACGGCCCACCGAAGCGTTCTTCAGCTTCTTCTTCAGGTATTCACGAACACCGATGTCTTCCTTCAACATCGCCGCGAAATTGTTGTTGTTCGCGTACCAACGCGAAGCCCAATTGCGGCTGACGGCCAAACGGAAGCCAGTCGGATGAATTTTCTGTCCCATCGTATGGCTCCTTAATTCCCGACCGTCACAGTGATGTGACAGGATTGCTTCTCGATGCGGTTGCCGCGGCCCTTGGCGCGCGCGGTGAAACGCTTCAGCGAAGCTGCCTTGTCGACGTAGATGCTCTTGATCTTGAGCTCGTCGATGTCAGCACCTTCGTTGTGTTCCGCGTTTGCGATCGCCGAGAGCACAACCTTTTTCACGATGCCAGCCGCTTTCTTCGGCGAGAACGTCAGAACGTTCAGTGCCTTGTCGACCGGCAGACCGCGGATCTGGTCAGCCACAAGGCGCGTCTTCTGCGCCGAGATGCGGGCACCGCGATGAATTGCCTTCACTTCCATCTTGATTGCCCCTTATTTCTTGGCCTTCTTGTCGGCTGCGTGACCCTTGAACGTACGGGTCAGTGCGAACTCGCCAAGCTTGTGGCCGACCATGTTTTCCGTGACATACACCGGAACGTGTTGACGGCCGTTATGAACGGCGATCGTCAGGCCGATGAAGTCCGGCAGGATCGTCGAACGACGCGACCAGGTCTTGATCGGTTTCTTGTCGCGCGTAGCTGCAGCCGCCTCAACCTTCTTCAGCAAATGGGCGTCGCAGAACGGACCTTTCTTAATAGAACGTGCCATTGCCTACTCCTTAACGCTTGTGACGGCGCTGGACGATCATGCTCGTCGTGCGCTTGTTGCTGCGGGTGCGATAGCCCTTCGTCGGCGTGCCCCACGGGCTCACCGGGTCGCGACCAGCCGCAGTCTTGCCTTCGCCACCACCGTGCGGGTGGTCGACCGGGTTCATTGCAACGCCACGGACCGTCGGGCGGATACCGCGCCAGCGGTTCGCGCCAGCCTTACCGATTTGACGGAGGCTGTGCTCTTCGTTGCCGACTTCACCGATCGTTGCGCGGCACTCAACGTGCACGCGACGGATTTCACCCGAACGCAGACGAACCTGCGCGTAGATGCCTTCACGTGCCAGCAGCATTGCCGACGTACCAGCCGAACGCGCGATCTGCGCGCCCTTGCCCGGCAGCATTTCGATGCAGTGGATCGTCGTACCGACCGGAATGTTGCGGATCGGCAGTGCATTGCCTGCCTTGATCGGCGCTTCCGAACCCGACATCAGCTGCGCACCAACCGCCACGCCCTTCGGCGCGATGATGTAGCGGCGCTCGCCGTCTGCGTACAGAACCAGCGCGATGTTCGCGCTACGGTTCGGGTCGTACTCGAGACGCTCGACCTTCGCTGCGATACCGTCCTTGTTGCGACGGAAATCGATCACGCGGTAGTGCTGCTTGTGACCACCACCCTGGTGACGCGTCGTGATACGACCGTTGTTGTTACGACCGGCCTTCGAGGACTTCTTTTCGAGCAGCGCTGCGAACGGCGCACCCTTATGGAGGTCCTTGTTGACGATCTTGACCATCGCGCGGCGACCCGGCGAGGTCGGCTTAACTTTCACGATTGCCATGATTACTTGGCCTCCGCTTCAAAGTTGATTTCCTGGCCGGGCTTCAGGCAGACATACGCCTTCTTCACGTCCTTGCGCTTGCCGTTGAAGCGGCCAAAGCGCTTGGCTTTACCCTTCTGGACCAGCACGTTGACGGACTCGACTTCCACCTTGAACAGCAGCTCGACAGCAGCCTTGACTTCCTGCTTGTTCGCGTCCGGCGCGACTTCGAAGACGACTTGTTCGTTCTTCTCCGCAACCAGCGTCGCCTTTTCGGAGATCACCGGTGCGAGCAGGACCTGCATCAAACGATGATCGTTCTTGCGAATCTCGCTCATGACAGCAACTCCTCGATCTGGGCGACCGCTGCCTTCGTGATCAGGATCTTCTTGAAGTAGATCAGCGAGAGCGGGTCGGCAAAGCGCGGCTCAACGACTGCCACGTGGGGCAGGTTGCGCGACGCCAGGAACAGGTTCTCGTCGACCGTGTCGGTGATGACCAGCACGGATTCGAGACCCATGGCCTTGAATTTTTCGGCCAGCAGCTTCGTCTTCGGCGCTTCGAGCGAGAGCTCTTCCACGACCGAGATGCGGCCTTCGCGGGCCAGCTGCGAGAAGATCGAGCAGAGACCTGCGCGATGCATCTTCTTGTTGACCTTGTGCGAGAAGTTTTCTTCCGGCGAATTCGGGAAGATGCGACCACCGCCACGCCACAGCGGGCTCGACGACATACCGGCGCGAGCGCGGCCCGTACCCTTCTGACGCCACGGCTTCTTGGTGGTGTGCTTGACCTGTTCGCGGTCCTTCTGCGCGCGGTTACCGCTGCGCGCGTTCGCCTGATAGGCAACAACGATCTGGTGGATCAGCGCTTCGTTGTAGTCACGACCGAACACGACGTCCGATGCGTTGACTGCTGCGCCTTCCTGACCATTAGCGTTCAGGAGCTTCAGTTCCATTATTGCGCTCCTTTCTTGGCGCGGGCCTTGACAGCCGGCGTCACGAAAACCTTGCCGCCCTTTGCACCCGGGACAGCACCCTTCACGAGCAGCAGCTTGCGCTCTGCGTCGATACGGGCGATTTCGAGGTTTTGCACCGTCACGGTTTCGTCACCCATGTGACCGGTCATGCGCTTACCCGGGAAAACACGACCCGGATCCTGCGCCATACCGATCGAGCCCGGCACATTGTGCGAGCGCGAGTTACCGTGCGAAGCACGACCCGAAGCGAAGTTGTAACGCTTGATGGTACCGGCGTAGCCCTTACCGATCGAGGTGCCTTGCACGTCGATCTTCTGGCCTTCTTCGAAGAGTTCCACACCGATCACAGCGCCAGCGGACAGTTCGGCGGCCTTAGCGGCGTCGATCTGGAATTCCTTGAGGATTTCACCGGCTTGAACGCCAGCTTTGGCGAGATGACCTGCGAGCGGCTTCGTCACGCGCGATGCGCGGCGAGTGCCGAAAGCAACCTGCACGGCCGTGTAGCCGTCGGTTTCAACAGTCTTGATCTGCGTCACGCGGTTGTCGGACACGTCCAGCACGGTCACGGGAATCGAATCCCCGTCAGCCGTGAAGATACGCGTCATGCCAACCTTGCGACCTACGAGTCCAAGGCTCATCGTTTTCTCCATTCCCGACTGCGATTGGTCGGGGCTAATTTACAAAGTACCGGCGCGTTTTCGAGGTAAAGGCTCGAAAGGGACACACCGATTTTTTGCGCAAACGCGCGAAAAGACGTCAAGTATAACGTCCCTCCTCGTTTTCCGCAAGCAATCAAAGACTTAGCGCCGCCAGAGAATCTGACAGCGCTGGAGACTCTTACTGCAGCTTGATTTCGACGTCCACGCCAGCCGGGAGGTCCAGCTTCATCAGCGCGTCAACGGTCTTGTCCGTCGGGTCGACGATGTCCATCAGGCGCAGGTGGGTGCGGATTTCGAGCTGGTCGCGCGACGTCTTGTTGACGTGCGGCGAACGCAGAATGTCGAAACGCTGGATACGCGTCGGCAGCGGCACCGGACCGCGGACGATGGCACCCGTGCGCTTCGCCGTATCGACGATTTCAGCGGCCGACTGGTCGATCAGACGGTAGTCGAAAGCCTTCAGACGGATACGGATTTTTTGGTTCTGCATGACAATTCCTTGAAAAGAGCGAGGCGGACTTGCGCCGCCAGACGATATAAAGAGCGCAGGACCACCCCGCGGCAAGGCGCCGCAAGGTGGTCCCAGGGTACATCAACTTCTACAGCAAGCCGAGTATTCTACTCGATTTACTCGATGATCTTTGCAACCACGCCGGCGCCGACGGTACGGCCACCTTCGCGGATTGCGAAGCGCAGACCTTCTTCCATCGCGATCGGAGCGATCAGCTTCACCGTGATCGACACGTTGTCGCCCGGCATGACCATTTCCTTGTCCTTCGGCAGCTCGATCGAGCCCGTCACGTCCGTCGTACGGAAGTAGAACTGCGGACGGTAGTTGTTGAAGAACGGCGTGTGACGGCCGCCTTCGTCCTTGCTCAGCACGTACACTTCAGCCGTGAAGTGCGTGTGCGGCGTGATCGAACCCGGCTTGGCCAGAACCTGGCCACGCTCCACGTCTTCACGCTTCGTGCCGCGCAGCAGGATACCCACGTTGTCGCCTGCCTGACCCTGGTCGAGCAGCTTGCGGAACATTTCCACGCCCGTGCAGGTCGTCTTCACCGTCGGCTTGATACCGACGATTTCGATTTCCTCGCCGACCTTCACGATGCCGCGCTCAACGCGACCCGTCACCACCGTGCCGCGACCCGAGATCGAGAACACGTCTTCCACCGGCATCAGGAACGCGCCGTCAACTGCACGCTCCGGCGTCGGGATGTACGTGTCCAGTGCGTCGGCCAGGTTCATGATCGCCACTTCACCCAGTTCGCCCTTGTCGCCTTCCAGCGCCAGCTTGGCCGAACCCTTGATGATCGGCGTGTCGTCGCCCGGGAAGTCGTACTTCGACAGGAGCTCGCGCACTTCCATTTCGACCAGCTCGAGCAGCTCGGCGTCGTCGACCATGTCGCACTTGTTCAGGAACACGATGATGTAAGGCACGCCAACCTGACGGGCGAGCAGGATGTGCTCACGCGTTTGCGGCATCGGGCCGTCAGCGGCCGAGCACACCAGGATTGCGCCGTCCATCTGTGCCGCGCCCGTGATCATGTTCTTCACGTAGTCAGCGTGGCCCGGGCAGTCGACGTGTGCGTAGTGGCGGTTAGCCGTTTCGTACTCGACGTGCGCGGTGTTGATGGTAATACCACGTGCCTTTTCTTCCGGCGCCGCGTCGATCTGGTCGTACGCCTTCGCTTCGCCGCCGAACTTCGCGGTCAGAACCGTCGTGATCGCTGCCGTCAGCGTGGTCTTGCCGTGGTCAACGTGACCGATCGTGCCCACGTTCACGTGCGGCTTGGTCCGTTCGAATTTACCTTTTGCCATGTTTCTCTTCTTTCAAAAAAGTGGTGAATCGGTGACTGAGCGATGCGGACCGGACTCACGCCCGATCCGCTTATGCGCCGATGCTTACTTCGCCTTCGCGCTGATGATCGCGTCGGCCACGTTACGCGGTGCTTCTGCGTAGTGCTTGAATTCCATCGTGTACGTTGCACGACCTTGCGTCAGCGAGCGCAGCGACGTCGAGTAGCCGAACATTTCCGACAGCGGCACTTCGGCGCGAACGATCTTGCCGCCGCCAACCATGTCTTCCATGCCCTGGACGATACCGCGACGGCCCGACAGGTCGCCCATCACGTTGCCCATGTAGTCTTCCGGCGTTTCGACTTCAACAGCCATCATCGGCTCGAGGATGACCGGCTGCGCCTTGCGCATGGCTTCCTTGAACGCCATCGAACCGGCCATGCGGAACGCATTTTCGTTCGAGTCAACGTCGTGGTACGAACCGAACGTCAGGTGAACCTTGACGTCGACGACCGGGAAGCCCGCCAGCACGCCTGCCTTCAGCGTGTCCTGGATACCCTTGTCCACCGCCGGGATGTATTCGCGCGGAATCACACCGCCCTTGATCTCGTCGAGGAACTCGTAGCCCTTGCCCTGTTCGTTCGGCTCGAGCGTGATGACCGCGTGACCGTACTGGCCGCGACCACCCGACTGCTTGACGAACTTGCCGTCCACGTCCTTCGCCGTTGCGCGGATCGTTTCACGGTAGGCAACCTGCGGCTTGCCGACGGTCGCTTCCACGCCGAATTCGCGCTTCATGCGGTCGACCAGAATTTCGAGGTGGAGCTCGCCCATACCCGAAATGATGGTCTGGCCCGATTCCTCGTCCGTCTGGACGCGGAACGACGGGTCTTCCTGCGCCAGGCGGTTCAGGGCGATGCCCATCTTTTCCTGGTCAGGCTTCGTCTTCGGCTCGACGGCCTGCGAAATCACCGGCTCCGGGAACACCATGCGTTCCAGGATGATCGGGTTCTGCGGGTCGCACAGCGTGTCACCCGTGGTCGCTTCCTTCAGGCCGACAGCAGCAGCGATGTCGCCGGCACGAACTTCCTTGATTTCTTCGCGGTTGTTCGCGTGCATCTGCAGAATACGGCCGAGGCGTTCCTTCTTGCCCTTGGTCGAGTTCAGCACGGTGTCGCCCGAGTTGACGATGCCCGAGTACGCGCGGAAGAAGATCAGCTGACCGACGAACGGGTCGGTCATGATCTTGAACGCGAGTGCTGCGAACTTCTCGTCGTCAGCTGCGCGGCGCTCTGCCACTTCGCCGTTTTCGAGTTCGCCCTTGACCGGGGGAATATCCACCGGCGACGGCAGGAAGTCGATCACGGCGTCGAGCATGCGCTGCACGCCCTTGTTCTTGAACGCGGTGCCGCACAGCATCGGCTGGATTTCGCACGCGATCGTACGGTCGCGCAGTGCCTTGACGACTTCCGCTTCCGTGAGCTCTTCGCCGCCGAGGTACTTCTCCATCAGCTCTTCGCTGGCTTCAGCCGCCGACTCGATCATCTTCTCGCGCCACTCGTTGCACGTGTCAACGAGTTCAGCCGGGATGTCGACGTAGTCGAACTTCGTGCCTTGCGAGGCCTCGTCCCAAATGATCGCCTTCATCTTGATCAGGTCGACCACGCCAGTGAACGTGTCTTCCGCGCCGATCGGCACCACGACCGGAACCGGATTCGCCTTCAGACGCGTTTTCAGCTGGTCGTAGACCTTGAAGAAGTTCGCGCCGGTACGGTCCATCTTGTTGACGAACGCGAGACGGGGAACCTTGTACTTGTTCGCCTGACGCCACACCGTTTCCGACTGCGGCTGCACACCGCCCACTGCGCAGTAGACCATGCACGCGCCGTCGAGCACGCGCATCGAGCGCTCGACTTCAATCGTGAAGTCAACGTGGCCCGGGGTGTCGATGATGTTGATGCGGTGCTCGGGGTAGTTGCCGCCCATGCCCTTCCAGAACGCGGTCGTAGCAGCGGACGTGATCGTGATACCACGCTCCTGTTCCTGCTCCATCCAGTCCATGGTTGCGGCGCCGTCGTGAACTTCACCAATCTTGTGGTTCACGCCGGTGTAAAACAGAATGCGCTCGGTCGTCGTCGTCTTGCCGGCGTCGATGTGAGCGCTAATACCGATGTTACGGTAGCGCTCGATAGGAGTCTTGCGAGCCACTTTGATCCTCTATCGGGAGGTGCGCGCCGGGTCATCCCGACCGGGTTGATCCCAACGCGCCTGAACACAAACGGGCGAGGCGCTTGATAAGCGCACCCGCCCGGAATTTTTTCCGTTTTTCGAGCAAACCCCGGTAGGGGCTTTCTCTTAGAAGCGGAAGTGCGAGAACGCCTTGTTCGCTTCTGCCATCCGGTGAACTTCGTCGCGCTTCTTCATCGCGCCGCCACGGCCTTCGGCCGCTTCGGTGAGTTCACCTGCCAGACGCAGAGCCATCGACTTCTCGCTGCGCTTCTTCGCGGCTTCACGCAGCCAACGCATCGCCAATGCCATACGACGCGAGGGGCGCACTTCGACCGGAACCTGATAGTTCGCACCACCAACGCGGCGGCTCTTCACTTCCACCACCGGCTTCACGTTGTTGAGTGCGACAGTGAACACTTCCAGCGGGTCCTTGCCACCCTTGGTCTGGATCTGTTCGAAAGCGCCGTACACGATACGCTCGGCAACCGACTTCTTGCCGGAGAGCATCAGCACGTTCATGAACTTGGCTACATCAACGTTGCCGAACTTCGGATCCGGCAATATTTCCCGCTTGGGGACTTCGCGACGACGCGGCATGTTTCTTCCTTTAACTTTTCAGTTGAAGCGCGGGTGAATCCCTTGCGCTCCGCGGCCACCAACTAACCCGATTCATCCATTACGACTTACCAGCCTGGTCGGGTGACCACTTACTCGACAGCACCGGCCAATCCGGCACCTGTCGCTTTTATCGCCTGCACTCTCGCGAGCGCGACGACACCTGACTCTTACTTCGCAGCCTTGGCGCGCTTTGCGCCGTACTTCGAACGAGCCTGCTTACGATCCTTGACGCCCTGGGTATCCAGCGAGCCACGAACCATGTGGTAACGCACACCCGGCAAGTCCTTCACACGGCCGCCGCGGATCAGCACGACCGAGTGTTCCTGCAGGTTGTGGCCTTCACCACCGATGTACGAAATGACTTCGAAGCCGTTCGTCAGGCGCACCTTGGCGACCTTACGGAGTGCCGAGTTCGGCTTCTTCGGCGTCGTCGTGTACACACGGGTGCACACGCCGCGACGCTGAGGGCAGTCCTGCAGGGCCGGCGACTTGCTCTTCGAAGCTTCCGAAGCGCGGCCTTTGCGAACCAGTTGATTGATGGTTGGCATTGTTTATTCCTGAAATTGAACAAAATCGACGCATTTATTTCCGGGCAAAGCGGAAACGCACGCGTATCGAACTCCGGAATTGGGTATTCGATGTTAGTTTTCGTCAAATCAATCGACGAGCACGCACATCCCAAAGACCGGAACCCAGCATGATATTCCGAAAATACCAAGCGAGTCAACGGCTTGCGACATTTCGGACGACGGAAGAAGTGACAGCGGCGTGACAATCCGGCGGCGCCCGGAATACCCGGAGGAAACGCCGCGCCTTATTCGTCGCCGACGACCTCGACGAGCTCCTCACCGAAGCGCTCGAGTTTTCGCGCGCCGATACCCGGAATGTCCCGCAAATCGTCCACCGACTCCGGCCCGTTGCGCGCGATTTCCGCCAACGTGGCGTCGTGGAAGATGACGTAGGCCGGCACGCCTTCGCTCTTGGCGGTTTCGGTACGCCACAGGCGCAGGCGCTCCCAGCGCGAGCGCTGGCGCGGGCTCATGCCAAGGGTCGGATCGGCGCGCTCGCTCGTGCGGCTCGACGACGTGCGCGTACGCGTGGGCTTCACGTAGCGGCGCATCGTGACGTTCTGCTCGCCCTTGAGGACCGGCTTGCTCGCCTCGGTGAGCACGAGCGAACCATAGCCGTCGTGGTCGACGGTGAGATAACCGAACGCCACCAGTTGCCGGAAGATTGCGCGCCACTCCGGCTCCGAAAGCGCCGAGCCGATGCCGAAGGTGGAGATTTTCTCGTGCCCGCGCTGCAGGATCTTCTCGTTGCGGTTGCCGCGCAGGATGTCGATCAGATGGCCGGCGCCGAAGTTGAAGCCGCTCGCGCGCTGCGCGCGGAACACGCAAGAGAGCGCCATTTGCGCTTCACGCGTCGCATCCCAGGTGGCGGGCGGCTCGAGGCACGTGTCGCAGTTGCCACACGGTTTGCTCTCCTCGCCGAAGTACGCGAGCAGCCGTACGCGTCGGCACGAGGCCGTTTCGCACAAGCCGAGCAGCGCGTCGAGCTTGCCCGTCTGCACACGCTTGTGCTGCTCGTCGGCTTCGGACTCGTCGATCATCTTGCGCTGCTGTACCACGTCGCCGAGGCCATAAGCCATCCACGCATTGGCCGCCAGCCCGTCGCGCCCCGCGCGGCCGGTTTCCTGGTAGTAGCCTTCCACACTCTTCGGCAAATCGAGATGCGCGACGAAACGCACGTCCGGCTTGTCGATGCCCATACCGAATGCGATGGTGGCGCACATCACCACGCCCTCCTCGCGCTGGAACAGCTCCTGGTGCTTCTGGCGCACCTCGAATTCCATGCCCGCGTGATACGGCAGCGCACGCAGCCCCTGCCCTTTCAACCACTCTGCAGTTTCTTCGACCTTACGGCGCGAGAGGCAATACACGACGCCCGCATCCGTGGTGCCGTCGGCGCGCGTGTGCTCCGCGCGGATGAAGTCGAGCAGCTGCGAGCGCGCGTTGTCCTTTTCAGCGATCCGGTAACGGATGTTCGGCCGGTCGAAGCTCGAGACGAACACGCGTGCGTCGTCGAGCGCGAGCCGGTGCGCAATTTCGTCGCGCGTGATGGCGTCGGCCGTCGCCGTGAGCGCAATGCGCGGCACGTTCGGAAAGCGTTCGTGCAGCACCGAGAGCTGGATGTATTCGGGCCGGAAGTCGTGGCCCCATTGCGAGACGCAATGCGCTTCGTCGATCGCAAAGAGCCCGATGCGCGTGCGCTCGAGCAAGTCGAGAAAGCGCGGCGTCATGAGGCGCTCGGGTGCGACGTAAAGCAGGTCGAGATCGCCTTCGCGCAACGCCCGCTCGGTCGCCGCGGCTTCGGCGCCGCTGAGCGTGGAATTGAGATAAGCGGCGCGCACGCCCACTTCCGTGAGCGCGGCCACCTGGTCCTGCATGAGCGCGATGAGCGGCGACACCACGATGCCGGCCCCTAGTCCGGCTTCGTGTCGCACAAGCGCCGGAATCTGGTAGCAGAGTGATTTGCCGCCGCCGGTAGGCATGAGCACCAGCGAATCGCCGCCCCCTGCAACGTGCTCGACGATTTCGGCTTGCTGCCCTCTAAACGCGGGATAGCCGAAGACTTCGTTGAGGATTTCGAGGGAGCGGGACATGAAGGGCACGGGATTCTGAAGCGGTCGGCGCATTCTACCAACCGCGGCGCTCCTCAAACCGCACTTCAAGCAACGTTAGCCGAAAGGTCGAGGCGCTGTACCGGATTCGAAGGCCGTTACCCAGCGGGAAACAAGAGCCCCTGAGGGCTGCGCGCGCATGCCGCGAGCGCAGACAACCAGGGTGAAACGGAGATAGTCAGGCGGCTTGACGCCCGCGCGCGATGCGCACTGCACCGACGATCGTCACAACGGCCACGATCGCGGCCACGATCGCGAATACGCTGGCCCCGAAGAGCACGAAGTTCGCGCCGACGAACATCAACGAGCCGACCGTGAGCAGCGCGGCGCCGCCCTTGGCCCGGCGCGCCAGCAACATGATGAAGCCGATAATCAGGAACGCCCACATCACGAGGAAGGTCGCGAAGAAGTTCGCCGCAGATTGATTGCTGACGTGATGCAGTAGCTGCGAAAAGCTGGCGACACACGCCACCAGATTCAGGATGAGACCGACCCCGACCACCCACATGATTACCGCCTCCAGATTCAGAAAAATGCCGCCAGCGTCGTACGAAAAGACCCACACAGGCGGACTTGGCGCGCTACGTTAGCACGCCTGACCGATGTGCGCAGCGAGCGGGCCGGCACTGCGGCACGAGGCCGCAGGCGCGAGCGGGCAAACGCCAGCGCCAATAAAAAAAGCCGCCCGGTGAATACCGGGCGGCTTTTGCGAGGGCACGTCAGCCCGAGGCACAAGGCGGCTTGCACCGCCCCAGGCTTACTCGTCCGTCGTATGCGGCTGTTGCGGCTGCTCGGCGGCCGGGGTTTCCGGCGTACCGAACTCGAACGCTTCTTCCGCTGCGATCTGGTCGAAACGCTCGCGATCCGACGATTCCTTCGCACGGCGCGCCTTGTGGAAGGCGAGACCCGTACCGGCCGGAATCAGACGACCGACGATCACGTTTTCCTTCAGGCCACGCAGATCGTCGCGCTTGCCCATGATCGCCGCTTCGGTCAGCACGCGCGTCGTTTCCTGGAACGATGCCGCCGAGATGAACGAGTCGGTCGAGAGCGATGCCTTCGTAATACCGAGCAGCACGTTCTCGTACGTTGCCGGGCGCTTGTCCTCGGCGTTCATCTTGTCGTTTTCGTCCAGCATGTCCGAACGCTCGACCTGCTCGCCCGGAATGAAGCGCGTATCACCGTTGTCGGTGATCTGCACACGACGCAGCATCTGACGCACGATCACTTCGATGTGTTTGTCGTTGATCTTCACGCCCTGCAGACGGTACACGTCCTGCACTTCGTCCACGATGTAACGCGACAGCGCTTCGATACCCTGCAGACGCAGGATGTCGTGCGGATCGGCCGGGCCGTCCACGATCATTTCGCCCTTGTTGACGACCTGACCGTCGTGGACCAGCACCTGCTTTTCCTTCGCGATCAGGAACTCGTGCTGATTGCCTTCGAGGTCCGTGATAACGAGACGCTGCTTGCCCTTCGTGTCCTTACCAAACGACGTCGTACCCGTGACTTCCGCCAGGATACCTGCGTCCTTCGGCGAACGTGCTTCGAACAGTTCCGCCACACGCGGCAGACCACCGGTAATGTCACGCGTCTTCTGCGCTTCGGTCGGGATACGTGCGAGCACTTCACCGACCTGCACTTGCTGACCGTCCTTCACGGTGATCAGTGCGCCGACCTGGAAGCCGATCTGCACCGAGTGCTCCGTGCCCGGGATCTTCACTTCGTCGCCGTTCGCGTCGAGCAGCTTGACCTGCGGACGCACGCTCTTCGCAGCCTGCGAACCGCGGCGCTTCACGTCGATCACGACGAGGGTCGACAGACCCGTGACGTCGTCGATCTGCTTGGCCACGGTCACGCCTTCTTCGACGTTCTCGAACTTCACCGTACCGCCGTACTCGGTGATGATCGGGCGCGTGAGCGGATCCCACGTTGCGAGCTGCGTGCCGGCCTTGATCGCGGCGCCATCGAGCTGCAGCAGCGTCGCGCCGTACGGCACCTTGTGACGCTCGCGCTCGCGGCCGTGATCGTCAGCGATGATGGCTTCGCCCGAACGCGAGATGACAACCTGCTCGCCCTTCGCATTCGTGACGTAACGCATCGTCGCCGTGAAGCGCACGGTACCGTTCGACTTGGCTTCCACCGACGAGGCCACTGCCGCACGCGATGCCGCACCACCGATGTGGAACGTACGCATCGTGAGCTGCGTGCCCGGTTCGCCGATCGACTGTGCTGCGATCACGCCGACTGCTTCGCCGACGTTCACACGCGAACCACGACCCAGGTCGCGGCCGTAGCACGATGCGCACAGGCCGTAACGCGTTTCGCAGGTCAGCGGCGTGCGCACGCGCACTTCGTCGATGCCGAGGCTTTCGATCGTTTCGACTGCGTCTTCGTCGAGCAGGTCGCCCGAAGCGTAGATCGTTTCCTGGGTTTCAGGATTGACGACGTCCGCCACCGCCACGCGGCCGAGAATACGGTCGCGCAGCGCTTCGACGACTTCACCGCCTTCCACGAGGGCCTTCATCGCCACGCCATTCGACGTGCCGCAATCTTCCTCGACGACCACGAGATCCTGCGTGACGTCGACGAGACGACGCGTCAGGTAACCCGAGTTCGCGGTCTTCAGTGCCGTATCAGCCAGACCCTTACGTGCACCGTGGGTCGAGATGAAGTACTGCAACACGTTCAGACCTTCGCGGAAGTTCGCGGTAATCGGCGTTTCGATAATCGAGCCGTCCGGCTTCGCCATCAGACCGCGCATACCCGCCAGCTGACGGATCTGGACCGCGGAACCCCGCGCGCCCGAGTCGGCCATCATGTAGATCGAGTTGAACGATTCCTGACGCGTTTCCTTGCCGTCGCGGTCGATGACCGGTTCCGTCGCGAGCTGCTCCATCATCGCCTTGCCGACCGCTTCCGACGTTGCCGACCAGATGTCGACCACGTTGTTGTAGCGTTCTTGCGCGGTGACGAGACCCGACATGTACTGACGGTCGTACTCCTTCACCTTCTTCGCGGCGTCGCCGACGATGGTTTCCTTCTGCGGCGGCACGAGCATGTCGTCCACGCAGATCGAAATACCGGCGCGCGTTGCAAGGCGGAAGCCCGACTGCATCAGCTGGTCGGCGAAGATCACCGTTTCACGCAGACCGCACTTGCGGAACGCGGTGTTGATCAGACGCGAGATTTCCTTCTTCTTCAGCGGCTTGTTCAGCACCGTGAACGGCAGGCCCGGCGGCAGGATTTCCGAGAGGATCGCGCGGCCGACCGTGGTCGCGTACAGCGTGATCTTCGGCACGAATGCCGGTGCGCCTTCCGACTTGTCCTCGTTATGGACCATTTCGGTAATACGCACGTTCACGCGCGAGGCCAGCTCGACTTCCTTGTTCTCGTAGGCGCGCAGTGCTTCCGACACGCCCGTGAACGTCATGCCTTCGCCCTTGCCGTTGATCGCTTCACGCGTGGCGTAGTACAGGCCGAGCACGATATCCTGCGACGGCACGATCGACGGATCGCCGTTGGCCGGGAACAGGACGTTGTTCGACGCGAGCATGAGCGTACGCGCTTCCATCTGCGCTTCGAGCGACAGCGGAACGTGCACAGCCATCTGGTCACCGTCGAAGTCGGCGTTGAACGCCGCGCAAACGAGCGGGTGCAGCTGGATTGCCTTACCTTCGATCAGCACCGGCTCGAAAGCCTGAATGCCAAGACGGTGCAGCGTCGGCGCACGGTTGAGCATGACCGGATGCTCGCGGATCACCTCTTCGAGGATGTCCCACACCACCGGCGTCTGGTTCTCGACTTCCTTCTTCGCAGCCTTGATGGTCGTGGCAACGCCCATCGTTTCCAGCTTGTTGAAGATGAACGGCTTGAAGAGTTCGAGCGCCATCAGCTTCGGCAGACCGCACTGGTGCAGCTTGAGCGTCGGACCCACCACGATGACCGAACGGCCCGAGTAGTCCACGCGCTTGCCCAGCAGGTTCTGACGGAAGCGGCCGCCCTTACCCTTGATCATGTCGGCGAGCGACTTCAGCGGACGCTTGTTCGCGCCCGTCATCGCCTTGCCGCGACGGCCGTTGTCGAGCAGCGAGTCAACCGCTTCCTGGAGCATCCGCTTTTCGTTGCGGACGATGATCTCCGGCGCCTTCAGCTCGAGCAGACGCTTCAGACGGTTGTTACGGTTGATGACGCGGCGATACAGGTCGTTCAGGTCCGAGGTCGCGAAGCGGCCACCGTCCAGCGGCACGAGCGGACGCAGTTCGGGCGGCAGCACCGGCAGCACTTCGAGCACCATCCATTCGGGCTTGATGCCCGAACGCTGGAAGGCCTCGAGCACCTTCAGGCGCTTCGCGTACTTCTTGATCTTCGCTTCCGAGCCGGTGTTCTTAAGCTCCGTGCGCAGCGTCTCGACCTGTTCGTCGATGTTGATCGCACGCAGCAGCTCGCGCACGCCTTCCGCGCCCATTTCAGCGCGGAATTCGTCACCGTACTCTTCGACCTTGTTGTAGTAATCCTCTTCGGTCATGATCTGCCGCGCCTTCAGCGGCGTCATGCCCGGTTCGATCACCACGTACGCTTCGAAGTACAGCACGCGCTCGATGTCGCGCAGCGTCATGTCGAGCACCATGCCCAGACGCGACGGCAGCGACTTCAGGAACCAGATGTGAGCGACCGGCGAGGCCAGCTCGATGTGGCCCATGCGTTCGCGACGCACCTTGGCGAGCGTGACTTCCACGCCGCACTTCTCGCAGATCACGCCACGATGCTTCAGGCGCTTGTACTTGCCGCAAAGGCATTCGTAGTCCTTGATCGGACCAAAAATCTTCGCGCAAAACAGACCATCCCGCTCCGGCTTGAACGTGCGGTAGTTGATGGTCTCCGGCTTCTTCACTTCGCCGAACGACCACGAACGGATCTTGTCCGGCGAGGCCAGACCGATCTTGATCGCGTCAAAAACTTCTTCTTGTTGGACTTGCTTGAATAGATCGAGCAGAGCTTTCATTGCCTTCTCTCCGTAGTCCGATTAGTTGCGGTCGAGGTCGATGTCGATGCCGAGCGAGCGGATTTCCTTCACCAGCACATTGAAGGATTCCGGCATGCCCGCGTCGATCACGTGGTCGCCCTTGACGAGGTTTTCGTACACCTTCGTCCGGCCCGTCACGTCATCGGACTTCACCGTCAACATTTCCTGCAGCACATACGAAGCGCCATACGCTTCGAGCGCCCACACTTCCATTTCACCGAAGCGCTGACCACCGAATTGCGCCTTACCACCCAGCGGCTGCTGCGTCACGAGCGAGTACGGACCCGTCGAACGCGCGTGCATCTTGTCGTCGACAAGGTGGTGCAGCTTCAGGTAGTGCATGTAGCCCACGGTGACCGTACGCTCGAACATCTCGCCCGTGCGGCCGTCGTACAGACGCACCTGGTTCTTCGACGGCGTCATGCCGAGGTTCGTCGCGATGTCGTCCGGGAACGCCAGGTCGAGCATCTTCGACATTTCCTCTTCGGTCGCACCGTCGAACACCGGCGTTGCGAACGGCACGCCTTCGCGCAGGTTCTTCGCGAGTTCGAGGATCTCGTCGTCGCTGAAGCTGTCGAGGTCTTCCTTGTGGCCCGATTCGTTGTAGATCTTCGTGAGGAACTCACGCATCTCCGCAACCTTCGTCTGACGCGCGAGCATTTCGCCAATACGCCAGCCCAGACCCTTCGCGGCCCAACCGAGGTGCACTTCGAGAACCTGACCCACGTTCATCCGTGACGGCACGCCGAGCGGGTTCAGCACGACGTCTGCCGGACGGCCATCAGCCATGTACGGCATGTCTTCGATCGGAACGATCTTCGACACCACACCCTTGTTACCGTGACGGCCTGCCATCTTGTCGCCAGGCTGCAGACGACGCTTCACCGCGAGGTACACCTTGACCATCTTCAGCACGCCCGGCGGCAGTTCGTCGCCTTGCGTGAGCTTCTTGCGCTTTTCTTCGAAAGCCAGATCGAACTGGTGACGCTTCTCTTCGATCGAGTTCTTGATCGCTTCGAGCTGCGCCGCTGCTTCTTCGTCCGCGAGACGGATGTCGAACCAGTGGTAGTGATCCAGGTCTTCGAGGTACGCGCGCTCGATCTTCGTGCCCTTCGCGAGCTTCTTCGGACCGCCGTTCGCGACCTTGCCTTCGAGCATACGTGCGAGACGCTGGAACGCGTCGCCTTCCACGATACGCAGCTGGTCGTTCAGGTCGAGGCGATAGCGCTTCAGTTCATCGTCGATGATCTGTTGTGCACGCTTGTCGCGCTGGATGCCTTCACGCGTGAACACCTGCACGTCGATGACCGTGCCGCTCATGCCCGAGGGCACACGCAGCGACGTGTCCTTCACGTCCGAAGCCTTCTCGCCGAAGATCGCGCGCAGCAGCTTTTCTTCCGGCGTGAGCTGGGTTTCGCCCTTCGGCGTGACCTTGCCCACGAGCACGTCGCCCGCTTCGACTTCCGCGCCGATGTACACGATGCCCGACTCGTCGAGACGGCCAAGCTGCACTTCCGCGAGGTTCGAAATGTCGCGCGTGATTTCTTCCGGTCCGAGCTTCGTGTCGCGTGCAACGACATTCAGTTCTTCGATGTGGATCGACGTGTAACGGTCGTCCGCAACCACCTTCTCCGAGATCAGGATCGAGTCTTCGAAGTTGTAGCCGTTCCACGGCATGAACGCGATCAGCATGTTCTGGCCGAGCGCGAGCTCGCCCAGATCGGTCGATGCGCCGTCAGCCAGCACGTCGCCGCGCGCAACCTTGTCGCCCATCTTCACGATCGGACGCTGGTTGATGTTCGTGTTCTGGTTCGAACGCGTGTACTTGATCAGGTTGTAGATATCGACACCAACCTCACCCGCCACCGCTTCGTCGTCGTTCACACGAATCACGATACGGCCTGCGTCGACGTAGTCCACCACGCCGCCACGCAGCGCCTGAACCGTCGTGCCCGAGTCGACCGCAACCGTGCGCTCGATACCCGTACCGACGACCGGCTTTTCCGGACGCAGGCAAGGCACGGCCTGACGCTGCATGTTCGAACCCATCAGTGCACGGTTCGCGTCGTCGTGCTCGAGGAACGGAATCAGCGAAGCAGCAACCGAGACGATCTGCGACGGCGCCACGTCCATGTACTGGATGCGGTCCGGCGTGACCATCAGCGTTTCGCCCGCTTCACGCGACGAGACGAGTTCGTCGGTCAGCGTGCCGTCTTCGGCCACTGCCGCGTTCGCCTGAGCGATCACGTAACGGCCTTCTTCGATCGCCGACAGGTAGTCGATCTGGTCGGTCACCTTGCTGTCCACGACCTTGCGATACGGCGTTTCGAGGAAGCCGTATTCGTTCAGGTGCGCGTACAGTGCGAGCGAGTTGATCAGACCAATGTTCGGACCTTCCGGCGTCTCAATCGGACACACGCGGCCATAGTGGGTCGGGTGCACGTCGCGGACTTCGAAGCCTGCGCGCTCACGCGTCAGACCGCCCGGGCCCAGTGCGGAAACACGACGCTTGTGCGTGATTTCCGAGAGCGGGTTGGTCTGGTCCATGAACTGCGACAGCTGCGACGAACCGAAGAACTCGCGAATCGCCGACGAAATCGGCTTCGAGTTGATCAGGTCGTGCGGCATCAGGTTTTCGCTTTCGGCCTGGCCGAGGCGTTCCTTCACTGCACGTTCGACGCGCACGAGACCCGCGCGGAACTGGTTTTCCGCGAGTTCGCCCACGCAACGCACGCGACGGTTGCCCAAGTGGTCGATGTCGTCCACTTCGCCCTTGCCGTTGCGCAGCTCGACGAGGATCTTGATGGTCGCGAGGATGTCGTCGTCCTGCAGCGTCATCGGGCCGACGATTTCGTCACGGCCCACGCGGCGGTTGAACTTCATACGACCCACCTTCGAGAGGTCGTACGCTTCTTCGCTGTAGAACAGGCGGTTGAACAGCGCCTCGACTGCTTCTTCGGTCGGCGGCTCGCCCGGACGCATCATGCGGTAGATCGCGATGCGCGCGGCCATCTTGTCGGCGGTTTCGTCGATACGCAGCGTCGACGAGATGTACGGACCCTGGTCCAGATCGTTCGTGTAGAGCGTCTGGATGTCCTTGATCTTCGCTTCGCGCAGCTTCTCGAGCACGCTTTCCGTGATCTCGTCGTTTGCGTTCGCGATCACTTCGCCCGTGTCGCCGTCGACGACGTTCTTCGCGAGAACGCGGCCGAGCAGATAATCTTCGGGGACCGAAATGTAGGTGGTCTTCGCGTTTTCGAGGTCGCGGATGTGCTTCGCGTTGATCCGCTTGTCCTTCTGGACGATGACCTTGCCTTCGCGATCGCTGATGTCGAAGCGCGCGACTTCACCGCGCAGACGCTCCGGCACGAACTCCATCTGCGCGCCTTCCGGCATCAGCGTGAAGTTGTCGAACACGAAGAAGTTCGCGAGGATCTGTTCCGGCGTGAGGCCGATAGCCTTCAGCAGGATCGTGACCGGCATCTTGCGGCGACGGTCCACACGGAAGTACAGCACGTCCTTCGGGTCGAACTCGAAATCGAGCCACGAACCGCGGTAAGGAATGATACGGGCCGAGAAAAGCAGTTTGCCCGAGCTGTGCGTCTTGCCCTTGTCGTGTTCGAAGAACACGCCAGGCGAGCGGTGCAGCTGCGAGACGATGACACGCTCGGTGCCGTTGATAACGAACGAACCGGTCGGCGTCATGAGCGGAATTTCGCCCATGTACACTTCCTGTTCCTTCACTTCCTTCACGACCGGCTTGCTCGGCGATTCCTTGTCGAGCAGGACGAGACGGACCTTGGCGCGCAGCGCCGAGCAGTACGTCAAACCGCGTTGCTGGCATTCCTTGATGTTGAATGCCGGCGACGACAGCATGTAGCTGACGAACTCTAGACGAGCAAAGCCGTTATGGGAAACAATAGGAAAAACGGACGAAAACGCTGCCTGCAGACCTTCCGGTTTGCGTTGTGCGGTCGCCGTTTCTGCTTGCAGGAAAGTGCTGAATGATTCAAGCTGGGTAGCCAGCAGGAAAGGAACCTGGTGAACGATGGGGCGTTTCGCGAAACTCTTGCGAATACGCTTCTTCTCGGTGAAGGAATAGTGCATACGATCTCCGAATCACGGCGGGTAGGACGACCCGAGTGTTCACCGACTGAGACCCGATGGCTTCGCGAGCCCTGGAAGCTTGGTGGTTGGCCTCTACCAACCGCTGGCTGACGGCAACGGATTTCGGCTTGTCATAACTTGCCCGCTGCCCGACCAAACTTGCCTTCTGCAGTCGCTTCAGAAGACAAAGAGAAGCGTCGTGCGCCCAGATGGTGCCCTTGAGGCTTTCACCCGGCGAAAGACGTTTTTCTTTGGCTTCTAGGTCCCGCATTCCGCCTCCGACTTCAAAAAAATCGAACACAAAAATGCAGAACCCACAAAGCACAAAAAGGCCGGCGGTGTAAAAACCGCCAGCCTTCGCACAGCGCGCTGAAACTTACTTGATTTCAGCCTTCGCGCCGGCTTCTTCCAGCTTCTTCTTCGCTTCTTCAGCAGCAGCCTTGGGCACCGCTTCCTTCACGGGCTTCGGTGCACCGTCGACCAGGTCCTTCGCTTCCTTCAGGCCGAGACCCGTCAGTTCACGAACGGCCTTAATGACCGAAACCTTGTTCGCGCCTGCTTCAAGCAGGTTGACCGTGAATTCGGTCTGCTCTTCAGCAGCAGCAGCAGCGCCGCCGCCTGCCGGGCCAGCGACTGCCACAGCAGCTGCCGACACGCCAAACTTCTCTTCGAATGCCTTGACCAGTTCGTTCAGTTCGAGAACCGACATCGAGCCAACGGCTTCGAGGATGTCTTCTTTTGCGATTGCCATTTGAAATTACTCCAGATTTGAATTCGGAAACAGCTAGCGATCTTCGCTCGCTCTTGCTCGTTCGTCTGCCTGAAATCAGGCAGCTTCTGCTTGCTTCTTCTCCGCCAGCGCGGCCAGAGCACGCGCGAAGCCGGAAACAGGAGCTTGCATAACGAACAGCAGTTTCGAGAGCAGTTCTTCGCGGCTCGGGATGTTGGCCAGCGCTTGCACGCCTGCCACGTCCATCACCTTGCCTTCGTAGGAACCAGCCTTGATGACCAACTTGTCATTGCCCTTCGCGAAGTCATTGACGACCTTCGCAGCAGCAATTGCATCTTCCGAGATGCCGTAGATCAGGGGGCCAGTCATCTGCTCTGCCAGCGGAGCAAACGGGGTACCTTCGACAGCGCGACGCGCCAGCGTGTTCTTCAACACGCGCAGGTACACCTGCTGCTCACGCGCTTTCGCGCGCAGCTTGGTCAGATCGCCAACCGCGATTCCACGATACTCGGCCAGCACCATGGTCTGAGCCTTCGCGACTTGCGCGGAGACTTCAGCCACGACGGCCTGCTTACCTTCTTTGTTCAGTGGCACGGTTAACCTCCAGATTCGACACACTTTGCTTTCGCTACATGTGCCGCGTTCAACAACGGCGACCGACCAGTCCGGAGTAAATCAGTTTGCATCTTCAGGCGTTGCCGCCCGCATCCGCTCACATCAGCACTTCAAAACCTTTTCGGGTTCGCCATCTGCGTTGGCTTTGCATTAAGGAAGCACCCAACTGCTGCACTTCCGCCAACGGTCTTTGACAACCGGTTGCACCGCGCAAACTGCCGCTGCACAACCGCCCAAAGCCCTTTAAATCCGCGCTGCTGTTCTTTCAAACCTCAGCGCGGCGAAACTATTACGCTGCGAGCGACGTTTGGTCGACGCGAACGCCAACGCCCATCGTGCTCGAGACAGCGATCTTGCGCAGGTACACGCCCTTGCTCGTTGCCGGCTTCGCCTTGGTCAGCGCGTCGAGGAGCGCGTCCAGGTTGCTGCGCAGCGCGGTCGGCTCGAACGATGCACGGCCGATGGTCGCGTGGATGATACCGGCCTTGTCGACACGGAATTGCACCTGACCAGCCTTCGCGTTCTTGACCGCGGTCGCCACGTCCGGCGTCACGGTGCCGACCTTCGGGTTCGGCATGAGGCCGCGCGGGCCGAGGATCTGACCGAGCGTACCGACAACGCGCATCGTGTCCGGCGAAGCGATCACGATGTCGAAGTTCAGGTTGCCGCCCTTGATCTGCTCGGCGAGGTCTTCCATACCGACGATCTCAGCGCCTGCTGCCTTGGCTTGCTCAGCCTTTTCACCTTGCGCGAACACTGCAACGCGGACCGACTTGCCGGTACCTGCGGGCAGAACGACCGAACCACGAACGACCTGGTCCGACTTCTTCGCATCGATGCCGAGCTGCACTGCAACGTCGATCGACTCGTCGAACTTCGCCGTGGCGCATTCCTTCACGAGCGACAGTGCGTCGCCGATCGGGTATTGCTTCTGGCGGTCGATCTTGGCAGCCAGTGCCTTTTGACGCTTCGAAACCTTAGCCATTTACACGCCCTCCACGACAATGCCCATCGAGCGGGCGCTACCAGCGATCGTGCGGACCGCTGCGTCCATATCGGCTGCCGTGAGGTCCGGCATCTTGGTCTTGGCGATTTCCTCGGCTTGCGCGCGGGTAATCGTAGCGACCTTGTCGGTGTGCGGCTTGGCCGAACCCTTGTCGACCTTCGCTGCCTTCTTGATCAGAACCGTAGCCGGCGGCGTCTTCAGGATGAACGTGAAGCTCTTGTCCGCGAATGCCGTGATCACGACCGGAACCGGCAGACCCGGTTCCATGGCTTGAGTCTGCGCGTTGAACGCCTTGCAGAACTCCATGATGTTCAGGCCGCGCTGACCCAGTGCCGGGCCGACCGGCGGCGACGGATTGGCTTTACCTGCAGGAATCTGCAGCTTGATAAAGCCGATGATTTTCTTTGCCATGTTGAAAACCTCTTTGGAACGCGTGAGCGTTCTGGTGAGTGGTAGCGCGCGCTCGCCACAATCTTCGCTGTGCCAACTGCTTTGGCGACATCTACAGCCGACTGGACTACTGGCGCTCCTCTACGGCCATAACGCGGACCGTAAGCGCGGAAAAACGGACCGCACCAGAGGCGCGATCCGTAGTATTCGATTTACAGCTTTTCGACCTGGCCGAATTCGAGTTCGACCGGTGTGGCGCGACCGAAAATGGTGACGGAGACCCGGACGCGCGACTTTTCGTAGTTGACTTCTTCGACGCTGCCGTTGAAGTCCGTGAACGGACCTTCCTTCACGCGGACCATCTCGCCGACTTCGAACAGGGTCTTGGGGCGTGGCTTCTCAACGCCTTCCTGCATCTGCGACATGATCTTTTCGACTTCGCGCGGCGAAATCGGGCTCGGGCGATTACGCGCCCCGCCGACAAAACCGGTCACCTTTGCCGTGTTCTTCACGAGGTGCCACGTTTCGTCCGTCATTTCCATCTCAACCAGGACATAGCCCGGGAAGAAACGACGTTCGGTCACTGATTTGTGACCACCCTTCACCTCGACCACCTCTTCAGTCGGAACGAGGATCTGGCCAAACTTGTCTTGCATGCCAGCACGTTCGATGCGCTCCTGAAGCGCACGTTGCACGCTCTTCTCCATGCCGGAGTAGGCGTGCACCACATACCAACGTTTTCCGCTCGGGGATGCCGGTGTATCGCTCATATCATTTCCAACCCAGAATCGCCGAGAAAATCACCCACTCGATGGACTTGTCGCAAACCCACAGAATGATGGCCATTGCCAGCACAAAACCGAAGACCACCAGGGTCGTTTGCGTGGCCTCTTTGCGAGTCGGCCAGACGACCTTGCGAACTTCCTTGTACGAGTCTTTGGCAAACGCGATGAAGCTCTTGCCGGGCGCCGAGAGAAGACCGACTACCACCCCCGCGATCACGCCCACTGCGAGCGCTGCACCGCGGACATACCACTCCTGGCTACCGAGCCAGTAGAACCCTACGAACCCGGCCACAACCAACAATACGCCCACTGCAAGCATCAGCTTGTCGCTGGAAGTATTAACAGTTTCGACGGAAGGATTCGCCATAACACCTTAAAGAACAACGCGCCGAAGCGCGAGAAGTTGGCAGGGGCAGAGGGAATCGAACCCCCAACCTTCGGTTTTGGAGACCGACGCTCTGCCAGTTGAGCTATACCCCTAAACCATTTTGGGGTTGGCGGCATCGCCAACCCCGAAACCACTTAGTCGATCAACGAGACTGGCAAAAACTTACTCGATGATCTTTGCAACCACGCCGGCGCCGACGGTACGGCCACCTTCGCGGATTGCGAAGCGCAGACCTTCTTCCATCGCGATCGGAGCGATCAGCTTCACCGTGATCGACACGTTGTCGCCCGGCATGACCATTTCCTTGTCCTTCGGCAGCTCGATCGAGCCCGTCACGTCCGTCGTACGGAAGTAGAACTGCGGACGGTAGTTGTTGAAGAACGGCGTGTGACGGCCGCCTTCGTCCTTGCTCAGCACGTACACTTCAGCCGTGAAGTGCGTGTGCGGCGTGATCGAACCCGGCTTGGCCAGAACCTGGCCACGCTCCACGTCTTCACGCTTCGTGCCGCGCAGCAGGATACCCACGTTGTCGCCTGCCTGACCCTGGTCGAGCAGCTTGCGGAACATTTCCACGCCCGTGCAGGTCGTCTTCACCGTCGGCTTGATACCGACGATTTCGATTTCCTCGCCGACCTTCACGATGCCGCGCTCAACGCGACCCGTCACCACCGTGCCGCGACCCGAGATCGAGAACACGTCTTCCACCGGCATCAGGAACGCGCCGTCAACTGCACGCTCCGGCGTCGGGATGTACGTGTCCAGTGCGTCGGCCAGGTTCATGATCGCCACTTCACCCAGTTCGCCCTTGTCGCCTTCCAGCGCCAGCTTGGCCGAACCCTTGATGATCGGCGTGTCGTCGCCCGGGAAGTCGTACTTCGACAGGAGCTCGCGCACTTCCATTTCGACCAGCTCGAGCAGCTCGGCGTCGTCGACCATGTCGCACTTGTTCAGGAACACGATGATGTAAGGCACGCCAACCTGACGGGCGAGCAGGATGTGCTCACGCGTTTGCGGCATCGGGCCGTCAGCGGCCGAGCACACCAGGATTGCGCCGTCCATCTGTGCCGCGCCCGTGATCATGTTCTTCACGTAGTCAGCGTGGCCCGGGCAGTCGACGTGTGCGTAGTGGCGGTTAGCCGTTTCGTACTCGACGTGCGCGGTGTTGATGGTAATACCACGTGCCTTTTCTTCCGGCGCCGCGTCGATCTGGTCGTACGCCTTCGCTTCGCCGCCGAACTTCGCGGTCAGAACCGTCGTGATCGCTGCCGTCAGCGTGGTCTTGCCGTGGTCAACGTGACCGATCGTGCCCACGTTCACGTGCGGCTTGGTCCGCTCAAACTTACCCTTGGCCATTTTCGACTCCTAAGAGGATTTTTCCGTACGTTGCGCGGGGCGCGCAAACAATCACTGGCTTGCTGCTGCCTGCTCGATGCGGGGCTTCTGAGGCCCGCTAGATACCGGCTGGTGCCCATGGGCAGGATCGAACTGCCGACCTCTCCCTTACCAAGGGAGTGCTCTACCACTGAGCCACATGGGCAAAAACTGCTCTAAACCGCTTTATTGCTTCGCTGGAGCGGGTGAAGGGAATCGAACCCTCGTCGTAAGCTTGGAAGGCTTCTGCTCTACCATTGAGCTACACCCGCGAGGTTCGCCGGCTTGGTACTGCTGCCGGCCCGACACTTACTACAGCTGAATTCTGGTGGAGGAGGTTGGATTCGAACCAACGTAGGCGTAAGCCAACAGATTTACAGTCTGCCCCCTTTAGCCACTCGGGCACCCCTCCGCAGAGAACTGATGATTATGGGGGAACATCCGAATCGTGTCAAGCACTTTGTTCGGCGCCGATCCCACAACGCTCTCACTTATAGGGAGAGCGAAAAAGCAAAAACCCCGGCTTTTTAGGGCCGGGGTTTCGCTTGTAG
>NZ_CAJMZA010000047.1:0-46621 GCF_905220195.1 Paraburkholderia sp. J8-2
GAAGCGAATGGGGATGTTTGCTAGCGCGCAGCGCAAGTGAGCGCCGACTGAATGTCCAGCGGCAAGCGAAGTTCCGCCGAAATCGTGACGCCTGCGCCAGTACGGCTTTCGATCGTCAGCGAGCCGCCGAGCTGCAAAATACGTTCGCGCATGCCAATGAGCCCGAATGCATCAGGACGCGACGCCGCGAGCGGGTCGAAGCCGTCGCCGTCGTCGCTGACGCGAAGCCTGCAAAGTTTCGCGTCGTTCCGAAGCTCGATCGTCACACGGTGCGCGTGAGCATGGCGTGCGACATTCGTGAGCGCTTCCTGAACCACGCGAAAGAGGGCGGTCGCAGCGTATTCGCCGAGATCAGGTTCCGAGATGTCCAGTTGGCACTGGATCGTCACGCCGTAGCGGTTCTGAAAGTCCTCTGCCAACCATTCGAGCGCGGCCTGGAGCCCGAGATCGTCGAGGATGGTGGGACGCAGGTCGGCGGCGATGCGCCGGACCGCCACAGCAAGTGCGTCGATCTGCGTGCCGATTTGCGCGATGGCCTCCTGTTTGGCGCGCATTTGCGTCGGCAACGCACGGGCGAGTTCGGTGCCGTGGAGGGTGAGCGCCATCTTCAGTGCCGCGATCCGCTGCCCGAGATCGTCATGCAATTCGCGGGCGATGCGCTTCTGCTCATTCTCGCGCGCTTGCTGGGTGAGCATCGACGCCGCATGAACACGCTCGAGCTCTTCGAGCCTGCGACGCTCGGTCATGTCACGCGTGATCTTGGTGAAACCGACAAGCGCGTCCTGGTCGTCGTGGATAGCGGTGATGACGACGTTCGCCCAGAAGCGGCTGCCGTCCTTGCGCACTCGCCAGCCCTCGTCCTCGATGCGCCCGTGAAGCGCGGCAGCCGCCAGCAGGCGCGCGGGCTTGCCTGAGGCAATATCGTCTGGTGTGTAGAACGCGCAGAAGTGCTGGCCGACTATTTCATCTGATGAATAGCCCTTGATGCGTTGCGCGCCCGGATTCCAGCTCGCGACGCGGCCGCCGGGGTCTAGCATGAAAATGGCGTAGTCGCGCACAGCGTCGATCAGAAGACGATACCGGTCTACGATCGCAATTTCGCTCTCGTTGCGTGCAAGCCAGGACTTGGGCTCTGCCGTTTGCATGAAGCGCTCCGGAAGATTTGCCGAATCTCCAGGTATCGGTCGCATCCGTGTGTGCTAGGCGTGCCACGCCGATATGCCACATGGTAGGGCAAGTTTCTTGCCGTAGTCAGAAGGATTGCAAGCCGGGGTTTCCCAAAATTATGTACATGTTGGCGCTTACGCCACGACTTCGCTCAGCGGCCGGCGCGGTGACGGGGCGTCCGGCGTACCGTGTCCGATGCGCAGCACAAGCTGCGGACAAGCGGATTTCGGCATGCCGAGCAGCGCACTCAGCCGCGCGCGGAGTTCGGCGACCTCGATGGGCTGGTTCAGATAGGAGGCGCACAGTCCGTGCGTAGTCAGCACGAGTAGCACCCGCTCGAGCGCCTCGCCAGCGGCGAGCCAGGCCTGCGCATCGTCGACGCTCGTCGCGATGCACAGCAGCAAGGGCGACCCTGCCGCGAGTTCCCGATGAGTTGCCGCCACGCCGCCGCCCACGTCGAATGTGCGTATCGCGGAGGCGACGAGTGGCGTTGCGAAGTCGAGCAGGGAACCAAGTCCTGCCGCGTAGGCCGGCATGCCATCGCCGGTATGGCGCGGATGGATCCATTTCGCGAGTTCGCGGCGGAATCTGGGGTCGGCGAACTGCAGTTGGTCGGCTTGGGCGATAAGGTCGGCAATCGCCTCACGCGTTCCGGCTTCGGTTGCGCAGGCGACTTCAACGCCCTCCGCCCGGGCGGCTTCGACCAGCTCGTGTTCGACGGCTGCTGCGACCGGCGCCGGAGAAAACGGGTGACGTGTGGTGACCCGCAGGGAAATTGCACTGACGAGCGGAGCCAGTTCCGCGGCAACGGGCCGCTCACGAAGCAGGCGCACATCGGCGAGCAGGTCGGGATCGAGGCTCGTTGGAAAGAGCGTGATCGCATAGCCGATGCCCAAGCTCACGAGCGCCACGCGCAGATTGAAGAGTGCCGCGCCGCAGCTGATGATCAGCTCCCGATCGAACGGATCGACCACGGGCAGCGCCCGCAGACGGTCAGCGCACAGCAGGATCCGGTCGTGGCCGGGGACGAAGCGCCACGGTTGGCTGTTGTGGCTCGACGGGGCGAGCGTCGCGTGGCGCACGGCGTAACGCAACGCGTAGTCGTCGAGTCTGTCGAGCGGCGTGGCGCTGGCGGCGGCAGAGTCGTGGGGCTTGTCGAGCATGGTGAATTCCTGCCTCTTCAAAGGCGCGGCGCGCGCCAGATGGATTCAGTGAGACATGAGGACCGGAACCGTCATCGTTTCCAGCAACGTGCGCGTCACGCCGCCGAGAGCACATTCATGAACCCGGGAGTGCGCATAAGCGCCTGCCACAATAAGGTCGGCGTGCAGGTCACTGGCGCGGCTAAGCAGCGCCGCTCCGGTCAGGACCGTGGGGTCCTTCGCGCTTTCGTGGAACGACGCCTGCACGCCGTGCAGATCGAGCCATGCGGCAGCGTCGATGGCTTCCTTTTCGGCGCGCGCACGCTGCGCACCACGGTGTGAGGAGACCACTTCGATCGAGACAGACTGGGCACGTTGCAATAGCGGAAACGCGTCGGATACGGCGCGCGCTGCCTCACGGCTGCCGTCCCAGGCGACCAGGATGTTCTGCGCGAATTCCCTGAAGGCGCCGGAATACGGAACCATGACGGCCGGTCGTCCGGCGGTCATCAACAGATCCGCGACGAAGCCGCCCGTGCTTTGAGCGACCCAATCTCCGGCTTCTGCCTGCCCCAGCACGACCAGGTCGGCATGGCGAGCGTGCAGCGTCGCGATCGCGGCGTCGCAAGGCTGCGGCGCGCGCCACTCGGCAATGCGGCCCGCACGCTCCGCAGCGAGGAGAAAGCGTTCATGCGTTCGCGCGAGGCGCGCCTCTGGCGTTGGCGCGGCTTCGGAGGTTCCCCGGTACGCATGCGGCACATACAGTCCGGTCAGATGCGCATCGAAGCGTTCCGCCAGGTCAAGCGCGAGCGCAAGGCGCACCGCACACCGTTCCGAGTCGTCCAGATGAACGAGCAGGCTCTTGTAGCACATGGCGATTTTCCTTGAACCTGAGCGATTGCGTCGGGCAACGCAGGCGCACGATACGCTCAATGCGACATCAAAACCGGGACCGGCATCGCCCCGAGCACGGACTGCGTGACGCCGCCGAGCACGAGTTCCTTCCAGCGCGCATGACCGTATGCCCCCATCACGAGCAGGTCGCAGCCTAGTTTGTCCGCACGGGAAAGCAGGGCATCGGGAATCGACACCGTGGGGGGCGTGTGCAACTGGGTCACTTCCACGTCGATGCCGTGGCGCGCGAGCACGAGTGCAATGTCGGCGCCCGGTAGACGGCCTTCCCGCTCGGCGTTGAGCGTGACGACCGTGGTATGCGCGGCCAGCCGCATGAAGGGCAGGGCATCGTATAGCGCACGCGTGGCGGACTGACCTGCGTCCCATGCAACGACGATTCGTTCGCCCACAGTGGGAAACGTCCCGACATAGGGCACCCACAGGACCGGTCGTCCTGCTGCTAGCGTCACCTGAGCTTGCAGGCGGTTACTGAGCGAAGCGTCCGGATCTTCGGGATTGCTTTGGCCCACGACGATGAGATCGGCAAACGGCGCGAGGGCGAGCAATTCGCGCTGAGCGTGATCCGTGGCGGTACGCCAGGCGCCCTTGAGGTTCGCCTGCGAGAGCCCGTTGAAGAACTGATGCTCCAGCGCACGGCGCTTGTCTTCCCGTGTGCGCACGCGATACGCCGTGTCGAAGGTTAGCGACCATGCGCTTTCGTGGTCAGTCGTGACTGGCGCGAATAGCGCATTGACGTTGGCGCCGTGCTGCCGCGCGACAAGCAATGCGAGATCGAGGCATGCGCTCGCGCGCTCGCTGCCGTCCAGATGAACAAGGATGCTGCGGTACTCCATGATCGGCGCTCCACGATTGAGAAAACCGCGAACAAGAGTGGCGTGGGATCAGTCTAGATCCAGCCAGGGGGTCTCAATTGATTTGAGTCAACCCCTCGCGCATACCGAAGGCCTCCGCGGCGCAGGCCTTCGATTGATGCATATCAATCGCAAGCGAAGGCGCGTTTTTATAGTGAAGCGACATCTCGATCGTGCCGATCCGCGGCCGATCACCCATCTGCGAGGAGAAGCATGATGCGCAAGGACCGGATTGCCTTTGTGAGCGGCGGAATGGGAGGGCTTGGCGCCGCCATCAGCCGGAAACTGTACGACGCTGGCATGACCGTGGTCGTTTCCCATTCGGAGGCGAATGACCACGTGGTGACATGGCTGCACGGCGAACGCGAAGCGGGCCGCACGTTTCATGCGTTCGGGCTGGATGTCGCGAGCTACGACTCATGCGAGGAGTGCGCGAGAAGGGTGACCGCGGAGTTCGGCGGCGTCGATGTGCTCGTCAACAATGCCGGCATTACCCGCGACGCGAGCTTCATGAAACTCTCCAAGCCCGAGTGGGACGCGGTGATGCACACGGATCTCGACAGTATGTTCAATCTCACGAAGCCCTTTCTGCCGGGCATGTATGAGCGGCGATTCGGCCGCATCGTGAACATTGGTTCCGTGAATGGTTCGCGTGGGGCGTTTGGGCAGACGAACTACTCGGCGGCAAAGGCCGGTATTCATGGATTTACTATGTCGCTCGCGCTCGAAGTTGCGAAACGCGGCATCACTGTGAATACGGTGTCGCCAGGTTATCTCGCGACCGCTATGGTGGAAGCCGTGCCTCAGGACGTCATGGATACGCGCATCCTGCCGCAGATCCCCGTTGGGCGCCTCGGGCGGCCAGAGGAGGTGGCGTCGCTGGTCGCGTACCTGTGCTCAGACGATGGCGCGTTCGTGACCGGGGCCAATTTTGCCGTCAACGGCGGCATGCACATGGAGTAGGACGCGCGCGATCTGCACGCCCTGGATCGGGAGGTGGCGCGTTATGCGCGCCGCGCTCAGGGCGTGCCCGCCGCAACGAGGGCGTCGCGCAGCGCGGCAGCGAAGCGCTGGAACGCATGTAACGAGCCCGCCACGCTTTGATACTTCTCACGGCCGATCTGGCCGTCGAGCGTGACGAGCAAGCCGGCGGTGCGCGCGAGCGCGAGCAGGATTTCGGGGTCGTCGGCCGCTCCGGCGTTCGGGAGTGTCGCGGCGGTCAGCGATCGGATTTCGACGGTGGACATGTCAACGCTCCTTGCTACGGATGGAGTCACGCGGCTGTGGTGGTACGTCTTCAGTATGTAACGCCGCCGGGCGGCTTCCAATGAGCGGACGCTGAAACTGGCGTAAGCAATTTTTCTTGGCGTGTAGGCAAATGCCTACGAAAAAAGGAGGCGAAGGTGGTCGAGATCGTGACACTTACGCTGAACCCTGCCGTCGACGTCTCGACTGCGGTGGATCGGGTCGTCGATACGCACAAGCTGCGTTGCGATGCCGCGCACCGCTATCCGGGCGGCGGTGGCCTCAATGTCGCCCGCGTGATCCACCGGCTCGACGGCCGAGAGGCGAACTGCCTTGCGCTCTACCTGGCTGGGGGAGCTTCGGGGAGTCTGCTCGAACAGATGCTCACAGCGGAGCGCGTGCACAGCCGGCGGCTGCGCATCGCCGGTGACACGCGCGAAAATTTTTCGGTCACGGAACGCTCGACCGGCCACGAATTCCGTTTCGTCCTCCCGGGGCCGCAAGTCAGCGCCGATGAGTGGTCGGCCATGCTCGCCGTTCTCGACGCGCTCATGCCCGCGCCGCGCTATCTCGTGCTGAGCGGCAGCCTGCCGCCCGGATTGCCCCCCAAGGCATATGCCGACCTGACCCGCTGGGCGAATCTGCGTGGCACCCACGTGGTGCTCGACACCTCGGGGCTGCCGCTCGCGCTCGCACTCGACGCGGGAGTCTATCTCGTGAAGCCCAGCCTTAGCGAACTGGCGGCTCTGGCGGAACAACCGCTCGCCGATGAGGCCGCATGGCTGTCCGCGGCGCGGCAACTCGTCGATAGCGGTCGCGCGCAGATCGTTGCGTTGACGCTGGGGGAACACGGCGCGCTGCTCGTCACATCAGACGAAACGATTCGCCTGCCAGCGCTGTCGGTGGCCGTATCAAGCGCCACCGGCGCCGGCGACAGCTTCCTCGCGGGGCTGCTGGTCGCGCTGCGCCGCGGCGACACCCTGCGGGACGCCGCGCGCCTCGCTCAGGCGGCGGCTTCCGCGACCTTGCTATCGAGCGGCACGGCGCTCTGCGACGCGGACGAGGTGAAGCGGCTCTACGCCGGCATACCAGAGGCGGCGTGACGCGGCAATGGTGAACTGCCGGAACTGGTGCCCTCGGTTGGGGCGCGGGTACGTTTCAATGTGACAACAGCACCGGAACGGTCGCCGATTCGAGCAGGGCGCGCGTCACACCGCCGAGCCATTGCTCTTTCCATTGCGGATGACCGTAGGCACCCGCTACGACGAAGTCGCTGCCGCTCGAATCAACCCAGGAAAGCAGGGCGTCACCGGCTGTTTCGTCCGTATCGCTGATCACCTCCGCAAAATCGACGTTGACTGCATGCCTTGCCAGCATCAGGTCGATCTCCTTGCCTTGGGCACCCAGTGCCGCGAGCTGTTGCGTATCGCCAGTCCGGATGCGCAGTAGTGTCACACGTCCGGCGGCCACCAGGAACGGCATGGCGTCGTGCACGGCGCGCGCTGCTTCGCGGCTCCCGTCCCACGCGATAGCGATCGATTGACCCGCTGGCCGCAGGGCGCCGGCATAGGGCAAGACCAGCACTGGCCTGCCCGAAGTAAGTACCACGGCTTCCAGAAAGCACCTGCGCAACGCCCGTGAATCGTCATCGGGGCCCGCCTGACCGGCGATCAGCAGATCGGCGTGACGGCTGCGCCGGATCATGGGCTGTTCGGCATAGTCGTCGAATGCGATCCATTCGCCGTCCAGGCCGCTGCCGCGCAGCGCATGACGAAACGCTTCCTCGGCCGCATCTCGTTGGCCGCGCCGCGCGTCGCACCAGTCGTCATAGTAGTGAGCGCTGCCGGCAATTGAAAAATACTCCCGGGCCTCGGGCAGAAATGTCGTGTAAAGCCCGATGAGAAGCGCGTCGAATTTTCTGGCCAGTTCGAGCGAGAAGCCTAGCCGCGCCTGAGCGCGGTCGCTGGGGTCGAGGTAGGTGAGTACGGTTTTGTACGACATGGCAGTGTCTCCTCCGGTGGGATCTGAACCGTTTAGTGCTTCTATTAATCGCTCCCGACAGGCTTCGTTCATTTGACGCACGTCAACCGGACTTGACCGGCGTGCCCGAGAATCGGCTCACGGCCACGATAGCAGTCGTTGTGGCGTGGTCGGTCATCCTCTTCAACCTCGGGGCCGCTCAATCATGGCTAAACGGTTCGTCATGCCGGGCATCCTGCGCCTCGCGTTCAAGCTGCTCGTCAACGACAGTGCCAAATTTACGGCGCTGCTAATCGGCATTACGTTCGCCGTGTTCCTCATGGTCGAGATGATGTCGATGTTCGCCGGCATTCTCAATCGTTCGTCGTCGACGGTCATCAACGTGGGCGCGAAGATCTGGATTATGGACCCCGCTGTGCAGACGATCGCCAGCAGCATTGGTATGCCCGACTATGTGCTCGACGCTGTGCGCAGCATAGACGGTGTGAAATACGCCGTACCACTCTATTCCGGCGTGGCGCTCGTCAAGCTGCGCGACGGCACTTACCAGGCCACGACGGTCATTGGTCTCGACGACACCACGCTCTATGGCTGGCCGCGCATGAAGCGCGGGCGCATCGAAGATATCTACGCGGAGAACGGCTTTATCGCCGTGCAGGACGCCGAGTTCTACAAGTTGGGCAACCCCGCGCCGGGCACGGACTTCGAACTGAACGACCATCGTGCCGTCGTTGTCGGCATCGCCACGGTAGCGAGCAGTGGACTCTTCGGCACGCCTACGCTTTACACCACATACAGCCGCGCCATCCAGTACATCCCTTCCACGCGCTACACCACGTCGTACATCCTTGTCGAGCCGAAGTCGGAACGCGATATCGCGCACATCAAGGCCGTCGTGGCTTCACTCGGCTATATCGCCTATACGAAAGACGAGTTCATGCAGCGCATCGCCAACTTCTACAAGTACGAGACGAGTCTTGGCACCAATATTCTGCTGATGACCGTAATCAGCTTCATCGTCGGACTGTCGATTTCGGGTCAGACGTTCTACACCTTCATCCTCGAAAACCTCGAAAAATTCGGCGCGCTCAAGGCAATCGGCGCAAAGCGCCGGGAACTCGTGGCGATGATCCTGTTTCAGGCGGCGTTCACCTCGCTCACGGGCTATGGCTTGGGCGTCGGTCTGTGTGCCGCCTCCATCACACTCGCGCGACTGCGTATTCGCGACTACGCGGCGATGATCACGTATGGCAATCTTGCCCTGGCATTCGCCATGGTGGTGGTGATCGCCTCGCTATCGAGCTATCTCGGCGTGCGCCGCGTGCTGCGCATCGAGCCGTTCGACATCTTCCGGGGTTAATGCGATGACGGATTCGATCGCCATCGAAGCACGCGCGCTCAACAAATGGTTCGGCGAAGGGGCGGCGCGCACTCAGGCGCTACAGGGCGTTTCCATGCAGGCGCGCTTCGGCGAAATGGTGCTCATCGTCGGGCCGTCGGGCAGCGGCAAGACGACGCTGCTCAGCGTGATCTCCGGCATCCTGAGGCCCGATGGCGGATCGGTTTCGATCGACGGTGTGGACCTCTGGGCGCAGCCCGATGACGGCCTGGCCGACTTCCGGCTCAACCGTATCGGCTTCGTGTTTCAGGACTATCACCTGTTTCCGCGTCTCACTACGGCGGAGAACGTGGCGATTCCGCTCATTCTCAAGCGCCGGCCGTGGGACGAAGCGCTGACTGAAGCCGCGCGCTATCTGGAAGTGGTGGGCCTCGCCGGCCGCGCGGCGCTGCCACCCGTGAAGCTATCCGGGGGGGAGCAGCAGCGTGTGGCGATCGCACGCGCGATCGTGAGCCAGCCCGACATTCTTGTGCTCGACGAGCCTACCGCTTCGCTCGACGGCGACACGGGCCGGACCATCATCGAGTTTGTGAAGCATCAGGTGCTCAATGCGCGCCGGTGCATCGTGATCGTCACGCACGACAGTCGCATCTTCGAGTACGCCGATCGTATCCTGCATATGGAGGATGGCAAGCTCAAAGGCATCGACGCGGGAGGCGCGCGATGAAGCATCGCATCCTGTTCGCCGCGGCGATTGCGGGGTTCATTGCGAGCGTCGTTGCCGCGTGGGTTTTCGGCGTCCAGCAGGCTCCGCAGCCACCCGTGTTCCAGCCGGCGGCCAACCCCTACGAACACGGCGTGTACGCAACAGGCATCGTGGAAAGCGACCAGCCCGCGGGCGCAAACGTCAACGTCTACCCTGACGTGGGAGGCGCCGTCACGCGCCTCTACGTGCATGACGGCGAGCGTGTCAAGGCAGGTGACGTGCTGCTGACCATCGACGACTCAGTGCAGCGCGCCAATGCCCAGCAACTCGTGGCGCAGGCCGACGCCGCGCAGGCACTGCTCGAGGAACTGCAGGCACAGCCGCGGCCGGAAACGCGCGATGTCGCGGACGCCCAGGTGAGCGCGGCGCAGGCCAACCTCAAGATGGCCGAGGATACCTATGCGAAGCAGAAGGAGGCCTGGAACATCGACCCCAAAGCCGTTAGCCGCGACGTGCTCGACAACGCGGAGAACGGTGTGCGGGTGGCGCGCGCGAATCTGGAAGTGGTGACGCGGCAGGATCGCCTCACGCGTGCGGGTGCGTGGGTGTACGACGTGCGCAACCAGCAAGGCCAGGTCGAGGCGCTGCGCAAGGCCGCCGCCTCCGCAGAGGCGCTGCTCGCCCATTACACGTTGCGCGCGCCGGCCGACGGCGTGGTCCTCGCAGTCAACACGGCGCAGGGTTCCTATCTTTCGCAACAGGGCGTCTACGACACCTACACACAGGGCATGGCCCCGGCGATCGTGCTCGGCACCGCGCCGGAGCGCCTCGCGGTGCGGTGCTACGTGGATGAGATCCTGATATCCCGGCTGCCGGAGCCTGCACGGCTCAAGGCGCGCATGTCGGTGCGGGGGGCGAGCATCGACGCCGATCTCGATTTCGAGCGTATCCAGCCCTATGTCACGCCGAAGATCGAACTCTCGGACCAGCGCACCGAGCGCGTGGACTTGCGCGTGCTGCCGGTCATCTTTCGCGTGGTGCCGAAGGCGGGGCTGCACCTCTACCCTGGGCAGATCGTCGATGTCTACATTTCGGCTCGCTGACAGGGGGCATGCGCGAACGCGCGGCTACCACGATCGCGTTGGTCGGTGCACGACTCGCGTCATAGCCGTGCTGTTAGCCTGGCTGCGCGCCTTGCTTTGCGCGGCGTCGCTCGCGGGTTGCGCGGTCGGGCCGGATTTTTCCCGGCCGCCAGCGCCGAAAGTCGACGCGTTCCTGCCGGGCGGCGGCCCCTCCACTTTCTCGGCGGCTGGAGCGTCACAGACCCTGCACGCTGATGTAAGCGTTCGCGACGACTGGTGGACGCAGTTCGGCAGCCCTGCCATCGACGCGGTAGTGGACGATGCGCTCACCGACAACGCAACGCTCGCGCAGGCGCAAGCCTCGCTGCGCCGTGCCGACGACCTGCTGCGCGCGGGGGCGGGCGTCTTTTATCCGCAGGTCAATGCCGAAGCGGGCGCGTCGCGCGAACGCTATTCGCCGCTGCACGTGGGCTCGCAGGCGGCACCCTCCATCTTCAATCTTTTCACGCTTTCTGCCTCGATCAGCTATGCCATTGATCTGTGGGGCGGCAACCGACGCTATGTGGAGGGCCTCGCAGCCGAGCGCGATGTGCAGCGCTACGCTCTGGAAGCGGCGTTGCTGACCATCGCATCGAACGTGGTCAATGCGATGATTGCGCGGGCGGCGTGGTGCGACGAGATCGACGCGACGCAAGAAATGATCGGCCTCGTACGCGAGCAGGTGCGCATCGCCGAAGAGCGTGCACGCGCTGGCACGGCCGCTTATGCGGCCGTGCTCACGCTGCAGAACGAGCAGGCCACGCTGGAGGCCACCTTGCCGGTGCTGGAACAAAAGCGCGCTCAGGCAGGCGATCTGCTGGCCTCGCTCACTGGCGCCCTCCCTGCCCAATGGGCCATGCCTGGGCTCTCCTTGCGGGATGTCACGCTGCCTGCGGATCTGCCGCAAACCGTGCCGTCGCAACTCGTACGCCAGCGGCCCGACGTGCTGCAGGCCGAAGCGCTGCTGCATGCGGCGAGCGCGCAGATCGGGGTGGCGACAGCGGCTATGTTGCCGAACATCACGCTTTCTGCCGAGGGTGGACTCTCGGGCGCGTCACCTGCGTCGATCGCGCAGCGCATGGGACAGTCATGGAGTCTTGCGGCGGATGTGGCTGCACCGCTCTTTCAGGGCGGGACGCTATGGTATGGCCGTAAGGCCGCCGAAGAGGCTTACGCGGCCTCGCGCGCGCAATATCGCCAAACTGTGCTTTCGGCCTTCGCTCAGGTCGCGGATGTGCTCTACGCGCTCGACTACGACGCGCTCGCGCTCGACGCGCAGTCGCGCGCGCTCGCGGCGGCACAGGAAGCGCTGCGGTTGCTGCGAGCCGACTATCGGGCGGGGACCGTGGATTACCTGCAGATTCTCATTGCCGATGGCCAGTTGCACCAGGCGCAGATTGCATGGCTGGAAGCTGCAGCGCAGCGGCTGCAGGACACAGTGGCGCTGTATGCGGCATTGGGCGGAGGCTGGCGCGAAGTACCCGGCAACGGCTAGGGCGTGGGGGGAGCGCATTGACCACGACGAATGGGACACACCGCGACGCCTATGTTCATTGACGCAAGTCAAGCGCAGAACGCCGGCCGATTCGAAGATGGAGCCACGCAATCCCGATCCGTAGGGAGTCGCCCTGAAAGGAGCCCAATATGTACGAAAAAATACAGGTGGCTTACGACGCCAGCGAAACATCGAAGCGAGCGCTCGCCGAAGCGGTGAAACTCGCGGGCTTGACTGGCGCGCAACTGCGTATTGTGCACGCGCTCGATATCGTGGCGCCCATGGGCGTGGGCATGGGGCTCACCTACGTGCCCGCCGACACGATTGCAGCGTACCGTGAAGACGCCATGAGCCAGCTTGCGGAGGCCCGCGCCGAAGCGCAGGCGGCTGGCGTGCAATGCGAAACGGAACTGCTCCATGTCGAGGACATGAACGACAGCGTGGCGGAATGCCTGCAGCGCTGTGCTTCGGAGCACGGTGCGCAATTGGTCGTGCTCGGCACCCATGGCAGGCGCGGTATCAAACGCGCCCTGCTCGGCAGTGTGGCGGAGCGATTCGTGCGCTTGGCACAATGTCCGGTGCTACTCGTTCGCGGCCCGGCTCAGTGAGCGGCGACGGTTAACCAACCTGGAGCGGGTCGCGCATGGAGAGGAAGTTCGATCCTGGCGGCATCATGCTGTTCATGGGCGTCCTGGTCCTGCTCGCGGCCCAGGTGCTGTGGCTCACGCCAACGGTGCCGGCGATCGCTTATAGCGATTTTCAGCGTCTGCTCGCCGCGCACGAAGTCGACAACCTCGTCGTCACCCCCACCCGCATTAGCGGCGAGTTGCGCTCGCAAGAGGCGAAGGCGATGCTTCCGGCTTCCGACGCCGCCGCTTTTAACGCCGGCAAGGCGCCCTATTCGTTCACGACAATACGCGTCGCCGATGAGTCGCTGCTTGCACGCCTCACTGCCGCCGGTGTGCACTATCGCGGAGCGCTCGACAGCAACTGGGGCGATCTGCTGATCGCCTGGATGGCGCCGCTGGTGATTTTCGTGATCGTGTGGCAATTCCTGATGCGGCGTGGCGGGGGCGCACGCGACTTCATGAGTATTGGCAGAAGCCGTGCACACATTTACATGCAGCAGGCCACCGGCACGACATTCAACGATATTGCCGGCATCGACGAAGCCAAACAGGAGCTTCAACAGATCGTCTCCTTTCTTTGTCATCCTGAGCGATATCGCCGGCTGGGGGGCAAGATCCCCAAAGGCATCCTGATCGTCGGTGCGCCGGGGACCGGCAAGACATTGCTCGCGAAGGCGCTCGCAGGCGAGGCCGGTGTGCCGTTCTTTTCGATCAGCGGTTCATCGTTCGTGGAAATGTTCGTGGGCGTGGGAGCGGCGCGCGTGCGTGACCTTTTCGAACAGGCGCAGCGCCAGGCACCGTGCATTGTGTTCATCGACGAACTCGACGCACTCGGCAAGGTACGCGGCGCGAACCCGGTGTCGGGCAACGACGAGCGCGAGCAGACGCTCAATCAGCTGCTCGTTGAGATGGACGGTTTCCAGCCCAATGCCGGCGTCATCCTGCTTGCCGCGACCAACCGGCCGGAGACGCTCGATCCGGCATTGTTGCGCCCGGGGAGGTTCGATCGCCATATCGCGATCGACCGTCCCGACCTGAACGGCCGCCTGCAGATCCTGGCGGTGCATACACGCGGCGTGCCGCTCGCGCCCGATGTCGAACTGGAGGAGCTGGCCGCGCGCACGCCCGGCTGCGTGGGCGCCGATCTCGCGAACATCGTGAACGAAGCGGCGCTCCATGCGGCCGAAGCCGATCGGGACAACGTGAACATGGCGGACTTCGACGAAGCCATCGACCGCGCGCTGGCGGGCTCCGAGCGCAAGAGCCGGGTCATGAATGCCCAGGAGAAGGTGACCATTGCTTACCACGAGGCGGGCCATGCCCTCGTCGCCCAGAGCCGCGCGCACTGCGACCCGGTCAAGAAGGTGTCGATGATTCCGCGCGGAGTGGCAGCGCTAGGTTATACGCAACAGGTTCCAACCGAGGACCGATACGTCCTCAGGCGCAGCGAACTGCTCGACCGGCTGGACGTATTGCTTGGTGGCAGGGTGTCGGAGGAGCTTGTGTTCGGCGACGTCTCCACCGGCGCGCAAAACGACCTGGAAAGGGCCACCACGATGGCATGGCATATGGTGGCGCGCTACGGCATGAGCGAGCGCCTCGGCCTTGCGAACTGTACCGACGATGGCGCCGCGCTACCGACCATGGGGGGAGCCGAAGGGCCGCGGCCTGCTGCGCGCACGGCCCAGCTCATCGACGACGAACTGCGCCGGCTGCTGAACGAAGCCCATGAACGCGTGACGTGTACGCTCACCAGCCAGCGCGCGGCGCTTGACCGGATCGCCAGGCGGCTGCTCGAGCGGGAAGTGATCGAGCACGACGAACTCCTGGCGTTGATTGCAGGTGTTGAGCCCGCAGGCACGGGGGCGGACGAACGTGAGGCCACGCAGCCCGCTACGTCGTCGCAGATGCAGCTTCCCGCGAGCAGCGCGATGCCCACCGCCGCGCTTTCGGCGGACGTCTCAAAGGAGACGCAGCCGCCTCAGTATTCGCCCTCGAGATAGTCATGAGCGGCGCGCGCGCGGTCCGATGCGCGCAACGCGTCGAGTGCGCGCTTTTCGATGCGGCGCACCTGTTCACGCGAAACCCCCGTGCTTCGTGCGATTTCTTCGTATGTTTGCGGCTCTATATCGCCGATGCCGAAGCGCCGGCGCACGATGTTCGCCTCCGCAGGAGGCATGTCGTCGACGATTGCCGTCACGAACGCGCGCATGCGTAGGCGGCTCAACGCTTCCATTTGCGTAGGCGCAGCGTCGGGAATCAACTCGATCAGCTCGGTTTCGCCGTCTGGTAGCACGATATCGAGCGACGCGGGTTCCACGGGAAGCGCGAGCAGGCTGCGAACCTTGCGCTCGGCCATGCCGCTGGCCGATGCCAGCTCTTCGAAGGAGGCGTCGCGTCCAGTCTGCTGGCGGATACGTTCGCGCGCACGCCACACACGGACGAACTCGTCGCCGACATGGACGGGCAGCCGGATCGTCCGCGAGCGCTCGGCCACGGCACGCCCGACGGCCTGTCGGATCCACCATGTCGCGTAGGTGGAAAACTTGAAGCCGCGCTGCCCCTCGAACTTCTCGATGGCGCGCATCAATCCGATGCTGCCCTCTTGCACAAGATCAGGCAGGTCCAGGCCGCGATTCTCGTAACGCCGGGCGATTGAATACACGAGCCGCATGTTGGCCTCGAACATCCTGCGCGTCGCCGCACGCAGCCGCAGCCGCGTCGCGTTCATGTTCCCGATTCGATTGCTCACCTGCTCGCACGGCTGCGCTTCTACCAAGCGCGCGACGAATTCGTCGCAAGCCGCTTCGATTGCGCCGGCGGCCCAGTCATTGATTTCGTGCTGGGGCGTCGCCTCTGCGCGCTTGCTTGCGCGCGGTGCGTAGCTTCTTTCGGAGGGAGTGCCCGGCGAGTCACTGCTGACGTCGTCGTCCGATGCGCGGCACGCGCCTCGCCTCAAAATTTTGAGGGCTTGGGGGCATGCCTCGAGACAGCGCAACAGATCGTGACGGCTCACCGCGATCTCGCGAGCCAGATCGACTTCCTGTTCGCGTGACAGGAGTGGCACGGCCCTCATCCGCGCGCGAAAAAGTTCGAGCGTATCGTCGGCCGTGCGCATGTCCTGGGGTGCCGTATCGAGTTCGTGCATCGACTCGAGGCGTTGCTTGCGGCTGTGTGGCGGGTGGACTTTCGGCTTCATGGCGCTGGCGGGTGATCCGCAGGCTGATCGCGAGCACCGACTGCCCGCGCATTCCGGCGGGCATCGATTCACGAATACCGATTCGCAACAGACCGCCTTACGACACCGATCTTGGGACGAAAGCCAACGATTCAATCGAACCCGACTGGTTTTTTGCGCCGTTGCGGCAACGGTGGCGGCGGGGCTCCGAATCACGTCACACCCGTTCAGCGTTCGTCGCCATTTGCAGCCTGGGGAGTTCGCCCCAGCCTAGCGGAGCGTAGACGACTCCTCCTGCGAGTTCGACCAGTTCCGTAAACCGCTGCAGCGTTACACCCGCCATGATGTGAATGGGCGGGCCGCAGAGATAGCTCTCGGTGCGCAGCCACGGCGCTGCTTTCGCGTTGAGCTCCTGCACGCTGTACGGGTGAGCGTGCTCTCCCGTTTCCGGGTCCAACATCGGCGCGTCGAAGGCGACCTTGAGGATCTGGTCGGGCGCGTCGGAGTAGGGCAGACCGGCCTCGCGCGTGTACGGCGTTCGTTCCCAGTGCTCGCCCCATTGCTGGTCAAGTGGAATGCGCGTGAACCATGCCCAGGGCGTGCAGACATAACAAAGCCGATAAGCGTGTTGGACGGCGCTCAAATCGACGCGTGTCATCATCGTTGTGTCCTTTCCGGCTTACGCCGTTTCGCTTCGATCCAGTTTGCGGATCAGGTCGCTGGGGGCCTGCCGACCGTTTGCGCGAGGAGGGGTATCTCGTCCTCGTTCAGACGCAGCGCGTCGGCGAGCAGCCTGCGATTGATCCAGCCTCGCACTACCGTGGCAAGTCCCTCGGACGCACAGTAAAGCGAAACGTTCTGGCAGATCGCACCCGCCGCTATCCCAGCGAAAAGTTCGCGTTGCTGCGGCGGTGTGTCGAGAACCTGCGAGCCTCGCAGCACATATACGAGGTCGAGCGGCGCCTTCGCCACGAAGTCCTGATAACCGGTCATGTTGCGCGCGTCGACGCGATGCTTGAGCACGAGATGGTGCAGCGCAGGCTCGTAACGATACACACCAAGCGGGAGCGCAGCGTAAATATCGATCTCGTTGAAGCCGTGTGCCGATGGCGCGGTGTGGCCGCCGGTCTCGGGGCGGTTGATTCCGTCGGCGGCCCAGAGCAGTTCGCCGAGCGTGTCGAGCGTCATGGCCGTCTCGGAATAGGCGCGCGTGCTTTTGCGCCGGGCCAGCGCCGTCATGAGGGGCGCGCCCGCGTCGAGGCGAGGGCGCGGCAGGGTGATGAACTCCTGCGACTCGCCGCTTGCCGGCGACGGGGGCAATAGCAGCGACGGTTCGTACTCGATGCGTTGAAGTTCGGTCATGATGTTCTCCATGCACTCAAATCGTGTGGACTTCGATGGCTTGCTTGCCTTTGGGACCGTTGGTTTCTCTGAAACTCACGCGCTGCTTCTCCTGCAGCGAGCAAAACCCCTCTGCACTGATTGACGAGTAGTGCACGAACACATCTTCGCCACCGTCGTCCGGCATGATGAAGCCGAAGCACTTGGCGTCGTTGAACCATTTCACGGTGCCGGTTTTCATGTCGATTCCACGCTTTTTCCGGTTGAGGGGGATCTCATTCACGCGGTGCGTGCACCGGCAAGCTCGCCCGCATTCGCACTGGCCGGTGCGCCTGTCGGCAGGACGCTGCGGCCGTGGGTCTCGTTGATGATTTCCGCGGCGGACAGGTAGAACGCGACGAGCGCGGTAATCAGCCCGGCATACCCTCCCACGTGATGGATCAGGAGCGAACCCGTCCATTCGCTTGCGGCCAGCAGGAAGAATGTGATCCACAGCGCGACGAAGAGGAGTTGCAGAGTCCGCGAGGCGCGCCAGGTCGCGATCCACATGTAAAACGTGAAGACGCCCCAAAGCAGCAGATACCAGCCGACGAACGCCGGCACGACATGCTCGTGCAGGAACATGAGGTACAGCGCCAACGACCACCAGAACGCGCCATAGGCGATGAATGCCGTTGCGCCGAACGTGTTGCCACGCGGGATTTCGATGAGTCCCGCGATCGCCTGCGCGGAGCCGCCAAATGCAAGGGCACAGGCGAGCACGAGGCCCAGCGCGTCGCCGCTGAACCATCCGGCGTTGATCATGCTGAGCAGCCACGTGGTGAGGGCGAATCCGGCGAGGCCGAGCGATGCGGGGTTGGGGGCGGTAGTTTTCATGAGGAGTAGCTCCTGTTCATGCTGCCTTGCTGAATTGCGCGATGACGCCCGGGTTTTCGACCGTCGAGGTGTCCTGATCTACGGCTTCGCCCTTCGCAACCGAGCGAAGCAGGCGGCGCACGATCTTGCCGGAACGTGTTTTCGGCATCGCGTCGCCGAAACGGATTTCGCGCGGCTTGGCGATCGGACCGATCTCGTGACCCACCCAGGTGCGAAGTGCTTCGGCAATGCGCTGTACCTCACCGTCAACGGGGCGCGCGCCTTTGAGCACCACAAAGGCGACGATGGCTTCGCCCGTCGTTGCGTCCGGCCGGCCTACCACGGCGGCCTCGGCGACCTCCGGGTGGGCGGCGAGCGCGGATTCGATCTCCATCGTGCCCATGCGGTGGCCGGAGACGTTGAGCACATCGTCCACGCGGCCCGTGATCGTGAAATAGCCGGTTTGGGCATCGCGAATCGCACCGTCGCCTGCGAGGTAGAGCTTCCCGCCAAGTTCTTCCGGAAAGTAGCCGGCGCGATAGCGCGCCGGGTTGCCCCAGATCGTGCGCAGCATCGAGGGCCAAGGCTGTTTGATCACGAGCAGGCCACCGTTGCCATTCGGTACGTCGTTTCCGGATTCGTCGACGATCGCCGCCTCGATACCGGGCAACGGCAGGGTGCACGAACCCGCCACCAGCGGCGTGACACCGGGAAGCGGCGCGATCATGTGGCCTCCCGTCTCGGTTTGCCAGAACGTGTCCAGCACGGGACAGCGGTTGCCGCCTACCTGTGCGGCGAACCAACGCCACGCCTCCGGGTTGATCGGCTCGCCCACGGTGCCGAGCAGGCGCAGCGAGTTCAGGTCATAGCGTGACGGATGCACGCGCGGTTCGTTGTCGGTCGCCTTGATGAGCGAGCGGATGGCGGTGGGCGCCGTATAGAAGATCGAGACCTTGTGGCGCTCGATCATCTGCCAGAAGCGCCCGGCGTCTGGCCAGGTCGGTACGCCTTCGAAAATCACCTGGGTGGCGCCCGCTGCGGTCGGGCCGTAGCAGATATAGCTATGGCCTGTGATCCAGCCAATGTCGGCCGTACACCAGAACACATCCGACGCCCGGATATCGAAAGTCCACTTCATCGTGAGCGCCGCCCACAGCAGATAGCCGCCCGTGCTGTGCTGCACGCCCTTGGGAGTGCCTGTAGAGCCAGAGGTGTAGAGGATGAAGAGCGGATGCTCCGCGTCAACCCACTCGGGCTCGCACCAGGCCGGTTGCGCTTGCTCGATCTCGTGCAACCAGACGTCACGCTGCGCATGCCAAGGGATCGGGCCGCCCGTGCGCTGATAGACGACCACGGTATGCACGTTTTCTTTGCCCCCCATTGCGAGCGCTTCATCGGCGATTGCCTTGAGTGGCAGATGGCGGCCGCCGCGCACCTGCTCATCGGCGGTGATGAGCACGCAGGCTCCGACGTCCGCCATGCGTTCATGCAGCGACTTCGCGGAAAAGCCACCAAAGACGACGGAATGCGGCGCGCCGATGCGCGCGCATGCCTGCATCGCGACCACGCCTTCAACCGACATGGGCAGATAGATCATCACGCAATCGCCGCGCCGCACGCCGCGTGCGCGCAGCGCGTTCGCGACCCGGCACACGCGCTCGAGCAGTTCGGCATATGTAAGGGCCGTGACCTTGCCGTCGTCGGCTTCGAAAATCAGAGCGGTGCGTTCGGCACCGCCGTTCGCCACGTGCCGGTCCAAACAGTTGTATGAGGCATTGAGCAGTCCGTCGTCGAACCACTTGAAGAACGGCGCGTTCGATACATCGAGCGTACGCGTAAATGGCCGCTTCCACTCGAGGTGCTCGCGCGCGAGACGTGCCCAGAACGCGTCGGGGTCGCGTCGAGCTTCGTCAACGAGCGCTTGATAAGCCGGCATGCCGTCGATGGCGGCGCCCTTCAGCAAGGGAATCGGGGATGGAGCGATGCCAGTGGGCGTCGGTTCGGGTTGGGACATGGTCTCCTCGCATGCGCAATACGGTTGGCAATCAAGACAAGCGTCTCTTGTGTCGTGCGGCTTCAGTCTCGGGCCTCGGCGGTAAAGGCGGTTGATTCAGATCAACGAGAAATTGGGGTACGTAAAAGCAGTCGCCATCGCGCCATCGATTCACAATCAATTGACTGAGATCAGTTGCAAGCGGAGCCCGTTGCGTAGGTTGAGTGGGTCGTCATGACACGACGTGCGCCAGGGAGACTGTCAAATGGCTAGGCCCGTTTATCGAAAGATTCTGCTGGCAGTCGACGGTAGTGAATCTGCCCGCCGCGCCACGGAGGAAGCAGTCGCGCTCGCAGCAGTCGCTCACGCGCGGGTGCATGCGGTGTATGTCGTGCATAAATGGGGCCTGGCGCCATACTCCGGCTACTTCGATCCCGAAGCGCTCGGCAGGGTGCTGAACGAGGACGGCCGCCTCGCGCTCGAAGAAGTGCGGCGGGCGATGAAAGACCGTAAAGTGCCCGCCTCGATGGAGATTTGCGAGACGCTTGGGAAATCTGACTCGATCCCGGAATGCCTGCAGCGCTGCGCAAGAATGCAGGAAGCGGATCTTGTCGTCATGGGTACGCACGGCAGGCATGGCGTGGGCAGGGCGGTGCTGGGCAGTGTCGCCGAGGGGTTCCTCCGAATATCGTCGTGTCCGGTGCTGGTCGTGCGCGGCTAGCGCCGGCATTTTCTTACGCGGTTGCCGCGGCGGCCGTAGCCCATCGCTTACGCATAGTTCCGTTATTCCTACAACAATCTCGGAGGGCGCTCATTGGATTGCTTGCGGACGCGGACCATACTGCAGCCATCGGATCGACGCGTGGCTGTGTGCCGCAAGTCAGCCGAAAAAATGGAAGGAGATGGCGATGAACGAGCAGCGGACATCTTTACGTTCACTTGTAGACAAGTGGCTTGCTCCGACGCCTTCGGCGCCAGGATACGTGACGAAATTCGGTCATATCGCGTCGTTGCACCTGCGCTACGTCCGCATGGAAGGTGGTGCGGCAACCGCGCCGCGATCCATCATCTTCTTCCGTCATGCTGATGGCTCATGGTACGTATTTCCGCCTGTGCAAGCGCACCCCGCCATGGGACTGTGTTTTCGCACAAGATGATAGGGGATGCTGCCGAAACAGGTACCGCTGACACCGACTTGGCCGCGTTGGTAATGGATACGTCGAGGCAGGACCGTGAGCGATTCCAGCAGTGTGCCTGCGGCCTCTTCGTTTCCAGGTTTGAATCCACGCACACCCGTTGCCCAATTGCGCAAGATGATGTCCCTTTCCAGGCGCGCGTCTGGACGCTGCGCCAATGAGGGCCTGCGAGGACCGGCAGCTCCGCTTAAGCGTTGATCGGCACAGCGAATTACAGCCGTCGAAAGAAGAGCCACGGCACTGACACAGATCAATCACGTTACGTTGGACGGTGCTTGAATGAAAGCGCAATTGCGGCAAGGAGCAGGGTGATAATCGGTCCCTCTGTAAAGGCCCCGACCATCCCGATTCCATACCAGAAGCTGCTCACGGTGGTCGCGATCGTCGATCGGCACGATCCGCAAATGAAGGCGTTGCGCGACGAATTCGCGGCAGCGAACGTCACCTAGGGGCGAACCATGGCTGACCAACCCAGAAAGATGAATGTCGTCCAGCTGACGTTCATTGTCACTGTAAATATGATGGGTTCCGGCATCATCATGCTGCCGACCAACATGGCGAAGGTCGGAGCCATCTCGCTGCTTTCGTGGCTGGTGACAGCAATCGGATCGCTGGCGATTGCGTATGGCTTCGCCGAAGCCGGGCTGCTTAACCAGCGGGCGGGCGGTATGGCGGCGTACGCGGAGGATGCCTACGGCAAGGACGGGTACTTCCAGGTGTTCTTTCTGTACTTCCTGTCGATTGCCATCGCCAACGTTGCAGTCGCAAGCTCGGCGCTCGGCTATCTCGCCGCGTTCTTTCCTGTTCTGACGTCGTCGCCGATCGCCACGTGCCTCGGCGTGATTGGTCTGTTGTGGCTGACTACCGCTGCGAACTTCGGTGGACCGAAGATCACCGGGCGAATAGGCTCGGTGACCGTGTGGGGCGTCATTCTTCCCGTCGGCTTCATGTCGTTTTTCGGCTGGTTCTGGTTCCGTGGCTCAACCTTCACAGCTGCGTGGAACCCGCAGGGACTGCGCATCGTCGAAGGCATGGGTTCGAGCATCTCGCTCACGCTGTGGGCGTTCCTCGGCATGGAATCGGCGGTGCAGAACTCCTCGGCGGTCGAGAATCCGAAGCGCGACGTCCCGCTCGCCTGCATGTTTGGCACGCTGGGCGCCGCAGTGATCTACGTACTCTCGACCGCCGTGATCCAGGGAATCGTGCCCAATGCCGACCTCGCAAAGTCCACCGGGCCGTTCGGGCTCGCGTTTGCGCACATGTTCAACCCGGCGATTGGCCAGATCGTGATGGCGCTCGCGGCAATGGCATGCGTTGGGTCCCTGCTCGGCTGGCAGTTCACGCTGGCGCAGACCGCGAAGGATGCCGCCGACAGCAACATGTTCCCGTCGATCTTCAGCAAGGCCACGGGCGCGGGCGCGCCAATTGCCGGTATGGTCATTATGGGAGTCGTGCAATCGTTGATGGCGCTGTCCACGATTTCGCCGAACCTCAGTGAACAGTTCGCGGCGCTCGTCAACCTCGCTGTCGTCACCAACGTCCTGCCATACATCATCTCACTGTCGGCGCTGTTCGTCATGATGCGCAGTTCGGGCACCGAGGCCAGCAAGTACAAGTTCAACGCTCTCGTGGCGGTCGTTGCGATCGCTTACTCCGTGTATGCGATCTACGCGTCCGGCAAGGACGCCGTGCTCGGTGGAATGCTCGTTATGGCAGTGGGCTACGCGATCTACGGCTTCGTGGCCGCGCGTCCCTCGCGTTCGACGGCTGGGCGCGCGGCCTCCAGTGCCACGACCGCCATGATCGTTGCCTTGGTCGCTCTCGCTGGACTGGCCGGACTGGCTCCGCGGCCTGCCCGGGCCAACGATACTTCGCCGACCGGAACCCTGCAGCGGATCAAGCAGTCTGGCACCGTCAACCTTGGCTATGTCGAAGACTCCAAACCGTTCTCGTTTGTCGACAACGCCGGCCACGTGACGGGCTACACGATCGCGCTGTGTGAGGAGATTGCCGCGCAGATCAAGAGCGACCTGGGACTTTCCGCGCTGAAGGTCAACTGGGTGAGCCTCAAGTTCGGAGACCGCACGCGCGCCATACAGCAACACCGGATCGACCTGCTGTGCGGCGACCTCGACAACCTGGCCGGAAGGCAGGGGAAGTCGTTCTCGATTCCGGTCTATGAGGGGGGTATTGGTGCGATTCTGCGCACGGATGCGCCGACAGGTCTCAAGGAGATACTCTCTGGCATCAGCTCCTCCCGTCCCCTCTGGCGCGCATCACCCGCGCAGCTCGTGTCGCAACAAACTGTTTCGGTATTGTCCGGCGGCCCCTCTGAACGTTGGCTCGCCGGCAAGCTTGCCCAACTCGAGATTCCTGCGACCGTCGTACCCGTTCCCAGTGTTCAGGCCGGGGTGCAGCGAGTCGTCGGCCGACAGTCGAGTGTCTTCTTCGGAGAGCGCGCGCTGTTGTTGGCGGCGATGCGCAACAGTCCGGCGTCAGGCGAACTCATCGTGCTCGATCGCCATTTCTCGTATCTCCCAGTGGCAATCGGGATGGCTCGAGACGACGACACGCTGCGCCTCCTCGTCGACCGGACGCTAAGTCGCCTCTACGCCTCTGCGGAGTTCCACGCGTTATACGCAAGGTATTTCGGCGAGCCCGAAGCCGATACGTGGAACTTCTTCCGCGCGAGCGCGCTTCCGGAATGAACATCTCCCGTTCGGCAACGTCGCCCTTCGACGCGCCACGCCATGCCAGACTGGCGACGTTATATCCAGCCGATTCCCGGAGCGATTGAATACCATCAAGGTCACGTCGATCATGAAATCTCCCAGAAAAGACTGCTCGAGCGCGTGGGCCGGATGCCAGGAGTCCTCTTCGATACCGCGTTGGCGGCATGCCAACTCATATGGCGGACTTCTGCCGGTTGCGGACCGCGAAACGCCGAAGGCGGGCTAACGTCCAACCTCGACCCCGCAGAGGAGACCGTGTGCGGGAAGACACCTACGTGTTGATGACCATGAGGACACCAACCTCTATCGTGTTCGTTGTAGATGACGACGAACATGTTCGCAATGCGTTTTGCCGCCTGCTGCGATCGAGCGACTATACGGTGCAGGCATTTGAGAGTGCCAGCGCATTCCTGGAGCATGCGGATCTGGCGAGTGCGCCAGCATGCCTGCTTCTCGATTTACAGCTACCTGAACTGAACGGCATCGAACTGCAGCGCCGGCTCAATGGCGTCGTGCCGATCGTGCTTATTTCCGCACACGGCGACATGAACACGGCAGTCGAAGCGATGAAGGCAGGGGCGTCAGATTTTCTGGCCAAGCCGATCGATGCGGACGTACTGTTCAGTGCCACGGTACGCGCGCTGGAACAAGCCGGGCATCTGTTCGAGCAGCGAGAATGGCACGCGGAGGTTGAGCACCGCGTCGGAACACTGACGCCGCGCGAACGCGAGGTCATGGCGCTTGTGGTGAAAGGGTGGCCGAACAAACTCGTTGCCGACGAGTTGGGCGCGGCGGAGAAAACCATCAAGATTCACCGGGCGCGTGTGATGACGAAAATGAAGGTGAGGTCGCTCGCCGAACTCGTGCGACTCTGCGCGACTGCCGGATTCTATGCACCGGACCTGCCATCTCTGCCATCAGGGCACATGCAGCCTTCAGGTCCGCACAAAGACTGATCCGCGATCCTCCTTCACAAAATTCAGGCCATCGAAGATAGCGCGAACCCGGCACCCGCCGACGCTGTAGTGATGCGAATTCAGTGTCTCCCCTCTACCTGGTGGGCGGCGTTATGTAGTCACAGTGCTCGCATTACAGCGTCGATGTCCAGGCCGCCGGGAAGGAGTTCCGCACGGGAGTAGCGGACAAGTGCGAAGGCGCGCGTTCGGGGTGGGTCGCCAGGAATGCGGGCAACCCGAAATTCGATCTCGCGGCTCCCCTGGGTAACGTCCTGCCTCACCACGTTCATCAGGTCAAGGCGAACGCGGCGTGTATCGATGTATAAATAATCGGCGGGATGCAAATAGACTTCGCAGACACGGTCCAACTCGAGTTCGATCGCTTCAGTGGGGACCCGAAGCGCAGCCAGATTGCGGGCGTTGTCGTCAATCTGAACCTTTAGCCTGGCCAGTTCGTCGGCACTGGCGTCCGGGCCTTCTCCCAGCACTGCGCGGATGCCGACACCCTGGCGTTCGAGCAAGGCCACGCGTGCCTCCAGCAGCGCGCGTCCTTTCGTGATGAGATCACGGCGGTCAATAGCCAGTCGGGCTAACCCTTCGAGTGCCAGCTGGTCCACCAGCCGGCGCGCAATTTCGTCGCGGAGATCAGTTTCTGTCTGACCGCAGATGATGACGCGATGGTCGCTGAAGCAAAGTTTCGTCTGGGGGACGTCCTGGCGGACCATCTCTCCCTCGAGCGCCACGCCCAGTACGTGGCGTTCGTACATCGCCATACCAAGCGTTGCATACGCGTGCGAAAGGGCCGGGTTTTGGGCGAAGAAGTCGCGCAGTTCTTCCGAACGACTGAATAATTTGGCCAGGTCGTCCGGCGTGGCAAAAAGTGCGCGGATCAGCGGATCAGTAGACCACGCAGCCGAATTCGCCTCATGCGATGGAGGCAACGCGCCGATCAGTGCGTCGATATAGTCGAGCGATACGGCAACGGCGTCGCCGAGGCGTTCCTTGTGGCGCCGCGCGAATCGCAGGCGCGGATTGACCGCGATAGCGCGTTCGACCATTTCGTCGAGGCGCGCACTTTCTCCATGCGCGCGTTGCGGCTGCTTCAGGCTCGACAGCCAGGCAAGGACCCCCATTTGTCACTCCTCACAAGGAATTACCGTTGTGTCCGGAATCCGTCGCTGGTGGCAACTTTGAACTCCTGGGCATTTGGTGACCTGACAGCGGAACCGTGGCCTGGCCCTCTCCGGGACTCGAAGCCGGCGCTGGCGCAATAGCAGTCGGCGGCGTCGGCGCCACGGCAGTGTGGACGAGCAATCCGGCCGACGCAAGAAATATAGCGGCGAGCAAAACGAAATCCATGAAGTTGGCACCCTTGGCGTGAGAAGTCAGGTGCTGATCCGCGTGCGCGTGTCGCAGGCACGTCGCCCCCCACCTGACAAGCGCGACCTAGATCTAACGTACCGCCGCACCCCGGTGTTCAATTGACGTATGTCAAAATTCCCGTTCGACCAGGCGGTCTTCGCGAGCCGATCAAACTACCTGGGCCAATCGCCTCATCGGCTCGCCGCCGTGAAGCATCGTTTGCGGCCTGCCGTCCCGGATTAGAGGAGCGGTTGCGCCAGCCGGAGGAGCACATTTCCGGGGCGGCAGCGTGTGCTTAGGAATCGCGTTGGCTTCCGCCGAAAATCACCGATGTTCGCCGGTCATGCGGCATGCGAGATCGCGCGTGCTGGCGCAGGCGGGTCGCTGGATTCATCGCAATCGGTGGTTGACGGGGTTTCATGCTGACCGGGCGCCGTCGGACGAATCGACGCTTCAAGTGGAAGCCAGATGCGTTGCCCTCCGTAAAGCTGGAAATCGTTTTGCAGGATTGCACGCAGAAGCGTCTGTTTCCCTAGCTGGAAGGCAAGGCGGATCTGCTCCTCCGTGAGGTCAGCCGCGCCAAGCGCTGTGCAGACGGATTCATAAGAGATCGAGAAGGCTCGATATCCCCACCCGAACCCGTATGCGGAGAACCACACGTCCGTTCCGTGAGTCAGTACGGGCGGTGTGATCCAGATTGAAGGCTGATTCATGGACTTCACTCCTCCGAAGACGTAAGGTCATCAATGATGGACCTCCGTCAGACGTTCCATTTCGCCTGCGCTATCTGATCGGAACAGTGCGTTAGCATTGGAAAGCGCTCGGCCACAGACCGCTCGATTCATACAGGTGAATAGAAGGGGCCGGTAAAGCTTAAGGTAGTGCCCTGCCTTCAGCGATCGCGCCCCCAGTTGCGGGTCTGTTTGTCTGGTGTGTATGAATGACAGCCTAGGCTTTGCAAGGGGCATTCTTTTGATATAAGTCAATTTTGCGTCGTCAGCGTAACAGGACGACCGGGCGCCGCATCGACCGCGAACATGCGGATGCGATCTTCATTCACCTCGTCATTTTTGTCGTCGACCACGGTTTCCCGGATTCGACCGGGTATCTCCAGGTTGACGTGAATCAACTGGCGAGGGCGCATTTGCGAGTCTAGTTCAAGTTGCCGGTAACACGAACTGTGGCACCAGCAACTGACAAGCCATAGTGATGCAGGTCTATCTGGATGACGTTTCACCTCGGCGCCACCCATGAAAGCGCATTTGACTGCACAGGCACGCTCGAGGCGCGAACGCGGTCCGGAAGCCATTGCGTGGTTCCGGGCTGCTTGGGGGAGAGAAATGGGATGGAATCGACGATACAGTCTGGTCAGTCACGTGCGCTCTTCGCTTTGGATCGTACCGCTCGTCGCAGTCATCGCTGCCATGGTCCTCAAACGCGTTGCCGTTGCGCTCGGCGAGTGGCTGGTCAAAGCGCATGGGTATGATACCCAGAACGGCTTCCTCTCAGTGAGCGCTGAGGAAGCTCACGCAATACTTGACCGCATCTTTACGCTCAACCTGTCATGTCTGGTATTCACGTTCAGTTCCTTGCTCGTCGCGATCCAGATTGCGGGCGGGCAATATACGCCTCGGATCATCGCAACGACGTTGCTTCGCAATAACGTGATCCGCTGGGTGGTGGGACTCTTCGTCTTCTCGATGCTCTGGACCCACAGAACAATGATCGAAATTGGGCAGAGCGACGTCATACCACAATTGCAGGTGGCCCTTGCGACCGCGATCGGGCTCGCTTCACTCGTCGCCTTCATCCTACTGATCGACTATTCGGCTCGCCTACTGAGGCCGGTGAGTCTCGTGTGCCGCGTCGCCGAGCAGGGGTTCACTGTGATCCGCAATGTGTACCCCGATCAGCTACCCGATCAGGAGGAGTCCACATCGTCTGACGATGCCGCAGTAGCGGAAGTGGACAAAGCACGGACGAAGCGCGAGCCGCCTAATCGTGTAGTCATCCTTCACGGTAGATCCGGTGTCGTTCTAGCGGTCAATCTGCCGGGGCTTGTTCTGGAGGCGCAGCGTGCCGACTGCTTTATTGAATTTGCGGTACAGGTGGGAGATTTCGTAGCAACCGACGAGCCACTATTCTATCTGTATGGCAATTCCGGGGCGTTGAGTGATCGTCGGTTGCAGAGCCTCGTCGCGCTCGGCTCGGAGCGGACGATGGAGCAGGATCCCATGTTCGCGTTTCGCATCGAGGTAGACATTGCGCTGAAAGCGCTTTCGCCTGCCATCAACGACCCGACGACTGCCGTGCTTGCGATCGATCAGTTGCACAGGCTGCTGCGGATGGTCGGGAAACGGTCGCTGGCTAATCGGGAGATTTACGACCGGGGCGGCCAACCTCGTGTGGCGTTCTACACACCCGACTGGGAGGACTATGTTCATATCTGCTTCAGGGAGATCCGCATCGCTGGAGCCGGAAGCATCCAGATCGACCGGCGCCTGCGCGCCATGATCGATAACCTCACGATCACGCTTCCCGTATCACACCGCGCCGCATTGCGCCGCGAGCTGGACCTACTTGATGCAGCGATCGAGTGCGAGAAGATCTTGAAGGAAGATGCGCTATTGGCGCGCATCGGGGACACGCAGGGGATCGGTGGTTCGTCTGTCGCGTCCAGCGCCAGAAGCCGGCCACGACACGTTGTCAGCATGCCCCAGGATCGGCAGTCAGGCGTTAGCGACGGGAGTGCAAAACGTTAAAGCGCTGGTTGCCTCGCAACAGGCGACGCCGCACGCGCGGCAGCCTGTAACTGCGAGACCAGCGCCAACTGGATGCGAGGCGTCGCGGCGTTCGGGAGACACGATGTGGGATATCAACGGCCGCTCCTGTTGAAGGGCGGCGGAAGCACGTGGACACACGAGGGATCTAGAGCCGAATTGAATTCGGACAGGGGTGATCTCGACGCGCGATGCCCTCTTGAATGCTGTCATGTGTCAACGCGCCATCGCGCAAGGCGCTCGACTTCATCCCGGAGCCGATCACGGAGAGCGCTGTATCGTCTGTCGAAAAGGGCCCTTAGCCCGAGGCGGGAAGGCGGGACGCGGGGCGTATGGCACGTTTCGTGCGCTGGCGCTCATCGCGCCAACGCAACGGTCCGCCGTCCCGCTCGATTTCGATGGCAGTCGCTTCGACATAGTCGATCCCTGACGCTGTCGCCAATGCTAAGTCCCGCAGAAAGCTTGTTGGGCGAGGCCTGCAATGTCACCGTCTGGGTCGGACCTCGCAGGGTGCCTGGCGATCATCGCGATCAGTCCGCACAACAGCTGCTATGGCTTCAACGCGATGCAAGGACAGCGAAGAGCCGAGGGCCTGCCCCATTGTGAATCCCTTGTCTATGCGTTCACGGAGCACGGGCGAAGCGGACTTGTCGGCCCGCGATGCGCATTGCCATTCAGATCTCGCGGGATGTGCAGCGCAGATATCGAGGCTGCTGGTCAGACGAGGCAGGTTGACCTGCGTCAATATCAGGGGTGGCCACCCGCTTATCTTGAATTTAATTACCTGAGCGTTCCGGCAAGCGGTAGTCCTCTTCATCTTCATACGAACGCTATTCAGGGTTCGGCGAATGGTGTGTCGGCGTTTCCAGATACCCGGAGCGTGTGCCATTGCCGCAACGTATTAGTGAAAAAGCCGTAGTAGCGAGGTGGAGACATGGACAAAGCCGTTTCACGCAAGGTCGCAAGTGCGACAGCGGAAAAAAAAGACACTTACCGCACGCCAGACGAACGCTCATCAGACGGACGAATTATCCGTGATTCGGTCCCACGCTCATCGCAGGCAGGATGGGAAGCGCCTGCGAACCGCCGCAATATGATTGAAATTCTGAATGAGTCCAGTGAAGGCCGACTTCCACATCTGATACCGATCCGCTACGGCCGGATGGCGGCGTCGCCGTTTGCCTTCTATCGCGGTGCTGCTGCCATCATGGCAGCCGATCTCGCGGAAACGCCTACGAGTGGCATCCGTGTCCAGGCTTGTGGCGACGCGCACCTGATGAATTTTGGTGGTTTTGCGACTCCAGAGCGCAACGTAATCTTCGACATCAACGATCTCGACGAGACGCTGCCTGCTCCGTTCGAGTGGGATCTGAAGCGTCTCGCAGCGAGCGTGGCGATTGCTGGCCAGCATCTGGAGTTGCCATCCAGCGATACCGCACGCATCGCCGTCGATCTTGTGCGGGAGTACAGGGAGCATATGCACGACTATGCATCCATGCGTATGCTCGACATCTGGTATGACAGGATCGATCTGCAAAAATATCAGGACCGCACGGGAGATCCCGAGATCGTCGAGGCGGCGCGCAAGCGGTTTGCGCAGCGAATCGAAACCGAACGCCAAAAGACCGTTCCGGATCATCTGTATCCGAAACTTGTCTCGGAGGAGGGAGAACACCCACGCATCAAGGATGAGCCACCTCTCATGTTCCATCCCACTGGAGAATTTGCGCCAGGCCTTGCGTCCGGTTACTCGGAGGCCATTGCATCCTATCGGCAGAGCCTCCCCGAACACGTACGGAGCCTGTTCGACCGTTTCCATTTTGTCGATCTGGCGATGAAGGTTGTCGGGGTCGGGAGTGTCGGAACAATGTGCGGCGTCGGTCTGTTCATGGCATCCGACAACGATCCGCTGTTCCTGCAGGTCAAGGAGGCAAGGGCATCAGTGCTCGAGCCATACGCAGGCAAGAGCCTGCATGCGAATCACGGAGAGCGTGTCGTTGCCGGGCAGCGGGTCATGCAGTCCGCGAGTGATGTTTTTCTGGGGTGGACTCGCGGAAAGAACGGGCGGGACTTTTATATCCGGCAGCTTCGAGACATGAAGCTGTCCGTCGTCATCGAGGATCTCGACACGGGCATGCTCAGACAGTATGCACGCATGTGTGCACACGCCCTGGCGCGTGCTCATGCGCGCTCGGGCGATGCGGCAATGATGGCGGGCTACATGGGTTCAGGTCAGACCTTCGACGATGCGATCGGCGAATTCGCAATGGAATACCGTGCACAAAACCGGCTCGACTATCGTGCGTTCATTCAGTTGATCCGGGAAGGGCAGATCCAGGCGGCGAGAGAGCAATAGGCGGGAGGCGGTGCCTGCCTGATATACACGCTCGCACGTGCCCCGAAACGAAGTCGAGACGACGAGGCGGAGAGCGCGACCTGTGCGAAGGCTGCACGGGGCGAACGTGCCGCGAATCAGAGGTACCACATCCGGTCCGGATCCCCATGAGGAGAGCGTGGTGGATGAAGAACATGTGCCCGCGGCGGGCACCGAAGCAACTGCGCCCACCAGGGGCTGGCGCGCGATACTCGTGCCGGCGCAATGGCTGCCGGATTACAGGTTGCCGTGGCTTTCATCCGATCTCGTCGCCGGGGTCACCCTGGCTGCGTATGGAATACCCGTATCGCTTGCATATGCGACGCTCGCTGGGTTGCCAGCCCAGTATGGCATTTACTGCTATCTGGTCGGCGGCATCTTCTACGCACTGTTTGGCACCTCCCGCCAACTGGCCATTGGGCCGACTTCGGCGATTTCGATGCTCGTGGGGGTTACAGTCGTGGACATGGCAGGCGGCGATCCCGGGCGGTTCGCCTCCATTGCCGCATTGACGGCGATCCTTATCGCAGCCATGTGCCTGATCGGCTGGATTCTGCGGCTAAGCTCGCTCGTCAACTTCATTAGTGAAACAATCCTGCTTGGCTTCAAGGCAGGCGCTGCACTGACCATAGCGCTGACCCAGTTGCCGAAGCTTTTCGGAGTCAAAGGAGGGGGAGAGCAGTTCTTCGAACGAATCTCGATCCTGATCGGGCAGCTTCCTGACACACAGCTCGTTGTACTTGCTTTCGGGATCGGCGCGCTAGCCCTTTTGATTCTTGGGGAAAAGCTTCTGCCGGGGCGCCCAGTCGCGTTGTTCGTGGTCGCGCTTTCCATCGTTCTGCTATCGCGGACACCGTTGGGTGCCATGGGATTCAAGGTCGTCGGAGCATTGCCACGCGGCCTCCCGGTTTTTCACCTGCCCTCGCTGCGCGTTCGGGACGTCGACGGCATTGTTCCATTGGCGTTTGCCTGTCTGCTGTTGTCGTACGTGGAAAGCGTATCGGCCGCTCGCGCAATCGCGCAGAAGAACGGCTACGAAATTGATCCGCGTCAGGAACTACTAGGGCTCGGCGCGGCGAACCTCGCCGCAGGCTTGTTCCAGGGGTATCCCGTCGCGGGGGGGCTGTCCCAATCGTCGGTCAACGACAAGGCGGGCGCAAAGACGCCGCTCGCGCTGGTATTTGCTTCAATCGCTATTGGACTGTGCCTGATGTTCCTCACAGGCCTGCTGACCAACCTGCCCAACGTCGTACTGGCAGCCATCGTGCTTGTGGCCGTGAAGGGCCTCATTGACATTCGGGAATTGCGTCACCTCTGGCGGGTCAGCCGCTACGAGTTCATGGTGTCGATGGTCGCATTCATTGCGGTCCTGTTGCTGGGAATTCTCAAAGGCGTGATCTTCGCTGTGCTGGCCTCAATGCTTCTGCTAATCAGGCGTGCCGCCCATCCACACGTGGCAGTTCTTGGACGCATTCCCGACACGCACCGCTATTCGGATATCGAGCGCCACGCCGATAACGAGCAGATTCCCGGTGTGCTGATGTTCCGCGTCGAGGCGTCGCTGCTTTACTTCAACGCCGACCACGTGCGCACCGCGATTACGGCGAGAATCCTGTCGGCGACCTGGCCCGTGAAGCTGGTGATACTGGATCTCTCGAACTCTCCCGCGGTGGACATCGCAGGCGCCAGGATGCTGGCGACTTTGCACACGGACCTGGTCGGTGCAGGAAGGCGGCTGCGCATCGTGGCTGCGCATGGCAGCGCGCGCGATATGTTACGCGCAGAAGGGCTGGAGGAACTCGTTGGCGACATTAGCCGACGGATCTCGGTGGACGACGCGATCGAGACTTACTTGCGCGAAATGGATACGGCGGGCATCGATACCGTCGGTCCGGTGCCGGGAGCGCGGCCGGGTCCCGGTGCCCACCGCGAAAGCGGATAGTTGGCGCGAGATTTTCTATTGCGCGCTGCACGAGGTTCATTGTCCGGCAGCAGATTAAAGACGCAGCGGTCAATGATCGAACCAGCGATACTGCAGAGCAACCGTTACGGTCTGGAAATTGCCCGCCGCGCGCGTTACGAAGCCGCGCGAGTATGCGAACTTGGCCGACAAGCCGCGCCCGAGCGGCACCGCGAGCGTGACGCCGCCGCGCACGTTGGCCTGCCGACTGCCGTTCGGCACTCCATCGACGCTCGTGTTGCCTCCCAGTGCGTAACCGAGGTCGACGGCAAGCCAGAATCCTGGCCGGAAGCTGTATCCGCCGTGCAGTTGCGTGACTGTGAGCAGCGCCTGGCTCTTGTCGTGCCCATTAAAGTAGTTCGTGTTGTTCGTGAAGAACCAGGCACCGACCGAAGCGTCGAAGAACCAGTTCCCCCATGGTTGTGAAAACCCGAGCTCAGGTTTGAACGCCCAGCGGTGGTTGCCTACGTTGACAAGGTGCGAGGGAACGTACTGGCCAGTCGGTGCCTGGATTATGAGGCTCGTCCCGAGCGCGGTGCTTGGGAGCGCCTTCGCGAAATCTTCCGGGGAAAGCGCGGGATTGCCAATCAGGTTGAGTGCAAAGCGTATCTGCATGTCGCCGATGCCGGCGCGATGAACGGTAGTTGGCGCATCAATGACAAGTCCACTCAGGTCGCCGTTCACGAAAGGTACACCAAGCCCGATAGACGCCGTGCGGCCCGCCAGTGCGAACGTATGGACGTAGCCAAGCACGAAGTTGTTGATTTGCGCGCTGACGCCGCTGATCGGTAGTGACGGGTCGGTAAGGACGTCGCCGCTCACGTGCGAGTAGCCCGCAACGACGAAGTTCGTGCCAACCGGAGAGGGTGAGTAGGTTCGCGGTTCCAGCTCTTGCGCTTGCGATGCACTCGCTCGCCAGAGCAATGCCGCGGCGCAGCAGCAGCTAGCGGATCGCCTGCTCATGGCGGTTCAATCCGGCGTGTCGCCAACGCGCAGTGCGCGCGGCGTGCTTCGTACGGTTGGCCTGCAAGGTCACGTCCCAGCGTAACAGGGCCGTTCGCCGCGATGAATAGGACTTTGGTCCGATTGCCCGGCGGTAGCCCCATATGAAAGCCGTGTGGTGGAGGGAATTGAAAGGCGCTTGAGTCCTAACCTGTACAGGGTCAGCCCTGTTCGCTGGCGCGCGACCGGGTGTCGTCGCAGACTTACCGGCGGAGGGAGGTCTGCTTGCACAGCGTTTTGGCTGCCTCCGACCATAAACTGTCGGGATCAAGATCGACATATTCTGTGTCGCCCTCCCAACGTTTCATCAGTTTTCCATGAAGCCATTTAGTATCGGAAATCATCGAGTATTGCCAGGTAGCACACTGAAAAATCAACCGTACATCGCGTCTGTCGTAGAAGACGTCCCCGGGGTTACTCGGCTTGGCAAGGGAAATCCGAAGCCGGACGTAAACGAGCGGCGGCTCGACCGAAAGAGTGTCCCGGTCAATCCATATCGTCCCGGTAGGTGCCGTATAAACAGCCTGCCAGGTGGCTGCATGTCCACCGGCGAAGACGCCCGCCAGAACACCCAGGATCATGGCGTTCCGCAGCATGTATTCTCCTCGGACTCGTCGAGTCGCCGTTACTGAAATGCCGCCAGATTCCCGCTTGCAAAACGTGTATGGCCGACGGAGGTGCTGGTGAAGCTGCAATGTCCGGTATCGGTTGTTATCCGAGCCGGGAAATCGCTCGTTGCGGTCGCTGCAGAAAATGGATCGGCGATTTTTCCGCGGCAAGCAACGCCAGCTCCTATAGCAACAGCCCGAACAATTTCTTGAGCAGGTCTTCCAGCGACATCATTGTGAGTGCCAGCGGCACGATAGGAACAATAACGGCTACTGCGAGACGCACGACGGCGTCCCTGGTAACGGGTGCGATACGCATTGACCGGACCACATCGAAGCTGTTCGCGAGATCTGCCAGGGACTGGATGTCGCCGCTGCCCACCAAGGCCTCGCCCGCAGAGGAGCCGCCCCGCAGCCATTTGGCGTCGAACTCACGCACGTAACGTTCGGCCAGCGCGCCGTATTCGTTCAAGCCTGTCCGCTTCGCCTGTGCCAACTGAGGTGCAAAAACCAGCAATGGGCCAAAGACCAGGCAGAGCAGGAAGAGGACCATTGCGCCCGTCTCAACCTTGAATTCGGTGAGTACGGCACCCGCGAAGAAAATGCGGTTGGCGAACTGGGCAGCGAGCATCGCACCGTGCGCGACAAGCAGGGCCGTGAACGCGTAGACAGTGTTGGCAAGGAATCCCAGGCCGCCGACGCGATCAGGATGAGTGGGTACCAGGCTCAGTTCGATACGCGATACCTGCCAAAGAAACCGCATCCAGATGAACAATCGGAAATACCAGCGGATCAACAAGAACTGGAATATCGGCACGCTCAAATAGGCATACCAGAATCCGGCGAGAGAGAGCGTTAAGCCGCCGGGCGTGGGTACGGCATACCATGTCGCCGTCGTTTGTAGCGCGGTGTACTGGCGCCATATAACGAAAACACCCACGCCGTACACGAATGCGAGCATCAGTAGCTCAGCGGCAACTGAGTTACGTAGCCGGAATGCTGATCTGATGGCCTCATCGAATCGTGTTGCTGAAGCCTCCGGAATAATCTTTCGATCGAGGAATGCGCGAGCGATCGGACGCAGGCGCCGATGCACGACAAGTTCGGCGATGATCAATACGGGCACCGCTACAAGGAAGCGGATGTGAACTTCCAGATCTAGCAGGAATGGTATGGCCACACTGCGACTTAACAGATGGCCCTCCAATGCGGATAGGACCAGTAAAGGCAGCCATGCCACGAGCGAGATGACCAGCACCCGCTGGCGCACTAACTCCAGCGCGTCGTCGGTCACGTGCGCCCGGCGCAGAAGCTGATAGAGTGGACCGCCCAAAACCAGCGAAAAATTCTGCGTGTCCTGCAGGATCTCGTCCGCAGAGGGTGGAGTACGGTCAGTCTTCCGTGGACCCAAACTAAGGTGGTAATTCATGGTTTGGTGCCCCATACAGTGAGTTCCACCGCGGCGGGTCAGTAGTCGCACACACTCACCCTTCGATGTGAGGTTCATCGTAGGGCCGAATGCGTCGAAAAAATTGATATAGGTCATATTGGCGCCATCCATGCGCCGAGCGAATCCGGCTACTGAACCACCTGCTCGCACATCTCAGCGACAAGGCAACCTGCGAACGAGCGAGCCATCGGCGTCCCGGCCTAAGCCGCTCGCGCGTAAAGGTTCCAGGCCAACGCCGAAGCCCAAGGTGCGCCCGCATTTGTCCAACTGCTTACCTTGAGAACGCTGCCGCATGCACCCTCGCTGATCTTTGACTTCGATCAAAATCGGCGTCGCATTCTGACAGTATTAAATGAATGGGTTTCGTCGGTAGGTCTCTTCAAATCGTATCTTGGGCGGCCAGACAGGACCCTATCTTGCTGAAGTGTCGAGCGTTTCAATGGCCTGGCCGCCGTTCGGAACCTTGATTTGTGCGCGCCCCCGGTCATCGAACAGTTGCAGAGTCGTGACAGGTAAAACAATCCATCTCACGCGGCGATCCGGCGCGCTCCTGTCCTCGGATTGAAGGAGACCTCTCATGTCCGATTCTGTGCCTTCGACTGGATCCACTGCGGCGACCGAGTCCGCCGTCGCACCGGCTCCTGCCCCGAAACTGCGCCTCGGCGCGCTAACCGCGCTCGTCGTAGGGTCCATGATTGGCGGTGGCATCTTCTCTTTGCCGCAGAACATGGCGGTCAGCGCCGATGCGTGCGCTGTATTGGTTGGTTGGGCCATTACGGCCGTCGGCATGCTGACTCTCGCGTTCGTCTTCCAGACTCTCGCGAACCGCAAGCCCGAACTCGACGGTGGCGTCTATGTCTACGCCAAGGAGGGCTTTGGCGACTACATGGGCTTTTCGTCGGCCTGGGGATACTGGATCAGCGCCTGGCTTGGCAACGTCGGCTACTTTGTGCTGCTCTTCAGCACGTTCGGCTACTTCTTCCCGATCTTCGGCGAAGGTAATACGCCAATCTCCATCATCTGCGCATCAGTGCTGCTGTGGGGCGTGCATTTCCTCGTGCTCCAGGGCATCAAGGAGGCAGCCTTCGTCAACCTCGTCACGACGATCGCCAAGATCGTACCGATCGTCGTGTTCATCGTGATCTGCGCCCTCGCTTTCAAGGCGAATATCTTCACGAGCGACTTTTTCGGCCTGAACAACCCCAAGCTCGGTAGCGTCACGAACCAGGTCCGCAACATGATGCTGGTGACGGTGTGGGTGTTTATCGGGATCGAGGGCGCCAGCATCTTCTCTGCGCGCGCCGAGAAGCGCACCGATGTCGGTAAGGCGACCGTTGCCGGGTTTGCTGGCGTCCTGCTCGTCCTCGTGCTCGTGAACGTCCTGTCGCTCGGTATCATGACCCAGTCACAGCTCTCTGGGTTGCCAAACCCGTCGATGGCGGGCGTGCTGGAACGTGTCGTCGGCCACTGGGGCGCGGTGCTGATCAGCATCGGCCTGGTCATCTCCCTCCTCGGAGCGTTACTTTCATGGGTGCTCCTGTGCGCGGAAATCATCTTCTCCGCCGCGCGCGACAGCACGATGCCGAAGTTCGTGCGCAAGGAAAACGCGAAGCATGTCCCAGTGAACGCGCTCTGGATGACGAATGGGCTCACGCAGCTGTTCCTGCTCATCACGCTCTTTTCGAAGGGAACCTACCTGTCGCTGATTTATCTGGCGACGTCGATGATCCTGCTGCCGTATTTTTGGTCCGCCGCATACGCGCTCCTCGTCGCCTGGCGTGGCGAAACCTACGAGAACCAATCGAAGGAGCGGAGCAAGGATCTCGTGATCGCGGCGATCTCGGTGGTCTACGCCGTCTGGCTGCTCTACGCCGGCGGGCTCAAGTATGTGCTGCTGTCGGCACTCCTTTATGCGCCTGGCGTACTGCTGTTCGCGAGAGCCAAGCGCGAAGCTGGCCAGCCCGTCTTCACGAACCTCGAGAAACTCGTCTTCATTGCTGTCGTGATCGGTGCATTGTTCGCGGCATCCGGCCTTTACCAGGGCTTCCTCACTCTGTGATTTCAGGAGAAACATGATGGGCACGGAGACAGTCAGATTTGGCGTTCATTCCGAAGCGGGCAAGCTACGCAAGGTGATGGTCTGCTCGCCGGGTCTCGCTCACCAACGCTTGACGCCCAGCAACTGCGACGAACTGCTGTTCGACGACGTTCTCTGGATCAGCCAGGCCAAGCGCGATCATTTCGACTTCGTCACGAAGATGCGTGAGCGCGGCGTGGAAGTCGTCGAGATGCACAACCTGCTGACAGAAACGGTGCGCAACCCCGATGCGCTGAAGTGGATCCTCGACCGGAAGATTCGTCCGGATACGGTCGGCGTGGGTCTGGCGGGGGAGGTGCGGGCCTGGCTGGAGGAACTCGAGCCGCGCAGGCAGGCCGAGTTCCTGATCGGTGGCGTGGTCGCCGAGGACATTCCAGACACCGACCAGGCGAGCGTTCTGAAGGCGTACCGGCAGTATCTCGGCCATTCCAGCTTCGTGCTGCCGCCGCTTCCAAACACACTGTTCACGCGCGACACGACATGCTGGATCTATGGCGGCGTCAGCCTGAACCCGATGTACTGGCCGGCGCGCCGGCAGGAGACGCTGCTGACCACGTCAATCTACAAGTTCCACCCCGACTTCGCGGGGCGCGAGTTTGAGGTTTGGTACGGTGATCCGGACAAGGATCACGGCGCGGCGACACTGGAAGGCGGCGACGTGATGCCCGTTGGCAACGGCGTGCTGCTCATCGGCATGGGCGAGCGCACCTCACGGCAAGCGATCGGCGAACTCGCGCAGAGCCTGTTCGCGAAGGGCGCGGTTGAGCGCATTATCGTCGCCGGACTCCCCAAGTCGCGCGCAGCGATGCACCTCGACACGGTGTTCAGCTTCTGCGATCGCGATCTCGTCACCGTATTCCCGGAGGTCGTCAACGAGATCGTTCCGTTCACGGTGCGCCCTGACGAGTCCTCCTCCGCCAAGCTGAACATCCGCCGCGAGGACAAACCCTTCATCGACGTTGTGGGTGAAGCGCTCGGCCTCCGAAAACTTCGTGTCGTGGAGACGGGCGGCAACAGCTTCGCCGCTGAGCGCGAGCAATGGGACGACGGCAACAACGTCGTCTGCGTCGAACCCGGCGTCGTCATCGGCTACGACCGCAATACCTACACGAACACCCTGCTGCGCAAGGCCGGCGTGGAGGTCATCACGATCACTGCGAGCGAACTCGGACGTGGCCGCGGAGGCGGCCACTGTATGACCTGCCCGCTGATCCGCGACCCCGTCGAGTACTGAGCGCCCCGCGCAAGCCAGGGCCCAAAATTACACCGATGCGGGGCATCGCTGCACTACGCCCCGCAACCGGTCACTGTCATGGAGAAACATCATGAGTTTCAATTTGCGCAACCGAAGCTTCCTCAGCCTGATGCATCACACTGGTCGCGAACTGCGCTACATGCTCGACCTGTCGCGCGACCTGAAGCGCGCCAAATACACGGGGACCGAGCAGCAGCATCTCAAGGGCGTGAACATTGCGCTGATCTTCGAGAAGACGTCTACGCGCACACGTTGTGCATTCGAGGTCGCTGCGTATGACCAGGGCGCCAACGTCACCTACATCGATCCGCACTCGTCGCAGATCGGTCACAAGGAGAGCATGAAGGACACGGCCCGTGTGCTAGGCCGCATGTACGACGCGATCGAGTACCGCGGCTTCAAGCAGGACATCGTCGAGGAACTGGCGAAGTTCGCCGGGGTGCCCGTGTTCAACGGCCTGACCGACGAATACCATCCCACACAGATGCTCGCCGACGTGCTGACAATGCGCGAGCACAGCGACAAACCGCTGACCACAATCAGCTACGCTTATCTGGGCGATGCGCGCAACAACATGGGCAACTCGCTGCTCCTGATCGGCGCGAAGCTCGGCATGGACGTGCGGATCGGCGCACCGAAGGAGCTCTGGCCACACGCCGAGCATGTTGAGGCCTGTCAACGGTTCGCTGAGGAAAGCGGCGCGCGGATTCTCTTGACGGAAGACGCCAAGGCGGCCGTCAAGGACGTGGACTTCGTGCATACCGACGTCTGGGTGTCGATGGGCGAGCCGGTGGAGGCTTGGGGTGAGCGCATCAAGCTGCTGCTTCCGTACCAGGTCAACATGGAACTGATGAAGGCCTCGCAGAACCCGCAGGTGAAGTTCATGCACTGCCTGCCCGCGTTCCACAACAGCGAGACCGAGGTCGGCAAGCAGATCGCCGAGAAGTACCCGGCGCTCGCCGGCGGCATTGAGGTGACCGAGGAGGTATTCGAGTCGCCGCTGAACATCGCGTTCGAGCAGGCCGAGAACCGGATGCACACGATCAAGGCCATCCTCGTTTCGACGCTCGCCGACGTCTGAGCGGCGGATCGGTCGGGTACTCGGGCTCAGGACGCGCGCGGTGAGGGCATTTGCAGCGCGCGCGCCACCGGAACGGACAGTGAAGGAGTTCAACCATGCGAATCGTCATTGCATTGGGTGGCAATGCGCTTCTACGGCGCGGCGAGCCGATGACTGCTGAGAATCAGCGCGAGAACGTGCGAATTGCCGCAAAACAGATCGCGCAGGTCGCGCCCGGCAACGAGCTTGTCATCGCGCACGGCAACGGCCCGCAGGTGGGCCTGCTGGCCTTGCAGGGAGCTGCGTACAAGGAGGTCGAGGCGTACCCGCTAGACGTGCTCGGCGCGCAGACGGAAGGGATGATCGGCTACCTGATCGAGCAGGAACTGGGCAATCTGCTGCCGTACGAGGTGCCTTTTGCCACGATCCTCACGCAGGTCGAGGTCGATGCGCATGACCCCGCATTCCAGCATCCGACCAAACCGATCGGCCCTGTCTACTCGAAGGAGGAGGCCGAGCGGCTCGCGAAGGAGCGAGGCTGGAGCATTGCGCCTGACGGCGAGAAATTCCGCCGCGTCGTCGCCAGCCCGCGTCCGAAGCACATCTTCGAGATCCGCCCAGTCAAGTGGTTGCTCGCGCATGGCACCATCGTCATTTGCGCGGGAGGCGGCGGCATTCCGACGACCTATGACGAGGAGCACAGGCACCTCTCAGGCGTCGAAGCGGTGATAGACAAGGACCTTTGCTCCGCGCTGCTCGCGCAGGAACTCGACGCGGACGTGCTGATCATTGCCACCGACGTCGCCGCCGCGTATGTCGACTGGGGCAAGCCGAGCCAGAAGGCTATCGCGCAGGCGCATCCGGACGAGCTCGAAAAGCTCGGCTTCGCGTCGGGCTCGATGGGCCCGAAGGTGCAAGCCGCTATCGAGTTCGTCCGCAATACGGGTAAGGATGCAGTGATTGGGGCACTGCCGGACATCGTCGCGATTACCGATGGCAAAGCCGGAACACGCGTGAGCCTCGCGGAGCCCGGCGTCCGTTATCGCGCAGATGGCGAATCGACACGGTAGCCCACTTCGTGTGGGCACGTCGAGTCTACGCGCCGGGGTCAAAGTCCCCCGGCGCTCGCCCGATCGACATCTGCCGTCTCGTGTTCCGGTGCGCTATTGTCGAGAAGATCAACCGCGTGTTTGTAGTGGTTGACGCCAGGCAGTGCGGTCAATCCATGAGCGAAGATGCTAAGCAGGACCGTTGCCATGACGACGAGCTTGATGGTCGTCTCGCCTGGCAGGCCAGTTTTTCCCTCGAGATAAACGAGTCCGAGGACAATCGACGCAAGCCCCCTCGGACCAAACCATCCCATGAACAGCACAGTCGGCCAGCTCAGACGCGTGCCTTTCAGCGCGATTGCCACAGGCACCATGCGGATCAAGGTGAGGCTTAACACAGCGTAGGCCACGATGGCAAAAGTGAACTGCGACCAGACCTGCGTGACAAGCAGCCCGAACAGAAAGAAGACAAAGTAATCGAAAAGTTGTCCCCAATCCTCGGTAAACTCGACGCTATGTTTGCCGACTTCGCTGAAGCCTGCCTGGGTCGCCAGTCCCGCAACAAACGCCGCAATGAACATGCTTGCGCCCGTGGCCTCTGAAAGGAGTACGCAAGCGAAGGGAAGGGCCACCACGCCGAGTTGAGTGAGCGATTCGGCCATCCATTCCTTTCGGCGAGCGAGGCCAAGCAGCCATCCTCCGAGCAACCCCGTTCCGAGCCCCACCAAAGTGCCGTAACCCAGCTGCTCGACGACGAAGCGGAGCAGTACCGAGCCACCTGCGTCGGTCTCTTTCACCTCAGCCAATGCGATGCTGAACATCAGGAAAGGAACTGCCAGTCCGTCGTTCAGCCCTGCTTCAACATTGAGCGCCTGACGAATGCGCCGCGGCACGCGCGTGCTGCTGACAATCGCCTGCCCGAGGCCCGCGTCGGTGGGGGCAAGTATGGCGGAGACGATTCCTGCTTCCCACCAGGTGAGTGAGCCGAGGACCACCATCGCACCCAGTATGCCCAGCGCAATCGTCAGCAACATGCCTGTACTGAGCAGGCGAACGGGCAGATTCGTTTCGCCCTTGAGCATGTGGGGACGTACACGTGACGCGTCAGTGAACAGCGTCATTACAAGGCCCAGTTCTGCAATGAGCAGCAGGTCCTTCCGGTCAAGCGCCAGTTCGTGGAGCGCCTCATGCGAAAACGACATGAGTGCGCCCAGCCCCGTAAACAGGATCGGCGCGGTGATGATTGTCCGCTCGAGTCGGCGGGATACGAGGCTGTAGGCGAAGACGAGTACGACGAATGCGGCGATGAGCGTCATCTGTACAACCCTCATGGCGAACGGGAGTGTCGGCAGCCGCTCTTTGAACGCCTGCCCTTCACAAATATGAAATCATCCACACGCGCCCGGTCAGTTGATGCAGGTCAATGCCGCCCCTCGGACGCGCTCGGCGTGTCCAGGCGCGCGTCTAGCGTAGATCGCTGCAGCGGCTTCCGTCACGATGATGGTTCGTGGTGCGTGTTTCGGCCCTTGCAGGCATGTTCGGCCGTGGGGCTGGGCTTGTGCGCACGATGACGCCAGATGCTGACGCAGTTGCCGGTGAAGTTCACTGTCACATCGATACGCGTGACGCGCCGGGAGCTGGCGTTTCAAAGCAGGGGGTGCCCTTGCCGCAACGTGCCTCCAACCTATTCGTTTCCAGGTTTCAATCCACCAGCACCCTCTCGCCCGATCGACGGGCCGAGCGCACGGTTGACGATGAGTACCGGGCAGGTCGATTCGCGCGCAAAGCGCTCAGCCACGCTCCCTTTGATCGCGCGAGCTACGCCACGGCGGCCACGAGTACCAAGCACAACCAGTTCCGCGTCAAAGCGCACAGCACATCGCCGAATACACATGGAGATAGTGTCCGTCGGCGTATTCGGAAGAAGAAGATCGACTTCACAACGCACGCCGAGCGCGGTAGCTTCCCGCTGCGCGCTGTCGAGCAAGCAATGAGCTCGAGCACGGTGTGAAGTCCAGAACTCCACCGGCAGGTTCGGCATGCCCGTTCCAATGCCCATGCCGAACGGCGGAGGAATGTGAATGACGTGAGCCACACAGACTTTTGAACCAGGCAAACGTGCAAGACGAAGTCCCTCAGTAAGCGCCTCTCTGGATGCATCTCCGCAGTCCAGCGCGATAGGGATTCTGCTGTACATCTGTAATCCTGAATGACCTGCCGCTCTCAAAACACCTACGTTTGATCTGCAAACATTCAACTGGGCCCGACAAGTTCAGTCTGCGCGAGGTTCGGCAAGGCTCCAGTCGATGTTGCTTTTCTCCGGAATATACAACTCGATCGCCGCACATCCGTGCGCCAACAAAGCCCTTCCGAATCGGCACTTTTTTCAGCCTAGTTTAGCCACCGATGCAGGATTTGATCGCGATCAAACAGAGTCGAACGCAAACTCCCGCCGCATACGGTAGCGTGGGTTCCCCTCAAACACCGAAGTGAATAGCATCGGTGAACCACACCCAGAATTGATCTGCATCAGGATGAAATCGGGAAGAGATGAGATGGTCAGGGCGTGGTCACATGTCCGCCGAAGCGAGCAGTGGTATACGAGGAATTCGAAGATGTGGGTAGAATCGCGAAATCCCGGCGCCGCTCACAGAAAATCGGTCGATGACCACTGCATCTCGGCGTTGGAATATCGGATGTCGGAGTAGCATTGTCTGACCATTTTTCGAAAACAAGTTGCTGATATTGGCGCAATGCGGCCATATCGCGCCGTCGCAAGCGGCAATCTTGGCGGCGCGTAATGCATATGCCAGGAGAATTGGAATGCGAGCGATGGTATTTGACGGTGAATCTCCGGTATTGCGTGAGGCGGAGATGCAAGACCCGGCTCCGAGAGACGGCGAGCTCTTGATCAATGTGCATGCGTGCGGGGTGTGCCGCACCGACCTTCACGTGATCGACGGGGACCTGAAACATCCGAAGAAGCCTTTGATTCCTGGTCACGAAATCGTTGGCACGGTGGCTGCGCTCGGGAGTGGTGTGACGGGTTTCGCCATGGGGGACCGCATAGGTGTGCCCTGGCTCGGTTATACGTGTGGGCATTGCAGGTTTTGCACACATGGGCATGAGAACCTCTGCGACGCGCCCCGCTTCACCGGGTATACAATCGACGGCGGCTACTCGACTCGCACGATCGCGGACGCCCGCTACTGCTTTCATTTACCGGAGCAATACTGTGATATCGAGGCCGCACCACTGCTGTGCGCTGGACTTATTGGCTATCGGTCGCTTGTGAAGGCAGGCGATTCGGCGCGCATTGGCATCTTCGGGTTTGGTGCGGCGGCCCATATCGTCGCACAGGTAGCGAAGCATCAGGGACGCACAGTCTATGCGTTTACGCGCCCGGGCGACGTGGCCGCGCAGGAGTTCGCGCGTCGCCTCGGAGCGTCGTGGGCCGGCGGTAGCGATGAGTGCGCGCCCGAGGAACTTGACGCAGCGCTGTTGTTTGCGCCGGTCGGCGAACTTGTTCCCGTCGCGCTACGCGGGTTGGCGAAAGGTGGCACGGTTGTCTGCGGTGGCATTCATATGAGTGACATCCCGTCGTTCCCGTACGCGTTGCTGTGGGAAGAACGGCGCATCGTGTCGGTGGCCAATCTCACGCGCGAAGACGGCGAGAGCTTCATGAAAATTGCGTCAGAACACAAGCTCGCGATAGAGACGACTGCGTATCCGCTCGCCTGCGCGAATGAGGCACTTGCCGATCTCCGGAATGGAACGCTAACTGGTGCGGCGGTACTGACAATGATTTGACACACCTACTACGAAGGCCTGTACCGGCCGACTTGCTGAATCACATGTGCTGCCACCAAGTCGAAATTGCGCGATCGACAAACCTGCTCAATTCGAAAGGACCCTCTGCGGACAATCGCTGGGGCATTGTCCTCTTCAAAGGGTCGCACGAGTTGAGCAGCGTATTGGCCCGATCAAGTCAAGCGGACGAGGCCGCAATTGCGGCGTTCATTGACACGCCCGAAACCACCCTGCATCACATTACGTCGAGCTGTTCAACCACCCACTTCACCCCATGGGTCATCCACGCGGCCTTGCTAGCTGCCTCCCTCTCCGTTATCGTGCCGACAGTTCCGATAAGGCGCACTACGCCATCGCGATCCTCGACGCGGATCTTGCTTGTCGCCGCCAGTCCACAGCGCGACAGGGTCGCATAGATTCGTCCACACAGATCGCTTCGCACGGGATGATCGTGTAGGGTGATGCGATTGTTCACATCAACCACGCCGCGCATTCGGTTTGCAGCTGCTTCGGCAGCGGCACGTTGGCTGTCGGAATCCACTTTACCGTGGAGCGTCACGCAGCCGTGTTCGACGACGGCGCGCACTGCATTGGGGGGCACTCCGCTTAGCCAGTGGAGGACGAACGACATCGCGTTCGCGAGATCCGCGTCGTTAGTAGCAATCGGTTCGGTCGGTCGAACGACAAGCTCTGTTACCACCGATTCGCCGTCCGCTACACGTTGCGTCACCCGTTGCGCTGCAACTTTTTGCGCGGAGGTGGGAACCCAGCCGTGAAGCGTAACAACATGCTGATCCAAACGGACCTTAATGTGCCTGCCATCGATGGATTCGTGCCAGAGCAACTCCTGTTCGATCCGGCGCCGGATATCTCGATATGTGCTCATGGCTAACTCGTTGAGTAGTTCTCTTATATAAAATGTTCCCACGACAAAGCTGCCAACAATTGATGTGGCTCAATCGCCGATCGATC
>NZ_CAJMZA010000048.1:0-43875 GCF_905220195.1 Paraburkholderia sp. J8-2
CCATCCGCTCGCGGCGCGGCGTTCCGTCAAGCGCGCCGATCTTGCTGGCTTGCCGTGGATTCTGCCGCCGCGCGAGGCGCCCACTTTCGTCGCCCTCGAACGCTGGATGCAACGGGGCGGCCTCGAGTTGCCGGCGGGCTGCGTGCAGTCGGTTTCGATTCAGGCGAACGAGACGATGCTCGGCCTGTATCCGTTTCTCGCGTTGATGCCGTTGACCGTGGCACGGCGCGGCACGCTCGCCATCCTGCCGATCGAAGGCGCGCGCTTTCTTGAAACTGTGCGGCTCTACTACGGCGAAGTTTCGCCAAATCCCGTGCTGGCTACGGCACTGGATTGCGTGGCCTCCGTGAAGGTGCGGATTGCCGCTTCGCTGCATGCCTGAGCGCTAATGTGCCGGGGCGCGAATCGAATCATGGAAAAAACGGGGGACGACGGCAACGAACGTCTCCATGGCTGTCATGCGATCCGTCGTTGTCAGCGAAATGACGGACGTCGACGCTTGTGCGTTCGACGGCGCGGTCAACCGCATCTCATTCTCGCGGACCGCACAACACGCCGGGAATATTCGAAGCCCCATTTCGTTTTAGCAGGATGCGAGTCGCACGCAGCAACGCTGCGCTGTGGCTGCGTGACGAACGAGCGTGCGAGCAGACTGCCATTGAACGGTCACATTGCGTCGTCCTGAAGAAGTCATGCCGCTCGAAGCTACGCACGAGCGGCGAACAGTCATCACGATGCATCGCGACACCTGGCGAATCACCTACCTCAAATAGAGGAGGTTGACCTATCGCGATTCTGATTGCGCGCTTGCACAATGAGGACGATAGCCGTACCGACGAGACAAGGTGAATCAACCGTTTTTTCGCTCGCGAGCGGCAATTTGCGCCACAGCCGCAAGGCGTAGTGGTCCATAGCGGACGGTTCAGCGTGGACGGTATGGAACCCGATCGCGGCACCACGCCATAGTCGCGACGCGTGCCATCGCATGCACATAGGTCGGCGCGGGTGAGGTGGGGCGGTACGCCTGCAACCGCCGCTCAACGATGGATGGAGGCCACATGTCACTCATCGTCGCAGCACGCTTTACGACGTTCCCCGCAGCTGAAGACGCGGCACAACGGGTCATCACTGCCGGCTTCGTCGAAGAGGACGTCACACTGTTTTTCGTCAATCCGTGCGGCCAGCACGGATTCGAAACCATCACAGACGCAAACGCGAGGGAGGCGCCGGCGGGTGCCGAGATAGGCATCACGATTGGCGCAGTGGTTGGCGCCCTGGTCGGCGTCGGGGTCTTCGCAGTGTTTTCGCCGCCGCTTATCGTGTCGCTGATCGCGACGGGGGTGAGTGCGTATATCGGCTCATTGGTCGGCGCGATGGTGCGCACGCGCGAAGCCAGCAACGAAGAAACCCGTGAATCCGGCGTGCTGGTGGCCGTACACGTGTCGCCGGACAGCCAGTTGGACGCCGCACGGGTGCTGCGCGATGCGGGAGGCGCGGCGATCGAACGCGCGACCGGCTGCTGGCAACAAGGGCGGTGGGCCGACTTCGATCCGCTCAAGCAGCCTGTGCCGCTCAACGAATTCAGTGAGAAGCACGCCTGATTTGAAGGTGTTTTTCGCTGAAGTTTTCTCCGAATCAATCAGGAGACAAATTGTGCACCTTCACATGGATTTCCATCATTTCACACACGGCCAGCTCGACTGTCGGGCCGCCGTGCTGGCAGGCGTCATCGCCGGCACTGTGTTCCTGGTGTTAGGGGTCGTCCTGATGGCACTGATGACTGGCGGCAGTCTGCTGGAGCCCCCACGCATGGTCGCCGCGATCATTCTGGGACGAGGCGCATTGCAATCGCCGCAAGCATTCTCGCCTGGCATCGTGCTCGCGGCCTTTGTGGTGCATTTTGCCCTTGCCATCGTGTTCGCACTTGCCCTCGGTCTGGTCATGACGTCATTCGACCTGGACTCGAGCATGGGGATGGCTTCGCTGGCGGGTGGCGCATTCGCTGTAGCCGTTTATCTTATTAATTTCTACGGCATGACACGGCTTTTTCCGTGGTTCGCAGAGGGGCGCAACCTGGCGAGCGTGTTCGTTCACATCGTCTTCGGTATCGTGGCAGCGAACCTGTACATGAGACTGGAGCGCAACACATCGCGCAGGGTCAGGGTGGTCGCGGGCGGCCCGTCGTAGTCCGGTGCCGTGCTGATCGACCGGTCTCCAGAGTGCCCGAGTGCACTAACAATGTTGAGGTATTTAGATATCCCAGGTATTCGACACAAGTCTTGATCGTAGTTTAGTTCGAGTCGTGCGAGCGGGGCAAACCGGGTGATCACCATACAACTCGAGTGTTTGGTAAGGCCGCTTTGAGTTCATCGACGTTCCGGGCCTTGGTGCCATAGAGAACGAGCTCCCGCAGCCCGGTCAGGCCTTTCAGTACGTCGACGTCCTTGACTGGCGTATTCGCGAGATAGAGCTCTTGTAGCCCCTTCAGTCTCTTTAGCGCGTCGATGTCTTGAACGTCGGTGCGAAAGAGATTGAGTGTTCGAAGGGCGGTAAGATTGCTCAGCGCATCAATGTTCTCGACGCGGGTGTCGGAGAGATTGAGCCGTTGCAGGCCAGTCAGGCCTTTCAGTGCGTCGATATTCGTGACTGGCGTGCGGGCAAGAACGAGTGTTTCCATCTCGCGCAATCCCCGCACCGCCTCGATATTCTCGACTTTGGAGCCGTCGAGCACGAGCGTCTTCAGGTGTGGCATGCCCATCAGCACATCGATGTCACGAACAGACGTGTTCGCGAGATAGAGCGCCTGAAGATCGTGAAGATTCTTCAAGGGATCGAGGTGCTCGACTTGCGTCTCGTTGAGATCGAGCGTTATCAACGTGGTCAATTGACCGAGTGGCTCGATGTCCCTGACATTTCTCGCGCCACCCAGTTTGAGTGCTTCCAGACGAGGTAGCTTCGCCAGCGCTTCGAGGTCCCGAACCTGCGTATCCCGAAGGTCGAGCTGGCGCAACTCAGTCAAGTCCCTCAGTGCTTCGAGATTCGAAACGCGGGTGTCCCAGAGATTGAGCAATTGGAGACTGGTCGATTCTCGAAGCGCATCGATGTTCTGGACCTGGGTGCGGTGTATCACGAGTCTTTTCAGGGAACGCATTCCCTTCAGCACGTCGATGTTCCAGACCGGCGTGCCCGTGAGGTCGAGCGATACCACATCATCCAGCTCTTTCAGCGAGTCGATGTTATCAACGGAGCTGCCCGCCAGACTCAATTCGAGTTTCAGGTGAAGCTTGGCCAGGTGGGGGACCGCGGCGGCGAGCTGAGACGTTGTCACTGTCGGTTTTGCCCGCAATGCCAGGCATCCCGACTCGGGTGTGGCAGTTGAATCGCCACGGTCATCGCACGCGCCCGTGAAAAATCCCAGGCCGCTCAGCGCCCGTTCATCCAGTTTTTCCCGATCAGGGGCGAAGATCACCAGCAGGCTCACGAGCAAAAGGCCGATGCCGCCGCAGAGGGCCCAAAGCCTGACAGGACGCGAGACCGAAGTGCGCGCGCCTTCGGTAACTGGCTTTGAGGTGGACGGTGGGGTTTCGGCCACGGCGGGCTCCGTTTGTCTTGGGTAGCCTCATTTATACACGAAGACCGAGGGCGCAATTCCCCGCCGATTGCGGCCCCACGCCCGAAGCTGTCACTGATTGACCCGGGCAAATTGTCCGGTTGGGGAGCACCAACAGAAACCCGCCGGTCCTCGCGGGAGGACGTGGCGGGCGGGTGTTGCAGGTGGATATTACAGGCCCACGCGAAGCGACGGAGCCTCGCGCCACGGCGCCTCGGCACGGCGGTGCCGAATCAGTTGTCGTCGCTTCTGGACGGGAGATGCTCGTGAGCCTCGGGCTCGGCCGCGTTGGCGTCTGGCAGGTCGTCGGGAGCCGGAGTTTGCAGGCCCGTCGGACCAGATGGGCGATCGGGCTGGCGAGTCGTGCCGGCGGAAGGGCGCGCGGTGTCGGGAGCGGTGCCGGTCGGCGCGGCCAACGGATGGGAGATCATGATGGGCTCCTGCGCTGATGAATGCAGCACCATTATGATAGACCGCCTGGCCGGTCCGCGGGAGACGCGCGGGCAAGCCGGGGAAAACAGTCGGCGCGCCCGCTCAAACTCCAAACATGATCTGTAGTGTCAAGCGTTCCATTGCGGGCGTTCGCATAGCCACGCATTACTAGCTGCTCGCAGATGCAAGCTCCAGTTTCTTGCGCTGCAGGAACCGGCGCACCGCCGGATCGCGCTCGAGGCCGATTGCAAGATCGTACGCGTCAAGCGCATCGGTCGTAGCGCCGGCGCGCGCGAGCAGATTGGCGCGTGCCGCCCAGTATGGCTGGTAGTCAGTCAGCCGCGAATCGTTCGCATACGGCGCGAGCGCGTCGAGCGCCGCCTGTGCGCCGTCGCGCTCCGCCAGTGCGAGTGCGCGGTTCACCGCGATCACGGGCGAAGCTGCTATGGCGAGCAGCCCGTCGTAGAGTTGCACGATCTCGTCCCAGTTCGGGCAATGCGATCGGCAGCGATGCACATGTGCCGACTGCAGTGCGGCCTCGAGTTGAAAGCGACCGATTGAATTAAACGCGTTCGCGCGCCGCAGCAGTGCGTTGGCTGCGTCGATCATCGGTGCGTTCCATGTCGCCGGGTCCTGAGCCGACAGCGGCACGTAATCGCCGGCCGCATCGCGTCGGGCATCGCGCCGCGCCTGCGCAAACAGCATCAGCGCAAGCAGACCCAGCGTCTCGGCTTCCTCGGGCAGCAGTTCGACGAGCAATTGCGCAAGATACAGCGCCTCGTCGGCTAGATCGCGCCGTTCGGTATCGCCGCCGACCGGGTCCGTCCAACCTTCCGCATACGCGGCATAGACAGCTTCAAGCACCGAGTCGAGCCGGCCGGGCAGTTCCTCACGCTCGGGCACGCTGAACGGAATGCCCGCTTCGCGGATCTTGGTCTTCGCGCGCACGAGGCGCTTGCTCATGGCGGCGGGAGACATCAGAAACGCGGATGCAATCGTCTTCGCTTCCAGGCCCAGCACGACCTGCAGCATCAGCGGCGTGCGAATCGCGGCCTCGAGTGCGGGGTGTGTGCATGCGAAGAGCAGCGCGAGCCGCCGGTCGGGCAACGCGCCGGGTTCACACTCGTCGATCTCATCTGCGAGGATCGCGAGCTGGTTCACCACTGTGTCGCCGACATGGCGATGGCGTGCGCCATCTATCGCCCGGCGGCGCGCAACGGTCATCAGCCAGGCTTCGGGGCTTGCGGGGCAGCCGTGCTCCGGCCAGTCCGCGAGTGCCGCCGCAAACGCGTCGGCGAGTGCGTCCTCGGCCGCGGCGACGTCGCGCGTACGCATCGCCAACAGCGCGACGAGCTTGCCATAACTGCGGCGCGCGACTGCCTCGGCAATGGAATGTGCGGCGGCGTCAGCGTGACGGCCGCCGCCGGACTGGCTCATGCAGCAGATGGCGCATCGTACGGAGCGGTCCAGACCGGGCGCACTTCCATGATGCCGTGAGCCGCGCCGGGACACCGCGACGCCCACGCCATCGCCGCGTCCAGGTTGGGCACGTCGATCAGGTAGTAGCCCGCGAGTTGCTCCTTCGAATCGGAATACGGTCCGTCGAGCACTTGCGGCTTGCCGTCGACCAACCGCACGGTCGTGGCCGTATTCGTGTGCTGCAGCCGGTTGGCACCCACCAGCGCCCCCGCTTTCTGGAGCGATTCGGTGTACGCGTGATAAGCGGCGACGCCTTGCTGCCGCTCACTGTCGGTCATCTGGCTCCAGCCGTTTTCTTGCGAATAGATCATCAAGAGGTATTCCATTTGAGCCTCCGTCATGGGGTTGAGGCGGATGAATTACATCGTGCCGCCATCATAATGACGCTCGCACGTCTTGCTGACGGACAAGGCGCATCAAAAAAAATTGCAGAGGGCAGATGGCCGCTGGTGAATACGCAGGCGGTTTGCCGTGTGACAGGCACTAATCGTCTTCGGCATCATCATGCTGGCGATGTTTCCAGCCCTTGTGCCGGCCGTTGTCGTGCCATTGCCGATGGTCCCAGTACTCACCCCCATAGCCGCGGCCGTATGCGACGGGCGCTTGCGCGTACACAACCGGAGGCCCCACGTACACACCGGGAGGCGCAGCGTACACGACCGGGGCCGCTTCGACGACGTCGCCTGGCCGCGCTTCATCGACGGGAACCTGTTGCACCGAACGGCGGCGATTTTGCGTGGCGAAATCGTCCGCGGTACCGGGCCAACCTGTAGCGACGCGCGGTGCCGGGAAATCCCGGCGTTGGGCAGCGCCGTGATTGAACGGAGGGGAAGGGACACGCCTGACGATCTCAGCACGGCCAACCGCAGTTCCACGAGCAGAGGCCGACCTTGGTGGTGCGCCATGGCCGGACGCAAGTGTCTGTCGCTTTGGCGATGTTGATCGGGGGATGCCGAGCGCTTGCCGCAAGCTTGTCATAAGGCGCGACGCCCAATGCCCGCGATTCTGGGCCGCGACGTTGCCGGCCTTACCCACTCGCCCTGTGGCCATCCGCGGTGCAGCACCGTCGCGGGAAGGTGCCGCGCTGCGGCCAGGCGAAGTGGAAGGCGTAGGTGGGGCGAGTTCCGCACGAGCGATTGCGGTTGCGCGAGCAGGAACCGCTGTTGCTGGCGAGACCTGAGCGGACGAAGACCCTTGTGGGATCGGCGATGCCGGACTGATTATCCCGAACGCCTGTCGTGCGCTTGCGTTTGATTCGATGCCAGCGTTCTGAACATGGTCGGACCAGAGATCATACGTGACGGCACCCGCGGCCCCGAACGCCACTACGCTCGCCGGCGCAACCCAAAGTGCAAGGCGTCCGAGTCGCATAGGCGGTGTAGTGGGGACAGGATCAACCGCAAGATTGGCGCCCCCAGCCAGGCTGCGTCCGCCTAGATGCAGCAGCCCCAACTGTCCAGCCACGGCGTCGGGTTTCCACTCATTTTGTCTGATGTTTCGATAGACCTTACTTGCACCTGTGTGCAGGCGCGGGAAGCGCCTGAACAGGATGATGAGCGAGACAATGACGCACATCAGCGTATTGGCCAGGTTCATCCAAAACATCCCATTCGGGATCCCCCGGCTCATTTCGAGGAGCATGAGCGCGAATGTGCCATTGCTGAAAGCCCAGCAGCCCCAGCTCAACAGACTGTGGCTGCGCATGTCTGCTTCCCTCGCGAGGAGTTTGCCGATCGTCGGAAGGTACGTGAGGATGCGCGCCCCATTCCAGAACAGGAACATCGCGCTAAGTGCCTGGATGTAGAGTTCGTGAGACATCTCGACTCCCTTGCCGTCCATGGCGGGCGGGCCACGTGTTACAGCGCCGGTATCCAACAGGCGATCGTCGTATGCCAGCATCGCTTCCGCCGGTCTCAATTGCCGGGTGCGCGCGAGTAGCAACGTTTCCATAGCTAATGCGCCTATGGTAGAAAATTTATTGCAACATCGCTGATCGCTGTCTTTTAGTGCCTATTGATGTGCCGAGAAAGTCAGTGAATCCAGGGGGGCGGCGACTTGAAGGTGGAAAGTTCACAAAGATTTCTTCGCGCTTGCGCCTGACGCTGGGCCTGAACGTCCGACCGAGGATGCAGGCGAACGGCGGGTCTTCGCCGCCGACTGCCTGATGGGGCGGCCGAAGGCGACCCGGCCGAGTATGGGGGGCGGACAGGTGGAATAGCCTTGCCTCGGCGGCGTACGGTCAACATGTGCCGGCGGCCCAGGAGGTGTAACGGGCGTTCTCGCACGGGGCAATGTGGCGAGTCGTCGCCGCGCTGAACCTATTCTCGTGAATGCGTTTTGCATGATTTTGACAAGGTTCGTCGTTTGGATCTACAGACTCGTGCGCAGATGCCGATAAAGAAGGGTTGGGCGAGAGAAGGTAACGGATCTCGGAGATTTGCCAGTGGTACTTTTTGTAGCGACCAACCGCGGAAAGAGGAAAAAAACAAGGAGAAGACGAGAATGGATCGGGCGACTTTATCGCTGCTGCGTCAAACGATTGACGACCTGGAACGCTTATCAGTGACGCTTCCCCAAAAGAGCGAGGGAGTCATATTCCTCGGTCGGATCATTCACCAGTTGCAGATCCTTCAGGACACGGTCATTGCGGGGGATGCCCGCGAAACTGTATTTGTGTGCTCAGAGCAGATTGCGTCGATCGGGCGCTCGCGTGAGACTTTCGTGCATGTTGCTGGCCTCGACCTGTATGCCCAGACCGTTGAGATTCTGACGGCGCTACAGAAGGAGGCGCACGTCTTCGCCGCCATTCAGCCGCAACAACACGGACCTCGCAAAATGATTCACGGGTAATCAACGCACTTGCAACGGACAACGAGAAGAAAGATGAAGGCATCGGTTGTTGGAGCGGTTATGCTCGCCTCAGTCTTGACTGCAGGTCCCGCGGTGGCTGAGCAACCGGTAGAGCCGGAGCAGAAGCTCTCGCACGAGGCAGCTTGGTGGTCTCGTGACGTGGTCCTCGAACGAAGGGCAACTGACGGCAGTTGGACTGTTCGATGGTTTGACGATCTTACGGTGCGCGGGGCATCGAAGGCCTACGCGGGAAATGAGAAGGAAGAGCCGCTCGTCGAGATTGCTGCGCTTCGCTTCGAGGGTGACGCCATTGCCTCGCGTGCGATCACTGTCAGCTGCTTGGGCCATTACGAAAAGCGGGTCATCGTAGCCGCCGATGTGGTTGATGGGGACGAGCTAAAGCAGGTCTGGATGCAGCAGTTCAGATGCGGCGATAGTGAATGGCGAGTGAGAACCGCCAATGCGACCCGATTACCGTCGACCGACCACTGATAACAGAAAGCGACTGGTGAACAAACCACTCTGTCAATTGCCACAGTTAGAGCGAATGCTGATCGTAGTAGGCGATTCCAATGCTGGAAAGAGCAGAGCACTGCGCAGCATGTTCGTCGCGCCGCGCTTCGGGACGAGAGGGTGACGATTTGCCAACGCATTAACAATGCGAAGGCGATCTATCGCAAGGCGATCGACCCGAGCGCGGTGGACGGCGAAGGAGCGGCTTGGTGGGATGAGGTTGCAGACGAGTTCGCCACGTGATTACCGCGCGAACGTTGAGCGACGCCGGCGCAGCCATCGAATAGTGGCATCACGACCGATGCCTTCATGCAAAAAGCGTGAGTCGACCCTGAGCGGACTCTTGAGCAACCCGAACACGGTCGATCAAGCTCCCAGCGGAATCGAAATGGCAGTCAGCGACTGCTACTCCATTCCATTTTTTGCAGGTTGATCGCGGGTTGACCGGCGAGTGTTTCCCATTCCGGCAAGAATATAAAACCATGCCTTCTATAGAGGTCCGCAGCGCGGCCGTTTTCTGGCGAGACTCTCAATACGACTCTTCTATATCCGCGTTCAATCGCGCGCGCCTGGATTGCATTGACGAGACGGCCCCCAATTCCCATGCCTCGCCGCTTCGGATGAACCCACATGGCAATCAAGTGGTATTCGTGCGAACGGGTTATCCCGTCTCCGATCAGTCCGACTGCTTGTCCTTGCTCCAAGGCTACCAGGTATAGTGGTTGCGTTTGAGCTGACGCGCAGTCGCGCCATTGCTGCTCGCTATACGCGGCCGCTGTGGCGTAACGCAAACCGAACGCCGTTGGACTGTCAGACAGCGCAGCAAGGAAGATCCCTTTCAAGATCTCCCAGTCTTCTTCAGTGGTTGGCCGAATACCCACAGGCCGCATGCCGGAAGCTCGTATTCCGGTGGGTGGCGTGCCACCCACGTTGTCATTCGTTTTGTTCAATTCAAGAGCTTAATTGCGCGGCTGTAGTCGTCGGAGCATCGGTTTATTTAAGCTGCTCGACTGCGTGAGGCCCGGTTTCCGGGTCCTCCAGGGTTGGCGTGATATGTCCAACCAGAAGGCCCATGCTGATAGAAGTGCGCACGTATTGCGTATCACCGGCATGCAACTTGAACGTTACGGCTGCAATGAGCATGTCCTCAGGTTGCGTGTAGTCTGTCGCGCTTTGTCAATCGCAGCACTTTGGTTGTCGCTTTACCGGTCTACTAGCGACGCTCCAGCAAAGCGCACGCAGTCTGACTGAACGACCGTAAGTGGCAGCGTCCTGTCCGATGCAGCCGGCACGTTCCGTTAAGGTTTATTCGACGCCTGCCGACATGTGCGGTGGCATGCACATTCCTGCGGCCAATGGCGGGCCTTAACGCTCATTCATTTCACTTTCCAGTCTTGCCCATTTTCTCGACAATTCGGCTCAGCTTCTCGTCCAGGAGGGACGCGGGAAACGGCTTGACTATGTAGCCGTTCGCACCGGCCTGAGCCGCTGCGATGATGTTTTCCTTCTTCGACTCGGCGGTGACCATCAGCACCGGAAGATGTGCAAGACTTGCATCTGCGCGAATCTCCTTCAGCATCTCAAGCCCGTTGAGGTTAGGCATGTTCCAGTCGGTAATCACGAAATCGAAGGGGCTCGCACGCAGATGCGCAAGCCCCATCACGCCGTCCTCCGCCTCATGGACGTTCGTATAACCCAGATCCCTCAACATGGTGCGGACAATTCGGCGCATCGTCGGAAAGTCATCCACCACCAGAATTCTCATACTCTTGTTCATATCACTCCGCACGTTTTAGCGCCTGAAACCAAACCGGCCTTACGGCAGTCTGGCTTGAAACTTTAGTGTTCGAGTGGTCAAAGTATCGGTATCGCAGTCAAGTCGGTGCGAAGATGGGGCTGACCGTTAGCGGCCGTCGGCGAGAGCGTATCCGCGGAACTCGGTGTAAGCGCGCAGAAACGGCCGTCCAGCGCTTGACGCTGCGACGGCGAGACTTCAATTGGGTAACTGAGAAGACGCGAAAAGGCGATCGAGTGGCAATACGACGACGATTCTCAACATGCGCCACCCGTAATTCTCGTTGAGATTCTGGACTGCATCCGAATAGGAGCTTCGGCTGTAGGCGAACTGCACTGCTGCGGTGATGCCATTGCTGAAGGTGCGCCTGGCAGTGATTCCAAATTCTGCCGTCGGCTTGTCAATGTCGTGATCGATCCATTCGTGGCCCAACCGGGCATACGCATAAACCCGCCAATCGCCAAACGAACGCCGCAAGCGCAGTCCTGCCTCCGCCTTCCGGTATTCTTCGGGACTGAAATACAGCTGCTGCGATTGTCCGCTTCCATGAAAGCCCTGCCCCTTCAGTTCGATGCCGATCCCGCTCTCCGGCACCGGGGAAAGGATCAGCCAGGTTCGCCCGCCAAGCTGCTGGTTGCCATCGGTAAATCGGCGCCAGGTCGGCATGGCTATCATCGTCAGGTGCTCGGTGGGCGCGTAGTCAAAGCTTGCCGCAAGGAAATTGGAGAGGATGCCATTCTGGACCGCTGCTTCGCTCTCCACAGCGTCGCGATTCGCAATAAGCTCGACACCGCCACGCTCTCCAAAGCGTACGTTCCATGTGACCTCCCCGTGCCATTGAGGATGCCCGGTCGTGGTAACCGCCAATCGGCCGGTAATTCCTTCTGCCGTAAGCTGATTGACTTTCCGCCCTTCGATCAAAACGGAGTCAGCAATGCCAGTCCAATCGCCCTGGCGGAATTCGTCTCGAGACACGCCAAGGCTGACAAAGTCATACCGGGATGCATAGTGAACCATTCCGCCAAGACGGAGCGAATCCCGTTCGAATCCCGTCGTATCGCGGGTTCCGAAATAGTCGGTTGTCATCCCGGCCAAGGGGGCATACTCAGGCGACTCGAAGAGGTCTGGGCTCTGTCCGGGCGGGCGTTTGTCAATCACCTCATCGTATGCGGCCGCGCTGGCTGCGACCGCGAAGAGCAGCACCGGCAGCAAACGCAGGACCATTATTTGGTGCCCCACGTTTTCGCCTGTCCGAACAATTCGGCGAGGTAGCCGCGCAAGCTGGCCGGATGATTGATGAGTCCGTAGGCCAGCGTATAGACGACAAGCGCCAGTGGATCCCACGCTATCTTGCAGCCTGCCTGGTGAAAGACCTTTGCGCTCATCCGGTACATCACGAAGCCGATAAAGCCGGCCGATGGGATCAGCGCCAGCGTCAATGGACCAACCAACCAGTAATGGCCGAACAGTGCGAGTACCAGGCCCGGAATAAACGCGAAGGTAAAGACCAGGTCTTGCCACGGGAAAAGCAGGTTCCAGACAACAAGAAATGTTGTGATTCGGCGCTGGCGCAGAATGCCCGGGTGATGACGGAAAGCCTCGATCATGCCTCTCGCCCAGCGAGCCCGCTGCCGTAGCAAGCCGCCGAAAGTTTCCGGCACGTTGGTGAAGCAGAGCGCCCGCTCGGCGTAGCCGACGTCGTATCCTCGGGACAGCAACGCCCAAGTGAGGACAATATCTTCGCCAAGGCTCTGTGGCCACCCTCCGATTTCTCGCAGCAGATCGGTACGGTACAGTGACATGGCACCTTGGGCGACCAGCGTTCCGCCATAGGCGGCCTGCGTTCGTTTGGTCGCCGCAATGCCGTGCAAGTAGTCCCAGTATTGGACGCGAGACGACCAACTCCTGTCCCTATTGCCTACGAATACGGCCCCGGCGACCGCTGCGGTATTGGCCGGTCCGTTCAAGTACTCCAGCACCAGATAGCGGAGCGCATCGGCGTGTAGCCAACTGTCGCCGTCAACGGTAACGACCAGAGAATGGTGCGCGACTGCAAGTCCACGATTGAGAGCTGCTGCCTTGCCCGCGTTACATGCCGAAACGATCACACGTACTTCCGGGAAAGTCTCGCGTACGATCGTTGCGGTTCCATCCTGAGAACCGTCGTCAATGACAATGATGTCCAATCGTGCAGAGTACTTCTGGCTTAGAAGAGAGTGCAAGGCATTGGCAATCTGGCCGGCCTCGTTATACGCCGCGATCAGGACTGTCAGGGCGGGGTAGGCAGTGGGTTCGCGGTAGCGACCGCTCGGACGTTGCAGGAGGGTCGCGGTCTGAAAGGCGTTCATGAACCCTGGCGCCAGCGCAATGCCGCCGACGACCAGCCACGTGGATACCGAGCCGATCTTTTCCGCAAGTTCGGCCACCCATGGCAGCGCCAACCAAAAAGAAACGCCAAGCCATGCAGTGGCCACGACCAGGGCGCAACCGAAGCCGCGGATGCCGAGTAGGCCTGGCCCGGCTCCAAACGGCCGGAAATGAACTGGGTCGACGTCTTCGATGCGCATGGCGTGGCCGGTTTCGAGTGGCGCGGCCGGGATATCGCGACAGCGCCAGATTCTGATCACCTTCCGCCGCATTACTTATTCGACGCGAGCCGCTCCTGGATGTGTTGCGCGCGCGCCGCCGACGCCGGGTGCGAACTCAGAATGCTCGACTTGCCGCCGTCAAATTTCGCGAGTTTGTTGAACGCGGTGACGAGACCGGACGGATCCAAGCCCTTTTTCTTCTGGATATCGAACGAATAGTCGTCCGCAGCCATTTCTTGCGATTGCGAGAACTGTGCGTTGATCAGTTTCTCGGAGAAGTCGCCGATTTGCGACGCAGAAATCGCGCCTGTCATGCCGCCCGCCGACGTCGCCACCGAGCGCAGCGCCGACGTCGAATACGCGACCTGCATCGCCTTCTTCGTGTGGCCGAGCGCGACGTGCCCCATCTCATGGCCGACGACGCCGCGCACTTCGTCGTCCGTCATCATGTCCATCAGACCGCTATAGACGCGTACACAGCCGTTCGCCATCGCCCACGCGTTGACGTCCTTCGTGATGTAGACCTTGTAGTTGACGGGCACGCCGTTAATGTTATTGCCAAGTTGCGCGGCGATTTTGTTCAGGCGCTGCGTGTACGGGCTGTCGGCGGCCGCGATCTGGTTTTCCGAGTCGAACTGTGCGCACGACTTGTCGGACAGCGTGCGCACATCGGCATCGGTGAGCGACGCGGCCTGAAATGCTTGTGAGCCGGATTGCGCGAGGGTATTGGGATCAAGGCTCATCCCCGAGCAAGCGGCGAGCATGCCGCACGCAGTGGCAGCGGCAGCGAGAGCAATGCAGGTCGTTTTCATGTCGAACGTCCTTTGACGGTTCTCGTAGCCTTCTACACAGGGAAGCACTCTTCCGCAACGACGATTTTAACCTCGCGACTTAACTATAGTGGGGAGGACACCAAGAGGGGAGGACACCGAGAGAATTTACTGCTCCATATGTCGTTGTCGTTCCCACACGCATTTTTTTCAATTCCTGTGAATGACAATGCTTTCCGTTTCAAAACGTGAACGTTAGCGCTAGACGGCTTATCCCCGGCAAGTGACCGCCCGGACCCAGGACTTATCGACCTCAACCGATGCTCGAACGGCCGCTACCTGCTACGAAGTTGACGTCCGGATACCCCGTAACGAATCTGTCACGTGCATCTGCCAGTGTTTTAAGAGATCGTATCCATGTGCATGTGGGCATCGGCTGAAACGAAATCATTGTCGAAAATATTTATAAGTATTCCTTTCATTGTGTCGTCAAGAGGTGGCGGTGCTCGTTTTCGGGTCGTCGCTTGGTATCACGACTTGTCTTCCCGAAGATTTGCTTTAGATAGCTTGCCTGTTTGAGGAGAGACTCGCCCCGATCATCTCATTTCAAGCACGTCGCAGACGCCTGTGTCTGCCTGTACCGTCAAGGTAGAGGGCGTGTCTTTTCCCATTCGTTCGCTAATGACTAGGTGATGCCATGACAGACGTAGCCCATAAGTACGCACGTTGCCAGGAAGTCGGTAGCAGGGTTGCCCGGCTTTTCGCAAAGCGTTCCGAAGTCGCGCGCTCGCAATTCAATCGGCGTTTAGCGGATGCGGCGCGGCGAGTCGGAGGCAACGGTGCGCCGGCGCCTGGCAATCCGGCATGGACAACGGCGTTGGACCCCTGGGCCGGCTACCGCTACGCAGTGGATGTGGCCGAGCGTTCCGTCCTCTTCTGGGACACCCTGCGCCAGCGCGGAAATGCTTTCGTCGATCAGGCGCGCGAGGGTCTTCAACCGGTCCTGCATTTCGGTCATGAACTCGTGGTCGACGGTCGGAGGCTGCCTCGGCCAGTCAACTATGCGCTGGTGCGTCTGCTACCTCCCGATGGCGTGGTCATCGACGTTAGCAAGCGTCCCTATGTGATCATCGACCCTCGTGCGGGCCACGGTCCCGGCATAGGCGGCTTCAAGGACGATTCGCAGGCGGGAGTTGCGCTCAAAGCTGGCCACCCTGTGTATTTCATCATCTTCTTTCGCGACCCTGAGCCTGGCCAGACGTTGCTCGACGTTTGCGCGGCCGAAGAACAGTTCATCAGAAAGGTATGCGAACTGCATCCAGACAGCCCGAAACCGGCAATCATCGGAAATTGCCAGGGCGGCTGGGCCGCGATGATGCTGGCAAGCTCCGACCCGGACCATACGGGGCCGCTCGTCATCAATGGCGCTCCGATGTCATACTGGAGCGGCGCATGGAGCGAAGGTGAGGGCGACAATCCCATGCGCTACTCCGGCGGGATGCTGGGCGGCACCTGGCTCGCGTCGCTGACTGCGGATCTCGGCAACGGCAAGTTCGACGGCGCACATCTCGTGCAGAACTTCGAGAATCTCAACCCCGCCAACAGCCTGTGGGACAAGTACTATCACCTGTTCGACAACATCGATACGGAGCCACCGCGCTTCCTTGATTTCGAGCGCTGGTGGGGCGGCTACTACTTGATGAACCGTGAGGAGATCGAATGGATCACGCGCAACCTGTTCGTCGGTAACAAGCTGTGGTCGGGCGAGGTTCGGGGTCTCGATGGAGCGGCGTTCGATCTACGGCAGATCAAGTCGCCGATCATCCTGTTCGCGTCGCTTGGCGACAACATCACGCCGCCCCAGCAGGCATTCAACTGGGTCGCCGACATCTACGGAAGCACGGAGGAGATCAAGGCGCGCGGTCAGGTGATTGTCGGGCTCGTGCACCAGAGCATCGGCCATCTCGGCATTTTTGTTTCGGGCAAGGTCGCGAAGAAGGAACACCGTGAGATCGCATCCGTGCTCGAAGCGATCGAGGCGTTCCCGCCCGGTCTCTACGGGATGCATATCGCCGAGCACACCGGCGAGGACGGCAAGACGGAGTATGACGTCTCATTCCAGGAGTATTGGCTCGAAGATATCGCCGCGCGGCTGAACCGGTTCGAGCGCATTGACGAGCAGCCGTTCGAGGCCGTCAAGCGCGTATCGGAGTTGAATCAGCGCGCGTATGAGCTATTCCTGCAACCCTGGGTACGCGCCGTGTCGAACGACGCGACAGCAAACCTGCAGCGGCAGTTCCATCCACTGCGCGCGCAACGCTGGATGTTTTCGGACATGAACCCGTGGCTCTCGTGGCTTGGGCCAACGGCGGAAGCGGTCAGGGCGAGACGGCATGCGCAAGCCCACGAGGACACCCGGTTGAGGGAGTTCGAGCACTATGGCTCGGCAATGATCAGTGCATCGCTCGACTTCTATCGCGCGATGCGCGACGCCATGACTGAAGGCGCATTCTTTTCTCTCTACGGGAATCTGTTCTCCGCCGATCAAAGTGAGCAAGCGCAAGCGAAAACCGCAGAGGCATCTGGAGATCGGCGTGATCTGCCCTTCGTGAGGGATGCGTTGGCGTCGATCAACGAGGGCGGCTACACAGAAGCGCTTGCTCGCGCCGCTTGCCTGCTCGCTCGTCACGGCGAGCCGCTTCCGTTGGCGCGGCTGAACCTGCGGCATGAACTCGCAAAGGACTATGCCGCCTATCTGCCCCAGCTTCCAGGCGACCAATGGAGGCGTGTGCGCGGTGAGCAGGAAATCATCGTGCATTACGAGCCGGATCAGGCGCTGGCCACGCTCCCGAATCTGCTAAGAGACCGGAAAGACCGGGAGAAGCTGCTGGAACTGGCTGAAAAGCTTCTCGCTGACAGGCGCGTTCAGGCAACGGAGCCGACCCCAGCCCAGCTCAGCATGCTCGATTCGATCCGCGCTTGCCTGCCGTTGGAGCGTGCAACCGCGACACGGTCAGCGGCGTCGGTGCATCAGGTTTCGGAAGCACCGCCCTCCCGCCTGGCACCCGGACTCAAGGAGGCATCGTGAATCGCGAACACGAGAAGTATGAGGCGCTGATCGCCGTTTGCCGGTCCTTACCGCCGCTGGCCACCGCGGTCGTGCATCCCTGCGATCGAAGTTCTCTCGAAGGCGCGCTGCAGGCGAAGGAACTTGGCCTGATCGCCCCGATCCTCGTGGGGCCGCGCGAACGCATCGAAGAGATCGCCGCGCGCGAGCACCTGGACATTGCCGGCTGCGCGATCGAGGACGCACCACACAGTCATGCCGCGGCGGCAAGGGCGGTCGAACTGGTGCGCGAAGGGCGCGCCGAAGCGCTGATGAAAGGCAGCCTGCACACGGACGAACTCATGGGCGCAGTGGTGAGCCGCGATGGCGGCCTGAGAACGGAACGCCGCGTGAGCCATTGCTTCGTTATGGATGTGCCGCGCCACGAGAGCGCGCTGATCATCACCGACGCTGCGATCAACATCGCGCCCACGCTCGCCGAGAAGGGTGACATTCTGCAGAACGCGATCGATCTGGGGCACGCGCTGCGGCTGCCCGAAGTGCGGGTGGCAATCCTTTCGGCGATGGAGACGGTCAATCCCAAGGTGCCATCCACAGTGGAAGCCGCTGCCTTGTGCAAGATGGTCGACCGCCGCCAGATAACCGGCGCGCTGGTCGACGGCCCACTGGCGCTTGACAATGCCATCGATCCCGAAGCCGCGCGGATCAAGGGTATCGATTCACCGGTGGCGGGACGCGCGAATGTGCTCCTGGTGCCCGACCTCGAGGCGGGCAACATGCTGGCCAAGAGTCTGTCCTTCCTCGCTGGAGCGGACGCAGCCGGCATTGTGCTTGGCGCGAGGGTGCCGGTCATCCTGACGAGCCGCGCGGATTCCGTTGTCACGCGGCTTGCCTCGTGTGCCGTGGCGTCGCTCGTGGCCGCGAAGCGCAGGGAAGATGCGCGGGTAAAGGGGTGACGCCATGGCCGACGTCATACTCGTTCTCAACGCCGGTTCTTCGAGCATCAAGTTCAGCGCATTCGATGCCCAGTCGGAGGACTTGGCGCTCATCATGCGCGGCCAGATGGAAGGCCTGCTTTCGGCGCCGCATTTCGCCGCATTCGACGGGAAGGGCAATCAAACCGGAGAGGAGGATTGGGGCGCGAGCCTCGAGCATGAAGAGGCGGTCGTCTACATCGCCCAGTTTCTGCGCAGCCATCGTGACGGCAACCAGGTCGTTGCAGTCGGGCATCGTGTGGTTCATGGGGGGCAGGCGTACTCGAAACCCGTGGCCGTCACGCCAGGTGTGCTGGATGAACTCGACAAGCTCACGCCGCTCGCTCCGCTGCATCAGCCGCACAACCTGAAACCGATTCGTGTCATCGCCGAGCGCAACCCGGACTTGCCACAGGTCGCGTGTTTCGACACGGCATTTCACGCTACACAGCCTGCACTCGCTTCGACGTTTGCGCTGCCGGCCGCGTTGACGCAGAAAGGTGTGCGGCGATATGGCTTCCACGGCCTTTCCTATGAGTACATCGCACGAACGCTGCCCGACGTTGCTCCCGATGCAGCGAAGGGTCGCACCGTCGTGGCGCACCTCGGCAATGGCGCCAGCATGTGTGCGATGGACGCAGGCCGGAGTGTCGCGAGCACGATGGGCTTCACCGCGGTCGATGGATTGCCCATGGGCACGCGTAGCGGCAATCTCGATCCCGGCGTGATCCTCTATCTGCTCGATGAGCTAAAAATGGATACGCGGGGCGTCGAGGACTTGCTCTACCGCCGCTCGGGGCTGCTGGGCGTATCGGGCATATCGGGCGACATGCGCGCGCTGCTTGCAAGTGACGACGCGCGTGCGGCCTTCGCCATCGAGCTGTACGCGTACCGAATCGCACGCGAGCTCGGGTCGCTCGCCGCCGCGCTGCAGGGGCTCGACGCACTGGTTTTTACAGCGGGCATCGGCGAGCACTCGCCTGAGATCCGGCACCGGGCTTGCGAACAGGCGCGCTGGTGCGGAGTGGAAATCGACAGCGGCGCGAACGCGTCCGGCGGCCCCTGCATCAGCACCGCATCGAGCAAGGTCGCCGTATGGGTTGTCCCGACCAATGAAGAACTGATGATCGCCCGCCACACGCGGGAGGTGGCGGGCATTGCGTGAATCTGCCCGATTGCGAAGGGAGGAGACAGATGAGCCTGAGCACTGAACATCCGGTCCTGAAGGGAAAAAAGGCGCTGGTCACGGGTATCGCCAACGAGCATTCGATCGCTTACGGCTGCGCCCAGGCGTTCCATGAACTGGGCGCGGATCTCGCGATCACTTATGCCGACGAGAAGGCGAGGTCTTACGTCGAGCCACTGGCAAAACATCTCGAGGCGCCCGTTTTCATGCCGCTGAACGTTTCACAACAAAATGAGCTGGAGGCGGTATTCGCGCGCATCGCGAATGAATGGGGCCAACTCGACATACTCGTGCATTCCGTTGCATGGGCGCCGAAGAGCGATTTGCAGGGCGGGCTGCTCAACTGCTCCGCTGATGGATTTGCAGCAGCCATGGACGTTTCATGCCATTCATTCGTGCGGATGGCCCGGCTCGCCGCGCCACTCATGAAGAACGGCGGCTCCATGTTTGCGATGAGCTACTACGGTGCGAACAAGGTGGTGCCCAACTACAACGTAATGGGGCCGGTCAAGGCGGCACTGGAGGCATGCGCGCGTTATCTTGCGTTTGAGCTGGGTCCGCAGCAGATTCGTGTGCACGCCATCTCACCGGGACCGCTGAAAACCCGAGCCGCATCCGGTTTGAAGGACTTCGATCTGCTGCTGACGCAAGCGGCGGAACGTGCACCGCTTGGCGAACTGGTGGATATCATGGACGTCGGCTATACCTGTGCGTTTCTCGCGACGCCCTATGCACGACGACTGTCCGGTGAGACGCTATACGTAGACGGCGGCGTTCACATCATGGCGTAGCCGAACGACGGGCCCGCTACTTTGCCGGTGCGGCGATAGCGCAGCCGCCGCCATGAGCGCCGACCGGTGTTCTTCAGGCTGACCCGTGCCTGTCGTGGCCGGTTCCGATCGACTCGAAAATATCCGCGCGCGACCGCTGAAGGCGGCCTGAACATAGGTGCGAAAGACATGGTGTCCTCCTATGCCCCGCGGCGACTCTCGACCGTCCAGATGTCTGCGCGCGGCCACGTACATTGCTCATGATGCGCGCGTTTCCGGAAAAGAGCAGACGTACGCCTGATGGCGGCAAACCTCCGTGCGGCGAGCATGGCAGTCACTGCAACGCGCGAAGTTTCCCTGTTCGGCGGTATATCAATGGCGTTTTTGTGCGACGCATCGCGTGCGTGCCGTACGCAGTATCGTCAAGCCCGATGGAGGCGATCCGGCGGCGGGACCCTTCACGCGTATTGCCGCGTCGAGCCATCCGGTGATACATACAGTCGACTTGGGAATGGCGGCTTCCTTGGCGTGCAACCAATGCTGTGCGGAATCTAGCTCCCAGTACGGTAGCTGCACTCCTGGGCGCTAGATTGGCGGCTCTTTTCCTGCATGGCCGTTCACTCCATACATCGTGCTTGAGCAACGGATCGTCACCCAAAGCGTCGGGGCTCAGAGTCAGTTTCCTGGCGCCTGGCTATCGGACGAAGGTCCGATATCACCGTCGATCGAGTGGCCCTAATCTGGATGTCCGCTACTTCGATCGAGGTTGCGATGCGTCCACGGTCCAACGGCCTCACGAGTCCGGTTGCGGCCTTTTCCGGACGTGTCGCGTTACTCGCGTTCCGGGTCCCGACGGCCGGGGTAGAGCCGCAGCCCCCAACTTCGCATCACACAGCCCCGATGACCAGCCTGGCTCGCGGGGCACGCCCCTCGGGGAGAGCGCCGATGAGACGTACAAGCGACGCGGCGATGGCGAACCGCAGCATTGACGTAGATCCACTCGATGCATTCTTCGTCGAGGGGAGAATGCAATGAGTCTCACATGTGGCAAGCGGCAATCTCGCACCGTCGGCGAGGGCATCATGCGAAAAGGTCCAGCGATAGGCGGCCAGACGGCTCTTAAGCGCCTTCTGAATGTCAGCCTCCTTGGTTCTTTCGTGCTTCTCACGGGATGCCCTTACTACGTGGCGCCAGCCGGAACCGTCGTCATGATCCCGGCCAGTTTCGACCGGTCCTTTGCCGCCGCGTCCGGCGCAATGCGCGACGAAGGACTAACCATCACGACCCAGGATTCAGCCAGCGGAATCATCGTCGGTGGACGTGATGGCACCACCGTGACTGCGAGCGTGCGCCAGCAAGCAGACGGTAGCGTAGTCGTGCAGTTCCACTCGGGCGACGAGGGAGACCCCACATTGCTCCAGCGTGTTTCGCAAAGCTACGACCGGCGTATGGGCCGCTGACGGTGCGCTGTTGTATTGCGCGAGAGACGTGCTTTCAGATGCAATTCAGAACCTTGTGACGGCAGTCACGTCACGGTTACTCATTGCACGGCGAGACGCAATCACCATAAGCGGTAATATTTCATGCTTTTCGCTACATGAAGTCTAATTACCGCTGCCGGCTGACTGTGCTCGCGATCGGCTACTTCGTACGTGCACTGGTGGCGACGGTTTCGTTGCCTGTCGCGTACACACTCGCAGCGGTTTGATCTCGACCATGAACGTCGTTCGCCCACTTAAACGTGATTTTGGCAGACCCGATCATGGTTGGCGGCGGCGCATGTATGCCATCCTGGTTGATGCCGAGACGGATGCCGCACGCCGCTTCAATGCCGCGATGCTGTCGGCAATCATATTCAGCGTCGCAGTCGTTATGTTGGACAGTGTTGAGGCTGTTCGCGCCCGTGAGCTCGTGGTCCTCGATTTTCTGGAGTGGTTCTTTACACTCCTGTTCACCGCCGAATACATTGTCCGGCTCCTCTGCGTGGAGCGTCCGTTGCGTTACGCGCTGAGCTTCTTCGGCATCATTGACCTCGTGTCGATCCTGCCAACCTATCTTGGCTTACTCTTGCCAGGCTTCCATGTCCTTGTCGACGTCAGGTTGTTGCGCATGCTGCGCATTTTCCGGATCGTGAAGCTGCCTCTCTACTTCAACGAGTCCCAGGTTCTCTGGCGCGGACTCGTCAGGAGCCGGCACAGGATCATGGTATTCCTTGGCGTCGTGCTGATTCTGATCGTGGTTCTTGGCACTGTCATGTATCTTGTCGAGGGACCATCGAACGGATTCACCAGCATCCCGGTCAGCATGTACTGGGCGGTGGTTACGATGACCACCACAGGCTACGGTGACATTCATCCGAAGACGCCGCTCGGGCAATTCATCACTTCGCTGGCCATACTGCTGGGGTATGGCGTAATAGCCTTCCCGGCGGCCATGGTTGGCGCCGAAGTGGCGACGGCGACGCGCCAACCACGGCGGCATCCCCGCGTCTGCCTGCGATGCCATAGTGAAGGGCATGAAGTGGATGCAGCGTATTGCAGGCGCTGTGGCGAACCGCTTCCCCCAATTGATGCTCAATAGTCGGCTCCCGAGTGCAAGGAGCCTTGCAATCAACAGACGGCCCAACAAGACGTGATACTCGTTCTTCGGAGAATCTCGTAGCCATGGACTCCCTCGTCACCCTCGTTTCCGACCCCGCTGCCTGGATTGCACTTGTGACGCTCGTGGTCATGGAAGTCGTGCTCGGCATCGACAACCTCGTATTCATCTCGATTCTCACCAACAAGTTGCCGGTGACGCAGCGCCCGAGGGCCCAGCGGATTGGCATCGGCCTTGCCCTCGTGATGCGCCTGGCGCTGCTTGGCACGGTGGCATGGATTACGCGTTTGACGCAGCCTGCACTCTCGCTGTTTGGCCATGCTTTTTCCTGGCGCGATCTCGTCCTGCTGAGCGGGGGCCTCTTTCTTGTCTGGAAGGCGACGAGCGAGATCCACCATAACGTCTCTGGAGATGAGGATGATCAGTCGAGTGGCGCCGCGCTTTCCGCGCTCACCGAGCGAGCAGCCATTGCGCAGATCCTGATGCTGGATCTGGTGTTTTCCATCGATAGCATCGTGACAGCAGTCGGGATGACCGAGCACGTGGCAATCATGTATGTTGCTGTGATCGTGGCTGTTGCCGCGATGCTGTTTTCAGCCGGTCCGTTGTCGCGTTTCATCGACCGCAATCCAACTATTGTGATGCTCGCACTGAGTTTTCTTCTGGTGATCGGTATGACGTTAATTGCCGAAGGATTCGGCTCGCACGTCCCGAAGGGCTATATCTACGCGGCAATGGCATTCTCCGCATTCGTCGAAAGCATGAACATGCTTGTGCGCCGTGCAAAGCGGCACCGTCGTGAGGGTGGTCCACTGCGCGACTGACGGCTCTGGTCAACAGCTTGACCAACGCATTCACGCATGAAGGCCCGCTCAGGCGAGCGGACCTCACGCGCATGACTGCGCGACTGCACAGGTGAGCGGTGCCATTTGGCCGCCTGCTGCCCTATGCGGTCGGACGGGATCGCCCCAGCTATTGCACTGGGGCAGGGAATTTTCATACGCTCAACGTGACGAGTCAGCACGAAAGGGACGTGCAGGCTGACATCCGCGAGCGAATCGCCTGCTCATGGTGGTTGAGTCCGATGTGCCAGCAGCGTGCATTGCGCGTGGCGCACTTGCACCGCAAACTCGAAAAATCGGCGCAAGCATAGCCGTGCTGCACACACAGTTGAATAGGACCATGGTCGGATTGCCCTGTTGACGACTGGTGCTCGGGGCGCGGCGACACGACAAATCGCCACGTTGATGTCATCGGTTGCCTTGAGGCTTGCTTTCGTGGCTACTCCTGTTGCAGCCGGGCATGATGGTACTTAATCACATCCATGACCGCAGCCGTCATCACCGAGGTCGAGACTCCGAACATAAGGATGCCGTTGGCAGCTTCGATTGGGCCCAGCATGCGCCATTGCTTGGACATGACGATGTCGCCGTAGCCCAGCGTGATGAAATTGACCGCGGAGTGATACAGAGCAGTGGCGAAATCGGAAAACTCACCCAGGAACATGAACAGCGCAGCCCAGATTGCCATTTGGGCGAAATTGCAGAGCAAGGTCAGCAGCATCACGCTTATCAATAGCAGAACGTCCACCCATAGCAGGTCTTGATTTTTGACGTTGCGCCGGAAGCGCGCGTACCGGCGCAGGCAGATGGCTACCACCACGCCTTGCAACAGCAGGCACAGGATCATGGCCGGAGCGGCGGCCAGTATATTGTGGAGCATGGTTGACTCCGTTTTCAGGGGAAGCGTGCAGGAAAAAGCGCCCCGTTCGGGACGCGGAGATCGCAAGTTTGAAACGCGCAAACGCGTCCAATCATAGGAAAGCTCGCATATCGATGTCGAATGGCCGGCTGCCGGGGATTCTCCCTACTGGCTAAATTCAGGATCGGAGAAAGCACACTGTGCGACTCGCAGGACGCACAACGGTCATATGGCGACGCGTGAAGTGCTTGCGAACATCCACTCCCGTATGCGGCCGACGTGCGGCAGTATCCAGCCGGCATTGGGGCCCTTGCGCTGCCCCCCGGCGCTGCCAGTCCATCAAAACTTGGGTACCGAACTATCGACTCTTTCATATACAGCTCGCACCAACATCCCTCGTTGGCAGCTAGCGCGACGTCTCGTTGTCTACATCGAGTCGAGGCCATATGAGCACTATCATGCCGGCGGGTCGTGTCGAACCCGAACGGCGCGAACCGATTCTCAATACGGTCGACCGTGTCTGCGAAATATGTTTTGGTCTGTTCATGGCGCTGACGTTCGTCGACGCCGTCAAGGCGGTCACCGCAGGCGAAGACGAGGGGGACAAGATGTTCTTCGCCGCACTCGGATGCAATCTTGCGTGGGGCCTCGCTGGCGCCGTGATGTATCTCGTCCGTACGCTTGCTGATCGGGGGCAGCGTCTGCAACTCGCGCAGACCGTCAAGCGCGAGCAGGACCAGGCGGTCGCCGTACGGGCGTTGCGCGATGCATTGACCGAGAAACTGGCATCGCTCGTCGAAGATGCCGACCTTGAGCGGATCCGCGTGCGCCTCGCGGCCGCCTCGACGCTGTCACCTCGGGCGAATTTCGTCAGGGGGATTTTGTCGGCCTGCTGGGCATCTTTCTGCTTGTCGTTCTGGGAACGTTTCCGGTCGCGTTGCCGTTTCTCGTCGTCAAGGCCCCGACCACACTGCTGCTGGATACTCACGCAACCAGCGCTAATACTTGATGTCCCGTTTCTGCTGGCGACCTTCCTGCTTCGCGTTGCGTTTGTCCTGCCGGCATTGGGAGTTACTCTTCTGGTTTGCAGCCCGGCAGTCGACCTTGCCCGCTCGCGCTTGCTGTTTGGCAGCCTGGTTGACGTTCCTGCCTTGTTGGCGCTGCTGCGACTGGGTGGTGGCCAAAGCAGCGCTCGATAGCGCCATGAGTCCGGCGGTAGCCAGCATTGCGCCCGCCCGCTTCCAAAGTCCGTTTCTTGATTCGACCATTGTCACTCTCCTTCGCGCCTGGTTGAAACCACGATCAGCTGTCGCTGCGCGGCGCCCTGTAAAGCGTCAAGTCCCGGACCGAAGAGGGTGCAGAGACAAGACCAATCAATGCGGCAACAATGGTGCAATCCATGTCGACGCATTCAGCCTCGTTCTGCGATTGGAACGCATTGGCTGAGAGTGTTAGTTCGCGGTCAATCACAATGCCGAAATGGCGCCCGCTCGACACAATGCCCGCTAGCAGGCCGAAAAGACGATGAATGGATGATGTCATGCGCGGATTCGGTGTCAATTGGACCTTGGTCCTACAGCATGCAGGGAGGTAGCGGCCTGCCTTGCAAACTTCGGTCCTTCACGGATTTTTTTCGAACGACGTTGGCCAACATTTAGGCCACTGGTCCACCTGAGGCGCGAAGTATCGGGTACGGCCCAGCTTGGCGTCCCGGCGCCCGCCGTGTACTTGCTTTCGCAGCTACTCCTCCTGCTGCCGGGCATGATGGTACTTGATCACATCCATGACCGCAGCCGTCATCAACGAGGTCCGCACACGCCGTTGGCAGCTTCGATTGGGCCAAGCATGAGTCATTGCATTGACACGACAATGTCGCCGTAGCCCAGCGTGATGAAGTTGACCGCGGAATGGTACAGAGCAGTGGCGAAATCGGAAAACTCTCTCAGGAACATGAACCTCGCAGCCCAGATCGCCATTTAGGCGAAAATGCACAGCAAGGTCGGCAGCATCACAGTTAGCAATAGCAGGACGTCCACCCATAGCAAGTCCTGACTCTTAACGTTACCTCGGAAGGCGTGACGAGCGGCGAGGGCCGACCCAGAGCAGCTTCTTAGACTGGTACTACGTCAATGCATGCTTCCGAGGGCACAACTGCCCGCGATGACGATCGAGCAACAATTTGTCGGGACGCTTGCCTCGGGTGTAGCTGGTCGGCGACTAACAAACGCGCTTAGGTCAACCACCCTGAGCAATACTGATCGTGAACTGTAAACCTCAAATTCTTCATTGGGGGGGACGTTGAACCTACACGTTCCTTCCTGAAGTATTCGATTCCGGCCAGCGATCTTGGTCTGGGCGTGGACGAATGGTCCCTGTTCCTCGAAACGAGCATGGGTAGCGGCAAGCCATTCGAGCGCGTGCAGCGGCTGGAAGAGGGTACCTTGTACCGGCAGGGCAGAGATCATCTCGTCCTGCTTGTACTTGACCGCAAGGTCTGGTCGGGTCTCTTTCGGGAGAAAATCTTCTCGATGGTTGTTTCTTAACGAAACAGGATAAGCAGTCTTTATTTCACACTCCTCAGAGCAATCCGCCGTCCTGGAAAAGCCGTTTTGCTAAGAGTCGTTTGACATAGCTGCACCGCACTTTGCAGTGTGGCCGGTACAACAGCGAATACTCGCGGAATTCATCGGCACCCCAAAACCGGTGCCACCGCGCCGATTGGTTGAAGCCACAACGAGCATGCTCAACGCGCGGCCGCTGGTCAGCCCGTTTCCATCGACTCCGCTGCAGGGTCGCCGCGCATATTGAGGCGCTCGTATTCGGCGATCAGTTGCGCGCCAAACAACATCAGCGTCGCGAGCGCTTCGAGGCCGAATAGCACAACGATCGCTGTCGTCAGCGACCCATAGACGACGTTCACCTGCGAAAGCTTCGCGAAGTACCAAACCAGCACGCGTCTTGTGATTTCCCACAGAACGGTGGCCGCGACCGCGCCGACGACCGCATGCCGTAGTGTCGTGCGTCCCGCCGGGATCACAAAATAGATTGCCGTTAGCACGAATATCTCGCCCGCAAGGCCGCACAGATATAGCACGACGCGGGTCACGCCAGTCAGTAACACCCCATGGCCGAACAGATCGATGCTACCGGTCGCAACAGCCCGCAGGCCGCTGGAGACGAGCGTCACGAGCAGCACACCGATACCTAGTGACAGACTGAAGAGATAGGGCAGGATTGCCGACAGCAGGAAGTGCCTTCGCCGGACCTCAACGCGATGCACGAAGATGATTGACAGGGCATTCTCCAGAACCGTGAACGCAAGCGAACTGAAAAAGATCATCGTGATGACGAGGTACCAGCCGACCACGGAGCGATGCTCGAAAAAGGTCGCGAGCTCGCGCACGAGCGTTTTTGACTGCCCCGGTATCAGCCATTCGAGCAGACGTCCGAGCGTGTCGAACAGCAACTGCTCGCCGATGAAGTGACCGAACGCGATTACAACGAGAATGAGCAGCGGCACGATTGACAACAAAGCGTAATAGGCGATCGCGCCCGCGAGCAGCAGCCCCTGGTTTTTACGGAATGCGGTGCAGACCTGGAATATGAATCGCGCTGGATGCGCCGCAACAAAGCGCAACGCGCGCTTGCCTGTCTCATCGGTTGTGTTCACATCAGGCTCCGCTCGTTCATTGCACTCGCGCCGCCCTCATCGTACGCGTTCAACGCGGCGCACGCAGTTCACTCCGAGCAAGCCGCCGCACCGTCACGCCAGGCACCAAGCCATTGCAGTTGCGCGCGGCAGCACTGCAAGCCCGTGCGCCGACAGCCCATCGCGCGCGAGATCCGTTGCATCCGCGCATCACTACCGCGCCTTGCCGCGCAACTCGCCTGTCTTGGCCTCCAACCGCGCGCTACTGGTAGGCGAGCCGATCGTTTCCTTCACGTTTCCAGCAGCTTCGCGGATTGCAAGATCGAACTTGCCACCCCGACCAATCACCGGACACGTTGCGGCAGCCGCACCCAGCCTTGTCCCGAACTAACTATTGCGCCCGCCGGACGGTTGCTTACTGAGCGAAGCAGCCGCCCGAATGTCTGAGTGCGGATGCAGACGAACGACGGCTCATAGCCGAAGCCCGCCGGTCGTCCCGTCGCGCGTGAGCTACCCGGCCGTGCGTCCGCCGTCGGACTGTGAACGACCCCAAGCGGCCATTACGACTACAGCCCACGAGTGGCCGCTCATCGAACTACTCCCGTCGTCGAGAGGCGCAGCCGAGCTACACTGATACTGAGTCTGGCTTCGGTTAAACAGATGCCTGGTGTGCCGGGCCACATGAACAGAATCGCTTACTATCCTGTCGACAAAACTCATCAAAAGACTACTTGGGCGCATCTTGAGACCTCTTGACGACGAAGCACGGACAGAATTGCTCTGCTTCCTTGTGGTCGGCCAGCTCTTCGCATTCTCACGTGAAGGCGTGTGGATGCGCGCGGATCACCTGATCGAATCGGCGCAGATCTGGTCGAGTTCGAACAGCGCTGAATGCGACTGGCTGGAGCGCGCCAAGCTTGTAGATGCTTCACGCGTGATCGCCAAGCAAGAGAGTGCGCGCCCCTTTCCGACGGACGACGCGGATCTTCATCGATTGTTCGATCTCCAAACTGACTGGTTCCTCGATTACTGTTCGCCCGTCGTCCAGCGGACTCACGCACTCTGCACCGCTTACCTGAAGGCATCCACTAATGTTCGTTTTGGTCACTTAGACTGGGAGTGCGCGCAACTGCGCGAGAAGCTCATCCGGAACTGAGGTCCGAAGACCGGCACACAGCAGGCAGAATGTTTTCATCGATGTCATCTCGTCGTGGGCACCATACCCACAGATAGCAGCGACATCTAAAAACCGGCAATACGATTACAAACGAGCCGGATGCCAGCGGCTACTTCGCCTGGAATCCCCGGAAGAGCTGTTCTGTAGCTACGTCGCATACAGAACTAAGGCGGCGGAGTACATGTTTTCTATATCGTCGCCATAGGTTGCCTCTTGCAAAGGCTCCCATTTGACCCATCTCTGATTCAGATGCCCATCACCGACGATAACAATAAACTTTTCAATGTTAGTGTAAGTTTTGAAATGATTCACATAATCAGTGATGTTCTTCTTTTGTGCAGCATGCCTTTGGAGACTGAGCGCCGGTCCTTTTCCGTCAAAGCCATAAACCGCATATGCGTTGGCCATAAGATTCTCTAACGCAAGCGCATCCGCGCTATTTATTTTATCTTTAAGAATAATAGCGCGAGTATCCTCGAATTCGTCCTTCCTGATTGGCTCATTGGACACCTCTTCTTCCAGCAAGAGGATGTAGCTGTTGGGCTTGAGTTGCCCCAGTGTTTGCACGCCAAATAAAATGCATCCGTCTTTAGTGTGGTCATCACCAATAAATATCAATTTTTTAGCCATTGCCATTCCTTGTAAAGAACACACCGACCTCTTACGAGTTACCGAACGTTGTCTCAAATCGAGCAGATCGTTTCTGAGCCATTCAATGCTAGTGCAAAGTTCAGGGGATTGTCGGCATTCTGCCTTGCGCGGTGCGCGACGCGCCGAACAGCCTGCGCGCGGTCATAGATGTGGGGGGCAGCGGCCGGATCGCCGCCACCCATCCGCAGGTAGGCTCGCGTCGTGTTCGTTCTGGCAGCCCTCTGGTTACGCGGCACTACGCGCGTTGGCAGGGCTTCGCAACTGTGATTGTTGGATCTTCGAATGCCTGGATAACTCGTGAGAGTTGATGGACGGTTTCCTGGGTTCGGTAAAGAAGCTTGTCGCTGTCCTTGCAGGCAGTAGACGGCAAACAGCTGTTCCGCCCACAAGAGCTGATTGACATTGTCCTGTGTTGGATTGGCCATCACTTTGCGGGACGCGTCCAGCATGTCCTCGGCGTATTCCGAGGGATGGCGTTCTAGGGAAGACTTGTCTCAGCCCCGACGGATCGGCGGCGCGGGGAGGAGGGCGCAGTTCGTTGTGGCGCTGGCAGAAGGGGAAGGTGAAGTGAGCCCATCGTCGTTTGGCTCGGTGACTTCGAACGGCACAAGCATTGCGTGCCAGATGCGGGATGTAAACCAGTAGACGACACGAACTAAACGATGCTGTCAACGAGCGCCTGGCACCTGAAAATCGGTGGCAGGCGCGGGTGAGATCGAGGCTGATAGGTTACGCGCCAGGCCACACCTCCTAAAAGCGTTTCGGTCTTCTGCGAGAAGGGTTGGCGGGGAGGCCAACCTCCTCCATGAAACGCTTCTAAGCCCCGGGGGAGAAACGCTTCTGTTTCTCAAGGACACGTGGTCTACTAGTCTTCCGCCCCGGTGCCAGCGCGAACGTCTGTTGATTGATACGGAGCTGCCGTTTGAATGGCCATCTGAGCGTGCGGGCGAACGGCCGCATCTGGCCGCACTGCGTCCTACGGTCGGATGCGACGATCGTCTGCAGCGCGCATTTCACGCAAAAGGCATAACCCAACGTATTGCGGCCCTTAAGCCAACTGACGGTGCTACCGCAGAGCGGACGGCCGCCAAGATAGCCTTGCCATGCAATGACCGCAGAACATGTTCGCGCTTGCTATATCGTCCGTCATGTTTGCGGGGTAACAAAATTAGGCCAGGTGAACTACTTTCCCGACACTCTCGCTACGGCCCCTCCGAAGAAAGGTGTCGAGATGGCGCTGTGACGAACTGACACAGCATCCCCAGTATCAGCAGGGCAATCGGATAAAGAATCGTATAGCTGAAGCCGGCAAGGAGGAAACCGCTGGACAGCAGTGCGAGCGGAGCTAAAAGCCATCGCTGTGCTCTGCGTCCAGTCTTCCAGAAAGCAAAGATACACACCAGATAGAGCACCAGGAAGTTCTGGTTGGCGACGATCAGCAGATCCGGTACATCTAACTGAAAAACGGTCGACGCTGCCAGGACAATCAAAAAGCAAGCGGCCAGTAACAGAATCGCGTTGCGCGGAGTGCCTTGACGGTCTACGCGCGCGAAGACTTCAGGCAGAAGACCGCTCCTTCCGGCAGCGTAGAAAAGACGACTGGCAGCGAAAACCCATGCGTTGGCTGTCGCCTGAATGATCGCAAGCGTCATGAGTGCGAAAGCCGGTTGCCAGCGTGACGGAATGAGTATGGCGATGCCGTCCGTCGTGTTCACGGACGCACCTTCAACCGATGCGCCGTTTATGGTCCCTGCCAGCAGGAAATACAGCACCACCACCACGAGATAGCTGAGCAGATAAACGCGCTTGATCGTTCGCTGCGGTTCGCGGAACTCTTCGAGACCGAACGAGACGTTCTCCCAGCCAATGAATGCCCAGAAAAGCAAAGCGCTTGCTTTCCATACCTGTGACAGCGTCATGCCCGCCCAGTCCGGACGCGTCCACAACGCTATGCCGGCGTCGAGATCGGCGCGCCTCAACACGCTCAGCACGAGTACGGCAGCGACGATGAATATCAACGAAAGTGAATTGACGAATGCAGTCGTGCGAATCCCGGACAGATTGAATGCCAACGCAATGAACAGAATCGATGCCGACACGGGAACGAGCGCGCCCGGACGAAGCCCGAAGGCCACAAGCGCATAACTTGCGCCGATAATCGACTGGGCGGGAACGGTAAGCGGAAAGGTGCCGCACATGAGGGCCGCGACGGCGAACTCTGCACGTTTTCCGAGTGCTGCCTCCGCGTAACGCGAAACGCCGGCAGCAGAGGCGTCACGCGTGCCGAGGATAGCGAATATCCACACCAGCGGAAGGCAGGCGATCGCGCACGCCAGCCATCCAAACGCTGCGGCTTGCGGCGAAACAAGCCGAAGCGCAAGGCCCGGTAGACCGAAGATGCCAGACCCGACGACCATTCCGACAGCCAAAGCCGTGCCCCCGAACAGCGATAATTGCCGACGTAGTCCAGCGGCCATATCTTCTCCTTAGCCGGCGGTCTGATGCACGGCCCCAACGCAGTCATCGATGCCCGCAAGCGGGCGCCTGTTCGATTGGCCTTGCGGTGCAGTAAAGAGGTCCAAAGCCCACCGGCGATGAAGCGTTCGATACAACGTTCTCAGCGCAATCGCTCTGCATGGGGCCGCCAGCGTATCCGGGCAAGCTGGAACGCAGCATCGTCGCGGGATGCGGGGTCTGGCGCGAGGGAGCAATACAGATCGGGCATGCACAACGCGAGCGCGCTATCTACGATGCCGGGCGATGCCTCTCGGTCGGCAGGCCCGGATGGATGAAAACTGACTGAGGGAAACGGCAGCGGCCGCAATACGTATGGCCCGTACGAACCGCTCAGCATGTCGTCATCCTCTGCCGCATGCATGGCACATACCGTCAGCGAAGCGCACGTCAGACAGGCGCACGCGACGGCCTGCATCGTTTTGCTTGCGTTCACGATGTCCGCCTCATTCATTTCTCGCCTTGCCAGTCCTCTTCACTGGCTTCGACTTGTGCGAGTCGTGAGCCAAGCTTATCTGCGTGCGCGATAGCTCGGCCCCCCTGCGCAGGGGATATCCATGCGAACGGCCATGCGGAAACGAAAAGATGACGCTACGAGAGTTTTCTTCTGAGCGCGTTACGCGAATGGATGCCGAGTTTCTCGTAGATCCGGCGCGCGTGATCGATCACGGTGCTTTCCTTGATACCCAGCACGCGACCGATTTCCGCATACGATGCGCCGTTCAGAATTTCGATACACACGCGCCGCTGGCGTGCGCTCAGCCCGTACTGTGATGCGATCGCATCGATCGCATCGGCACCGTTCTCATAGTGATCGATGCAGACGGAGATAAGGGCGGTTTCGCGGGTCGGGCGCAGGCCTTTCAGCGGATAGGCGCGCACCACGAAGCGTCCGGCGGGCGTGATGCGCTCGACCGGTTGGGGGGGAATGGGGCGTCTCGCAGAAGTGCCATCGAGCTCGTGCAGAATCGGTGCGAGCCAATCAGGCAACGAGGTCGCCGTCGCGCCATCCTCGGTTCCGCGGTCGGCGAGGGCGAGCAGACGCGCGCTGCCGGCATCCAGCCTCACGATTCTGCCGGTCCAGTCGACGAAAAATATCCCCGAGCGGATTGTCACAAGCTATTCGGCCAACACTGAATCCCCAAGCGACGGGAAGCGCGTGTGGAGTGCCGCGCGGTCGTGGATCTCGAGTTTGCGGAACATCTCGCGAGCATGGGTGACAACCGTGCTTTCGCGGATCGCCCTGCGTCGCGAGACCTCCGCGTAAGTCAGGCCCTCGAGAAGGTCGCCGCAAAGATCTCTCTGACGTTCGCTTAGCCCGAACCGGAAACCAAGCGTTTCGACCTGCAACGCAAGCGGCGGATGATGCTCGACATGAACCGCGATCGTAGGGAGATCGCCATTCGATGCATGCTCATCGAAGCAATACGCGCGGATGCGGAACAGGCCCGTCGAATTGCGCCGTACCATCAGGCAAGGTGGCCTGTCCTGCCCATTCCAAAGTGCGACGAAGTTGGCGATCAGTGCCCGCAGCCAGAGCGGTACTTGTTCTCGTCCACAAAAGCCAGGTGGTCCGCCGTTCGCGAGGGCGACGCACTGAAGCGCCTCGGGGCTCGCAAGCAGCAGCTTGCCTGTCGCGTCGGTAACAAGGACACCCGATGATCCGCTCGCAGCGTAGTCCGTCACTGGCATGTCTGGCGCAGTCAGTGCGTGCGCGAGATGGGTGCGGAAGATCGCGAGCGTTGCTTCGTCATGCTCGGAGAACGGACGGCTTCCGGGCGGGCGCTGTAACTGAATGGCGCCCCAACCCCTGCCGTTATACGACGCGGTTTGCTCCAACGCGTGGCGAATGCCGAGCGGGCGCATGATGTACTCGTAGCCCGCGCCTTCGAAGACAGCATGGCCATACCAATCCGTATTGCCGTATCCACGGCCTCGGCGCATTGCGTCGCTGAAGCGCACGCCGAGGACGTCCTGCGCCGGCGAATTATGGATCTCCGCTAAATATTGCGGCAGGACGTCGAAGAACGCCGGATTCTCGCTGTAGACGTCACTGAGTTCGAATTGAGCGTCGGCGAAATAAAAGAAGCCCCATTCGGCGCGCACAAGTTCGCGCAGCGCGGCTACGACCGGCGGAATCACAACTTTGGGGTTCAGGCCACTTGAACAAAGACGGCGCACATGCGCACCGAGCGCCGCGTTCTTGCGGTTGCTATTCATCATGTCCTGCCTGCCCTTCGGAAAGGTCTCCGCATACTTTCAATCACGTTAGTACATCAAACCGGGAACTGATAGGAAAAATCATATGCTTTCGAATTGCCTCGGATGTAGTCGCGTGAAATTGCGCAAACGCTGTCAATACGACCTACCGTGGTGCACGGTTGAAATGCGTAACTAACGTCTTGCTTGCATTTTTCTAAACTGGTTTGAATACTGAATGCTCAACGCGACGCTTCGCGACGAGGAGCACACCTTTGTCAATGCGATTTTTATGCGCCGTGCCGACCTTTGTTTTCGTTGCATGGATCTCGACCTACGGCGTGACCTGTCCGGCTGCAGAGGCGATTCGCCCGGCCGGGCCAATTGGTGGAACGGACATACAACAGGCGCTGCTGCCTCCACCAGGTGTTTATGCTGCCGCGGTCGTCGTTCCCATCAATTTCTTCTCGTTCTCCACGAGCCGGGGTGCGACCCCTGCGTCCGGACATAGCCTCGATGCCGGTGTCGCAGTGTTGTGGGTGTATGACCTGCATCTATTCGGCGGAAGCATCGCGTCCTCCGTCTCACTTGCCTATGGGCATAGCTGCTTCCAGCTAGAACAGCAGCCGCGCTTTTGCTCGAAAGCGGGTCTCGACGACAGTTATGCCGACGTGTTCGTCTGGAGTCGCTTTTTCCCTTCAAAAGAATTTGACTCCGCGCGTAACCAGGTGAGTCGCATTCCGTTTGGTCTCGCAGTTCAGGCTGGACTGGGGATCATGTTTCCGACGGGCACGTATGATCCGAACCGCGTCGTCAACAATAGCGCGAACTTCTATGATTTCGCGCCGAACATTGCCTTAACCTATAACGTGCGTAGCCTGCTCGGGGAGCGCCTGGGAGACGCGACTGAGTTCAGCATGCGCATCTGGTTCAACAACTACACGCAAAATCATTCGACGCATTACCAGACCGGCCGCCTCCTCAACGTGGATTTCGCCATCACCCAGCGCATGGGCCATTGGCAATTCGGATTCACCGGCACAGCATTCAAGCAGATTGAGGACGACAAGATAGCCGGCATCAACGTGCCTGATGGCGGTGCGCGTTCGGACGGCGTTGCGATCGGACCGCTGATCTCGTATAGCTTCGTCGCTCACGCGCGTCCGTGGATCATCACGCTAAAAGGTCTGTACGCCGTTTCCGCGACAAATACCGCATGGCCGCGCGGCGTCGTCCTGCGTGTGGCTACGCGATTTTAGTGTCGGCACTCGACTAAGAACGGTGGTTCCGTTCCGGCCACCTGTTCACCCGCCAAAACCGTCCAGCGTCATCCCATGAGGTAGATCGCGACCACAACGAAGCGCGAGGTAATAATGTTATTGAACGATCGACTGAGCCAAGTATGCCTTCACACCAGCGAAGCTGGTGCGGGGCGCGCGAAACCATGCTACATCGAGATTCGTGCCGCCGCTCTTCGGCGCGCTTCTCTTGGGACAAAACCGGCGGACTTGTGCCGGCGTTGCTGTCGCAGGACAACCATCTTCGGGGCCGCTTAGGTTCAGAATGCTGCCGGACCCGCAGTTCCGGTGGTGACATTCGCAAACCGGCGTCGACGAACGTCAGCTCTCGCCGCCATCGAGTTGGTCTTCGCGCTGAGAGCGGCCCTCCGGCCAGGCCGCCACGACCGACCGAGATTTAGCCTATATGGGAAGCTTAGATTTTCTCTTTTAATGACCGTTCATGGCCGAAAGTCAGAGGTCGACAAACCGCGTTGGTAAGGCGCCGGGATCCCGAACTTCCGTAGTCGACCCGATGCGGTCCTTGGATGGCGCGCATACGAACGACGCTTTTCAAGGTTAGAACCGCCGCCCGCTCAACTGGCGGCGGCGACGACGTTGCGGCTGTTGCTACTCCGCAATTAATTGTGGCCTCGTAATCGGTTGCGTCCAACAATCTCGTTCGCCGTACTCCAGTGATACAAGCGACTGACATGCGCAGAACGTCGGTCGCTGCGCCGTGGGACCTGCCGTTGACGCATCGTCGGCCCGAACGCCAACTGTGGGTCGCGGGTACGGCGTCTGTGCAAGCAACTGCGTTGAATTCAGGGGTTCAGTCCACTCAGACTAACCAATAGAGTCAGTTCGTTACCCCACACTGGCTAAGCACGAGATTGTTAAATTGTCGCTCGACCTCCTAGTCTTTGCTGCATGGAGCGAGCGCCGACAACGAGCACCTTTCAGACTATGGAAGAGATGCAGACGGACTTGGAGAGCACACCGACAGTATCGGACGGAGGAAGCGATGTCGAAGACGATTGTCTTTTGTGCCGATGGAACTTGGAACGGGCCGGACGAGCTAACTTCAAATAGCGACGGCAACACCCCGGAAGGTACGAAAGTCTGTGAACCTCAGTTGACCAATGTCTGTAAACTTTTCGCGTGGCTTGACGGCGACCTACAGCCAACCGGAAGCGGCTGGGGCGGGACGGAGATGGAGAAGTTCCTTCAGGACGCGGGCGGCACAGCGACCCAGGTCGCAAAGTACATCCACGGGGTGGGTGATTCACAGAAGTTGCTCGACAAAGCGGCCGGCGGCGCATTTGGTGTGGGCGTCGTAGCCCGCATTGCTCGCGGCTATACCTACATATCGCGTAACTTCGTGCCAGGCGACAGCATCGTGATCGTGGGTTTTAGCCGGGGCGCGTATACCGCACGCGCGCTTGCGGACCTCATTGCCGGCGAAGGTCTGTTACGGCCAGATTTCGTGGCCATAGATGACGACACGCGCTACGACACCGCTGTGGCGGTATGGTACCGGTGGCGACATGGCCATGACACTACGCTTCAGAAGATAGTGGACGGCCTAGCCGAGTTCCTGGAGATCTACAGCGCCTTTCCCCATCCGAGAAGTCTGGATGCCAGTTGCTTTGTGCCTGCGAAAATTACCGCAGTTGCGGTCTGGGATACGGTTGGCACGCTGGGCATCCCGGATTACTTCATGGGCGCAGCGGTCGATCTGTTTCGTTTCAACGATTCGGTACTGAACCCCAACGTCAGCTTGGGTTTGCACGCGGTATCGCTACATGAGCAACGCAAACCCTTTGCGCCTACGCTATGGGAACCCAACCCAAACGTGACACAGGCCGTTTTCCCTGGTGGGCACTGCGACATCGGCGGCGGCTATGCTGAACACGGGCTCTCAGATGGTCCCTTGCTGTGGGTCGTGGACCGGCTCCAACACTCAGATGTTGGATTGAAGTTTAAGCTCTATCCTCCCGTTGAAGTCAAATCAGACCCCTTAGCCGCACAACATCGAGAGTGGAAGGATAATCCTGCGTGGTTGGCTGCCGGGGTGGCCCCGCGAACCTTCCCTGTTGGAGTGGTCGTCAATGACTCGATTCGCCAGCATATGAACGCCGCCCCCGAAAATGTGGTTGTCGCGGCGGGATTACGAGGTAGTACCGTCAAGTGGTTCAATGACGCGAAGGGCTTTGGATTTATCACGCCGGACGGCGGCGCCGAAGACTTGTTTGCGCACTTCTCGGAAATCAAAGTTGACGGCTTTAAGACCCTTCAGGGAAAGCAAAGGGCTACCTACGAAGTGAAGATTGGCGGCAACACGGTTACCTCGGGCAAGGACGTATCGCCCTTCGCCGTGCCGCTCGACGCGGAAGAGCCGCCGCGGTCCCGCCAGATCAGGGTAACCGGACACTCCCTGTCTGGCGAACTTATCACCGTCTTCGCACCGGAAACGAAGTACGTGCTGAACTTCTGCGTCGCGGCGCCATCTGAAGGAAACCTCGCGCGCGGTCACGTGGATGTAACCAGCGTTCCGAGCACGGGACTCACTGCTCGATGGATCGTTACCTCTGAGAACGTCGCAATTCTCGCCGTTTCCCCGGTCGGCACCGTAATGAAGCGCGGCGACACGTGGCTCGCCGAATTCGATCTGACGATTCCCGCTCACGGTGACAGCGCAATCGTGACGCTGGATGTATGCACGACGGAGCAGAGTGGGCAGCTCATGGCGACGCTTCTTGTTGCCGGCGAGGAATATCGGAAGCTGACGGTGACACTCGGCTTCGGCGCTTGCGTGACGGAAGACGTCGTCTGCACCGCTCCCGACCATCTGAATCTCGGGACATTCCACGAATGGACCACCCCGCCAGAGCATCTTGCACTCAACGTTCTCGGTCCGCTAGTGTGCGTTAGCACGATTCGGGGTACAAAGGATTACGGCACGATGGAGTGGATAGGTAACAGCACTCTCCTTAAGAACCCGATCGATCGGGTTCGTCGCGCGCTCGAAAAATTCCGAGTTGCAGCTGAGGCCCAACTTAATGACCTGGACGTGGCGGACATGGACCGCCGCCTGCATACCAATCAATGGAAGCCTTATGATTGGAGCCATCTTCCAGGCGATGGCGCTCACGAGGACGTGTGCGATTCCTCCGCTTCCGGCACTGATGAACTGCGCGCCTTGGCCAACGAGGGCTATCGGCTTTTCGACACCTGCTTTCCACGCAACTCCGAACTACGCGCAATCATTGCAGGCCTCGAACCAGGCAGCCGCCTGGATTTTGTCTGGACGAGCCGCGGCGCCGTCGATTGGGTTTCTCACGTTCCATGGGCGTTAATGTACCTAGAACCGGTCAAAGCATCCGAACCCGTCAACTGCGAGCGCTTCCTCGGTCTTCGCTACCGGATTGGCAGCAAGTCTTGGGAGCCAAACGCGCCGAGTGCGGCGCTAGGGGACCCCGCGCTGGTGCATGCGCTCCATTTCCTGTACTGGGGGACGGACCCGACGGATGAAGTTGCAGCGCAATCACTCTGGCAACGGAGCGAGTTCGGCAAACGGACACAGCAGTGCTTCCTCCCAGACGGGAGCATCAGAGACTTCAAAGGGCAACTGGTCGCGGCGCTTGAGACACCCGAGCCGCATCCCGCCGGTATCCTCTATTTTTACTGCCACTGTAGTGTTAAGGACGGCAGCGACCCCGTTCTGCAGTTCGGCGAAACGGCCAAGTCATCGGACACCGTCAATGCGAGCGAGATCTATTCCGGTCCGCTCGAGGCCGGCCCCCTTGTATTTGCGAACGCCTGCACGACTGTCGCTGCAGATCCGCTTGGCACCAGCGAGTTGGAGTCGCGCTTCTTTGCCCGAAACATTCGTGCATTCCTTGGCACCGAGACTAAGGTGCCTGTGGCGCTGGCAAGCCGATTCGCGTGGTTGTTCTTCCAATTTTTCTTTCGTACGGTCGACCCTGCTCCAATGGCTGCCGGAGAAGCGCTCGCTCAGGCCCGCCATTTCCTTTGGACCCAATACCATAACCCGGGCGGCCTGTTCTACTGCCTGGTGAATCGGTATGACCTGTATTTGGCGTCAGACGAAGAGGTGGCTCAACTGCAGAGGAAGTGAAGAAATGGACAAGCTCAAAGCGTTTCGCACCGCCGACTGGGAAGTGCAGGCTCGGATGCTCACAGATCAGGAGACCGTGCGAGCGGTGGAAGCATGGCTGGGCTCCGCCGCCCTCGCGGATCTCCGCGAACTGGGCGACGGCAGTCACTTGGCAGGTGGCAAGAAGAACCTCATTGTGGTTCCTGGGGTTATGGGTAGTGTGCTGCAAAGCACCGGCGAGGGTGGAATCTGGTGGATGGACATGCTCCGCGCGAGGCACAAGCTGAATGCGCTTGCGCTCGCACCCAATGGGCTCGATGACCTGCACGCCGACGCCTGCATCGAGCCTTGCGCCATCGACATCAGCTACGCCCCTATGCGTGTGGCGATCGCGCAATCCGGTCAATTTGGCGGAAGCGTCCAGTTTCCATATGACTGGCGGAAGCCGCTTCGTGCGTCCGCGGAGCGCCTTCGCGACCTGATCCACCAAGTCCATTCTGACTACGGCGAGAGCGTGCACCTGGTTGGTCATAGCATGGGGGGGCTGATGATTCGCACCACGCTCATGCTGTACGGCAATGAACTGTGGTCCAAGCTCGGCAAGATTGTCTTCATCGCCACGCCCCATTACGGATCCACGTCAATTGCCGGCTACCTGAAAAACCATCTTTGGGGATGGGAGCAGCTCGCCGTTGTGGGCGTGTTCCTATCACGCGAGACTTTTCGTTCGCTCTGGGGCGTAGTGAGTCTACTGCCCGCGCCAGAGCAGATCTATCCGGGTACGCGCAATAACGAAACGCATCCGTGCGCAAACTTCGACCTGTACGACGCTGGCGCCTACCAACTGGATCTAGATGCCGTCGCGACCCATAACCTGCAAGGTGCGCTCGATGCAGCCCGCCGTTTTCATACCGATCTGTTCGACTGGCACAACGGTCTTTCGCCGTCGCAGTACGGACGGATGCTGCAGATATGCGGTGTAGGACGAAAAACGCTTTTCCGCCTAGATGTAAAATCTGGGTGGTCTGGATCGTGGAAAGATACCGACAAGGTTACGCACCGGATGCCGGGCGATCCGCATCGAGAAGGCGACGGCCGTGTGCCGTTGGCCTCTGCCGAACTTGAAAAGATCGAACTTCGCTATATTAAGGGTGAGCATGGCTCATTGCAGAACCTTCCCGTGGTTGTCGACGATGTGCTGGCTTGGATCACGGAAAGGCCGTTATCGCTTCCCGATTCGCCACAAGGAGCGTTGAGCACTTATCTATCGAGCGGGACGCGCAGCAGCGCGCCTAATTTGGACGGATCGGCGGCCTTTAACCTTCACGATGACGAGTACGACCGATACCGCGATCTCCCCGAGAGTAGGATTGGAGAGCTCGTTGCCAGACTTGAGGCCGGCGAGCTCCCAGGGATTGATTTGGTCCGCATTCTCTAGTCCAATGGCTCACTACTCCTGCGAGACTCGACTTGAGGGGGGCTACAGCGTTAAACGCTGAAGAAGCGCTGTAAAATCGGCCGCGCCTTCGATAACAGCCTACATGGGGAGGTGCAATAATCACGCACTCTCCACTTTCAAAAGCCGGCTTCCGTGGAGCGCCTGTCTTCGAGAATCGGATGGCCGGTTCTGGAGCGGAACCGACGCTGGAATGTCCAACTGCCGGCGCGTGTAAACGGCACTTTGTGGCCGCTTGTCGCCCTGTGGGGGCTGAAAACCACAGGCTTCAGCTCCAGACACCAGATCCTTGATTTAACGCCAATATTTATTGGGGACAACCCGCAAAGCCACATGCGGCCGGGAGCATTCTAACCGGAAATTTGCGCCGAAATCAGGATCACCACAGTATTCCGCGCTCGACGAGCTGCTGGACAACGTTGTGGCGAGCAGCCTCCCTGAAGGGTTGGCTGAGAAGGAGCGAAACATCCAGCACGTTTCCAATCACGCGCGTGATCGCGTTCAGAAGGTGTGGCAAGACACGGCTTACGAATAGCCAGGTCGCGCGAAGCGCTGGTGATAGGGCGCTGCGGCAAAGCCGCTCGAACGTTGCAAGTGAGCGGCACGCCGATACCCCGCACTGTAACCAGCCATTCATACCTCGCTGTTGTATGCCCTGGAGGTAAGGGCAGCGGCGATATTCACAAGTTGGGTTCTTAATTCACCGCCTTGAATGTATGTGTTGGCCAGGATTGTGACCATCGCAGCGAGTTCCAAAGCGTGCGGCGACGGCCCAGGCCACGGACCATGATGCTGGCCGGTGGTGCCGCAATACTCGTCAAAGACGCGGGAGATCGATTGGTCCGCCTGCTTTGTCGTCTCTGCCTTTAGTGGGTCTGAGAGTTTCTGTGCGATTTCTTTTACGGTGGCGGCCCTCACCAACTTAACCATTGCGCGAGACATGTTTGCCTTCGCGACGTTAATTCTGATCCGCCCTGATACCTGCGCCAATTTCGGATTCGCATACATTCGCTTCTCCAATAATCTGCCTGTTCGATGAATTACTCCTCGCCTTCATCTTGGAGGCCGCCTTCTTGGGCTCCTCCTTCCACTTGCGCTCCACCTTCGTCGGCGCCGCCTTCTTGCCCTCCAGAGGGGGAGTCGTCGTTAAAGCCGATCGACACAACAGAGCCTACTGCATCGCCAACCTCTCCAAACACGTCGATCACAGTATTGGCTGCGTCGTCCAGTGCGGAGCCGATCCCTTCGACGGCAGAAGCTGCGTCACTGAAGAGTTCATTTCCTAATTGAGAGGGTTCGTCAAAGAACTGTTGAAGAATCTCACCCATACGTTGTCCTCCTGCTGGTATGCCAAGGATTGATTTCGAACGGTGATGCAAATTGGTGCAACTGGATATGCCGAGCGTTAACGTGCTTTTTCTTCTGTGAAGTGGCTGGCACGCGTAAGTATAGGAAGATTACGCAATATTACTAGGATTACTTATCGCTTTAAGCCGTTACGGGGAAAGTGTTCACAAACTATCCAGATCGCAGAGTTCACGTGCCTGAAACGGGTTTTGCCATTTCAATTACCGCAATAAACACGGGACACACCTTGAAGAAACTGGCACTTATCGCGTTGCTCGCGTGCTCGATGTCCGCGCATGTCCGAGATGGCCGTCAAGATCAATCCCGGACAGCCTCCCGTCGTGAGTAGTTGAGCGTTGCATTAACAGGGTGGATGGGTTGTGGTTGCAAGATCGAGCCCTGCCACTGTGAATTGCCCCATGTAAAGGTCCACGTCTGCGTGTCTCCAGGCTCAATGGAAATGTTGGAGCCTCCGGGAAAGACAACGGACATTGCAAAGTCCTCCTTTTCAAGTCATGGCATGCAACGAAGTAGCACATAAAGCGAGCTGATTCGCGCGCCAAATGCAACGTCTTTTGCGTTTCGTTCGGATATAGTCGCTGAAGAAAACAGTTGCCTAGCTTCGACCGAGAGTCGATGCACCGGAACTGTGCTTCTTGCGGATTGGCAACGCCTGATTTGGTGTGCGCGAAACTGGCCCTGCCGTAGACCGTAATAAAAGTGACATCGTTGCGACGATAATTGTGTCACCACGCACGGGGCAATCGACACGGTGCCAACCGGATGGCGCTGAGGAGCGGCCGCGGCAAACACCGCCGCCGGCTACGAACTACCGGTGTCGACCCTTCTCGGACATAGAGGGGGCGTGCAACCGAGCGGCAGTAATTCAATGTCTAGTCGACCTATGATCAGCTCGATCAGCAATTGACTTACTCTCTCACTTTACGAATCTCGAGGAAATGCGCGACTCCGCACATCCATCGTTAGTCAGTCTCGACATCATGTGATCGCCCCATGACAACTTTTCGCTCCTATCGAGATACTCCTTGAAATTGATTTACGAGTCGTGTTCATTCCGAAATCGGAGACCGCATGATCGGACGATCAATTCTGATCTTCGTTGCCAGCTTGTCGCTGGCCCAGCTAGCCGAG
>NZ_CAJMZA010000049.1:0-42207 GCF_905220195.1 Paraburkholderia sp. J8-2
CATTAGAAATGTCCGATTCCTGCCCTGGTTGACGCGCACGCTCGCGTGAGGCGTCGACCAGGGGTGAACGATGAACGGACGTGATTTCGAGGCCACGCGTGCGTATCTGGAGCGTCACGGCAAGCCGCTGGCGCTGTACAGCGACCGCGCCAGCGTGTTTCGCAGCGTGAGCGCTGGCAAAACCGGGCGCAGCGTGACGCACTTTGGTCGCGCGATGTACGAGCTGAACATCGAGACGATCTGCGCGAACTCCAGCGCCGCCAAGGGCCGTGTGGAGCGCGCGCACCTGACGCTGCAGGACCGCCTGGTCAAGGAGCTGAGGCTACGTGGCATCAGCACGGTCGCCGACGCCAATGCGTATGCGCCCGCTTTCATGCGGGCCTGTAACGTGCGCTTTGCGAAGCCGCCAAGGAGCACGTTCGATGCGCACCGGCCGTTGCGTGAGGACGAGGATCTGGACGCCCTGCTCACCTGGCGTGAGACGCGGCGCGTGACGAAGTCGCTCACGGTGCAGTACGACCGCGTGATGTACCTGCTCGACGACACGCTGCAGAACCGGAAGCTGGTTCTTTCCCCGGTTAGCGGATGCCAATGCACCGCACTCCTTAGCATTTACACACTACCCTGATCGTCGCAGCCGGGCGAGTACGGCTGCGACGATTCGGTCGCAATTCCGGCCGCCGAACTCGAACAGGTCCGGGCCCAGCCGCTCCAGTTCCTGCACCAACGATTCACGCAACATTTGCCTCGCCCTGAAGTGTCGGCTTCGAACCGTAGCCTCGGCAATGCCCAGGCTCTGTGCCGTTTCCTCGATGCTTAGCTCCTCAACCGACCGGAGCACGAACACCGTTCGAAAGCCCACAGGCAGTGCATCGAGCTTGCGCTCCAGCAGCGCACGGATCTCCGCGCGCGAGGCCGACTGGTCGGGGGCGTAGTCGTCACGCGTGTTCAACGGGTTCATATCGGAAGTCATCTGCTCGTCGTCGGGACAATCCGGCAGCATGGGCACGACGTTCTGGCGGCGAGCCGCACGGCGCATCCTGCCGAGGCATTCGTTGAGCACGAGGCGCGACAACCACGTATAAAGCGCGGCGTCGCCCCGAAATCCGGCGAGCGCCCTGAAGGCCTTCAGATACGCGTCCTGCAACGCGTCTTCCGCTTCGGCGTCGTTGCGCAGCGTGGCGCGGGCAAGCCGGTACAGGCGCCGGTTGTGGCGGCGCATCAATAGCTCGAAAGCCGCGAGATCGCCCGCCATTATGCGGCGCACGATATCCGCATCCGGATCCGTCAATCCGCTCGGATGCACGTCGGCCATTGCAGCGCCTCGCTCTGTCATGGTGTCGGCTCGACGACCAGTGTGCCACGCATCGCTGGATGAAAGCGGCACCCGTACGGGTGACGGCCGGGCTCGCTCATCACATCTCGCCAGGACGCTTCTGGTGCGATGCTGCCTGAGTCGAATGCCTTTGCATCGGTGCTCGCCGTATGTGCCACGAGGTCCCTGTTAACCCACACGACACTGTCCCCCCGCTGCACGGTCAGCGTCGACGGGACGAAGCGCATCTGCTCGATCGTCACGACCCAGGTCTTCGCAACCGCGGGCCCGGCGTCAACCATGCACAGGATAGCCCAGACGCCCGGCAAGATACGTCGTAGGCCGCTCATTGCGCAGTCACCAGCGATGCCTGCACGCGCTTTGCGTGATCCAGATGCGCGACGAACGCAGGCCGGACTTTCACGAGCAGTGCCTTCAGTTCGGCGTTCTTCGCGCTCGGGATCAGGGTCTTGTCGAGTGCGTCGATGACCTGTTCGTGATAGGCAACTTCATGATCGATATACGCACGATCGAACTCTGCACCTTGCAGTGGCTTGAGGGCCGCAATATTGGTTTCACCGCCCTGCTTCAGACTGTCGCTGGTCGGATTGGACTCGGGCGTAACGTGGAGCTTCTGTACGAGGCTGACGGCCGCCTGGTTGACGCTGGTATGGTCGGCGACCATGCGTTCGGCGAACGCCTTGACGTCTTTCGACTGCGTTCTCGATCCGGCGAGCCTGCCGGCATCAATATCGGCCTGGTTCGCCACAACGACGATAGCGGCAATCTGCGGATCGGTCGGGCCAGAACCCTGCGCCAAACCGGTAGCGCTTGCGAGCGCAAGCGCGGCGAGCAACGGCCAGCGGATGCTTTTCATCTGAGTCTCCTGAAGGGGCGGGAAGGTCGCCCGGCGCACAGAGCGCCTGGTCACCGTCCTGCACTCGCGGAAATAGATGTCGCGAGCTGCAAACCTGTTCCCGAATTCGGCGCGATCGAGCTAGACGATTCGACCGGCTGGAATAGAGCGAATCGCGAATCGCTGATTAGGTTCCGAATTCGGGGACAGTCTCATCAGTGAGATCTCTCTCAACTTTTGGTGTCGGTATTGACTTCAGGCTTTACATCACCCGCCGAGGGATTGTCACGTTCGCGGACGCGCGGACAAGAGCGGCAACCAGTCAACGCCGAATAAGGCCCGTCTATACAAATCGGCACACTCGTGGACGAGGGCAAGTCGGCCGGGCGAACGTAGTGCCGTCTACACCCTGGTTCGTGCCTTCAGCCGTCGCTTGATTCTTGCACAAAGGCCACGGCCTCCTCGAACAATTGGTCTAGCGCCTCGAACGCGGGACTTGTCACCGTAAAAGCCAGCCAATGTGGTGATGCCAATTGCCCGAATGGCTGGAACGAGCGGCAACCGGGAGTCAGTAGCAACGCGGCGACAGAGAGTTCAGGGAGCTTGAGGGCAATCAGATTTCCACATACGCAGGCCGCTATGCTCCCGTGCAGCGCAAACGTCGTGCAGCCTGACATTCTGCGCTCGCTGATGCCGTTATATTTGCCCGCTTCAGCCCTTAACGCAACGAGAAGCCGGATATCTTCCTGTTCGTTGGATTCCTTCATGGCACGCCCCTTTTTTTCACTCTCTAAGCGCATACGAAGACTCGAGCATCGCGTCTTGGCGAAGTGCTTCAGCTATACGCGCCACCGGGCAGCGTTATTCCAGCCATGTGTTGGCGCGACCACATTCGGCCTAACGGAACGAGGCCAACGCGGGTTGATGAGTCTGACGAATGTGCGCACGTCGTTGTCCGACGGTCCGGGCCATTTAGCGCTTGGCTAAACGCGCCCACCCGGCGCCTTTACAGGATCGTCCAGCACCTGCAGCTTCAACGGGTCCCTGGAACCACGCGCGAGCGGCAAAGGCGTGTTCGACGGAATAGTTACGTTTGCCACGACAGGCTGTGTGCTTGCGGGTACTAGCCCACGCCTTCGCGTTTTCCTTCGCAAGTCAGGCGGTCGCTGCCACTGCACCGAGGAACGCGTGATGGGCCGCATGGTGCCTCGCGACGACGCCGAGCCCGGCCGCTTTCCGACAACCTGAAGCACTAGCCGTCACGGTGAACGCAACGCCAGGGGTTTGGGACGTCGAACGTCGGCTCCGGCGCAATTACAGTCGTTCGAACCGACGTGGATCCCTGCCAATCAGTGCGATTCAGTCGCCGTCGCTTTGGGTTCAGGCGTGTGGCGAGCGAAAATGTCGATGTACTTTACACAACTACCGTCGTCGGTGAATGCGACCATCGCGAGGTTCTTGCTCGTCACAAGGCCCGAATACTTGCCTTTGCCATCGGCGAGCCTATCCACTTGATTGCCGAACGCTTGCCTGAAACCGTCAGGAGTCAGGCAGAAATCGTGGCTAATCAGCAAATGCAAAGTAGAAGACACAGTCGCATGCCGGCTATAAGCGTTCTTCCAGATTTGCCGGTAAGTAGAATCGATGGAGAAGGCATCACTTCTCTTCTGAAATCCGCGGTATGTAACGAAGACTGTGCCTCCGACCGTGGTGTTGCGCTCCGTTTCATACAGGGGCGCATCGAAACCCTTCGATACAGAATCGAAGTTGTCCGCATCGCCGTCCGACATGAAATGTGAAATTGCCGCGAGGGTTCGCGCTCGCGCTTCAGGAGGCAGCGTACTCGATTGAGGCGTAGGCGGTACAGCGCAGGCGGCGAGACAGAGTGCGCCAGCGGAAACGATGAGTGTGCGTCGCAGAGATGTGAACGACATGGGTCACGAGCCTTGAACAGTCAAACCCCTTCTTACGGCACGTGCGCAGAAAAATTGATATGGAAAGCCAAAAACGTCCGGCTTGCCGCCTTGCTGCGGGCGGCTGTCCGCTCTGAAGCGCTACATCGTGCTCGACGGCGCACTGGGCGCCACCGTCACCCATTCGCGGTTGTCGACTGCAGGCTGGGCTGGCACGCCACATATGAATACGAGATCACGAGCATCGTCCTTTGGCCCCAAACCGCTTTCGAGCCGATCGAATGCGTAGACCACTTGCACAGATTTGCCAGCACAAACCCTCCTGGCAACCTTGAAACAGGTCTTGCTGCTTTCGAGCAGGCCGTGGCAATGAACGCCCCAGCCCACCTGATCATGGGACAACTTGACGGCTTCCAGATTGTGCGCGGGACGAGATGCCGTCGTACAACCGGCGAAAAATACTGCGACTGCCAAGACAGGGAGAATACGGATCTTCATTCAATTCTACCGAAAAATTTTCGTTGACTGCGCTTCACTCCAGGTGCGCCAAAGTTCAACAGACCGGGATGTCCACAATGAAATAAAACCAAGTATTCCTACATGAATTGATCAGCGATTCGATTCATGGAAACTGCAACCGGCCACACTGATTCAACAAACCGCAGTCTGAGATTTGACTTCACCACCGGTAGCCAATGCCAGTCAGGATAACGTCGGTGTCGCGGTCGTAACGCGTCACGACGCGGTTCCACTCGATTCGAGCATCCCACCTGGGGCTAAAGCGCCAGGAGCCGGCAATCGTGACGATTCCAGAGAATTTGCCGGCCCCGGGGCCCGGCGACGCACTGTTTTCGTTCTCGTTGATCGCATAGTAGGCACCCGCCCCGACGCCCAGCGTAACCTTATCGTCGAGAAACACGCGCGTGAGCCATAGCTGACTGGTCACGCCATCGCGCCGGGCGACTTTCGTGCTGCCCTCATGCAGATATCCAAGCGTCCAGTCCACGTTGTCCGTGAGATTGCGCCGATAGTCGATGGCGCCGCCGAATGCGTCCGGCGAACGGGTCGAGTTGACGATAGTCTTGCCGAGATACAGGGCAACCTCGTTGCTGGTCACCTTCTTCGAAGAACTCGCTGCCCAGTCGCGGGGTCCCGGCGCATCCGGTGCGTCCAGTTGATAGGCCACGCCAAGCATCACGCCCATCGAGTCCGGGCCTTGCTGCACATGGACACGGTTCACCTGCAATTGCGTGACCCAGCGGTTGGATGCATACCAGGAAGCGCGTACGCTGTAGACGATGCCCCAACCGTGCACATCCGAATAACTGCCGCCTGGCTCCCCGGTGGTCGTGTCAAAGTAGCGATACGGTCCGAGCCCGGCTTGCAGCACGAGCTGCGGACTGCCTACCGGCACCCTCGCCCAGAACTGGATGAGCTGCCCGTCGCGGTGATGATTCGGGATATGTCCTTCGTTAAGCCACGTGAAGCTTGTCGCCATGGACTTGCCGAGTCCTTCCTGGTAGCTGAAAGCCCAGGTATAGGTGTTGATGCTGCTGGCTCGCGACCCGCCGCCGAGCAGGGAGAATTCCTGCGCTTGCGCCGGCGTTGCCATGGCCAGCCATAGCAGGACGGCCCCGACCGCCACGTTCACAATGCGCGGCACTGCGAATGAACAGCGGAGCCTTCCCCCGCGCATCCCGCGCTCCCCGATCCCTGGGTGCTTACTGCGCGGCATCGCTTTCATGAATCCCGCTCTTCTGCGATTTCGCCGCGAGGCTCGCATCTGGAAAGTCCGGGGACGAGAAGCCGCCCCCCTGCGCGCTCATTTCACCCGCCTCGCGCCAGTCGCCACCCAATGCGAGCACCAGGTCGATACGCGCGTTGAGCTGGTCTGCGCGCGCGCTGAGTAGATCCGCCTCTGAGAGCAGCAGCGTTTGCTGGCTCTTCAACGCGCCGCGCTCATCCGCTGATCCGATTGAGACACGCGCCTCCTCCCGAACCAGCAACGTGTGGCATTCCTCGACACGCGCCTGCAACTCCGCGACCCGCGCCTTGTAACTCGTCTCGGCCTGAAGCCCCGCTTCGACTTCGCTCAGCGCCTCCAGCGCGCGGTTGTCATAGGTGACGATTGCTGCCTTTTGCGCTTCGGTATAGTAATCAGCCCGGGCCTTGAGCTTGCCTCCGGTAAAGATCGGTGCAAGGAATGAAGCGCTCACGCCCTTGACCGGACTGCTCGAGTCCATGAGCGACAGCACGTCGCTTCGGATTCCCGTGATCGCAACGTCGATGGAAACGCTGGGTAATCGCGCGGCCTGCGCCGATTGACGCTGGTCGAACGCCTCCGCAACACGATGCGACGCCGCAATAAGGTCAGGCCGGCGTTCGACGAGGTTCGCAGGTAAGCCCGCAGGTGGCGCGGGCGGCAACGCCGGCAATGACGGCTCGGCCTCGACTTCCCCACCCGGATAGCGGCCTAGCAGCAATTCCAGCGCTTGCGCGGCTCGGACTCTCGCCTGAGTCGCCTTGATGAGGGCATCCTGATTCACTCTCAGCGCGTTGCGCGCTTCCTCGAGCTCCATTTGCGGGGCTGCGCCGATGACCACGCGGTGCCCTTCTATCCCGACAAGCCGCGCCTGAACCTCGACGATCTGCTTGAGCGCGCTCTCGAGTTCCGTACATTTGATGAGTGAAAACCAGGCCTTGGCGGTCGTTGCCGCCACGACCCGCTGTGCCCACACATAATCGGCTTGCGTCGCGGCGCGTTCGGATTGCGCCGCCCGTGACTGCGCGCGGATACGCCCCCAGAGATCGAGTTCCCAGCTCGCGCCAACCGAAACGATCTGCGACTCGGATTCACCCAGCCTGCCCCTCGCGCCCGCGGCTGGAAGCAGCCCGCTGCTCTGCACGGTCGCGAGCGCCTCGGCCTGCTGTACGCGAATCGCGGCAATGGCCAGATCTCCGTTGTGGTCGATCGCTTCGCGCACGAGCCGGTTCAATTGCGCGTCATCGAAGCCGGCGAGCCATCCATCGGCGCGATCTCCGGGCGTGCCACGATTGGCCCATTGGCGCCGGCTGTCGAGCGATGGAACCGCCTGAGCGGCGAGGTCGCTGGTCTTGGGTGGCGTGTCGAGCGCACAAGCAGAAAGCAATCCAAAAGGGATCGCAAGCAGAACTGAACAGGTTTTCTTAAGAATCAACGACGACACAATCATTCCTTCAATGCAGCTTGAGGACGAGATAATTCAGCCTTGAGCTCACCCGTAGAAACACCATACGAATGAGCTGGATCGCCTCACCATGCTGCGTATAGATCGCCCCTGCGCCCAGCGCGCCGACTGGGAGGAGCGGCCACTTCGATGGATCGTCCAGTGCGAGCTTGACGGCGAAGCGATTCGGCGCTGCGGCGACCGAACCGGTGTTGGGAAGCAGACCGCCTTGAGGGAATTGCCCTTGCGACTGCGCCCAGACGATCGAGTCCACTTTCGCCTCGAGAATCTCTCCTGGCATTGTTGGGAGGTACACTTCGGCCACGTCGCCTGGCCGCACGTTGTACAGCTCGTTCTGACCATAGAAGGCAATCAGTTCCTGGTCGTCCTCAACGAAGCTGAACGCAGGCGTCAACGGCAGGGGGACCAGCATCGTGCCGACGCGTACCTGCAGGTTCACGACCCGGCCATCCGCCGGGGCGCGATAAACGGTCTGGGATAGCTCCCACCTGGCGTTGTCGAGCAGGCTCACGGTTTCCGCGCGGTGTGCCCGTGCGGCAGCAATGGCGGCGAACTCACCCTGGCTTTGCGCCGAGAGCTTCGCCTTTGCCTCGCCTTCCTCAGCCTGCGCACTGACCAACTGGCCTTCCAGCTCGCTCTGCCGCGCCATGGCGTCGTCGCGATCGAACTTCGAGCCCGCCCCCGCCGCAAGCAATGCGTCCTGCTCCTTCACTCTTTGCCTCGCGAGCGACAACGAGGCTTGCACGGTGCTCACCTTCCCCGCTTCGCGGCGCACGGACTCCGCAAGCTGCCGGCTCGAAGCGTCGGCTTGCGCAACGGCTGCGTCATCGGCATGCAGTCTTCCCTCCAGTTGCGCGACCGACAATTCATACGGCGTGGGATCGATACGAAGCAGGACATCGCCTTTGCGGTAGTGCCTGTTACCTTCTGCCGGAAGCTCGACAATGCGCCCCTTGACCTGCGGCACGACCTGCAGGACCTTGCCGACCACTCTGACGTCATGCGTCGATGGCGCCATGACGTTGAGGGAAAGAATGATCGTTGCGAGCGCAATGACAGGCAACGTGAATGCGATGACCATGGAGACCGGATTCCACGGCAACCATTTGAACTTGAAGAAGATTAGCCATACGCAGAACGCGTAGATACCCAGAATCAAAACTTCCATCTAAACCTTGTCCTTCTCATTGGCGACGGCACAGACTTGCTCGCGCGCATAAACCGGCGTTGCCGGAGCATCGGCATCTTCCGGTGGCAGTTTGTCTGTGCCGTAGGCCGCCCGGTAAAACACCGGCTTGGTATGCGCCCAGAGCCACGCCAATGGCCAAAGAAGACCGCCAAAGAACAGTGACAGCAGGCACAACGCGTGAATCGCCTCCAATTGCGGATGCTGCTTCTTTCTTGCCACTCTTTCCGGCAAGATATGAAGAACCCAAAATACGTAGATTCCGGCAATCGGTACGACGGCGAGAACCACCCACGAAATGAAATCTGCGGCATGTTCGAGGGTCCCTCGCGAAACCGAGGCGAAAGTTGGCGAACTCAGCGCCAAAAGTGCGACGCCAGCCGCCAGATATCGCCCCGAGCGGGCTAAAGCGTTGACGCTACGCGTACGCTCAGCCCAATATTGCATTTGCTTCGATTCGAATTTCATGGCATCTGCGGCTGCGATAGAGGTTCATAGCTGAGGCGATCCTGGCCGCAATCCGGGTAGCGTCCCATGCATCGATTCGACACGGCGCCCGTGAATACCATCATCGGCACCGCCTCCCTCAGTCCCAGCGTGATCGTCATCACCCCCGCGTTTCCCAGGTCGCTCAGCACCGGGTCAATTCTTGCGCGACCCAGTGGTGCAACTGCAGAACGACTTCCGGTTTCCCGGCGCGAAGCCCGGTCGTCCATGCTTTGCGCCTGCTCTGTATAGAGCAGGTCGTATTTGTCTGGTGCGGTATCGCCATGTTCCCTGGATCGGGCCACCTCCATATTGAAACCGAATCCATAGCCTGCATTCGGGGATATGCGAGCCCATCCGTCGGTGGGAATCGCCTGTGGCTGTGCATGCGCCTGGCTGGCGCCTGCCACGGCCAGTGTCAGCGTGAGTTGATGCGCCGCGGCGCGGATCCTGCCGCTCCACTGCGCGAGATGCCACTGCCGAATAGGGCTGCAAGCGTGGCGGACGCTCGACAGGAGCGCGGCGAGCCGGCCAGTCCGCCTTCGCGAAGCCGCTGAATGATCGTTCCCGTTCATCTAAGTCGTTCCCCTTGCGTTGGGACACACATCGCGAATAGCAATATGTGTGGTGTCAATCGTTCCATCAGGTCGGTAAATTACGCGCCGCGGCATCGCGTCGCTATCACAGGAATCAGAAAGTGCGGGAGCGCCCTTTCTGATTCCTGTGATAGCCCGGAAGATGGGCTCGCCCTATTCTCCCGACGAGATGAAATTCCACACAGGGGAGACGGGGAATGATCAATGGCTTGTGGCGCGAAGCAAAGCGTGCATATTCGTCTGGGGAGCGTCCGACCGGGAACGATGCGCCTGAGTGTGCGAGTAGCGCCTCGGTCGGCAGATCGCTGGTCGAATACCAACCGATCGTTTCCGCGCGATCCGGTGTGTTGACGGGAGCCGAGGCCATTGCCCGGCGCAATGCTGAGCCCGCTGTGCTGGCAGTGCCGGACTTCGAGACCGTCTTCAACGACGGATGTGCCAACCTCGCTCATTGGCAGTGCTGCACGCCCGACAAGGTGGCGCTATGCATCGACATATCGACCGATCAACTTCTCGATGACCGGTTCACCCCTTTGGTTGCGCGCGGTATCCGGCAACATGCCGTTCAGCCCGCCCGAATCAGGTTCGAGATGCGCGAGCCCGCGGCTCGGGACGTCACCGGCAACCTCATTGCTCGACTGTCGGTCCTAAGGCGTATGGGAATTTCCGTCGTTCTCGACGATTTCGGCCTCAAGCATTCGACCCTCACGAGCCTGATTGCATTGCCAGTCAGCGGGCTGAAATTTTCCCGTCGGTTCACGGAGAGTCTTCCGCACGATCCAACATCGGCCGCCATTTTGAAAAGCGTTGTCAGCCTTGCGCGCGACCTCGGAATTTGCGTAGCCGTCGACGGTGTGGAGAACCCCAGCCAACTCGCCTGGCTCGCCCGGTTTGGCGATCTCGACGCACAGGGCAATCTGATCTCGGGACCGCTCTCATCTACCGCGCTTCTTCATTGGCTACTCCGTTCGTCTGGCATATCGGCACCAGCTCGCCGACGCGGTCAATCCGCGAGCAAGGGACTTCTGCGCGCGTCGGCGCGATAGAAGACGGGGCACTTGAAACACCGGCGCGCAGCGTGACATTGTTCCCGAAAGTGCGGGAAAACCCGCATTCAGGTAAACTAAAAAAATCGTCACATGGCAATGAAGCGATATTTCCCAGCCTGGGTATCGACCCTTATTTGGTTGATATGTCTACTTCGTCTCAGATCGCATTTGATGCTTATGCGGTCTTAATCACCATTTTTACCGGACAGAGTGTTATCTGCACGGCCATCATGTAGATGACTCATCCACTACAACATAAAACCTTATCGGCAGCGATTGCCGACGATCACCCGATGGTCCGTCTCGCGATCAGAGATGTACTCAGTACCATCGGTTTTCAAGTCGTTGAGCTATGCGAGTCCGGCAACGCGCTCTATGAAGCACTCGAACGGCAACGCTTCGATCTCGTCGTGACCGATTTTTCGATGGAGCGCGCACCGGGCAGCGAAGACGGTCTCCGCCTGATCCAGCGTCTGCGCGGCCGTCATCCCGATACACCCGTTGTCGTTTTCACGATGCTCACTAACAGCGGTCTGCTGGCCTGTATCAAGGCGGAAGGCGTGGCTGGCATTGTCGGCAAATCCGAAGACCCGGAAATTCTGAAACGAATCTGTCTGAACGCGGTATCGGGCAGCGCTGGCCCGCATCTTTCTCCGGCCGTTGCGAACAGGATCCTCAGCGCGGGTGGACGCCCCGGTGCAAATGCGTGCAATTTGTCTCCCAAGGAAATCGAAGTCGTGCGCATGTTCGCGAACGGCGACTCGCTTACGAGCATCGCGGCCTCCTTTCATCGATCGCTCGCGACGATCGCGGCCCAGAAGCGCTCCGCCATGCAGAAGCTGAATATCGCCAACAACGCCGACCTGATCACCTATGCGCGTGACCATGGTCTCGTATGACGAAGAAGACGACACCTCGACGCGATGAATCACCCCTGCGCACCTTCGATTCCGTCGAGAAAAACCTGCAGCGCGAAAGACGTGTCTTTTCAATCGTTGTGGCCCTGCTCGCGCTATGCACACTCGCCTGTGCGGCGGTGGCGATCGCCGTACGGCTGAACGCCTCGCTGCGCGCACAGGAACAACTCGCACGACTTTATGAGCAAAGCGTGGTGGATGCGGTGCTTGAGCGCCGCAGTGCCCTCACGGCTTCCAACCTCGTACTTGGCCTGCGCGCCAACGATCCCTTCCATCCTGACTCCGGAGATCGTGCGAACAGTGTGTGCGTGCGCGTTTCGCCGTCATCGCGCCAGGACGCTGTGCTTCGGCAGAGCTGCGACGAGGCGGTGCGCATCCTGCTCGCGGCGGGGCAGATGCCAGCTATCGAAATGATTTCGGTTGCTGACGGGGCAGCGTACCGATACGTCACCCCTTATTCGGCGCGATCGCGCGACGAACCGAGGTATTCGTCGACGCAGACTTCGATGATCGTGGACGCAGTGCTCAATCAGTACCGCGCCGCGAGAATCGATCTGCTGGAGGCGGCGCGGGAAAAACGTGTCGTCTGGCTAACGATACCTTCTGGGCAATCACGGGATAGACCGGACATGATCGGCGCGTCCCTGATCGCGAAAGGCAACCGGATCTATGCCGTTGCACTAACACGCATCGCGCTGAGAGATTTGCTCCAGCCGGCAAGAGAGGGGTTGGCCGTTCCGGATGCGATTCTCTTTGACCGCTTTGACGCTCCATTGGCCAGTTCCGGAGATGAGGTCAATGCCGGACTGCTCGACCACAAGCTGCAGGGCCGTCAGGACGGTGTATTTCACTGGATTCCCGGTTATGGCTGGGCGCTTCGGCTCACACCGCTGACTGCCGACTTCGGCCGCCTCGTCTTCGTGCTCCCGCCCGGGCAACAGTTGCAGAAAATGGCCGGCGAGTTGCAGTTGATCGGCGCCGTAACGGCAGTGGTCCTCACTCTCCTTTTCGCCATGTACCGCCACTGGAACTACCGCTTCCTCGCGGTGACGTACGAGGAAGCTTCGCGGGCGCTCGAGAGCGAAATGCTCAACCATCTTCTCGTGCATGCGAACCCCGTAGGGTTGTGCATCGTGCGGCGCGAAACGCTGGAAATCATCGTTTCAAACCAGATTGCGCGCGAGGTTCTGGGCATTTCGCCGGGAGAAACGCGCCTGCCTCATGGTCTGCGCGCCGTGTTCGACGCGCATTTCGGCGCGCAGACGCCGAGCGCGAGCGAATCCGGCATAGTCCAGATGCCATTTACCCTGAAGCTGGCAGACGGTGATCCGGTTCACCTCGAGATCACCTATGCGCCTGCCGAAGTCAGGCAGGAGCCGGTGCTGTTTTGTGCGATCGTAGACATGACCGAGCACCACCACTCGAAGCAGTTGTTGCGGCAAGCCAAGCTCGCCAGCGATGCAGCCGCGAAAGCGAAACTCGCATTCTTTGCATCGATGAGCCACGAATTAAGAACGCCGCTTTCCTCGCTGGTGGGAAATATCGAATTGCTTGCTTTGGGGAAACTGGATGCCGGACAAAGAGAACGCGTTCGCGCGATGCAGGTTTCGTCAGACGGTCTGTTGCAGGTGGTCAACGACGTACTCGATTTTTCGAAAATCGATGTTGGCGCATTGAGTATTGAAGAAACGCCTGGGTCACTCGCCGACCTGCTGCACGGGATCGCGGCGTCGCACGCACGCGAGGCGGCCAAGCGCGGGCTGACCTTGCACGCCGTTCTCGATCGGCGCATTCCCGCTGAGCTCTATTTCGACGCGGTGCGCGTGTCGCAAATCATCAACAATCTGCTGAATAATGCGCTGAAGTTCACGCACACCGGCAAGGTGGTGCTGCGTGCGCGATGGTCGAATGACGGCGTTGCCATCGAGATTTCGGATACCGGCGTCGGGATTCCCGAGGACCAGCGCGATCGTCTTTTCCAACCGTTCTCGCAGGCGGCAGCACACCGCCTGGGCAATGCACGGGGCACCGGGCTGGGTCTCTCGATCTGCGCGAAACTCTGCGAACTCATGGGCGGACGGATCAAGCTTGACAGCATGACGGGAGTAGGCACGCGCGTCACGGTGAACCTGCCCCTCAGGGCTTCCGATGCCGGCAGCGACGCCGATACATTCGCGAGCGCGCCAGTCCCCCGAACTGCGATTTTATTTCGCGCACCTGAGCATTATGAAACGCTGCTGAACCATCTCGACTGGACGGGCAGTCCGCCCGCGGCCATACGGGACACCTGCGAGCCGCTCGACAGCGAGGCATTCGAATGCCTCGTTGTTACCGAAGAATTTTCTCCAGACGACGTTGTTCGCTGGTGGCCAGCGCCAGCCTCGATCGTTTGGGTAAAGCAGCAGGGTCCGCTAATCGCCTCGATACGGCCGGACGAAGGCCACGATGTCTCGATATACAGTCGCGCAGGATTTCAGGCTGCGCTGCTGGGCGCGATATCGGGTGGTCCGCTGCCTGGACCGTTCATCGATGCGTGCGTCGGCCAGGCGCCCGAGAAACCGCTAAAGGGCCTGCGCGTCTTGATCGCCGAAGACAATGTCTTGAACCGTAGCCTGCTTCGCGATCAACTTTCCGTCTTGGGCGCCAGCGTGCTCCAGGCGAACAATGGTTACGAGGCATTGAGGACACTATCGAACAGTCGTGTCGATGCTGTGCTGACCGATATCGATATGCCCGATATGAACGGGTTCGAACTGCTTCGCGAGATGAATACGCTCGCTCTGGATATCCCGGTTTACGCGATCAGCGCAAGCACGCGGCATACGGTTGTTTCTGAGGCGCGCGCAATGGGCTTCGCAGACTATCTTACGAAACCCGTCTCGCTCGCGGTCCTCGCTTCGATACGCAATGGCATCGTTTCAAAGGAAAAGGCGTTTCATCGCCCGTCACCCGAAAGCGAGATTCCAGACATTCCGCGCGTGCCATCAGCCTATGCAAGCGCTTTTCTGGAGCAAGCCGAAAGCGATCTTGAAACACTGGAAAGCGTCATTGCCGAGCGCAACGTTCCACAACTCGAGCGAACGTTGCACCGAACCTCGGGCACGCTCGCCGTTCTCGAGCGTTCAGAACTGCTCGCCCTCTGCGAAGAGTTGCGTCAATACCTCGCGGAAGTGGGAAGCTGGAATGCCGAAATCGAAGACCAGGCCGCGTTCGTCCTGCAGGAACTCGCGCGCATGTGCGAATGGGTAGGGCGAAGCGATATCGATTCCAGATCAACTGAGGCGACGTAGCTGGCACTTTCCAACTTCTATGATTGTGGCCATTGCCGGGAAGACGCAATATGGTCATGACAGCCGCAGCGATCAACAGCGGATCTGTCGTTTCACTTCATGTGGATTCTCCCTTTTCGCCCGCCTTCGTGCGGGCGACTTTTTCCCGCAAGTCACTTATGAGCAAACGTCGACAATTCATGTTCGCCGCGCAGGCTGCGTTCGCACTGGCGTCCGTTATCGCGCCAGCCGTGGCCGAAATTGCGCAGGCGCAGGTCGTGTACCCGAAGCCCGTGATTTATCCCGCAAGGGGGCAGTCACCCTACCAGCAGTCGAACGACGACGCGGCCTGCTATAGCTGGGCGAGGCAGCAAAGCGGCGTCGATCCCGCATTCGCGGCGACGGTGCCCGCGCCCGTCGTGGTGCCGGGCGGTCAGCGTGTGGTCGGCGCAGCGCGCGGTGCGGCGGCGGGCAGCGTAGCCGGGGCAATTGCCGGCGACGCCGGCAAAGGGGCCGCGGCGGGGGCCGCGATCGGCGCAATGGCCGGTGGAATGGAACGGCGTCAGGAACGCCGTGGGATAGCCGCGTACAACGCACAGGCCCAGGCGAACAACGAGTACGCAATGTCTTCTTATTGGCACGCATGGCGTGCCTGCATGACGGGCCGGGGCTATACGGTTGAATAGCGCGTCGCGCGCCGCGATCGCACGCAGGTTGGTAGCGAATGCAAAGCGGCCCAGTTGGGCCGCTTCGTCCCGAGCATCTACGACTGCAGATCGCTGTACTCGACAGAATCCAGTTGCCGCCTCGGCGCGCGTGCGCTGCCACGACCCCCACTCAAAGCGCCGTCCACTCGCTCTGCGCAACCTCACGAATACAACGGATAAAGTACGCCGCGGCACGCGTAAGCAAGCTGTTCTCACGCACGAGAAGGCTCATGCTCAGGCGCGGCAGATTGGCCGCCAGCGGCAACGCCGTAAAGCGCTGGCGCAGTTCGGGCATGCCGATGGCAAAGAGCGACCAGAAGAACACCACGTCGTTGGCCATCGCCAGGCTGTGAAAAAGCGCCTGTGAAGTGCAACGCGTCACGCGCGGCGGCGGCGTGAGCCCCTCCCGCGCAAACAGCTCCACGAGAAAGCTCGGGAAGCGCTCGGTGAGATCGGTGTGAATCCACTCGGCGTGATGCAGTTCCGCCAGCGACCGGGCGTGCGCAAGCGGACTTTCGCGGTGCACCGCGAGTGAGGTCGGCAGCGAAAAGAGTTCCTCATGCTCCACGGGCACGCCACCGGCGCTGCCCGTGGCGGCGCCCACGGCGAAGTCGAGGCTGCCGCTGCGAAGCTGGGTAACGAGCTGATCCGAGGTGTATTCGATGAAATCCACCTTCACTTCCGGCCACGCCTGGCGAAAGCGCGCAAAGGCGCGCGGCACGATGGTCAGCCCGGCCAGTGGCGTGACGCCGATCGCCAGTTCCCCGTCGCGACGGCCCTTGAGCTGGTTGATCTCCTCCTGCGCCCGGCGCACCTCGCGCACGATCAGGCGTGCCCGCGCCAGCAACGCCTGCCCCTCGACGGTGAGCACGACGCCGCGTGCCTGGCGCGTCACGAGCAGGATGCCGAGTTCCGCTTCGAGGTCTTTGATCGCCTTGGTAATGGCTGGCTGCGTGAGGTGCAGGTCCCGGGCGGCCCCGTGAAAACTGCCCTGGTCGGCCACTGCGACCAGCGCGATGAGTTGGTGATGCTTCAAGAGCGGCCGCCTTCACTGATAAACATTGGTAATCATTATAAGAAATTTTTGATTGTTGTTTGATATTGGCTCCCGCAGAGTGCGGTCACCTGAAGAGGATGGCCATGCACCGCATCGCTCAGGCACGCCGGTTTGGCGCCCAGCGCCGGGACCTTTGTCACACGTTTCACCGCAACCGCACGCCCATGAAGAAGCACCCTGCCGAAGCCCACTCCGCCGGCGCCGGCCCGCTGGCCGCCCCCTGCGCCGTGCACACAGAGACAGCCGATCCGATCGTGCTCGATCACACCACGTCGTTGCCACCGCAACCAGGTGCCAGCGAATCGAGCCCAGGCGGCGGCCGCCGATACATCGTCGTCGCGCTGCTCATGATCGTCATGGTCATCGCGGTGCTCGACAAATCGATCTTCGCCTTCGCCGGTCCGCAGATCATCGACGAGCTTAAGCTCACGCCCGCGCAGTTCGGCTCGATTGGCAGCGCCTTCTTCGTGCTGTACTCGATTTCCGGGCTGCTGGTGGGCTTCGCCGCGAACCGGCTGCCCACGCGGTACATCCTCGCCGCGATGTCACTGGTCTGGATGGCCGCGCAACTGCTCACGGCGCGCAGCAGCGGCTTCGCCATGCTGGTTGGCAGCCGCATGCTGCTCGGTGCGGGCTGCGGGCCGGGTACGGCCGTCACTCAGCACGCGTGTTTCAAGTGGTACGCACCGCGCGAGCGTGTCGTGCCGGCGGCGCTGATCCAGGTCGCGATCATGCTCGGCGCCATCGCCGGCGCGCTCATGTTGCCGCTCGTGATCCAGCGCTTCGGCTGGCGCGCCGGTTATTTGATGCTGGCCGGCGTGAGCCTCGTCTGGCTGCTCGTGTGGATGGCCTATGGCCGCGAAGGCACGTACGACGATGCGGCGCAAACGAGCGCCGCCGCCACCGCCCCTTACCCGCGCCTGCTGCTCAATCGCAGCTTCGTGCTGGTGACGCTCGCGGGCTTCTGCAGCTATCTGCCCACGGCGCTGATTTATAGCTGGGTGCCGGTCTATCTCCAGCGCGGACTTGGGCTCGCGCCCATCCAGTCGGGCTACGTGGTGATGGCCGCGACGCTCGGCGTCATCGTGCTCAATCTCGTGGTCTCCACCGCTTCGCAGCGCGCGCTCACGCGCGGCGCAAGCGTGCGGCGCGCACTGGTCGCGCCGCCCATGCTCGCCTGCCTGCTGGGCGGCATCGCCATGGCCGTGCTTGGCTTCGGCTCGCCGAGCCGGGCCGGCACGCTCGCCCTCTTCCTGCTCGGCAGCATCCTCGTCAACTTGCTGCCCGCCTTTGCCAACAGCATCGTCGCGTTTTTCGCGCCGAGCCGGCAGCGCGGCAGCCTGCTCGCCATCCATATCGGCCTCATGACGAGCGCGGGCATGGTCGCGCCGCTGCTGGTCGGCCGCGCCGTCGAGCATGCGGGCGGCCTGATCGCGCCGGGCTTCGAACTCGTGATCGGCGGCTTTGGCCTCGCCCTCGTCGCGAGCGGCCTGCTGGGCCTGGCGCTGATCGATCCCGAGCGTACGCGCTCGCACCTTCTCAACTGCGATACCCAACCGCGCTGATGCGCACTCCAACAATATGACTCTGCACCAACGCATCAAGGCGCCCCAGCAGCGCCCCGCCTCCCTCGAGCTACAGGCCAGCTGGCGCGAAGCCGACGTGGACGACGGCTTCACCGTCGTCGCCGTGGGCGACATCATCATCACGCACGCGATCAGCGCCAAGCTCGCGCGCAAATCGCCCGAGTTGCTCGCGATCCTCTCCCGCGGCGACGTCGTCGTCGGCAACTACGAAGGCTCGGCGATCGACCTCAAAACCTTCGACGGACACCCGGAAGCGCAGTCCGGCTTCGCCTGGCTCACGAGCGACCCCGAGTGCCCGGCGGACCTCGCCTCCATCGGCTTCAACCTGATGGCGCGCGCGAACAATCACGCGCTGGACTGGGGCGTGGCGGGCATGAACATGACCGACGGCCTCCTCGACGACGCGGGCATCGTTCACGCCGGCACCGGCGCGAGCCTCGCGGCCGCGCGCGCGCCGGCGTTCCTGAACACGGACAAGGCGCGCGTGGCGCTGATTTCCTACGCCACCACCTTCGAACGCAACGCGCCCGCCAACGACGGCCTCGGCGCCGTCGCGCCGCGCCCAGGCCTGAACCCGCTGCGCACGACCGCACACCGTCTCGTCAGCGCGGAGGATTTCGCGGTGCTCAAGCGCCTGAACGATCAGGAAGCCTTCCAGGACCACTTCCTCCTCAAGGCGCTGCACGGCCAGCACAGCGTGCACCTGGGCATGGCGCTGCACTATCGCGTCGATCCCGAAGCGGCCCCGGGGTCGCTGCGCATCGTCCACGAGTGCGACAAGCGCGACCAGGCCGACATCGAACGCAACCTGCGGCAGGCCAAGCAGACCAGCGATTTCACGATCGTCGCCCAGCACACGCACGAGCCGGACAACTTCACCACCGAAGTCCCCAGCTATTTGCCGGCGCTCGCGCGCAAGCTGGTGGACGGCGGCGCCGACATGCTGTGCGGCCACGGCCCGCACCAGCTGCGCGGCATCGAAATCTACAACGGCAAGCCGCTGCTGTACTCGCTCGGCAACTTCTGCTTCATGGACAACAGCCAGCAGATCGTGCCGCGCGACGAATGGGAGGAGATCGAATGGATGGCCGCCGAGGCTATCGTCGGTCCCAAGGGCGTCACCAACCCCAAGGTCGGCACGCCTGCGGAATTCCTCGAGTGGAAGCGCGTGGTCGGCATCTTCTCCGAGCCGATCTGGTTCGAGAGTGTCGTGGCCGAATGCCGGTTCAACGCCGACGGCCGCCTCAAGGCGCTCCTGCTTCACCCGATCGAACTCGGCTTTGGCGGCCGCGACGCCGAGCGCGGCATTCCGCGCCTCGCGTTCGACACGGTGGAGAACAACGGCCAGGCGCGCCGCATCCTCGAGCGGCTGCAGACGCTTTCCAGCGAGTTCGGCACGCAAATCGAGATCGACACGGTAACGATCGGCGAACGCACGAGCAGCGTCGGCCGCGTGCGCGTGGGTGGCTGATGCGCGCGATCCTGGACCCCGGCAGTTTCTCGCTCAGCTACGCTCAGGCGCGCAAACGCTTTCTCGCCGCCTGCGCGCAAGCCGGCCTCGCGGTGCAACACCACATTCACCCCATGGTCGGCCGTGACGGCGAGGAACTCGCCATCGACGTCGCGCGCATGGGCGCACCCGATGCGGCCAACCTGCTCGTGATCAGCAGCGGTTGCCACGGCATAGAGGGGTTCTGCGGCTCGGGCGTGCAGCTCGATCTGCTGCGCGACGCCGACTGGCTGCAGCGCTGCAAACGCGACGACCTGGCGGTGCTTTACATCCACGCGCTCAATCCCTATGGGTTTTCGTGGGAGCGCCGCGTGACGCACGAGAACGTCGACCTCAATCGCAATTTCCGCGACTTCGGTGCATCGTCCACTCAGAACAGCGCCTATCGCGAGATCGCCTCGCTGCTCGTGCCGCGCCGCTGTCCTCCCACGCTGACGAGCACGCTCGGCCTGCTCGGGTATGCGTTGCGGCATGGCCGGCGCAAACTTCAAACGGCCATTTCCGCTGGCCAGCAGGTCGACCCTCAAGGGCTCTTCTACGTGGGCAATGCGCCGACGTGGAGCCATCTGCGCATTCGCGAGATCCTGCGCGAGCATGCTCGACAGTGCCGCCGCATCGCCTGGATCGACGTGCATACCGGCCTCGGCCCTGCAGGCGTTGGCGAGCGCATTTACAAGGGACAGCAAGATGCGGCCTCGATCGCGCGCGCCCGGCAATGGTGGGGCGATGTGACGAGCAGTGAGGAAGGAAACTCCAGTTCGACCGTCGTTGGCGGAACGCTGGATCTCGCCGTGATGAGCGAGTGCCCGCAGGCCGAGTACAACGGGCTCACGCTCGAATACGGCACGCTGCCCGGACGCCAGGTGCTGGAGGCCCTGCGCGCGGAGCAGTGGCTCTACCAGCATCCCGGGACCGATATCGAGCGCTCGCAGGCCATCAAGCAACGGCTGCGCGCGGCCTTCTATGTCGAGACCGACGACTGGAAACGCACCGTGCTCGCCCAGGCGCGCGAGGTGCTGGACCAGAGCCTCGCGGGACTCGGCACGCCCCTGCCGCAGGCACGAGCGCAAGCGGCTGGATAAACGCGCGAGGTTGGCGGCGCGCGGGGCTGAGACCTCGCCGCCGCCGGTTTTGCGCCCCCATCTTTTCCGAACGGCCGGCAGCCCCTGCGCATAGCAGCGGGCTGCTTTCACGTCTTCACGTCTTCAAGCGCCGGATACATCCGGCCCGCTAAACGGCGCCCTCTTTCTCGAACCGCATCGCCATGCTCCGCTGCGCGCTCAATCGGCGGATGCGAAACCGCCCGTGCGCGGTTGACCCATGCGTTGCGCGGTAACGTCGAGGATGCAGTCGACGAAGTATTCGGCGGGACGCGTAAGCTGCGCCTCGGGCGCGGAAAACAAATAAAGCTGCAACGAGGGCGGTCGCTCCTCCACCTTCAATTCGACAAACGCGCGGCCCAGTTCGGCCTCTTCGAGCGAATGCCGCGTCCACGCGAACACCGCGTCGGAGCGCACCGTGAGGCCGTAAAAAAGGCCGTAGGACGTGCAACGCGTGACTCGCCGCGGCGGTTCGAGCCCGGCGCGCTCGAACATCGCGTGAATGTAGCCCGGATAGTTGTCGGTGACGTCGGTATGGATCCACTCGGCGTCCTGCAACTGAGCCAGCGAAGAAGCCCGCGCGAACGGGCCGTTCGCGCGCGTGACGAAGACTGCATCGAACGCAAGCAGCGCCTTGACCTGTGCGCCATCTTCCCCCGGATTCACCGGATTCACGGGAAACGCCGCAAATGCCAGATCGACTGCGCGATTACGTAGTTGCTCGCGCAACTGGTTCAGGCCTAGCTCGACGAATTCGATCGTGACATGCGGCCAGCGCCGGCGGAATTCGACAAACGCCTCGGCAAGCCCGGCAGTGCCGGCAATCGGCGACACCCCAATCACGAGCCGCCCTTCGCGCCGCCCCTTCATGTGGGCGAGATCCTCTTCGGCGCGCTCCATTTCGCGCACGACCGTGCGCGCACGTTGCAGCAGTGCAACACCCTCCGGTGTTGGGACCACACCCCATGGATTGCGCTCGAACAGGCGCACGCCGAATTCGTCTTCCAGTTCGCGGATCGCTTTTGTCACAGCGGGTTGCGTGACATGAAGGCGGTATGCCGCGCCCTTGAGCGTGCCCGTTGCGGCGACTTCAACGAGCGCGCGAAGCTGGTGAATTTTCATGATGCGGGGGATATTACCATTGGTAATAGACATTCCAATTATTGTTTTTTTATTTCGTCCGATCGTCCTTAGGCTCTGCGTCTGAATGCCGTCGCACTGAACGGCTACGGGGGAATCGATCTCATGACGCAGCACTACGCCACCCTGCTCGCGGCCCTTCGCGAGTCGGAACCGCAGTTCATCTCAATCCGCCGCGACATCCACGCGCATCCCGAACTGGGCTTCGCGGAAACCCGCACCGCCGCCATCGTCGCGGAGCAACTCGCGCAGTGGGGCTATGAGGTCACGACGGGAATCGGTGGCACAGGCGTGGTCGGGCGGCTCAAGCGCGGCAATGCCAGCCGTGCAATCGGGCTGCGCGCCGACATGGACGCCCTGCCGATCGAGGAAGCGACCGGCCTGCCCTACGCCAGCACCGTCGCCCAGACGATGCACGCCTGCGGCCATGACGGCCACACGGCGATCCTGCTTGCCGCCGCCCATCATCTCGCGACGCAAGGACAGTTCGACGGCACGCTGAACCTGATTTTCCAGCCCGCCGAAGAGGGGCTCGGCGGCGCCACGCGCATGATCGAGGACGGCCTCTTCACGCGCTTTCCCTGCGATCAGGTGTTCGCGCTGCACAACGCGCCCGGCCTGCCGGTGGGTCAGTTCGCGGTCCGCCACGGCTGCATGATGGCCTCGTCGGACAGCGTGACGGTCACCGTCACGGGCCGCGGCGGCCACGGTGCGATGCCGCATCTCGCGAGCGATCCGGTCGTTGCGGCCGCAAGCATCGTGATGGCGCTGCAAACCATCGTCGCGCGCAACGTGGAGCCCACGCGCGCGGCCGTCGTTACCGTCGGTTCGATCGAGGGCGGCAAGGCCGGCAACGTGATACCGGAGACCGTCACGTTGCAGCTTTCCGTGCGCGCGCTCGACAGCGAGACGCGCAGCACGCTCGAAGCGCGCATTCGCAGCATTGCCGGGTTGCAGGCGCAGTCGTACGGCGTCACCGCAACGGTGGATTACCGCGCGATCTCGCGTCCGCTCGTCAACGACCGCGCGGCCACCGACCTCGCCATCGAGACCATCGAGGCGCTCGCGGGCAAGGCGGCGTTGACCATGCTGCCCGAGGCCATCATGGGCAGCGAGGACTTCTCGTGGATGTCCGAACACCTGCCGGGCTGCTACGTGCTGCTCGGCAACGGCACCGGCCAGACAGGCGGCTGCCTCGTCCACAACCCGGCTTACGACTTCAACGACGCGGCGCTCAGCTGGGGCGCGGCGTGGTTCGTCGCGCTGACCGAGCGCTATTTGCGCGCTGAATGACCCCCAACCAGTCCGGCGGCGGAACGCGAATCCGTCACTTCTCGCCGCGCGCGTGACCACCGCCACTTTTGCAGTTTCTGACCAACCCAAAGAGCCTATAAATGTCAGCAAGCAGCCTTCGGCCCCATTCCGCCGCACACAATACGGGACCCCACTCGAAACCGACGCGCTTCGCGCTCGCCGCGCGCCGCGCCGGCATGGCTGCCGCGCTTTGCGCCGCGAGCCAGGCCGCTTCGGCGCAGATGCCGTCGAACCTGTTCTTCACCGACTACTTCCAGGGCGTGCCGTACGCGAGCACGGGCGCCTATACGCCGGGCATCTCGCTCTATGGCGTCGTGGACAACGCGATCGGCTTCACGAAGGGCGCGCAGACCGCGTTCGTGCAGCAAAGCGGCGGCGAGTGGACCTCGAAGTTCGGCATGTATGGGGTCGAGGACCTCGGCGGCGGCTACCGCGTGCGCTTCGCCCTTGAAAACGGCTTCGATGCATCGAACGGGTCGCTCGGCACGTCGAACACCATGTTCAACCGTGAAGCGTGGATCGCGCTCGGCTCGGCGAAAACGGGCGAGGTGAAGTTCGGTTTGCAGGACGCCGTTGGCGTGCCGCTGTTCATCGACGTGTTCGGCGAGGTGCTGTCGGTTTCGACGGTCGCCTATCTGGCCGGCTGGACCTATGACCTCGGCCCAGGCGCCAGCTACCAGCCCCTGCACATCTCGAACGCGGTGAGCTACTCGTCGCCGTGGTATGGCCCGTTCAATGCCCAGGCGCTGATCCAGATGCACAGCGCGGACTCGACCGCGCCGACGCTGACCAACCGCTCCATCGCCGTGAACTACTTTGACGGCCATCTGTTCGGCACGGTCAGCTATTTCGGCAACTACGCGGTGAACGGGCTCAATCCGTCGCAATACGTGCGCACCGACAACATCTCGGGCGGCCTGCTGTACGACGCCGGTCACTACGTGCTTTCCGCGGGCTACAGCTTCCTCGCGCCGCGTCTTGAAGGCGATCGTGTGTCGTCGACGTATACGCTCGGCGCCATCTACCGCTACCTGAAGCGCAACGACTTCCGCGCCGAAGTGGTGTATCGCACCGTTGGCGGCTGGGTCGACCACTCGTACGGCGTGACGCTCGGCTACGACTACAACCTCTCCAAACGCACGGCGCTCTATGTGCGCGGCTCGGTGATCCACAATATCGGCACCGCGCCCACCTATAGCCACTACCCGTATCCGTACACGCAGCAGCCTACGCTCGACAACGTGAGCAACGCCTATTCGACCTCGAACGGAACGCAGTTTTACAAGACGCCGCACGTCGTGCTGATCGGCATGTATCACAAGTTCTAAGCGTGCTCACGCACGACGATTCGAGCACCACGACACATGATCCATTGACTTGGGGAGAAACGACATGACGATTCGCCATTCCGTGCGGCTTGCCGCCGCCCTGCTGGTCGCCGTTTGCGCGAGTGTGCATGCGCAAGGCGGCAGCGCCGCCTCGAGCGCTTCCGCCGCGACAGCGGCGCCCGTTGCGGCCGCGTCCGCGCCAACCGACAAGCAGCTCGCTGCAAACGTGCGCCAGGCGCTGCGCGCCGCGCGCAAGCAGGGACTGAAGTCGACCTATATCCGCGTGCGCGCGCATGACGGCGTTGTCACGCTGAGCGGCGTGGTCGCGAACGAGAATCAGATCTCGCTCGCCACTTCGGTGGCGCAGGGCGTGAGCGGCGTGCGCACCGTGAACAGCAAGATCGAAGTCCGCGGCAGCGCGGGCGCGCCCATGGGCAACCAGTAAGCGCCTCGATGCGCGGCGCATGGCGCCGCGCATCGTTTCAGGCATTGAGCATTTCAGCGCTTCAGAGCATGAGCGGCTTGTCGACTAGCCGACAGTTGCTGCGCCCGATTTGAGCGATCATTCGTCTACGCCTGCGCTGCGTGCCGTGCCCGGACAGGATGTACGGCCATGGGGCGTCACCGAAGCTGTTCAGACCGATTGATTGAGGAGACTCGATATGGCCGCATCTGATCTCAGCCTGAAGCATGCCGTAACCGCCGCCGAATGGGACGCGCGCGTCAATCTCGCGGCGGCGTACCGTTTGACCGCGCTGTTCGGATGGGACGACCTCGTGTTTACCCATATCTCCGCGCGCGTACCCGGACCCGAGCACCATTTCCTGATCAACCCATACGGGATGATGTTCGACGAGATCACCGCGTCTTCGCTCGTCAAGATCGACCTGGCAGGCCGCAAGGTGTCCGACTCGCCGTACGACATCAATCCGGCCGGCTTCACGATTCACAGCGCAGTGCACGAGGCGCGCGACGACGCGCTGTGCGTGATGCACACGCATTCGGTCAACGGCGTGGCCGTATCGGCCCAGGAAGCGGGACTGCTGCCCCTCTCCCAGCAGTCGCTTGGCGTGCTCGCCTCGCTCGGCTATCACGACTACGAAGGCATCGCCCTCAACGAAGAGGAGAAGCCCCGGCTGGTGCGCGACCTCGGCAACAACACCAATCTGATGCTGCGCAACCACGGGCTCCTGACCGTTGGCGCTACGCCGGCGGACGCGTTCGTCGCGATGTACTTCTTCGAAGCGGCGTGCATGATTCAGGTCCGCGCACAGGCGGGGGGCTCGAAGCTTCGGCCGATCGCCCAGCCGATTCTCGACGGCATCCGGCAGCAGATCGCCACCGTGACGCGGGGTGTCAGCCCGGGCGCGCTCGCCTGGCCTGGGCTGCTTCGCCGGCTCGACCGGCACAATCCCGGATACGCGGCATAGTGCCCATGAGCCGGGGGCGGGCGCATCGTCACACGAATGCGTTAAGCCCTCACGACGATGGCGCGAGGCGTGCAAGACACCACGGCAATGATGCTAAACATTTGGCTGGCCAGCGCAGGCGCACGTATCCGGGTATCGTGTGGACTATCCACAACCTGCACCCCTCGCCCATGATTCCGGTCCAACGTCATCGAGTGTTCACACGCCTTGCGCTAAAACGCACTGCGGCCATTGCCACAGCGTCTCTCGCGCTCTTCGCAGCCGGATGTGCGACGTCCAGCCAGCAGGCCGGACACGGCGCACAGACGCAAGCTGCGGCCGCCACTTCACTCGATGCCGCGATCGCCGGTCCCCAGCGTAGCGAGCGGGCCAAAGCGCGCGACGTCTATCGACATCCGAAGGAGACGCTGCAGTTCTTCGGCGTCGAGCCCACGCAAACGGTGCTCGAAATCGCACCGGGCGGCGGCTGGTACACGGACATCCTGGCGCCGTGGCTGCACGCTGGCGGCCATCTCTACGAGGCGCAATATGTCAGCACGTCGGCGGAACTGGCCGCCGAAGACCGCGACACCGACGCCGCCTTCCTGCGCAAGCTCGCAGCAGCCCCGGCGCTTTATGGCAACGTCAAGGTCGGCGCCTTGCGCGCAGGCGAATTCACGGGCTTCGAGGCGCAAGGCCAGTTCGACGAGGTGCTCACGTTCCGCAACATCCACAACTGGATCAAGGACGGCCAGATCGACGACAACCTGCGCGCGTTCTATGTCGCACTGAAACCCGGCGGCGTGCTTGGCGTCGAGGAGCATCGCGCGCGGCGAGGCACGACCGTGCAGCAGATGATCGATACCGGCTACGTGACCGAAGCGTACGTGATCGAGCATGCGCAGAGCGCGGGCTTCGTGCTGGCCGCACGCAGCGAGATCAACGCGAATCCGAAGGACACCAAGGATTATCCGCACGGCGTCTGGTCGCTGCCGCCCACCTACGAGGGCGGCGACGCGGACCGCGCGCGCTATGCCGAGATCGGCGAATCGGATCGCATGACGCTGAGGTTCATCAAGCCATAACGCCCTTGCCGAGCGCCGACGCTGCACGCGGCTTCAGGCATGCATGCCTGCACCGGCACGGCTCACTCCACCGTGTCGTTCACGTCGGTCAAGCGAATCATGTGCGGGCGCACGCGGGCCTCGTCCTCGGGTTCCTCCTGCGCCGGCGGATGAATCAGCGCGTCGAGGCGCGCGCGCGTGGCGAGGAACTCCGGCGTGTTGAACTGCGCGTAGCCGCGCGGACGCGGCACCGGCACCTCGATCAACTCCTGCACCTGCCCCGGATGCGCCTTCAGCACGAGGATACGGTCTGCCAGGTAGATCGCTTCGTCGAGGTCGTGCGTGATGAAGAAAATCGTAATGTCGACGTTGCGCCAGATATCGAGCAAATGCGCCTGCATCTTCGCGCGCGTTTGCGCATCGAGCGCGCCGAATGGTTCGTCCATCAACAGGATGCCGGGCCGATTGGCGAGCGCGCGTGCAATCGCCACGCGCTGCTTCATGCCGCCGGAAAGCTGGTGCGGATACGCGTTGGCGAACGGCTCCAGCCCGACGAGGTCGAGCCATTGCAGCGCCTCGCGCTCGGCTTGGGCCTTGCCCTGCCCATTCATACGCAATCCGAACATCACGTTCTTCTTCACCGTGAGCCACGGAAAAAGCGTATAGCCCTGAAACACCATGCCGCGGTCGGCGCCTGGGCCGCTCACTGTCTTGCCGTTCACGCGGACCTCGCCCGATGTTTGCGCTTCGAGGCCCGCGAGAATCCGGATCAGCGTGGACTTGCCGCAGCCCGAAGGCCCGATCACGCACACGAACTCGCGCCGGTGCGTGGTGAAGCTCACATCGGCGAGCGCCGTGTGCTCGCCCTGCGGCGTGACGAACCGCTTCGTGAGATTGCGCACTTCCAGGATCGGCTCGCGCGCTTTCAGTTTTTCGAAGCGCGCGCGCACCGCCTCGGACTGAAGGAGATAGTCGGGAACGGTTTGCGGATTGAACATGATGCGGTCCTTGATGATCCAGAATGCGTTTCGAAATGCGTGTCGTTGCGCACGCATGCAGGCGATTGCGCCGCGCGTCAGGCCTTGAGCGTGCGATCCCACGGAAACAGCTTGCGGCCGAGGAACGCCAGCACGAGATCGGTGCCGAGGCCAATGATGCCGATCATCATGATCGCCGCGTAGACGTTGTCGAAGTGCTGATAGCGCGCCTGCTGCGTGATGTACCACGTGATGCCCGAGCTCGTGCCCACAAGCTCCGCGACGATCAGGTAGGTCCACGCCCAGCCGAGCAAAATGCGCTGGTCGCGATAGAGATCGGGGAGAATGCCGGGCACCACAACGTGCGTGAGCAGTTTCAGCCGCGTGGTTCCGAGCGTCATCGCCGCTTCGAGCAGGCCATATTCGAGCTTGCGCGTGGTGTTTGCGATGATGAGCACCTGCTGGAACAGCGTACCGATCACGATAATGGCGATCTTCGGCGCGTCGTAGATGCCGAGCACGGCCACCATCAGCGCGCCGAACGCGGGCGCCGGCAAATAGCGGAAGAACTCGAAGAACGGCTCCTGCAGTCGTGCGAGCACGCTATAGGTGCCGCACACGATGCCGAGCGGCACGCCAATCAGCGACGAGAACACAAAGCCCCAGAAGATGATCTGCACACTGTGCCAGAGGCTCTGATGCAGCCACACGCCGTCCTGAGCGACGGGCGGTGTCGTGAACGCGGTATAGAACGCGCGCAGCACTTCGTGCGGCGCGGGCAGATACACCGGGTTCGCGGGCATGCCCGCCGGCAGCGCGGCGTGGGTTTGCCGCGCATGGTCGAGTTCGTCGGCGAACACGGCCTTGTCGACACGCATGCCGGGCTGGAAATAGTCCACGCTGCCCGGCTGCGTGATCAACACTTGCGGATGCCAGACGAACGGCACATAGCTCACGAGACACCACACGAGCACCGGCAACAGAAACGAGCCGATGCCCAACATCCACTTGCCGCGCGGCGAAAGCTCGCGGCGTACGGCAAACCATCCGGTCTGGCTGATTTCGGCCATGATGTTCTCCTTGACGTTCTGCTGCCAGGGCCTGTTCACGCTGATTTCACGTCGAGAACAGGCCCTGTATGACTCGCTGCCTTACTTCAGTGCGCTCGTGAGGGAGGGGTCCACATACGTGTTCACGTCCTGCGAGGTCTTGTAGACCTGGTACTTCACGTTGAACGCGTCGGCGACATGGCTCGATCCGTAGAGCGAGCCGAATCCGTCGGCTTTTACGTAGGCGTGTTGCGCCTCGGGCAGCGTGAGCAGCTTCGTGCCCTTGAGCAGCGGCAGATACTGCGCCGGCGTGAGGCCCACGCGCGCGGCCATGATCTTCACGGCGTCGGGTTGCGTGGCCGGGTCGTCGATGTACTTCACCACGCGGTACCAGACCTTAGCGAGCTTTTCGTAGTCGGCCTTGTGCGCGGCGAGGCTCACAGGGTTCACGGCAAGCACGTCGTAGATGAGGCCCGGCTCGTCGGCGGAGGTGAACACGGGCCGCGCACCCGGCACCGCGCGCTGCGCTTCGCCCGCGTTCGGCTGCCATGCTGCGATGGCCGAGACGTCGGAAGAAGCCAGCACTTGCGGCGTTTCGTTGGTCTTCGCGTTCACGAGCGTGACTTCGCCCTCCTTCATCCCTGCGCGCTGGAGCGCGTCGAGCAACAAGAGGTGATCGACCACGCCGAACTCCACGCCGATCTTCTTGCCCTTGAGGTCCTGGATCTTGCGTGCGGGCGGCTTGGCGATGACCATGTCGTTGCCGTTCGAGTAGTCGGTGATGAGCGCCATCACGTTCTTCGCGCCGTTCGCGCCCATCGTGAGCGCATCGCCGTTGGTGACGAGCACGGCGTCGAGTTTGTTGGCCGCGAAGGCGTCCATCGAGGCCGCGTAGTCGAACCAGTCGAATTTCACGTCGAGGCCCGCTTCCTTGAACCAGCCCTTGTCGATGGCCACCTGCCACGCCACCCAGCCCGGCCAGTCGCTGTAGCCGATGCGCAGCGGCGCGGCGGCCGCGGCCTGTACGCCGGCCGCGAACAGGCCCGTGGCCAGTGTGAGCGCGCTGGCGGCGCGCAGCGCCCAACGGCGCAGCGGTGCGGCAGATGTTGCGTGGCGTGCGTTGTCTGCGTGGGTTGCGAACGGAACGTGCGTCATCTTCATGGCGAATCTCCAGGAGTGAAAGTGCAACGGTTTTCTTGACGTAATGGCGTGGGGTTTCATGCTTCGGCGCTCCCGCTTGCGCTATGCGACCCTGCCTCGGCCAGCGCCGCGCGACACGCGTGCGAGCCGCCCTGAGCGCTGATGCCGGGGGCGTGCGCCAGCGCGGCGCGCTCGCCCAGCCACGCGCGGGCCAGGTCGAGCAGGTACGCGTCGTCGTGTGCGCGCGCAACGAACGTGATGCCGAATGGTTTGCCCGTGTGCGGACCGCTTGCGCACACGCCCGCTGGCACGGCGAGCGCGCTCAAGTCGAGCAGGTTCACGAAGTTGGTGTAGTAGCCGAAGCGCGCATTCACGCCAATGGGGTCCGCTTCGAGTTCGGCGATTGTGGATGTGGTGGGTGAAGTCGGCGTGACGAGCGCGTCGATCCGCGGCCACACGCGCTCGCTTTCCATGCGAAGCGCCGCGAGACGGTCGAACGCCGCGAAGGTGTCGGCCGCGCTCCAGCGCATTGCACCGCCCACGATCTCGCGCGTGACAGCATGCAGCGCTTCGGGCTGCGCCTCGAAGAACGGCCGGATGGCGGCAAGGCGCTCGGCCACGAACGGGCCTTCGTAGAGCAGCCGCGCCGTGGCGAGGAACGGCTCGAAATCGATCTCCACGAGTTCGGCGCCGGCCGCGCGCAGCTTCGCGAGCGCCGCGTCGAACGCCGCCGCATAGGAAGCGTCGCCATAGAAGCTCAACTGTGCCGCACGCGGCACGCCGAAGCGCACGCCGGCAAGTGTTGCGCGCTCGCGACCGGTTGGCTGCCAGGCGCGTGCATACGGGTCGTCCTCGGTTACGCCGCGCGCGCACTCGAACACGCGCTGCGCGTCGTTCGCCGAGTGCGCGAAGATCGAAACGCAATCGAGCGAGCGGCACGCGGGCACCACGCCCTGCGTGCTCAGCACGCCCTTGGTCGGCTTGAGACCCACGAGACCATGAAACGCCGCCGGCACGCGGCCCGAGCCCGCCGTGTCGGTACCCAGCGAGAACGCGGCGAGGCCGAGCGCCACGGCCACGGCCGAGCCCGAACTGGAACCGCCCGAGGCGTACTCCGGGTCCAGCGCATTTCGGCACGCGCCATAGGGCGAGCGCTGGCCCGAGAGGCCCGTGGCAAACTGGTCGAGGTTGGTCTTGCCCACGGGAATCGCGCCCGCCGCGATCAGGCGCTCGACCACGGGCGCGCTGCGCTCCGGCATATACGCATAAGCGGGGCAACCGGCCGTGGTCGGCACGCCCGCGAGGTCGATGTTGTCCTTGATCGCAAACGGCACGCCATAGAGCGGCAGCGTGGCGGGATCACGTTGCGACAGCGCGTCGGCGTAACGCATCATCTCGTCGCGCGTGAGCGCACGGATCCATACGCGATGCGGATCGTCGGCGCCGGTGCGCGCGGCAATGCGTTCGACGAGTTGCGCCGGCGTGAGGCTGCCGTCCAGGTAGCGCGCGCGCAGCGCCGCGAGGGTCATGGGCAGGTCGTCGTTATGCGGATTCATTGGCATGCGGCCTCCTCGCCGCTCACGGCGGTTGCGTGTGCGGGATCGCCCGATGCTTCGGACGCCACACGGATTACCATCAAACGCTGCCCCGCCACCACGGCGTCGCCGGCCGCGCAATCCAGCGCGTCGATCACGCCGGCCGCGCTTGCGGTCACGGTCACTTCCATCTTCATCGATTCGAGGATGGCCAGGTCCTGGCCCTCTTCGACGCGCTCACCCTCGGCGACGAGCAGCTTCCACACGCTGCCCGATACGTCGGCGCCAATCGCGCGGCAGTCGTCGGCCAGGGCTTCGGCGGCGCGTGCGGCGCCGGCTGCTTCGTCTGCTGCGCCTTCGGCGACGTACTCGGCCTGACCCGCTTCGCGCCAGCGCTCGCGTTCGGCCTCGAACGAGGCTTGCTGCGTGGTCTTGAACGCGGCGATCGAGGCCGCCTCGTCGTGCAGGAAGCGCTCGTACTCGCCGAGGTCGAACACCGATTCCTCGATGCGCAGGCTGCGCCGCCCCGCGAGAAACTCGCTGCGCCACTCCGCGAGTTCGGCCTCGCTCACCTCGAAGAAGCGGATTTCGTCGAAGAAGCGCAGCAGCCACGGCTTGCCCGGCGCGAACTCGGTTGTCGTGCGATAGCGGTTCCACATCTGCACGGTGCGGCCCACGAACTGATAGCCGCCGGGGCCCTCCATGCCGTACACGCACATGTACGCGCCGCCAATGCCCACGGCGTTCTCGGGCGTCCACGTGCGCGCCGGGTTGTACTTGGTGGTGACGAGCCGGTGACGCGGATCGACGGGCGTCGCCACAGGTGCGCCGAGATAGACGTCGCCGAGGCCGAGCACGAGGTAGCGCGCGTCGAACACGATGCGCTTCACGTCGTCGATGCTCGCAAGACCGTTGATACGGCGAATGAACTCGATATTGCTCGGACACCACGGGGCGTCGGGACGCACGGACTGCATGTAGCGCTCGATGGCCACGCGGGTGGACGGGTCGTCCCACGAGAGCGGCAGGTGCACGACGCGATTCGGCACGCGCATGGCATCGACGGCTGGCAGCATTGCTTCGGCATCCTGCAGATGCGCGATCAGCGTGTCGAGCGTGAGCACGGCGGGGTCGAAATGCACCTGCAGCGAACGGATGCCCGGCGTGAGATCGACGATACCGGGCAGGCGGTGCGTTTCGAGCCAGTTCGTCAGCGCATGCACCCGGAAGCGCAGCTTCAGGTCGAGCACGGAAGGGCCGTATTCGATCAGCAGATTGCGGTCGCCCGAGCGGCGATAGACCACGCCCACGCCCTCGCCCGCCTGTTCGTCACGATAGAGCACACATTCGTGCGCGTTCCCCTTCACGGCGGCAACGGCGGCAGGCGCAGCGGGCACGAACCGAACCGTATCGCCGGGGCGCAGTTGCCCGAGCTTCCACAGCTCCTCGCCGATCACCGTGACCGGGCACACGAAGCCGCCCAGGCTCGGGCCGTCCGGGCCGAGAATCACGGGCATGTCGCCCGTGAAGTCCACGGCGCCGATCGCATAGGCGTTGTCGTGGATGTTGGAGGGATGCAGGCCCGCCTCGCCGCCGTCCGCGCGCGCCCATTGCGGCTTCGGGCCGATCAGGCGCACCCCCGTGCGGCTGGAGTTGTAGTGCACGGTCCAGCGCGCTTCGTAGAGCATCGCAATGTCGTCGCGCGTGAGGAAGTCGGGTGCGCCGTGCGGGCCGTCGAGCACCGCCAGCTCCCACTCGTGCGTGAGCGCCGGCACGCGCTGCGCCGCGAGCTGCGCGCCCACTTCGGTCGCGGCGCCCTTGCCGGCTCCTGGGGCGAGATGCAGCACGTCGCCCTTGCGCAGCGCGCGGCCCGCATGGCCGCCGAACTGGCCGAGCGTGAAGGTCGCTTTGCTGCCGAGATAATCGGGCACCTGCAGGCCGCCTTTCACCGCGAGGCATGCGCGCACACCCGCGCCGGTCACGCCGCCGAGCTTGAGCACCATGCCCGCGCTCGCGCGCACCACCTGCCAGTACGGCACCGGCTCACGGTCCAGCGTGGCCGCAAGTGGCGCGCCGCCCAGCACGAACAGCGTTTCCGTGTTGAAGCGCAGCGTCGCGCCCACCATCGTGAACTCGAGCCCCGCCGCATCGGGCGCGTTGCCTAGCAGTTCGTTGGCCAGGTTGAACGAGCGGTCGTCCATCGGGCCGGAGGGCGGCACGCCCACGTCCCAGTAGCCGAGGCGGCCCGGCGTTTGCTGCACTGTGGTCTGCACGCCGCCGTCGAGCACGTCGATCGTGTGCGGCGCGAACAGAAAGCGGCCGAGAAAGCCCGTGGTTTGCTCGCCCGCCACGAACGTTGCGCACCCAACGATCGCGCGCAGATAGTCGAGGTTTGTTTCGATGCCGTAAAGCTGCGTGTGCGCGAGCGCGTTGCCGAGCTTCGCGAGCGCCGCGTCGCGCGTTGCGCCGGTGGCGATGATCTTCGCGAGCAGCGGATCGTAGAACGCGCTGACTTCGGTGCCCGCGTCGATCCACGTGTCCACGCGCGCGTCGGCGGGAAACGCTACGTGCGTGAGCAGCCCCGAACTCGGCTGGAACTGGCGGTTCGGATCTTCGGCGTAGACGCGCACCTGGATGCTCGCCGCACGCGGCGCGAGCGTATTGGCGGGTGCGAGCGTGTCGAGCGGCGCAAGCGTGCCTTCGGCCTGGCGGATCATCCATTCCACGAGGTCGACGCCGTACACCTCTTCCGTCACACCGTGCTCCACCTGAAGCCGCGTGTTCACTTCGAGGAAATAGAACGCACGGGTTTGCGTGTCGAACACGAACTCCACCGTGCCCGCGCTCGCATAGCTCACCGCTTTCGCGCATTGCACGGCCGTGCCGTGCAATGCGCGGCGTTCGTCGTCGGTCAGGCCCGGTGCGGGCGTTTCCTCGATCACCTTCTGGTTGCGCCGCTGCACCGAGCAGTCGCGCTCGCCGAGCGAGATCACGTTGCCCCGGCCGTCGCCGAACACCTGCACTTCGATATGGCGCGCATGCTCGACGAACTTTTCCAGGTACACGCCCGCGTTAGCGAAGTTGCTTTCGCCAAGCCGCACAACCGAGGCGAATGCGGCTTCGAGCTGCGCGGCGTCGCGGCACAGCGACATGCCGATACCGCCGCCGCCCGCCGTGCTCTTGAGCATTACGGGGTAGCCAAGCGTGAGCGCTGCTTCGAGCGCCGCCGCCACGTCGGGCAGCAGACCCGTGCCAGGCAGCAGCGCGACTTCGTTGGCACGCGCGATGTCGCGTGCCGTGTGCTTGAGGCCGAAGGCCGTCATCTGCTCGGCGCGCGGGCCGATGAAGGCGATGCCTGCTCGCTCGCAAGCCCCCGCGAACGCGGCGTTCTCGGAGAGAAAGCCATAGCCCGGATGCACGGCCTGGGCGCCGGTGCGTTGCGCCGCCGCGAGAATGGCCTCGGCGTTCAGATAGCTCTGCGCAACGGGCGCAGGCCCGATGCAAACGGCTTCATCCGCGAGCATGACGTGCATGGCGTGGCGATCCGCTTCGGAATACACGGCGACGGAGGCGATACCCAGACGCTTGAGCGTGCGGATCACGCGGCACGCAATCTCGCCGCGGTTGGCAATGAGAACCTTGTCGAACGCCATCGTCATGCCCCCCATACGAGCAGACGCACGGGCGTCGGGTTATAGCCGTTGCACGGGTTGTTCAACTGCGGGCAGTTCGAGATCAGCACCGTCACATCCTGCTCCGCGCGCACTTCTACGTATTTGCCGGGCGCGGAGATGCCGTCTTCGAACGTGAGCTTGCCAAGCGGCGTAACGGGCACGTTCATGAAGAAGTTGATGTTGCTGACGATATCGCGCTTGCCGAGCAGCGCGCCCACGCCGCACGTGCAGTGCGCAAGCGCGTTGAGGTAGCTGTCGCGGCAGCTGTGCATGTGGCGTTTTTCGAGCGCGTAGCGCACGGTGTTGCTCTCGGCCGCGCAGGCGCCGCCAAGCGTGTCGTGGCGGCCGCACGTATCGGCGACGATGGTGAGCAACGGCGCACCGCGGTTCGACATGAGCACGCTGCCCGCGCTCAGATAAAGGTTGCGCTGCGCGCGAATGGTGTCCTGCGCGCTGTAGCGTTCGGTGGGATCGGCGCTGCTGTAGAACAGCGTGTCCACGGCCTGGTTGCCTTCGAGGTCGACGATGCGCAGCGTTTCGCCGCGCTTCATGTCGTGCATCCACGGCTCGCCCGCAGGCAGAGTGAAATCGGTATGGGCATTGCGCTCGTCGAGCGCGCTTTCGATGATCGGCATGACAGATCCTTTGCGCTCAGGCGAACAGACGGTCGGTGTTGATGAAGCCGCGCTCGTTCTCGGCGCAGGCCGTGCGGCACAGGTCGTCGGCGCTGGCGGCCGCGTCCGCCGCGTAGGCGCGCCAGGCAACGAGCTTCACCGGCTTCGGCGCGTACTCGCCGTGCGGATCGAGCGGGTGCGGGGCCGTTGAAAACGCCGCGAGCGTGTTCATCTCGAAGCGCAGGTCGAACGCCGCGCCCGCCTGCGAGTGGCGTGGCACGAATTCGAGCGAGCCGTCCTCGCCCACGGCCACCTTGCTGAAGAAGTTGACGTTGGCCACGAGATCGCGCGCGCCCAAGCCGTATTTCGCGAGTTCGAGCACGAGGCTGTCGCGGCCGTTGCGGATCATGTCGTTTCGGTGTGCCTGGTAGCGCCGCTCGCCATACTTGCGCATGGAGAGCGTCGCGTCACCCACCCCGCCGAGGGGGTCGTGCCAGCCGAGCGTATCCGCGGTAATCGAGGCGATCACGCGGCCCATGTCGGTATAAAGCGCATGGCCGCGCGTGAGATGGGCCGTGTGCTGCGCCTTGAGCGTGTCGGCCATGTTGTAGCGTTCCAGCGGATCTTCCTGGCGGTGGAACACGGCGGCGAGATTCGCGCCGCCTTCGAGGTCGATCACGCGCAACGCAAGTCCACGGCGCAGGATGCCCGACCAATGCGCGCCGGCGGGAATCACGGTTTCCCACAGCACGTCCACGGGTGGCAAGGCGGTTGGCAGGTCAGGCTGCGCGCAGGCAGAAGAGAAGCGGGTCGGCATGGAGGCTCCGGTTTGCGAAGGGAAAAAGCGTGAGAGGGCGACCGAACGACATCGCGACCTCCCGGGCTTTTATCCCTCCGTGGAGCCTCATCGCCGCCTTGCAGGCAAGGTGGGAGACGAGACCGGATTGCTCTCGGACCAGGCATCGAACACGCGGCATGAACTCATGCGTTGCGCCGACCGGAACCCTAGCGATCCTAAGATGATGCAAATTGCTTCGCACCTCTCGCCAGGCTAATTAGCGAGTTCTGTGCCAAGTCTGTCTGGGTGCGTTGAAGCCCGCCTCGATGCGCCCTCGCGGCGCGAGTGGGAGCGAGGCACGCGCCAGAACGCGCCACGTCCGCTCAATCGCAGTGCAGCGCGTGCACCATGTTGCGGGGCCAGGCACCGCGACGGGGCGGCGTGCCTGCCCATGCAGCGCCGCGCAGGCGCGAAAGTCCAATGGCATGTGAATTGCGTTTGCATGCGGCTCACGCAGCCCGCTCATTCACTTGCCCATGCGTCCAACGAGACTCGCCATGCAACCCGTCCCGCACTTCGCCGCGCGCCTGCGCCAGTTCCTCTATGTCGTGTTTGCCGCGCGCTTTATCGAACTCGCGCCGCGTGCGACTTCAAACGCGAAACGTGAATAGAGGCTGCTCGCCCTTCGAGCGTACCGTCACCCGGGGCGCGCGCCCGCAACGGCACGGCCGCAGCCACGCCTTTCCTGATTGATCGGCTCAACGCGAACTGAGCAACGAAGCGAACTTGTCGGCGAGCGTGGGCCGCGACCGGTGTGGCCAGATCGCGCTGAGTTCGAAGAACGGCAGCGCGCCGCCCTCGCGCACTTCACATACGCGCACGCCGGAAAACTGGAGCGCCTTGACGGATTCCGGCAGCAACGAAGCGCCGCACCCTGCCGCAACGCAAGCGAGCACGGTTAGCGACCGATTGGCGTCCTGCACGATATTGGCCTCGCAGCCGAACTTGCGAAACGCGCTCAGGATGCCCGCGCGCACCACCGGCAACTGGCCATGCGGAAACCAGACCAGCCCGATGCGTGCAAGATCCGCGAGGCCAAGCTTGCCGTCGGCGCCGAGCGGATACGACTCGTGCACGACCGCCAGCAGCCGCTCGCGCACGATCAGCTTCTCGCGCATTCGTCCGCTCACGGCAACCGGCGTGTGCAGCAGGCCAATGTCGATCTCGCCGGAATCGAGTGCGCTGGCCTGCTCCGCATTGCTCATTTCGCGCAGCGTCAGTTCGACGTTGGGCACCGCGCGGCGCAGCGCCGCGATCGCCTTGGGCATCACCTCGAACAGCGCCGCCGACGCGAAGCCGATAGCGAGCCGCCCGCCGCGCTGCGCGCCGATATCGCGTGCGCGCTTTTCGGCCGCCTCGATGCGCGACACGCTCAGCCGGATGTCGTCGACGATCGCCTCGCCCGCTGGCGTCAGCGCCGCGCCGCGGCGCGTTCTCGCCAGCAGCTTCACGCCAAGGTCCTGCTCCAGCCGCGTGATGGCCTGACTGAGCGCGGGCTGCGCCATGCCCAGCTGACTGGCCGCGCCAGTGACGCTGCCGGCGTCGACGACAGCGAGGAAATACTTGAGCGTGCGGACAGATTCCATATCAAAATGCTATGAAAGAACAACATTTCCATAGTATGCGCGCATTCCCGCCTTTTTTAGAATGACCTCCACCAATTAACAGCGGCCGTGCTGATCAAGCCCCGGCCGCCGCGCCCAGCGGCGCGCACAAGGAGACGACCATGCGCTGGTACCGGGACATCACGCCCCTCGAAAAGAGAACGTTGTGGAGCTGCTTCGCAGGCTGGGCGCTCGACGGCGTCGACACGCAGGTCTTTTCCCTCGTCATTCCGTCGCTGCTGGCAACGTGGGGCATCAGCAAGGGCCAGGCCGGACTGATCGGCGGCGCAACGCTCGTAGCCGGTGCGCTAGGCGGCCTGCTCGCGGGCATTCTGGCTGACCGCGTGGGCCGCGTGCGGGCCCTGCAGATCACCGTCGTCTGGTTCTCGCTGTTCACATTCTTAAGCGCGTTCGCGCAGAACTTCGACCAGTTGCTGGTGTTGAAGACGTTGCAAGGCATTGGTTTCGGCGGCGAGTGGACGGCTGGCGCCGTACTCCTCAGCGAGACGATGAACCCGAAGCATCGCGGCAAGGCGATGGGTATCGTGCAAAGCGCTTGGGGCTTCGGCTGGGGCGGCGCGGTGCTGCTGTATATGCTGGTCTTTTCGTTCGTGTCGCCGCAATGGGCCTGGCGTGTGCTGTTCGCGATCGGTCTCGTGCCCGCGGTGCTCGTGCTGTACCTGCGCCGCAACATCGTCGAGCCGCCGCGCGAGGCGCAGACGGCGAGCGACGAACGTGGCCAGCGCGGCGTCTTCAGCATTGCCGCGGGCATTTTCGATCCCGCCGTGATTCGCACGACCCTCGTCGGCGCCCTGATCGGACTCGGTGCGCACGGCGGCTATCACGCGATCACCACCTGGCTGCCGACGTACCTCAAGACCGAGCGCCACCTCTCAGTGCTGGGTACAGGCGGCTACCTGGCCGTTGTCATTGTCGCGTTCATCGTCGGCTGCTTCGTGAGCGCCTGGCTGCAGGACCGCATCGGGCGACGCCGGAACGTGATCCTCTTTGCCGTGTGCTGCGCGGTGATGGTCAACATCTACACCTTCCTGCCGCTCAGCGACACCACCATGTTGATCCTGAGCTTCCCGCTCGGGCTGTTCTCGGCGGGTATTCCCGCGACGCTCGGCGCACTCTTCAACGAGTTGTATCCGCAGGGCGTGCGCGGCACGGGTGTCGGGTTCTGCTACAACTTCGGCCGCATCGTATCGGCGGGCTTTCCGGTGTTGATCGGCCATATGAGCAGTTCGATGTCGCTCGGCGCGGCGCTCGGCATTGACGCAGGCGTGGCGTATGGCCTCGTCGTTATCGCGGCCTTGCTGCTGCCCGAGACACGCGGCCGCCGCATGGCAACCTCCGCGCAAAGCGGCGCGCGGACCGACGCCCCTGCCGCTTCGCGCAGCTGAGTGCGCGCCTTCCCGTCGCCACGCGCCGACCATTGAACCGACTCCCAGACTGAACACACGATGGACCTCACTTTGCCCGCAACCGCCGCCGATCCTTTCCTGAGCCTCTCCGGAAAGAACGCCGCGTGGCTCGATACAGAAGCATCGTACGTGACCGGCATCGACTCGCATGCGCACATATTCGTGCAGGGGCTGCCGCTCGCCGCGCAGCGCCGTCACGCTCCCGACTACGACGCGACGCTCGATCAGTACGTCGACCAGCTCGCCAGTCACGGCATGTCTCACGGCGTGCTCGTGCAGCCGAGCTTTCTTGGCGTCGACAATTCGTTTCTGGCGGCAGTGTCGAAGCGCTATGCGCGGCGCTTTCGCGGTGTCGCTGTCGTCGATCCGGAAGTCGGCGACGAGGAACTCGAAGCGCTGAATGCCGCGCATGTCGTCGGGGCGCGGCTGAATTTGATCGGTGTGCCGTTGCCCGATTTTCATGGCCGCCGATGGTCGGCACTGCTTTCGCGGCTCAACGCGCTGCGCTGGCATGTCGAAGTGCAGGTGCACGCCGCCGATTTGCCCTATGTGCTCGACGCGCTGCTCGCGCACCGCTGCACGGTCGTGGTCGATCACTTCGGCCGTCCAGATGCCGCGCGCGGCGTAGACGATCCCGGTTTTCGCCATCTGGTGTCGAAGGCGTCGTCCGGCGACGTGTGGGTCAAGCTTTCCGCCGCTTATCGCAGCGTGCAAGGCGCGTGCGGCACCGAAAGCGCAATCGCACTCGCAGCGGCGCTGCTCGATGCATTCAGCGCGCAACGGCTCGTCTGGGGCAGCGACTGGCCCCATACGCAGCATCGCCACCTCGTCGACTACGCCGCGGCCGCGAACGCGCTGCAGCGGTGGATTCCCGACGAGGCAGCCAGACGGACGATTCTCACGACGTCGGCGGTGGAACTGTTTCGTTTCTAGCTTCTAGCTGCTAGCGCGCGGCGTTCGTCCTGGCTTCGCACGCTAAACACCTCAGGCGCGCCAGAGACCACGCAAGTGCAGCACAGCGCGGACGGCTATCTGCTCATCAGAAACCAGCGCTATCCGCGTAGGGTTGACTCAAGTCAATCGCGACCACGCTTCGGCACCTAGACTGATCCCACGCCGCCCTTGTTGGCGGCTTTCTCAATCATGCCGCACTGATTTCACCGGGCGCCCCGCGCCATTGAGAGTCGGGATACACCATGCTCGACAAGCCACACGACCCTGCCGCCAGCGCCACGCCACTCGACAAGCTCGACGACTACGCGTTGCGTTACGCCGTGCGCCACGCAACGCTCGCCCCGTCGAGCCACAACAGCCAGCCGTGGCGCTTCGTCGCCAGCCGCGACCGGATCCTGCTGTGCGCCGACCGGCTACGGGCGCTGCCCGTTGTCGATCCGTACGATCGGGAGCTGATCATCAGTTGCGGTGCGGCGCTGTTCAATCTGCGCGTGGCGCTCGCGAGCCTGGGCATTGGCTATGCGATCACGCTTTTTCCAGCGAGCCTCGATCCCGACCTGCTCGCCGATGTGCGCCTGCTTCGCGAGCGTCCCGTTGGCGCGGAGCTGGCTGCGCTCGTGAGCGCCATTGCCCGGCGGGTCACCACACGTCGCCCGTTTTCTCCGGTGCCGGTCGCTGCGGCCGTCGAACGCGAACTCATCGACGCAGCCCGTGCCGAGGGCGTGGAAGTTGCGTGCGCAACCGAAGCCGGAACGCGCGAGGCGATCGCCGACCTCGTCGCCGAAGCCGACCAACGGCAGTTCGCCGATCCCCGGTTCCGCCGCGAACTCGCGAAATGGATCCACCCGCGCCACACTGGCGACGGCATGCCGTCCTACGCGGCCGGACTCGGTTCCCTGCTCGACTTCGCGACACCGCTTGCCGCCTCCGCGATACGCACGTTCGACGTGGGTGGCGGCGTGGCGGCGACCCACCGGGAGCTGGCGGCGGCGTCGCCCCTGCTGCTGAGCATCGCGACGAGCGTCGACGATGCGCAGGCCTGGCTCGCGGCGGGCGAGGCGCTCGAGCGGGTGCTGCTGGTGCTGACGTCGCACGGACTGTGCGCTTCTTACTTGAACCAACCGATCGAGGTGGCCGAACTGCGTGCGCGGCTGAGTGCGCTGCTAGGCATGCCGGGAGCCGTTTGTCCGCAGGTCCTGCTGCGCATCGGACACGGCACGCCCGATGCGCCGTCGCCGCGCCGCCCGTTGAGCGAAGTCGTGGCGTAGGTCTCCATTCATCGCCTCGGGCGGCGCTTCGCCTGACGTTGAACATTCAACCGCCGCCCGCTTGCGCTGGACCGCAGCGAGCCTCCACGTTCGTCCTT
>NZ_CAJMZA010000050.1:0-39989 GCF_905220195.1 Paraburkholderia sp. J8-2
TGACGTTGGCGGGCGTAACGCCATAACCGGACAGCACGCGCGCAACCGGGTCCGTTGCGGCTTCGTCGCGGCGCGCTTGTGCCGCGTCAACCTTCCCGCGCTGGCGCTCGACTTCGGTGCGCTCAACGTCAAGCGCGGACAGCTTGGCGCGCTCGGTCGCAACACTGGCGCGCAGCGCCTTGCACTCGGAGCCCTTGCACTTGATGGCGAACAGGCGCGCAATTCGGGACTCACTGGCGGCGCGCTCGCGGGCAATCGCGGTCAGTCCGCGGCCCGACTCGACCGGCACCGCGATAGCGGAAGCGCGCTCAGCTCCGGCGTGTTCGGATGCCAGGCTAAAAAAGGTCATATGGCCGTACATCGCGCACGCCATGCAAGCGAGCCACAGGGCAAAGCCGCCCGTGCGGAACGCCTTCGACCGGCCGCCCGACAGCGCCGGGATCAGGTGCGCGCCCACGGTCAGGACCACGCCAAGCGATACCCACAAAGGGCGCTCGATGCCGGTGCCGCGCTCCATGCCTGCAACCACGGACACGCCGACAGCGGTAGCCGTAGCGACCACGGCAACGGAACCGGCGATGATTCGGCGGGCGTTCATGCGGCCCCCCGCGCTGTCTCTTCGTTGGCGGCGCGGCGCATCGAATCGCGCGCATTGCGAAGAATCGGAAGCGTCGCGCTCGTGGACGTTGCGACCTTGAACGCGCCAAAGGCCAGCGCCTTCCAGTTGCGGGCGGTTTCGAAATCTCCGTCTACCACGTAGCGCGGCACATTCCAGCAAAGCGCCTCAATTTCGGAGCGAAGTGCGGAAACCTCTTCCGCGCTCGCGGTGTCCTGCTTGGCAGGGGCCTTTTCGGCTTTCTTGGTTTTCTTCATGGTCTCGGATTCGTATGGTTGTGTGTGCAAACATCGGGTAGCACATGGTAGCTAACGGTAGCTAGCTGTTGATATTGTCACACGGTAAAGAAGGGTCAGCAAGCCCTTTTTGTGGATCAACAACACAATGCGCGGTTCGTGGTGGTGTATTTTGGGTCGGCACTCTAGGGGGCTTGCGCCTTTTTGTGTGACGGATAATAATGTCACACAGAAAGGCAGCACCACCACGAACCACACGGAGATAACAAGGGTTTTATGGCAATCACACGGGCTCCGAGACCAAACAATAATTTCTACATTCTCGACAAGGCGATTAGCGAGGATTCGCGTTTGTCGTGGGCGTCACGCGGGCTACTGGTCTACCTGCTAGGCAAGCCGGATTACTGGCAGGTATCGGTTGCGGCGCTCATCGCGGACACGCAGGGCGCGCGGATCAAGTCGGGCCGGGATGCAGTGCGCGCGATGGTGTCTGAGTTGATCGACGTTGGCTATGTTCGGCGCACGCCACGGCGCGGCGATGATGGCCGGATGGAAGGGTATGACTACACCGTTTCGGAGGAATGCGCCGCACCGGAGACGGGTAATCCGGCGCTGGCACCGGAGACGGGTAATCCGGCGACGGTAAATCCCCTACAAGTAAGTATTGATAAGAAGCAAGGACTGTCTACCTCTATACCCGGGGGCGCGAAGAAAAAGCAGACGGGCAACGCGAAGGGCGCAAAGACCGCGCTTCCGGAGGGCTTCGCGATCAGTGAGCGTGTGCGGGAGTGGGCGAACGAGGGCGGCCATAAGAACCTCGAAAAGCACTTTGCCGCGTTCGTGCTGACGTGCAAGGCGAAGGGCTACAAATACGCGGATTGGGATTCGGCCTTTATGGTGGCAGTCCGCAACGATTGGGCGAAGCTCGAAGGGCGCGGGTCACTGGCGGGGCAGGGCGGGCAGGGTGCGCGGCGCAACGGGCGCAGCAACGACCGGAGCGGCGCGCTTCAAGCGATTTACGGCAAGTCGGAAAGCGGACAGGGGGATTTCATCGATGTTTGAGACTGCGCAGCAAGACGCGGCACAGCGTCTTTTCGGAGCCTTTCACGGCATGTACGGGAATCAGGCGCTGGACAAGTTTCGATCCGGCGAAAACGACCGGGACGGAAACGACACGGGGATGATTCGAACCCTGTCCCTGTGGCGTGCCGCGCTCGCGAACGTTTCGCCCGCCGTCATGAGCCGTGCGATTGCCAAGTGCGCGGAAAAGCACATGACGTTCGCGCCATCCTTGCCTGAATTCCTCGATATCGTCAAAAGCCTGACCCCGCGTCAGTGGGAGCGCAACGACTACTTAGCGCCGCGCTTGCCGCGCTCCGCGGAGTCGTGGGCGGCTTCGGCTCAGTTGGCGCGCGGGACGCTGGCCGATTGCCTTGCGGCGGCTAAGCGCGCCCCGCGTCGCCTTGGGTCCGAATCATCCGGGGGAGCAGCTTGAGCCAATGCCGCGATTGCGCAAAGGCCATTCCGTGCAAGACTAGCCCCAGCATGCAAAAGCTGGGGTTCCGGAACTGCACGTATAAGGCGGATTGGCAATTTGTCCACGGCTCGATGGCGTGCAACCTGAACCCGCCGCGTCACGAGCCTAAGCGCGGTTCCTGACTGCTTAGACTTCGCCCTCATGTAACGGGGGGCGAATGGGCGCAATCAGGTATGCGGAAGGAACTACCGATTTCGGGACCGCTCGCGTAAGCGATTGCGGGCACAACCGAATCGCGGCCCCGTCGCGAGACTTTGACCGGGGCGAGGGCATGGCGGACGCGCCGCCACGGCGCGGAGACGCCACAGCGCCCGAAGGCGGCGCACATGCGCAAGCGCCCGCATATGGCCCGTTCATGGGTAAGAAGGCGGGCGCTTCATCAAAGCCGAAAACGCCGAAATATCGAAATCGAAAATGCCAGGCGGACGGGAAGCACTTCGACAGCGAGAAGGAACGTACGCGCTATTTCGAACTAATGGCGCGGTTGCGCCGTGGCGAGATTGCCGACCTCCGGTTACAGGTCCGCTATGTCTTGATCGATAGGGGCTTGCGGGATGACGGCACCACGGAGCGCGCATCGCATTACGTGGCGGATTTCGTCTACTTCGACAAGCAGCGCAAGCGCCTGACGGTGGAGGACGTAAAGAGCGAAATCACTAAGAAAAATCCGACCTACGTGCTAAAGCGCAAGCTGATGCTTAGCCGCTACGGAATCAGCGTGACCGAGATATGAAATGAAAAAGCCCGCTTAGAGCGATCTAGCGGGCTTTTTACATTGGCGCAGTTGTTAGTCAACTGCGTCACTTTGTCTTACGAGGGGTTTTCGCGTCATCAATGGACTTTCTTAGCCACGCCGCGCCTAAGGTGCCAAGTTTTTCCCATTGCGCGGCAGTTAGCCGGATTGAGCCGTGAATCAGTCTTTCCTCTTCGGGGATGGGCGGGCGTCCGATGCGCACCGCTGGCTTTTCTTGCTCTGTGGTTTTTGTGGTTCGAATAGTGCGAGCGTTCATTTGTTAACTCTCCCCTTTGTGTGGGCCAAATAGTAAGCGTGGATTTGCTTAATTGTCAATATTTCGTCGTCGTTTATGTGTGACAAATAACCCGTTCCTCTAGTCGGGTATCGGTAACTTTAACTACATGGAGACTTAAGATTACGAAAGGTAATGAGGTGTCACGAAAATATAAGGGCGGGACGATAACCCGCTCTTATGCGGGGAACGGTCAGGCTCAGATCGTTGCGCAAGACGGCAAGGGACGCTGGCACTTGTGCGATGACGAAGGACACGCAGAGCGATACATCGATTATTGCGAAACCTTACCGGACCCAAAGCCACGCGATGCGCGCGGGAAATCGCGCACGCAGCTTTACAAGTTGGAAAGACGGCGATGGCAAGCTAGTCAAGGATGGAAAAGCAGCATAACGGCCAAAGTCAATACATAGTAGTCCGAAAAACACACGACCACACGAGACGAAACGATGAAGAACCTGCAAGCAGCAAAGACCATCCGCAACCGTTCAAACGGTGAGAACAGCAAGTATGGCGCGGCGGGCATGCACGAAACGCGCCTCAAGGTGCTGCGCGTTCTGGAAGGGGGCGGGGAGATGGACACGACCACGCTAGCAACGCGGGCGGACATTACGCGCCGCGCAGCGTCGGCGCATATTCAGCGCCTTTTGAAGCTGGGGATTTTGTGTGAGCGCAACGAACTGCGCCACGGTCGCGGCCCGCGCTATCAGCGCTTTGTCTGGCGCTCGGAAGTCCCGCTCCCGGCTACTGTCGAAAACAAGCTCGATTCGACGCGCTGGCCGTGCGCTAAGTCGGAAGTGCAGGACGCATTTCGCGCAATGATCGCGGTCAGCACGCAGCGCGCGCCGGTCCCGTATGCCAATGCGGTCACGTTCGCGGGCTTGGAGCCTGTCGGGCGGCGGTATGGTGATGCGGATAATGACAACTTCCGCTTTGGTGAGGCCGCAAACGACAGCGAAACCGCAACCACGCAGCACAACTAAAACATAGCATTTCCCGGGGAAAACTAAGCATTTTCCCCGGGGGATCGGGGGGACGAAATGCCGACAATCGAAATCGCTGTATCGAGTCACGCCACGCAATCCGAACTGGACGCGCTCAACGCCGTACTAGCCCGCCCGTTTGAGCGTGTGCCGCTCGCGGCGCGCTGCACTCTCTTTGCGCTGTGGCAGGAGGGCCATCCTGTCGAATGGCGTCACGTGCTCAACGATGCCGGGAAGTGGCAGCGCGGCACGCCAGCATGGGATGCGGGCTTTGTCTACCGCGCAGCAATGCGCCCGGTTGTGACAACGCTCCCGTCAATCGATTGGTCGGCAGTCTCGCCCGCGTGGACGTGGCTCGCGCAAGACCCGGATGGGAAGCTGTCTCTTTTCTCCGATATGCCGCACATCAAGGACGGCGGCGAGATTTGGTCGCGGACGGGTGACGCGCGATGGATGGCGGCGGACTGCTTTGCGAGCGCGCGCCCCGGTAAAGGTGACTGGAAGCTGATGACGGTTACCCGCCCGATGCAATGAAGCGTAGCGGGTTCAAGCGCAAGGAAATCGAGCGGACCCGGCCGCCGTTGATCGCGGCCCCTGCCGGATTGGCGCGGCGGGTCACGATGCAAATGCGGCCGGCCGTCAATGATGCTGATTACGCGCCGGAATACGAGCCGCCAATCGAGCGCAAGCCCGATGCGACGAACGCGCGATATCTAGCGGCATGCAGGGGCGAACAATGCTACTTGCGCGTGTCTGGAATCTGTCAGGCGCGCGGGTGGGGAAGCGAAACGGTTGTGCCGTGTCACTCGAATCAGCCACGGCACGGAAAGGGGATGGGGATCAAGGCGGCGGACGTGTTCACGGTGCCGGGTTGCTGGGCGTGTCATGCGTGGTTGGATCAGAACCACACGAAAACGCCCAGGGCAGCGAAGCACGCTACATGGGATCGCGCTTACTCGGCATGGGAGCCGGTCAGGCGCGAAAAACTAGGGATCATGGAAATTCCGGAGGGGATAACGGTATGAGCGCTGTAAGCCTGCTGGTTGACGTGGTGATGAAAGAGGGCGACGGGGAACGGGCCTCACTCTTCGGGACGCTGGCTTATTCGGTCAAGCGGTGCCGGAAAAAGGGCGGCGGATGGCGGGATGACCTTGTGAGCGTACAGGCGTATATCCCGCGCGACTATCGAGCGGACATTGTGGCGAACGATAAGCGCTGGGATCAGTGCGGCGCGCTGCTGACGACTTCGGCGCAAGTCGGTAAGAACCCCACATTGCAAGCCTTCATCGATAGCGGCCGCTACCGCATGCCGCTGTGGGAGAAAGCCGCGTGAGGCTCATGGTAGAGGTGCCGCTAGACGTGCCCGCCGCGAACGTGGAGCCGCTACGGCTCGAAACCACGGTAACGGCGGTTTATCGCACTGGCGCGGGCGGGAAGTGGTCGGATGACTTCGTTGGCGTCATCGCCTACATTCCGCCGCACTCGCGCCGCTGCATTAGCCCGCTGCTGTATAGCGCTTGGATCGGCAAGGATTACATGCGGTGCCTGGCGCGCGTCAAGGATAACAAGCGGTCATTGCGCCCGTTCATGGCAAGCAATGATGCGCGGATGGAGCTAGAGGCATGATGGATTTTTTTCTGTTCGTGCTGTGCGCGGTGGTGGTGTTCGCTTGATGGCGGGCGCTGAGTCAAAACATATCAAAACCCCGGGAAAACATAGCATTTTCCCGGGGCACAGGGGCGGGGTATGACGATCAAAACGCGCGTGTGCGCAAAAATGGATTCGTTTCCGGTGGAGTCGCTGGCGCACGCGGTGGTAACGCACAGCAGGCAAGACGGCGTAACGCTGATTCAGTTTCCGGATTTGCTGATGATCGGGGAAGTGACGGCGGACGCGGACGGCGCGCAATGGATCGAGTTCGACAAGCCCGACGAATGGACCGATGCTCGCGTGCTTGAGGACTGGCTAGAGACGCGGGAGATTGAATACACGGTCGCCATGTAAGACCGGCCCGCCTTCGTGCGGGCTTGTCTTTAGTGTGTGACAAAAAGTGCTTGCGGCCGTGATTTGTGTGTGACAGAATCACTCCATCAAAACACGAAACGGAGCGCACGATATGAACGCAGCAATCTCGGCACGGATTTTGGCGCTGGTTGCCGGTGGAATGGACGTGATGACGGCTCTCAAGACGGTCTGCGGCGCTGACAAGGTTGACGCGATGATTTCCGACCTTTACGACACGCTCCGCGCCAAGGCCGCAGCATGAGCGGTGCGAGCAAGGCGGCCAAGCCGCCAAAGGCCCGCAAGGCGGTTCATGTGCATGAGGGCGTAAAAATCGTTGAATGGGAAAACGCCCGCAAGGGTCAGCAGTTTGAGGTTATCGACCCTCACGGCTATCACTACCGATACGCCTACACGCTGGAGGACGCGCAAGACGTTGTGCGGCGCGTGATGAAGTGGGGATGGTAGCCACGCGGCCCGCCACTGAGCGGGCTTTTTCGTTTAAGTGTGACAAAAAGTGCTTGCCGCTGAGTTAGTATCGGTGTGACAATAAGTGCATCGAAACGAAGCACTCAACGGAGACACGACTATGAAGGCGATACAAGCGAAGTTCGAAGCCCAGCTCGCACGCGAAGGCATCGCGGCCGAAATCACGTTTTACGCGGCCGATGGTTTCTCGCTGCTGGTTGAGGACTCGGAGCAGTATCAAGCGGCTAAGGCGCTGCTGGCGAAGGTCCACGGCATCACGTTTGACAGTGAGGACTTCGATCCGGAAATCGGCTCTATCGCCTACTACAAGTTTTGAGCGCTGGGGGCTTCGGCCCCCGATAACCACAGCAGGGGACCACAATGAGCAATGCAATCGACACGGCGCGCGCCGATATCGCGGCAGCGGTCGCGGCCTTGGTCGGAAACGACACATTCAAACGCTACATCGAAACGGAGCTAGCTGGCGATTTCGCGGAGGTGGTGGCCCGCATCGTCAAGGCCGCGGCGACTCGCGCGCCCACGGCGGCGCATGGCCTTGATGCAGATACGCGTCTGAAAACGAATGACGCGCTGTGCAGCTTCGCGGGGCGGTGGTCCGTTGATGGCGACTATCTCCGCTGCGTGAAGTGCAGGCGGCCGCACATTGCCAGTAAGGCCGATATGGACTTCGACCACGCGGCAGGGTGCAAGCTGGCCTCTACGTCTGAGGTTCGACCGTGGCGCGCGCTGCTGGCGATTCTGGCTCCGCTCTATGCCGCTCCCGCCGCAACGGACAAGCCCGCTCAGGGCGTGCGCCTGATGCTGACGGACGATCAGCGCGCGGCTATTGAGTGGGCGGCAGGGCGGGCGCAAGTTGCGGCGCTCGGAAAGCCTGTCGATGGGATCGAGGGGCAGCGCTGGCGCGTCTTGAGCGATCTATCCCGCACCGCGGCGGCGCAGCCCGACGAGCGCGCGGCGGTCGAATGGCCCGCGCTCCCGGCGTTCCCGTCGCCAACTATCAAGCACGCCAACGGAAGCGGCTATTTCACAGAGCATCAAATGCAGGGCTATGCGAACGCATACGGTGCGGCTGTCCGCGCTTCCGCGTCGCAAGCCACGGCAGCGCAGCCCAGCGAGCGCATTGACGAAAACGCGGCATTCGAAGCGCGGTTCCCGATGCCTGCGCAATGTCAGCGAGCCGGTGAGGGCTACGCGGCAACGGGCTATAACGCATGGGACGCGCACGGACAAATTGAGCGCTGGGTAGGGTGGCGGGCTCGCGCGGAGCTGGGCGCGGCTCCGCTGCAATTGACGGGCTTGCAGGTGTCGGCGCTGCGTGTGGCGGCGGAAACGTTGATCGAGCGCTATGCGGCACCGTTGCGCGCGCTGCTGGCCAATGCTGAGCATGCGGAGGGCGAGCGAGCATGAGTAAGGCTGTGATGGCATCGGCATATGTGGCGCTTGCCTTGTCGCACGCGGCCTCTATCGCGGTGGCGTATTTCAACTATCGCGCGGCTCGGGCGAATTTCGACAGGTGGCAACGGGCGGCGGAACGGTTGGCGGGCATCAAGGGGGACGGACAATGAGCGGAGACGCGCCAATCAAGAGCAACGGACACGAGTTCGTCACGGGGGCGGCGCTGGGCTTCGGCCCCGCGTCGATTCTCCATCGCGCGCACAGTTGTCGGCGTTGTGGCGTGATGCTCCGCCGCGATGGCCAGAACGGACCTTGTGCCGGTCCCGTCAAGGTTGAGACGCGCGAAGCCGACAAGCCGTCGGGCTATGACGCGGTTTATGACGCGCTCACGGAGCGGGCTAAGGCGTTCGTTAGTCGTGAGGCGGTGCTAGAAGTCATTATGGCAATGGGAAGGGTCCAAGAGCAGCACGAGCAGCGCAGGCAGCGATTCGCGCGTGCGGGGACCGTGGAGCTAGTCAACACGCAGGAGGGCGGGCAGTGAGCGCAAAACGAGCGGCGGCGGCATTGGTGGAGTTCGATTCGGACACGCGGGCGGAAGTGGAGGCGCTTGCGGGGCTCGAATGGGATCAGAGCGAGTCGGCACGGTTGGCGGTCATTCTCGACGCGTCGGCAACGTGGACGCTTAGCCTAGCGGCAGCGGCGGCGGGCGTTGATGAGGCGGCGGTGCTCGTGGCGCTCGCACGCGATCACCTGGGCTACAGGACGCAAATGCAGGCGGCGGCGGCAGTGCGCCGCGCGCTAGAAGGCGCTCGATAGTGGGCGGTTCCTAATGCCGTAGTATCCGCCTGTCTCGCTTTCTATGCGGTGACGATCCTTGTTTCAGTGTGACGGGTAAGAGGCGACCTAACGCACGATGTACTAGCCCGCTCGGTTCGCGCCGTAGCGGGCTTTTTTCCACAACCTGAGGGGAATAATCTATGTGGACGGCAATCAAGGGCGCGGCGGCGCGCATCGGCAAGTGGTTCACCACGGCGGAAAACGCCATTGAAGTCAAAGTTGTCGTTGACGCGTCGGCGGTCATCGGTGCGATTCAGGAACGTCTGGACGCCATCAAGGCGGGTATCGCGAGCGCAACCGCAGCGGCCGCCGCGCCGGTCGTTGCCGCTGTCGCTGAGGCCATCCCCGCTGCGCCGGTCGCGGTTGTGTACGCAACCATCGCGGAAGCGGCGGCGGCCATCGCAAACGGCGCACGCGTGGCGCGCGAAAAGATCGCGGCGGCCATTCTGGCGGCGAGTCCGAACATGACAACCGATGCAGCGGCGGCGGCCGCTTACAGCATGGTCTATTCGACGGCGGCAAGCATCGGCGCATCGCTCAAGGTCGGCTTGGCGGGCGCTATCACGAATGGCGTCACGGATGCGCAGATCGAAGCGGCGGCCGCTGCTGGCCTTGCTGCATCGCTGGCCAGTATCGGCGGCGACTTCGAATCGGCCCCCGACGCAAGCGCCGATGCGGATGCGACCGGCGAGCAAGCCGCACAACCGGCCGCCGCCACGCAGTAAGGCCAGCGCATCGCCCACGGTTCACGAGCCCGCCATAGCGCGGGCTTTTTCATTTGGATTCGACAATGGCACGACTCACAACCATCAAGCCACGATTGGCCACGGCACCACAGCGCGCACAGATCATTCAGCCGGGATCGTGGCGCGCAGGCAAGACGACAGCAGCACAGCGCGGCTATGGTGCAGACTGGCAGCGCCTGAGGCTCGCGCATCTAGCCGCCAATCCGCATTGCGTCATGTGCTTGCGTGACCTTGGAATGACTGGACTGAAGCCCGCTGAAGTCGTGCTCGAATGCGCGCGCCGTGGCATCGCTGAGCCGCTAGGCAACATCGGGGACCACATCACGCCGCACCGTGGCAATGATGCGCTGAGGCTCGACCCAACGAACGTGCAGACTTTGTGCAAGCCGCATCACGACGGCGAGAAGGCCGCCGACGAGCGCGCGTCGGGGTTTCGGTGACACAGAAAAGGTCAATGAAATCAATGAGATGCGCGGCGCGCGCGTCGGCCGGTGGCGCGGCGGCCGCCCGCATGCGCGTCGGCGGTGGGGGGTATCGAAAGTTTGTGATTAAAAAATAGGCAAGACCGACCGTTCCCGCACGCGGACAAAAAAAACCACTTTGGAAAGTTGTTAAAGCCCCGAAAGCCTTACGCAGCAAGGCGCAAAGCCCCGCCCGTTAACGCTCTGCGGGCTTATCGCGGTTCCTGTCTGTTTAACATTTAACACAGCGATGTTTAACAGGGGCCGCAATGGCATTCAGTAACACTAAAAAGATGTTCGCGGACGCCAAGATGCGGGGCGCGACGAACAAAGAGGCGGCCGTTGCGGCGGGGCTGTCCGAAAAGACCGCGGCGCAGTCGGGCTCGCGGCTCGCGAAAGATAAAGACGTGCTGGCGTACATCGAGCGCGTGTCCGGTCGCGCTCCAGGTGAAAATCTGGCCCCTGCCGCGCCCCGCTCGGTAACTGTCGGGCCGGTGGGCGATCAGGTGACTGTCACGCTTGAGCCGCAACCGAACGGCGGCGCTCTGAAGCGCTCGCACAAGGATGAAGCGCCGTTCGTGCCTAAGGACCGGCCAACGGACGGCGGCACGCCTGACGTGTTGGCGCTGCTGCAAGATATAGCGTTCGGCTACGTCGAAGCCACAAACGAGCAAATTAAGGCCGCGTCGGCCGCGCTTCCGTATATGTACGCGAAGAAAGGCGAGACGGGCAAGAAAGACGCGGAGAAAGACGAAGCAAACAAGGCTGTATCGAAGTTCGGCGGACTGCCGCCGCCGCCCACGGCGCTTAAAGTCGTGGGGCAACGCTGATGAGCAAGCTGTATTGGTCTACGGCGTGCCCCGATTGGGGTGTGCGCCTCCGTCAAGGCAAATCGATCATCCCGCCGCCGATCTTTCCGGAGACGGCGGCGCACGCCGTGCGGATTTTCAAGGAACTCAAGATCGTTGACGCGCCGAACTCGCCCACTTTTGGCGAAGCGAGCGCGCAATGGGTTTTCGATCTCGTGGCGTGCATTTTCGGTGCCTATGACGTGGAGACGGGGCGGCGCTTGATTACCGAATTCTTCGTATTGATTCCTAAAAAGAATTCAAAATCGACGCTTGCGGCCGGGATCATGATGACGGCCATGATTCTGAATTGGCGGGAAAGCGCGGAGTATTCGATTATCGCGCCGACAGTGGAAGTCGCGGGTAATAGCTTTTTGCCGTCGCGCGATATGGTGCAGAAAGAGAGTGAGCTAGTCCCCATATTCCACGTTCAGCAGCACATTAAAACGATCACGCATCGCGTATCGGGCGCGACGCTGAAAGTCATTGCCGCCGCAGCGGAAACGGTGTCGGGGAAAAAGTCGGTTGGCACGCTGATTGACGAACTCTGGCTTTTCGGGAAGAGCCCGCACGCAGAGGACATGCTACGGGAGGCCGTAGGCGGCCTTGCATCGCGTCCGGAAGGCTTCGTCATCTACCTGACCACGCAGAGCAACGAGCCGCCCGCTGGCGTGTTCGCCAAGAAGCTGAAATACGCGCGCGATGTTCGCGACGGGCTGATTGATGACCCGCAATTTTGCCCGATTATTTTTGAGCATCCGGAGGATATGGTTAAGCGGAAAGAGCATTTGCTGGCCGAAAATCTGGCGATGGTTAATCCGAATCTTGGCTATTCGGTTGATGAGCCTTTTTTGCTCCGCGAATTCAGAAAAACAAAAATGGAGGGCGAAGAATCATTCCGCGGATTTCTCGCAAAACATGCGAACGTCGAAATTGGATTAAACCTTCGTTCTGATAGGTGGGCGGGCGCGGACTTTTGGGAAGCGGCGGCGGTATATCCCGGCCTCAAGCTCGAAACGCTTCTCTCAATGTGCGAAGTGGTTGACGTTGGCATTGACGGCGGCGGCCTTGATGACCTTTTGGGGCTCGCGGTTGTCGGGCGCGTCAAGGGAACCCGCAACTGGATCGTATGGGTTCACGCGTGGGCGCATCCGTCCGTGTTCGAACGCAGGCAGGACATTGCATCACGTTTAAACGACTTCGCAGAGCAAGGCGACTTGACGATAGTGGAGCGGATCGGGGATGACGTGGAGGCGGTGGCAAACATCGTCAAATCGATCTATGACGCGGGGCTGTTGGATATGGTCGGCGCTGACCCGGCCGGGATAGGCGCGATTCTGGACGCGCTGGAAGAGAAGGGGATTCCTAAGGAAAAGATCGTCGGCGTGTCTCAGGGGTGGAAGCTCGCGGGGTCGATCAAGACGACTGAGCGGCGCATTGCGGCAGTGTCGGGGAAGCGCCTCGATGACGGCCAATTGCCGGATGGCACGCTCACGCACGGCGGGCAACCTCTTCTAGCGTGGTGCGTCGGGAATGCGCGCGTTGTGCCGGTGGGGAATGCGATCAACGTGACGAAGCAGGCTTCGGGCTCCGCCAAGATTGATGCCCTAATGGCGGTCTTTGACGCCGTATCCTTGATGGCGTTGAATCCGGAAGCGCCTAAAAAGTCGGTGTATGAAACACGGGGGCTCCGCTTCGCATAACCACAAGGGGAATGAATGGGCTTTTTATCACGGTTCTGGCGTGACGTGAGCGCGGAGGCCGCGCGCTTCGATCCTACGTTTAAACGGGATGACGTAGTGCCATTGGCGGCCGCCGATGGCGTGCCCGGTGCGCAAACGTTCGATTCGATGGACGATCCGCGCTTCCTCGAATACGTGCGAACGGGCGAGATGACGGGCATGAACGTTGACGGCGTTGGCTTTCGCTCGCTCCGCAATATGGCCACGCTCCGATGCCTCACGCTCATCAGTCAGACCATCGGCATGCTTCCCGTGAACCTGATGACGTGCGACACGGCGCGCACCATTCAGGAAAAGAACCCGGCGCACCGTCTGATGCGCTACAAGCCGAACGCGTGGCAAACGCCGTCCGAATTCAAGTCGCTCATGCAGTTGCGGTGCATGATGGACGGGCAGTCTTTCGCGCGCATCATTCGATCTATGGGCCGCCCCATCGCGCTCGTACCGCTCCCGCGTGGCTACGTTGCGCCGCGCTTCAATTGGGCGACGCTGCAAATTGAGTATGTGGCGACGAACCCTCAGGCGGGAACGGAGGTGCTTGGGCCGCAAGATATTTTTCACCTCCGCGATATCTCGATTGATGGCGTCAACGGCATTTCCCGCATTCAGCTTTCGCGCGAAGTGCTCGACCTCGCGCGCCACGCGGAGCGCGCGGCCTCGAAAACGTTCGAAACGGGCGTAATGGCCGGTGGGGCTATCGAGGTGCAAGGCGAACTCAGCGACGAAGCCTATGCGCGGATGAAAACCTCGATCCGTGAGAACTATTCGGGCTCCGAAAATGCCGGGGATTGGATGATCGTTGAGGGCGGCGGTAAGGCCAATCAATTCCAGACAACCGCGCAGTCGGCGCAGCAGATCGAAACCCGCAACCATCAAATCGAAGAGGTTGCGCGTATGTGGGGCGTGCCGCGCCCGCTTCTCATGATGTCGGATACATCGTGGGGCGCAGGTATCGAGCAGCTTGCGATTTTCTTCATTCAATACGGGCTCTCGCACTGGTTCAATTCGTGGGAGGAGGCTTCTGCGCGCTCGATGCTCACGGAGGCGCAATTAGGCGTCTACAAATACAAGTTCGATGAAACCGAACTGCTGCGCGGCACGTTGGCGGATCAGGCCGCATTCTTCTCTAAGGCGATGGGCGCGGGCGGGTCGGCTCCGTGGATGACTCAGAACGAAGTGCGTGAGCGTCTAGACTTGTCGCAATCCGATGACCCGCAAGCCGATTTGTTGCGCAATCCAATGACTATGAAAACCCAAGGGGTGAAAACTAATGAGCCTGCTGAAGCTTCCTGAAATCCACGCTGACGCCTCGCTTTCGTGCGGGGCGACGGACGCCCGTCCGGACGCGTTGCAACGCTGGAACCCCAGCGCGGCCGCCGTGCAGGCAGCGGCGGCCGATGGTAGCGCCTCGATTTCGATCTATGACGCGATTGGCGATACGTATGACGGGCAGGGCTGGACCGCAGCTCGTGTTAGCGCGATTTTGCGCAACGTCGCGGCGGGCTCTGATGTTGTGGTCAACCTGAATTCCCCGGGCGGTGACTTTTTCGAGGGCGTGGCCATTTACAACGTGCTTCGCCAGTACGCCGGAAAGGTCACGGTCAACGTCATGGGGCTTGCGGCTTCGGCCGCCTCCGTGGTCGCAATGGCGGGCGATGAAATCCTCATGGGTGAGGGCGCATTCCTGATGATTCACAACGCTTGGGCTGTCGCAGCGGGCAACCGTAACGACTTCCTCAAGGCGGCCGCCACGCTCGCGCCCTTTGATGAAGCGATGGCGAGCCTGTACGCCGCGCGCTCGGGCATGAAGCCCGAAGAGGCGGCGGCGCTCATGGACGCGGAAACGTGGATCGGAGCCCGTGCGGCGGTCGATAAGGGGCTCGCATCGGGCATGCTCCCGGCTTCGACTCCGGCCCCCGCATCGTCGGCGCAGCGCAAGGCTAAAGCGATGGTTGAGGCTTCGCTTGCTCGCGCGGGGCATGGGCCGCAAGCCCGCGCGCAAATGCTGGCATGCCTGGCTGAAGTGGAGCCCTCCGAAGTGCGGATCGTGATGGATCAAAATGCGCATGCGCTAGCGCCGGATACGGCAATCGCGGCATCGCTCGCAAACCTTCTCAAAACTATTCAGGGGTGACTATGCACCGAAAGACCATGATTCTCACGCACGTTGCGGCCGCTTTGCTCGCTTCGCAATCGGCTTCGGCTTCGGTTGCGCCGCGTGGCATCTTTGCCGTGCGCGCCGACGCGACCAACATCAACGCTGCAATCGACGGGCTGAACCGCGCATTTGCCTCGTTCAAGGAAACGAATGACAAGCAGCTTGCCGAACTGCGCGCGGGTATCGCATCGGCGGACACGCAAGCGAAGCTGGGCCAGATCGAAACCGACCTCGGCGCATTCCAGGCGGAAATCGACCGCCACAATACCGTGCTCGCGGCGATGCAGATGGGCGGCGCGCAGGGCGGCGCGCAGTTGGCGGATAAGGAATACTCCGCCTCGTTCAACTCGCATTTCCGTCGCGGTGAGGTGCAAGCATCGCTCAATACCGGCGCGGATGCCGATGGCGGCTACCTCACGCCCATCGAGTGGGATCGTACGATCACGAACAAGCTCGTGCTCGTGTCGGCAATGCGCCAAATCTGCCGCGTGCAACCCACGGGCAAGAAGGGATTTTCGAAGCTGTTCAACATGCGCGGCACGGCTTCGGGCTGGGTGGGCGAAGAGGACGAACGCCCGGAGACGAACGGCCCCGCGTTCAAGACGCTGGCATTCGGCAACGGCGAAATCTACGCGAACCCGGCCGCCACGCAAGGCATGCTCGATGACGGCCTCATTGACGTTGAGGCGTGGCTCGCTGATGAAGTACAAACCGAATTCGCGCGCCAAGAAGGTTCGGCCTTCCTGTCGGGCGACGGCACGAAAAAGCCGTTCGGCCTCCTCACCTACATCGAAGGCAACGCGAACGCGAACGCGCATCCGCTCGGCGCTATCGAGGTGGTGTCGTCGGGCGACGCGAACACGATCACGAGCGACGCCGTTTTCGATCTCATCTACGCCCTGCCGGAAGTGTTCACGGGTAACGCGCGCTTTGCGCTCAACCGCAACACGCTCGGCATGGTCCGTAAGCTGAAAGACAACATGGGTAATTACCTGTGGCAACCGTCGCTCATCGCGGGCGAACCGTCCATGCTCGGCGGCTACGCGGTGACGCAGCTTCCGGACATGCCGACCGCAGCGGCGGGCACCACGCCGATTCTGTTCGGTGACTTCCAGCAGACGTACACGATTCTGGATCGTGTCGGCGTGCGCGTGCTGCGTGACCCGTACACGAACAAGCCGTATGTCAGCTTCTACACGACGAAGCGCGTCGGCGGCGCTGTCGTGAACCCGGAAACGATGAAGGCAATGAAGGTGGGCGCGGCCTAATCGAGCGGGGCCTAAACTGCGGTTCGTGACTGTGTAGGATAGGCCCTGTTTTCTCGGGGGATGGTGTTGGGGGAATGCCTCTCGGGGTGTTCCCCATTTTTTTTATCTAAGGGGGTGGCGGTGGCGAAATTCATCAAGAAATGGCGCGGTGCATGCAAGGGCGAAATCCACGCTACGGAGTACGAGCCGGGCAACGAATGCCCGCCCGAACTCGAATCCGCCGCCGCTGAAATGGGCGCAATCGAGGGCTCCGAAGCGCCGGTCAAGAAGGCGGCCGCCGTGGCCACGGCAGCGACCAAGGCGGCGAAGTAATGGCGCTTGTGCCCCTGTCGCTGGCTCTCAGCTTCGTCCGTCAAGATGCGGGCGCGGATGATGACGTAGCGCAAGCGGTGCTAGAGGGCGCGGAGGCTGAGGCGGTCGCATTCCTCAATCGGCAGGTGTATGAGGATCAAGACACGCTCGCGGCCGCCATTGCTGACGGGACAGCCGCGGATACGGCGATGATCGTCAACGGCGCAATCAAGGCCGCGATTCTCAAAACGTTCGCGGAAATGTATAGCAATCGCACGGATTCGGCACCGCAGAAAACCGTTGTGCTTCCGTTTTCGTCGCGCACGCTGCTGCGTCCGTTCCGCATCACGCCGGGGCTCTGATGGCTGACCTGAAGCTTAATCGGCGTGTCCGCATCGAACGCCCGTCCACGGCCAAGGATGAACTAGATCAGCCTACAGGCGGCTTCGAAGCGGTGGCCACTGTGTGGGCCTCGCTCAAGCTCGCGAGCGGCTTGCAAGCGATTCTGGCAAGCGAGCAAGACGGGACAGTTAAGGCGTCGATCCGCACGCGGTATCGGACGGACGCGCAGAACGGTTGGCGCATCGTGCTCCTCAAGTTCGTTGACGGTCAGGCGGTTGACGAAGAGGTGTTCTCCGTTGACGCGGATATGCCGGATTACGAAGGGCGCGAATTCACTGACTTTGTTTGCACTCGCGAACGGGGAACGAATGGTTAGCGCGGAAACGATCACCCTGGCGGCATTGCGGGCAACGGGATGCGCCGAAATACACGACTCGGTAGCGCCGCCCACGGCGGCTAAGCCCTATGTTGTGTACCAGTGCATCGGCGGGCAGGACGTGACCGATTTGGACGGCTCTGACTCGATGCAGAACGCCCGCATGCAGGTCGCGGTATGGGCGGATACGCGGATGAGTGCGCGTCGGCTGATTCGCGCGTGTCGGCTCGCGATGAAGGCGCAGGGATGCGCGGCAATCGGGGCGGCAACGGCGGCATATGAGGCCGAAACCCGGCTCTACGGGTTCCGGCAAGACTTTTCACTGTGGTTCACTGAAACGGAGGACTAATGTCCAGCACAGCAATTTCGGCGCAGGGTTCGCGCTTTTTCATCAACTCGGCGGACAGCGGCGCGCAAGCTACGTGGACGCCGGTTCGCAATCTGAAGTCGTTTTCGGGCTTCGACGGCACGGCCTCCGAACTCGACGTGACGGACTTGGATTCGGTCGCGAAAGAAAAGATGCTCGGGCTCGTGGATAACGGCTCGTTCTCGCTCGACGTGAACCGCAATCTCAAAGACCCGGGTCAAGCCGCGCTCAAGGCCGCGCAAGTCTCTTCGACGCTCGAGCAATTCAAGCTCCGCTATCCGGACGGCTCGACGGAGACGTTTTCGGCCTACGTCAAGTCGTTTCCGATCAGCGGCGGTGTCGATGCGGTGATGACTTCGACCGTCGCGCTCACCATCTCGGGCGCTGTCGTATCGGCGGAAACCGATGACGCGGTGACTTCGCTGAGCGACGAAGAGGCGGCCGCCGAAGCCGCAGCGGGCGGCGCGCAGTAATGCCGATGGCGGGCCAGTCTCAGCGGCCGGCCCGCCGCATAACAACACAGCATAGAGGGGAAAACGGATGTTGACTCGTGAAAAGATTCTGGCCGCGCGCGACCGCGCATCGGAACAGGTGGACGTGCCGGAATGGGGCGGCCCGGTGCGCGTGTCAGTGATGAGCGGCGCGCAGCGCGAAAAGCTCATGAAATCGCTGAAAACGGAGCACACGCCCAACGAATTCGCGGCTCATATGGTTGCTGCAACGGTGGTCGATGAGGCGGGCGTGCCGATCTTTACCGATGATGACTTGGGCGTTATTGCGAACAAGTCTGAGGAGGTGCTTGCGCGCATCGTCGGCGTGGCAATGCGTTTAAACGGCTTCGGCGCTTCCGCTGTGGAGGAGGCCGCAAAAAACTGAAGCGCCGCCCGGAAACCTTGTTTTGGTTCCGGCTCGCGCGTGAACTCGGTATGTCGGTGGCGCGTTGCCAGCAGGAGGTAAGCAGCGCGGAATTCGTGGAGTGGATGGCCTATTCTGGCCTTGAACTCTTCGGCCCCGAAGCCGATGACTTGCGCGCGGGCACTCTGGCGGCGGCAATCTACAACGTCAACCGCAATTCGAAGAGGCGCCCTAAGCCGTTCGGCGTTATCGACGTTTTCCCGTGGTTTGGCCTGGCGAGCAGACCGGACACGGCAAAGGGTGATGCGCCCCTGTTGCTACCTGACCCGGTTGAGCAAACGGCGCTGATGAAAGCGGCGCTATTCGGAAAGCGCAGGCGCAAGGGGAAGCCCTGATGTCAAAGCCGGTCATTTCGATCCAGAACCCGGATGGGTTCTCGGATTTCCTAAAGCGGATGGGCGATGCGTTTGGGGAGTCGGCGTTACGCAAGGCAGGGGCGGCCGCCGCCTCTGTCGTGCTGAAAGAGGCCCAGTATCGAGCCCCTATCGGCCCCATGAATCACCATCAGGGCTCAAAACAATATCCGGTTGGCTTCGGCGCTGAAGCGCTCCTCGTGGCCTATATCCCCGAAAAATCCGTTGCCGCTCGAATGGCGACATACCGCGTTACGTGGTCGGCTGAGGCTTATTACCTCCGGTTTTATGAGTACGGCACGAGCAGGATGGCCGCGCGCCCGTTTTTCAGGCCCGCCATCGAAGTCACGAAGCAGGCGCAGATAGACGCCATTCGTACGCAGATCAATCAATCGCTCACGGAGGCGGGAATTGTCTAATCAGCAGCAGACCCAATATGATTTGACCGTCAACGCGGACGGCGTTGAATCGGGCCTACAGCGCGCAAAAAAGGCGTTTTCCGACTATCAGGGGCGTGTTGCAGACACGGCCGCGTCCGTCAAATCCGCGCTCGACCAAAGCGCGGCCGTCACTGAGGATTCGTCGGCTCGACAGCAGCGCGCCGTCAAATCGTTCATTGAAAGTCTCGCGCGTCAGGCGGATTCCGCGGGCAAGTCACGCTCCGAATTGCTGTCCCTCCGTGCGGCGCAGCTTGGCGTTGCCGATTCGGCGCAAAAGTACATTGACCAAATCAAGGCCACTGAAACGGCAACGAACGGCATGGCCTCCGCCACGCACGGCGGCGCGGGTGCGATGCGGGAAATGATGGTCATGGCTCACGAAGCCGCCACGGGCAACTTTAAGCGCCTCGGCGGCTCCGCAATGGTGCTCACGAATCAGATGCAGCTCTGGAAGCTGCTGGCGACCCCTGCCGGGGCGGCCCTGTCGCTATTGGCGGCGGCGGCTATTACGGTGGGGACCGCTATGGCGATGGGTGCCGCTGAGTCCGCCAAGCTCGATCAAGCGATTCAGATGAGCGGCGACTACGCGGGCACCACGGCGGGCCAGATCAACACGCTGGCCAAGTCGCTCAGCTCGCTCCCGGGTGGTGAGGGCACCGCGCAAGACGTTCTGGCGGGCCTCATTTCGTCGGGCAAGGTCAGTGGAGACGTGCTCGAAGCGGCGGCCAAGGCGGTGATGGATTACGCGAAGGCAACGGGGCAATCGGCGGAGGAGGCGCAAAAGGCGCTGGAACCGATGTTCGATGACCCTCTCGCGGGCTCCGTCAAGCTGAACGAAAGCATGCACCAACTGACGCCAGCGATTTACGACCATATCAAGGCGCTTCAGGAGTCGGGCGACAAGCAAGGCGCGCTCAAGGTCGCAATGGAAGCGGTGGACGATCAGGCGTCAAAGCAAGTCCAGAACGTAGGGACGATGGCGGCGGCATGGCGCGGCTTTGTCTCGGTCATGCACGATGCGTGGTCGGCAATGAAGGATTGGGGCAAGGCCGATACCGATGCGGACTTGCTGACGAAAGCGCAAAAGCGTCTGGACGAAGCGAAAGCCGATTACATGACGCACGGCTCGACAACCTTTCTCGGCACGCTCGGGATTGGCTCCGATGCTGACCGCAAGAAAGCCGTGGAGGATGCGCAAAAGGCTGTAGATGACGCGCAGGCGGCCGTCAGCGCGCACATCAAGGCGGCGCAGGATAAAGCCGCCGCCGATGAGGTGACGGAAAGTCATATCCGCACCGAAACGATGGCCGCGAACGCGCGCACGAACGCGCAAAAGCTGGCCAAGGCCATGCAGGATGCGAATGACGCGTACAACACGCGCGCATCGTCAGGGAAGTACAGCGGCGACCAAATGAAGCAGTTTGCCGCCGAACGTGACGCCACGATTGCGGCCGCGCGCAAGCAGTATTCCTCAGTCGGTGAGAACTCCTCTTCTACGGCACTTGCTGCGGACAACGAACAAATCAAGGGGATCGAAAAAGACCTCGCGGCATCGCTTGAGCGCATCAAGGCGCTGCACGAGTCGGGCAAGCTCGATGCGCAGGCGTACGTTGATGCGGAATACGATGCGCGCAAAAAGGCGCTGCTGGCCGAACTCGCTATCGAGCAGCAAGAGGTAGAGGCCGCGAAGGGCAAAAAGCAAACGGCCGCGCTCGCGAAGTACAAGGGCGAAGTGGCGAACACCTACGCTGCGCTCGAAAATCTGGACAAGAACCACGCGGCGGCATCGCAGGCGATTGATGATAAGCGCGTAGCGGCCGTCAAGGCGTACACGGATGCGCTTGGCGCGCAGCTTCAGACCCAGCAGGAGCAAGCCAATCTGGCGGTTGCCAAGCTGACGATGGGGCCGGACGAAGCGCGCATGTATGACCAAATGCTTTCGATTCAGAAGGACTACAACAAGAAAAGCGCGGAACTCGATAAGGAACTGACCGAAGGGCGTATCGATCAAAAGCAGTACGACCAAGAAAAGGCGGCGCTGACCGACTACTATAACCAAAGCGTCGAAATCGCGGAGGAGGGCAACGCGCGCATCAAGGCCGCCAATGCGGATTGGACGACCGGCGCGACGAAGGCAATCAAGAGCTATTCGGAGGAGGCTTCGAACGTCGCTTCTCAGGTGTCGTCGGCATTCAGTGACGTGTTTCGCGGCATGGAGGATGCGTTTGTCACGTTCTGCAACACGGGAACGCTGCATTTCGGTGACCTTGCTAAATCGGTCATAACCGACATTGAGCGCATGGCCGCCAAGGCGGCTATTTCGGGCCTCTTCAATTGGGCCGCGTCGGCGGTCAGCTCGTACTTTGGCGGTGGGGACAGCGGCGCGAGCGCAGCGGATGGCGCGTCGATTCATCTTGCGGGCGGCGGCTCCGTTGCTGGACCCGGTACGAGCACGAGCGATAGCATCCCGGCAATGCTCAGCGATGGCGAATATGTGCTCAACGCGGCGACGGTCAAGCGCATTGGCGTCGGCACCCTCGATGCGCTGAACTCTGGCGCGCACGTTCACGCGGCGGCGCATTACGCGACCGGGGGCGCTGTCGGATCGGCGGCCGCGGCTTCGTCGGGCTCCTCATCCGTCACGAATAGCGTGAGCGTCACGGTCGATGGCGGAGGCGCGGGCGGGCTCGATAAGAGTGACGCGCAATGGCTCAAAACTCAGGTACAGGCGCTAGTAGACTCCCGAATTGCCGCAAAGATGAAGGGCCAAGGCGGCTACGCGTGGCAGTTGAAAAACGGAGCCGTATAAGTGGATACATTCGATTGGGTTCCTACCGTCGCCAACTTCAGCGGCACAACGTCAACCGTTGTGCGCTCCGCCAAGTTTGGCGACGGATACGAGCAGCGGGCGGCCGATGGACTGAATAACGTAAGCACGCAATACGCGCTTCAGTTTATCGGCGGTGAAGCCAAGATCAAGGCGATTCTCGCGTTTCTGAAAGCGGCCGGTGGTGCTACCTCGTTCCTGTGGACGCCCCCGCTTGAGGATGCGCCCTTGGTGTTCTATTCAGAGACGTGGACGCCTCCGACGAAAGACGGCGACACGTGGACGATGACCGCAACATTCCAGCAGACTTTCGATTTACAGGACGACGAATGAGCGCACTACAGCAAATAGATTTGGGCGTTGAGCCTACGGGGGTAGGGGGCGACACGTTCCGGGGCGTAGGCAAGAAGCTTCAAAGCAATATCGGCGTTCTCTCGACTCAGGCGGCGCTGACCTCCGCTGTAGCGGTGACGGACCCGGGCTCAGCGCTCACGGTTGCCGATCACGTGGGCCGCCGCGTCAATATCGCGCTCACGGCTTCGGGCGCGGTCAAGCTTCCCGCTTCCACGGACGCGGGAGCCGATGCCGTCATTCTGTTGCGCAATACGGGGACTGTTGCGGCCTATTTGGCGGCCGCTGACGGCTCCGGGGACTCTGTTGGGCTCGTGGTATTAAATCCGGGTGACGGGGCGCTTGTGGACGCGGATGGCGCGGTTGGCTGGGGTGTCCTGCTGCGCTCGGTATCGGACACGGCGGCGGTTATCGATTCGCCCACGTTGACGGGCGTTCCCACGGTGCCCACGGCGGCACTCGGAACCGATACGGGGCAAGCGGCTTCGACGGCATTCGTCCAGGCGGCAATCGCGGCCGTGATTGATGGCGCTCCGGGTGCGCTCAACACGCTGAAAGAGCTAGCCGACGCGCTGGGCGACAACGCGAACTATGCGGCGACGGTAACGAACGCGCTGACGCTCAAGGCCGATACCTCGTATGTCGATACGAGCATCAGCGCGGCCACGGAGGCGGCAAACGATCGGATTTATTCGGGCGACACGGCGGTAACGGCGGCCGCCAATGACCGAATGGATTCCGGCGACACGGCGACGCTCGCGGCGGCGAAGCAGTACACGAACACGACCACGGCTCAGACATTGGCGGCCGCGCAGCAGTACACGGATGAGCAGGTTGTAGCGGCCATCGAAGGCGTTACGGGCGCAGGCTTCTCCGACGATGCGCCGCCGATGGACGGGCAAGCCACGCCCGGGGCGGCTAACTCGTGGGCGCGTGGCGATCATGTGCACCCTACCGATACCACGCGCGCGCCGATTGATAGCCCGCAATTCGCGGGCGTTCCCCGGGTCCCCACGGCGGCGGCCGCAACGAACACCGATCAGGCCGCGAGCACGGCATTCGTTCAGCAGGCAATCGCGGGCGTTGTCGGCGGCGCACCTACCGCGCTCGATACGCTTAAGGAACTCGCTGACGCGCTGGGGGACAACGCGGACTATGCGGCCGCGATCACGAACCAGATGGCGACGAAGGCCAGCGCCTCCGACCTGTCCGCGCTACAGTCGGAAGTGACGGCGCTCGAATCGTCGGCGGTGCAAAAGAACGCAGCGGGGCGCGTCTTGCTCGGCGGCGCTACCGATAACGGCAATTCACAGCTTCAGGTGCTTGGCGAAATCAGCCAGGTCAACGGCTCGCACGTGCTCTATGCCTATGGCTCGTATCAGGGCTACCGCTCGCGCTCTGCGTCGGGCACTTCGGCGGCCCCCACGGCTACCACCTCTGGTACGGCCATTGGTGGCTTGAGCCTGTCGGGATACAACGGCGGAGCCTACGCGGAAACGGCCTCATTTACCGCATGGGCGGAGGAGGGCTTTACGGCCTCCGCGATGGGGACCGGTTGGCGGCTCTACACGACCCCGATAGGCGGCACCGCGCAGCAGGAGCGGATTCGCGTTGGGGCCAGTGGTCGCGTGATGCTCGGCACCGCGATTGGTGCCGATGATGGCGCGTCTACGTTGCAAGTCGGCGGCTCCGCGCTGTTCTCTGGCACCGTGGCGCACCGCGCCCCCGTGTTTCTCGATTCGTCAGTGAATACGGCGCTCCCCACTGACCCAGCGTCGATCTATTCGTATTCCTGTTCGATGTATAGCGGCGGTGGCGGCAACGGCTTTTTCGGAAACAACACCGTGCGCGGCACGGCGGGGAATACGGCGATCTTTCAAGGCGGTGCCTCGTATCTACAGCAGGGCGGCGGATCGTTCATGTTCTACGCGGCGGCATCGGTTGCGGCCGGTGCCGTGCAATCGTTCGTGAATACGGCTTCGCTCGACGCGTCCGGTAACTTTTCCACAGGTGCGAACGTCACGGGCTATTCAGACGAACGGCTCAAAAAGAATTGGCGCACGCTCGACGCGGAATTTATCGAGCGGCTTGCGGCGGTCAAGTGTGGCGTGTATGACCGCACGGATATCGAGCTAACGCAGGTTGGGGTCAGCGCTCAATCGCTCCGCCGCGTGATGCCCGATGCTGTGCTGACCGGCCGGGATGGAATGCTGAGCGTGGCATACGGAAACGCAGCGTTGACGGCTGTCGTGATGCTCGCGCGCCGCTTGCTCGAACTGGAAAGCCGCTTCGGGGTGCGCCAATGACGCTACCCGCAACCGGCTCGCTTTCGTTCTCTCAGGTCAACACGGAGCTACAGAAGGCCAGCAACGCCACAATCAGCCTGAACGATTCGGCCGTGCGCAACATGGCCGGGAAAACGAGCGGGGCAATCAGCTTTGCCGACCTCCGGGGCAAGGCCGGGACAGTCAATCTCAGCTATGCCATTTCCGCCAACGCGGCCAATGTGACGCTCAACGTCGCGAGTATCGCGGGCTATGGGGCGGGTCGCTCGAATATCACGATCACTATCAATAGTGGCGTGTATGTGTATTCGACCTCAACCGGCAGCGCTGCATTGTCGATTACGGGGGCTTCGAGCGGCGACAAAATCACGCTCGTTAATAACGGGTACATCCTCGGGTGCGGCGGGCAGGGCGGGTTCTATAACTCGTCTTTCGTTGTGCAATCCCCCGGTTCTGGTGGTCCTGCACTGTCCACGACTTACCCGCTGACAATACAGAATAACGGATACATCGCGGGCGGTGGCGGTGGCGGTGGTTGCGGTAACGCCAACAACGCCGGAGCCGGTGGGGGTGGTGCCGGTGGCGGTGCCGGTGGCGGGAATATGGCCACGGCTTCGGGTGGTGCTGGTGGCGGCCCCGGTGCCACTGGCGGGACCATTGCATACACGCAATATGGTGGTGTCGGGGGCGGCGGCGGTCGTATCTGCCCCGGAACCGGTGGGGCCGCAACCTACTGTGACGGATCTTCACCCGGATACATGACGGGTAACGGCGGGGGCTCAGGTGGTAGCGGCGGGACTTCTTACCTGTTCTCTGGGGTCTATGGCGGTGGCGGTGGCGGTTGGGGTGCCAGTGGTGGCGCCGGGGGGTCTGCCGCCTCGGGGGCCTCTGGCTACTCCGGGGCCGGTGGTTCTGCTTCTGCTGCGGGCGGCAACGGCTCGGGGACTTTGTACCAAGGCGGGGCCGGTGGCGGAAAGGCGGTGGCCGCGAATGGGAATGCGTTGACGTGGACAACCACGGGCGCAATATACGGGGCAATCTCCTAAGGATTACGAATGGGTAACTACATCGGCGACGCTCCGCAAATGGCGGAGCGCGTATCTGTAAAGTGGGCGCTCGTCACGAACGCGGAGGGGCATCAAGCGCTAACCGACTTCGACTTAGAGGCGGCGACGGAAGCCCCCATACGTGGTGACCTATGGGTGTTCGATCATCGGGCGGGGCAATACCGCGTGTTTCCCGCCCGTGAATTGGCCAGGGCACGCATATTTCAGCGCTGGCTATGTCGCGGGCTTGAGCGGTTGCCCGTCGCTCCGGTGGAGACGGTGGCCCAACACGTGGCCCGCGTGCGTGACGAACTGGCGGCGGTTGACGCTGCGGTTGCTGGTGGCCGCGTGCTCGCGGATGGCGAATCGCGTGCCGTGGCAGGGATGCGGCGATTCGTTGCCGAAAACCAATAAACAACCTGAGGGGAGCGGTATGCAAAACATGACTTACTACCTCGTCGCGGTCGCTGCGCTGACTGTGGCAACGCTGGTTATCGATATGCTTCAAACGTGCGTCATTGCGCGCAATCCGGCTCAGTGGAGCGAGACAAACGTGATACTCGGCAAGCATCCCGGCGTGGCCCGCGTGGTCGCGTATTTCGTGCTCTGCATCGTGCTCGTGGTGCTCGGTGCGGTGGTCGCATATCGCGTTGGCGTCATGGGCGCGGCCGTCATCGGCTTTGGCTTGCTGGCCCTGTTCGAAGCCGTGGTAACGGCTCGCAATCGCTGGCTTGGTATCAAGATTTAATCCGGGGGCCGAATGGGTATCGCTGCTGACGTTCAATCGCTCAACCCGGGGCGAATTATCGAACTGTTTGAGGTTGACTGCACGGGCATCGGCGGTGACCTCATGCGCTTTCATGGTCACTTGCAATCGCAGTCGATCACGTGGCAGGGTGAGGAGTACCGCGCGTGGCCGATTCAGGCCACGGGCTTTAAGCGCACCACGGACGCGCAGCAGGCCACGCCATCGCTGACCGTGGGCGATATCAACGGGACCATCAGCGCCCTGTGTATCGTGCTTGATGACCTTGTGGGGGCGGTTATGCGTCGGCGGCGCACGCTCGCGCGCTATCTCGATGCCGTCAACTTTCCGGACGGCAACGCCGACGCGGACCCGGATGCGGAGATGGCCACGGAAATATGGCGCATCGAGCAGAAGTCGGATGAGCAACCGGGCGATTACGTGACGTTCACGCTTTCGTCACCTCTCGACTTTGGCGGGCAGCAGATACCCGCGCGACAGATCGTCAACGCGTGCCAGTGGGAGTACAAATCAGCGGATTGCGGGTGGACGGGCATAACGTTTTTCGACCGGAACGACAATCCGGTTGACGATCCATCGCTAGACGCATGCTCAATGAAAACAACGGGTTGCGAGTGCCGATTCGGGGTCAGTAACCCCCTATCATACGGGGGTTTCCTCTCTGACGTTCTCTCGTGACCGATCTCGACCCTGATGCAAAGCTCGCAATCACTGACCATGCAATTCTGACCTATCCTGAGGAGTGTTGCGGCTTCATCGTGAGCACTCCTCAGGGTCAGCGATACCTACCCTGTCACAACCGCGCGACGAACCCGCGCGAGCACTTCGCCATCGCGGCGGAGGATTACGCCGACGCTGAGGACATTGGTCCGCTACTCGCAGTAGTCCACTCTCACCCCAACGCGCGCGCCATTCCAAGCCCAGCAGATCGCGCCGTATGCGAAAAGGTTGGCATTCCCGCATGGGTCATTGTCAGCGTCGGTGTTGAGGCCGATGGCCGCATTGGCGTGCACGACTGGCACTCGTTCGGACCCAGCGGCTACGTTGCCCCATTGATCGGCCGGCCGTTTGTCCACGGCGTGCATGACTGCTATTCGATAGTCCGCGATTGGTACGCGCAAGAGCGCGGAATCACGATACCCGACTTTGAGCGCTCGGATAGGTGGTGGGAGCAAAAAGGGCAGTCCCTATACATGGACAATTACGCGCGTGCGGGCTTCGTCGACGTGGGGCCGCACGTGGAGCCCGAAGAGGGCGACGTGCTTCTAATGACCGTGCTGAGCAAGCACGGGGAGCCGAATCACGCGGGCGTTTATGTGGGCGGCGGCCGGTTCATTCATCACCTGTATGGGCGGCTTTCCGTCCAGGCGATTTTCGGCGGCATGTGGGCGCAATGCCTGACAACAATTCTCCGTCACAAGGGGGCGTAATGCTTCGTGAGGTTCGCTTGTATGGCGTCGCGGGCTCCCGCTTCGGCCGCCAATACATGCTTGATATCCAGACGCCTAGAGAGGCTGTGCGGGCGCTCTGCGTGCTCATCCCGGGATTTCGTCAATTCCTCGCCCGCGCGAAAGAAGCTGGGCTCGAATTCGCGGTATTCATCGGCCGCACGAACATCGGTGAGGACGGACTTGAATTCCCGGCCGGTCGCGAGCCGATTCGCATTGCGCCGCTGATTATCGGCTCGAAGCGCGGCGGCATCTTTCAGGCCATCGCCGGTGCCGTGCTTACCGTGGTGGGCGCGGTGATGACCGCGTACGAAATCCCGGGCGGCACTCAGGTTGCCATGCTCGGCGTGTCAATGATGCTCGGGGGCGTGATGCAGATGTTGAGCCCTCAAACGGGCGGCCTCAGCTCGACGGCGAACAATGGCACCTCGTATTACTTCGATGGGCCGGTTAATTCGTCGGCGCAGGGGGAGCCCGTGCCGATCGTGTACGGCGAAATTCTGGCGGGCTCGAAAGTCGGTTCGTCGGGCATCTATACAGACGATCAGGTGTAAGGGGAATCATGGGAAACATGAGCGATATTCTTGGCCCTTGCTTTGCGGGCTTGGACGCGACGGCTACGCCATTCCGCGGCCGCGCTGCGGGGGCTGTGGCCATCCGTGGCGCGAAGGGCGATAGTTCGTCGGCTTCGGCTACTGAGGCCCCGGATAGCTTGCACTCGACGGCAACGGCGAAGGTGCTCGATATCATCTCGGAGGGGCCGATTGTCGGCCTCGTGAACGGGCTTGCATCGGTCTATCTTGACGGGACTCCGATTCTCAATGCGGACGGCTCCGCCAATTTCCAGAATTACAGCGTCGATACCCGGCTAGGGACTGTCGATCAAGATTTCATCCCCAGCATTCCATCGGTCGAAAATGAAATCGCGATTGCGCTGGCGCTCACGAGTGACGCGCCGTGGGTTCACGAACTGACCAATACGCAATTGACGGCCGCGCGCATCCGCTTCGGCGTTCCCGCGCTGTCGCAGACCGACAAGAGCAACGGCAACATCAACGGCTATCGTGTCGAATACGCTATCGATCTAGCGACCGATGGCGGGGCCTATGCGCAGGTTGTGAGCGCGGCATTCGACGGCAAGACAACGAGCCTGTATGAGCGCTCGCACCGCATCGAACTCCCGAAGGCTGAATCGGGCTGGCTCGTGCGCGTGCGGCGCGTTACGCCCAACGCGCACGACTCATACATACAAGACACGATCAACATTGAGGCCATTACCGAAGTCATTGACCGGAAGCTGCGCTATCCGAACACGGCTCTCGTGGCTATGTCGTTTGACGCGACCTCGTTTTCGTCGGTGCCGACGCGCGGCTACCTCGTGCGCGGGCGGATCGTCATGGTTCCGTCGAATTACGATCCGGACACGCGCGCTTACGCGGGCGTGTGGGACGGGACTTTTAAACTCGCGTGGACGAATAACCCGGCATGGGTGTTTTATGACTTGGCGCTGAACAAGCGCTATGGCGGCGGCCGCTATATCGACGGCTCCGCGCTCGACAAGTGGAGCCTGTACGCCATCGCTCAATGGTGCGATGAGATGGTGCCGGATGGCAAGGGCGGGCAGGAGCCGCGCTTTACGTGTAACGCCGTGATTCAATCGCAGGCGGACGCGTTCAAGGTGCTTCAGGATTTGGCAGGCGTGTTCCGTGGTAACACGTATTGGGGCGCGGGCTCTGTCGTGGCCACTGCCGATATGCCATCCGATCCGGTGCACGTGTACACGCAGGCGAACGTTGTAGGCGGCAAGTTCAACTATGCTGGCTCTGAGCGCAAATCGCGCTACACGTTCGCGCAAGTCGCGTGGAATGACCCTCAGAATCAGTACAAGTCGGCTGTGGAGCCCGTGCAGGATGATGAGGCAATCGCGCGCTATGGCGTGATTAAAGCCTCAATCACTGCATTCGGCACTTCGTCACAGGGTCAGGCGCATCGCCTTGGACTGTGGACGATTCAGACTTCGAAGCTCAACACGAATACCGTCACCTTTCAGGTTGGGCTAGACGGCACGCTGTGCGCTCCGGGTGAGGTGTTCGCGGTTGCGGATGCCAAGAAGGCAGGGCGGCGCATGGGCGGCCGTATCCGCAGCATGGACGGCGCAACGGTCATCGTGGACAAGGCCCCCACGGTAAAGACTGGCGACGTGCTCACGGTCATCATGCCCGATGGCGTGGCGCAAAAGCGCACGGTTGACTCAGCGAGCGGAAGCACGATCCGCGTGACGCAGGCATACGATGCGAACTCCGCAAAGGGTGCCGTGTGGATGCTCGAAAGTGATGACCTCGTGGCGCAGCTATTCACGGCGGTCAGCGTAGAGGAGTCAGACGACAACGGCCAAATCTGCTACACCATCAACGGCGTGCAGTACGAGCCCGGGAAGTTCGACCTTATCGACAACGGGGTAAAGATCGCTCAGCGCCCTGTGACGGTCATTCCGCCCAAGGCTCAGCCGGGTCCGGCATCGGTAACTATTTCGGAATACCAAGTTATCGATCAGGGCACGGCTAAGAACGTGATGACGATCTCATGGGCGAAGGCGGATTCGGCTATTGCCTACCTCGTGCAGTGGCGCAAGGATGGCGGCAATTGGGTAACGGCGGGCACCGTGTCCGCGCTATCCGTTGACGTTCCTGGCATCTACACGGGCACCTATGAGGCTCGCGTATCGGCCATCAATGCGCTGGGGACTACTTCGCTTGCGACCGTGAGCGATCCAACTGCGCTATTGGGAAAGACCGGTGCGCCGCCGACTGTGGCCACGCTTACCGCGTCGCTCGATCAGCTTTTCGATATCGAAATCGATTGGGGCTTCCCGGCCGATGGCACGGCCAACGACACGCAGCGCACCGACCTTTACTATTCGCGCACGCCGAATGTGGCGGATGCGGTGCTGTTGGGCTCGTACGCATACCCGACCTCGAAAGCCGTTTTGATGGGGCTCGCGGCCGGTCAGTCGTTTTGGTTTTGGGCTCAGCTTGTCGATACCACGGGCAACGTTGGCGCGATGTATCCCGGCCCGAATGATGCGCTCGTTAATGGTCAGTCGTCATCGGATGCAAGTCCGATTCTCGACCTCATCGCGGGCAAGGTAAATAAGGACGCACTGAGTCAAGACCTCGTTTCGAGTATCGACGCGGTATCGAACATTCAGGACGCGCTGAACGAAATCCCGAATCTGGACCTTGCCGGGATTGCATCGCTCACGGGCAAGGTTGACGCGCTGTCCGTCGCGCAGGGCACAGAGACGGCCGAACGTGAGGCCGCGGATGCAAACTTGGCGCAGGATATCAAGACGCTCACGAGCCAATTGCAGATTCAGTATATGGGCGATGACGCAACGCCGTTCGGTGATGCGACGCTCAATGCTGGCGTGTACAGCGAAGCCGAAGCCCGCACGGATTCCGATTCGGCGCTCTCGGATGACATTCGCGCCGTTGCGGCCTCCGTGAGTACGGAACTCGAAACCGTGTCGGCAATGGTGCAGGATGAAATCAGCGCGCGCGCCGACTTCGAATCCGCCTACGCGCAAAAGTTTATCGACCTCGAATCGAACGTAAACGACACAGTAGCCGCGCAGCTTCAGCAGGAGGCCGAAACATTGGCCACGCAAACGGCGGCGATGGCCCAGCAGATCAGCGATCTACAGGCGCAGGTAGGAAACGATATCCAAGCGGAGATTCAGCAGGAGGCCACGGCGCGCGCTGACGCGGTGTCGGCACTCTCCGATCAGGTGACGGCGTTGCAGGCGCAGGTAGGGAATGATATTCAGGCTCAAATCGCGGAGGAGGCAACGGCGCGCGCTGATGCCGATGGCGCGCTGGGCCAACGCATTGATACGCTGACGGCCAAAACGGCGGATGACATTGCGGCGGCTATCCAGACGCAGGCGACGGCGCAGGCCGCAACGGATGCGGCAACCGCTGAGGAAATTTCGAACCTGACGACTCAGGCCGGAAACAATACATCGGCTATCCAGACGGTGCAGCAATCGTATGCAGACCTTACGGGCAAGGTCAATGCGACGTACACCGTCAAGATTCAAACCACGGCCGGGGGCGTGCCGTACGCGGCCGGATTCTCGCTGGGTGTTGATGGCGCTTCGGGAGTATCGCAGTTTGTTGTCAGCGCTTCCTCGTTCGTTTTGCTCGACCCTTCGACCGGGAATAAAACTTCGCCATTCTCGATCACGAATGGCCAGACGTTTATCAACAATGCGTTTATCAATCTCGCATCGATCAACGCGGCCATCATCAGCGGTCAGTTGCAATCGAAGGTGAACGGGGCAAACGGCCGGCCGCTGTTCGTGCTCAACATGGACACGGGCGATATTGAAATCAACGGCGCAAACTCCGGTAGCGGTTGGATGCAACTGACTAGCGGCGTTCTGCAGGCGTACGACAGCAACGGCGTTTTGCGTGTTCGCGCGGGGATTTGGTAATGACTGCTGGGCTCCAAATCTGGAACGGTAGCGGCGGGCTTGTCCTAGACGCCACGCACCGCATCGGCAAAGTGCTTGCCGTTCTCACGGTCACGGCCGGTTCGTCCGGTTCGTGGTCGGGCGACCTCACGAGCGGCGGCCGCACGGGATTCGCGGCCTTCTCGCGCGCCTTTACCTATGGCTCAGCCACGAATCAATGGTATGTACAAAAGCCTGAGGTTGTCGTAAGCGGGAATACCGTCACTTGGACCTATGGCAGTTTGAGCGGTAGTCAATCCGTGTATTGCGGCGGAATCATCGTTATTGGGTGGTACTAAATGAGCGCAGGGTTTCAGGCTTGGACCGATACGGGGCTTGTCACTATCGACGGATCAACGCCCTGTTTCGGGCTCCGCGTCCATCAAGTCATAACGTCATCGAATCAGAGTATTGCATGGGGCGGCGGTGCCGCTTCCGTGTTCTATATGACGGTTCCCATTGCATCGATCACGTTCACGGCAGCGGCCCCCGTGGTGGCGTTCTATAGCCCGTCCACGTATTGCCAAATGATCGCGCTTAAGAATAACGGCGGCAACTCGTGGACCGCGCAATTCTGGACTCAAAGCGTAGCGTCAATCGAGGTGTACGTTTTCGATCAAACGAACCAATTCGCGGGATCGAACTACGGTCTACAGGTGTTCGATGGTTCAGGGCAGTTGATAGCCGACGCAACCGCGCCATTCCTGAAGCCTATGGGTTTCATCTCGGGCAACATTTTTGGCTCGACGGGCAATTCATTCATCACGCACGGCTATTCGAGTCCGAACTATCAATCGTGGGCTATCGCATCGGCTAAGTGCGCGACGGCCGCGCCGCTTGCCGCATCCGCCATTGGTAACTACATCTGGCTCGATGGCTGGTCACACTCTGGCGGGACAGCGACGCACGGATGGTTTCAGCTAGCAAAGCAGGGCTCCGGAAACGACAACAATCTAACCGCGTTCGTCAGTGAGGTTGACTGGTCCGGATTGCTCATTGACGTTGCCAACTTCTAGCGGCTAGCGCGGTTCCTGACTGCTGATAATTCGCCTGTCAACACACAGGGGCGAACAATGCAGCTTGGACCGTCTGAAACGGCATCGTACACGGGCGCAGTTGTCTCCATCGGATCGAGCCTAACTCTGACCGGTCTAGGAATCATTGTCGGCATGGTGACGGCAATCCTGACGTTTGCCGTTTCCACTTACTTTGCGTGGCGACGTGACCGGCGCGAAGAACGCGAAGCGCGAGCGCGCCTAGAAGAACTGAAAGACCACATTAAGGGGGAGTCGTGGCGCTCAGACGAAAAGAGCTAGAGGAAATGCTCACTTGGCAAAAAGTGAGCGCGGCGGTTATGGCGGCCGCCACGGCAATCGCGGGCTTCGGCCCTCAGCTTGTCGAATCGTGGAACGCCATTCCTGATGACTGGAAACACGACCTGCCGCATGGTTGGGCGCACTGGATCGCGACGGCCGGATTCTTGCTCGTGACGCTCTCTCACTTCATCGCCAAGGGGGAACGCGATGCAGGGTGAAAACTATACGTTGCTGACCGTGGAGCTAAAGCGCGATGAAGGCGTGCGACGTGTCCCGTACAAGGATACGAAGGGAATCGACACGGTAGCCGTGGGCCACAACCTACAGGCTAAGCCGCTTCCCAACGCCGTCTACCCGCTCACGGATGCCGCAATCGATTCGATCCTCTATGCGGACCTGTGCGACGTGTTCTCGGACCTTGATTCGCACTTGCCTTGGTGGCAGGACTTGAATGATGTTCGTCAGCGCGTTCTCGCGAATATGTGCTTTAACCTCGGCATCACGAAGCTTGGCGGGTTCATGAATACGCTAGCGGCGATGCGTCAAGGGCGATGGGCCGATGCGTCGGCGGGCATGCTTAATTCGGCGTGGGCGTCGCAGGTTGGCGACCGGGCGAAGCGCCTAGCTCAAATGATGAAAACGGGGGTATGCGCGTGAATCCGAACGCGGTTATTGCACTTTGTGCGCTCGTGCTCGGACTCGTGGGCGGTGCCTATGGCGGGTATGAGTGGGAGCACTCCGACGTTTCGGCTTTGAAGCTCGCGGACGCGCAGCACGAAGCGAAGGCAGTACAGGACGCGCGAGACGAAGAGAAGCGCCGCGCGTCTAAACAAGAGGGAATCGCAAATGACGCAAAGAAGGAACGGGACATTGCTCGCGCTGACGCTGCTGGCGCTGCTAGCGCTGCTGTCGGCTTGCGCAAGCAACTCGCCACGTACGAGCAGCAAGCAAGACTGGCCCAGCATTCCGGCGCTACCGGCGACAGCGCGGCAACCGGCGACCCCATCGGAGTGCTTGCCGACTTGCTCCGCCGCGCTGACGACCGCGCAGGAGTCCTGGCGGAATACGCTGACCGCGCCCGCATCGCCGGATCAGAGTGCGAGCGCGACTATGACGCACTAGCCGGGACCAAGTAGCTACCATTAGCTACCATAAGCTAAGCCCCTTAGTCTAGGGGCTTTTTTTGTATGTGCGCTCTATTGGTATGACGGTATAAACCCTGGTAGGCTTTTGTGGTCAATTCTGACGACAACAAAACGAGACAAGAAAATGAAAACAAAAACGGCCGCGCTCGCGGCTTTGCTGTGCATCGGCACGCTGGGGAACGCACACGCACAAAGCGCCGGGGATTTCCTCATCGGCGGCGGATGGCAGGACAACGGCGGCGCGAGCGCGGCGGCCGTCCAGTTGACGTATTTCGCCACGGACCATATTGCGGGTGAGGTATCGATTGCAACGCCGTCCAATGTCGCATACACGGGCGGCTCTGGCTTGCTGTCGGGGCAGGACGTAGGGACGGGCAAGCTTTTGACTAGCTCCGTGTCAGCGAAATTCTTTTTCGGCAATGCCGATTGGCCCGTGCGCCCGTTCGTGGGGATCGGGATGACCATCAACACGCCGACCTCGACGCACTACGCGGGCGGGCTTGGCAGCTCGACGGCAAGCGTCAAAACCGGTGTAGGCCCCTTGTTCAGCGTCGGCGCGAACTGGAACGCGACGGCGCACCTGTTCGCCACGGCATCGATTGCGTACTCTCCGCGCCCGACTATGGGAAGCATCAACACGCCGACGACCACGGAGACGAAAACGACATTTATCAAGCTCCGACAGTCGGACTATCTGGCGTATGTCGGCATCGGCTACCGCTTCTAATTCAGTAGTCCGAACGTGAGCCCGCCCGGTTCTAAGCCAGGCGGGCTTTTTTGCGTGCGCAATGTTTCGCCAGCGCGGGCTTTTTTGTGCTCGCGGTTTTGACTTTGATTCTCTATCTCCATAGGAAAAAGTTTCGAGTGTGGGTAAGTCCGGAACCCGCTTGCGGGCTATCCCCGCCCTTGTGGTGGGGATAGCGGGCTTATCCATACGGGGAAGCGTCGCGGGCGGTCGCGGCCCTGCTTTTCGCAATCGTGACCCCTAACCGGACACGCCTGGGAGAAAGTCGGGCGCGGAAAGACCCTAATCCGGGTCATCCTATGCGAGTCATCTAGGCCAGTGGTTTACCAACAATAAGAAAGGCGCTCGGGCGGATTTCGCGTAACTCATTGATAAGGCTAGATATTTCGCGAATCAAAACCCGACACAGGTGACGGGATACCCCGACATTTGTGACGGGGTTGAGCGGGATTATGTGTCGTATTTTGCGACTTGACCGGCGCGGATTGTCCGTTTAGAGTCGCGGAAATGATAGGGGGCTTACGATGAGTGAGGCAAGACTACCGAAGAACGTTGCAACGGAGGCGGCAGGGCTACGCGATATGGGCGGCTGGCTGCAAGTCGAAAAGCAAACGTTGCGGGCCATTACGGCTTTGAGCATCAAGCACCCTGTGGCGGCGGGCATGCTGCATTTGCTCGCAAGCAAGATGAACCGGACGAACGCGGTCGTTATCAGTAAGCGCGCCATTGCGGACGAACTGGGCGTAACTGAGCGCTCTGTAGAGCGCGCGGTTGTCGTGCTGAAAGATGGCAAGTGGGTTCAGGTCGCGAAGGCCGGGACGCAAAACGTGTACATCATGAATTCCCGCGTCTACTGGCAAGGCGCGCGCGGCGCGCGCTTCGCAAACTTCTATGCGGCTGTCACGCTCACGGAAAAGGATCAGGCAGCGGGCGAAGTTGACGACAAGAGCGAACTGCGTCAAATCCCTGTGGCGGGCGATGGTGAGCGCTATCTAGTCGGTAACGAGCAATTGCCGCCGCCCGATCAGCAGGAAATGGAATTGCCCTAAAAAATAGGGCTCACGCGGAGCCCTATTCCTCACTTCGCCTCACGCTCGAAAGCGTCTAGCATCATCTCTAGCAACTCGCCATAGGTGCGGCGCTCGCGCTCCGCTACGGCTAGCAAGCGCTCTTTAAATTCCGTGGAGCACTTGATATTCAGTTGATCGCTTCGGCCGGTCAATCCGCGGCGCGAGCGCTCTGGCGCGCTTGCTGGGGCGCTAGCGGGCTTCGGCTTCCCTTCCCGGCTAACGAAGCCTGATTCCTTGCTGAGCCGGTCAATTGCGGCCTTATCGACGGGCTTGCGCTTTGCGGGGCGGTGCACAACCTCCGCTTCAAGCGGGTCAAGATTGAAGGCGCTAACTCGTTTGGTTGTCATTGCGTTGCCTCCGCACGCTTGAGGGTGGTCAAAACTTCGGTATAGAGCGCGTCGGCGTTCTGTCGGGCTCGCTCAAGTCCGGAAACGTCTGAGGCTACCAATTGGTAGATGGTGCTACCAAAGCTGAATTGCGCCTTGTACGCTTCGCGCTCCATCAATTCCGTTTCGAACATGGCTACGCCAAGCTCGCGCAATTCGGTCGCCAGCGCCGTGTATGTGCGCGTTTTGATGGCGGGATTCGTGCGCGTAAAGAGAATCGAGTGCGGCACCGTTCGGCGCATCATCTTTTCCTGTTGGCGGATGACGCGCAGCGCTCGCGATGCCTGGTCAGCGTCAAGCGTAGAGCCCTGCATCGGAATGATGACTAGATCCGCCTGAGACGCGGCTAGCAGCGCGATTTTCCCGGCTGTCCCTTCAAGGTCAACGATGGTGAATGCGCTGCTTGCTGAGCGCTCCTCGATTACGTCAATAATCGACTCCTCATCGGCTTGCGTAACGGTCAGGTACTCCGTTGGCGCGTTGCCGATGCTGTGCCATTTCGTGAGCGGGTGGTTAGGGTCCGCGTCGATGAGCGAAACGTGCAACGCCCGATGCGCTATCGAAGCGGCAAGGGTAAGGGAGGAGGTTGTTTTGCCTACTCCGCCTTTCGGGGACATGAGTACGACTATTGGCATGGTCTAGGGCTCTGGTTGTGTTGAGCGTCGCGCGCTACCCTACGCTACCATTCGATAGCATAAGCTAGCCGATGGTAGCTTGTGGTAGACGATTGCGCAAGTAGCCCCAATGAAAAAGCCCGACGCGGTTTCCCGGCGTCGGGCTTTGCTGTTGGCGCGGGTCACGCGGCCTTTAGCGGATGCTCTGTCAGGTAGGTGCGGAGCGCATCATTCATCCGCGTTTGCCATCCGTCGCCTGTCGCTCGGAAGGCCGCCACAATGTCCGAATCGTAGCGCACGGATACCTGTTCCTTAGGGTTCTCTTTCGGCGGCCGGCCCATGCGCTTTTGGGCTAGAAGCTCGGAGAAGGGGCGCATAGCCTTGATTTCATCGGCCGGGACTTCGGCCGAATCGAACTCGTGTTCGATTTCGGCGGGGGTTTTATCGCGCTTGCTCATATGCTTTGACCTCTCTAGGGTTCGCTTTGCGAAGGCTGATAACGCGCATGGTGCCATCGCGAAACGTGAACGCAACCATATGCAGGCGGCCGTCAATGTAGCCGAAGCCGCGATACCGTTCCTCGCCATACTCCTTGCGGGTATCGACTTGGTACACAAGACTGGCCCAATCAAAGCGCTGGGCGTCAGCCAAGGAAATCCCGTCGTGCTTGCGGTTGATGGCGTCTTTGGCCGGGTCGAATGTGATTTCCATGTGACTTATTGTAGATGCGAAAAGTAGAAGCGGCAAGCACTTTTCGCATCCCATAAAGTCTCATTTGTCATAATAACAATTATCAACTTTCCGCGTATCCCTTGCTGTGTAAGGCTTTCAGCGTGTTTTATCCCCGCATCGGTCCCCGTAAATCGGCGGCGGCTCCCCAAAATCCCCCCTGGGGTGCCGGTGCCCGCATCGTCAGAATTGAATAGAGCCCCCGCCAAGCCGCTCGCGGCCGGTCGCATGAGCCGCGCCACTGTGGAGGGGCGGCGGAGCCGTCAGCGCTCGTTTTGACCGGCGCTGGGTGGAGTCGGCCGCGTCGCAAGCGCCCTACTCCCCGCGCTACCCTTGCCGCCGCCCTTCCCTGCCCTACCAATGGCTAGCGCGAGCTATCAAAAGCTACCGGGCGCTATCGATAGCTAACGGTAGCTATCGAGAGCTAGCGATAGCTACCAAGAGATACCAAGGGCTAGCAAATCGGCTTCGCGCGTGGCGCGCGGTGTACGCTCTCTGGCGGGATCAGCTTTTCGACCGGCCCCGCCATGAAATCGCGCAGCGCCCTAACCCCCTCATTCGGCTCGATGCGGGCAACCGTCCGGATTGTTGCGCCCCGCTTCCAGCTTCGGCCATTCGCGGCGGGAAGCTTGCCGCGTATCAGTCGCGGGATCAGCGCTCGCACGCCGACAACATCTGCGCGCCCCGGAATCTTGTTCAGAAAAAAGACGGGTGTCCGGTGCACTTCAGGTGCAACCGTGCCATCCGGTTGCTGTACCGGGAATTCAATCGAAAGAAGCATTGTAATGTAAATGTAATGTTGCTCGAGCGAAATGCGGCCCTACGCGGCGCGCGTTCGGTTGAGTTCAAGCCACAGGGCAAACGCAAGGGACGCAAACGCCTGAGCGTGTGTCATCTGCGGATTTGCGTCATACAGGGCGGCCATCGCCTTACCGGAAAACTCGCCCCATTGCGCAACCTCCTCCGGTGTTGCGTCTTTCATGTTGCCCCCTGTGGCTTCGTTGTCCGGTTCGCTACCTGGGCGGCTTGCTGTGCGATTCGCGACATTCGATCACGGAGCATGGCGGGCCATTCGGACGCGGCGCGCGGCGCGCGGATCGGCGCTTGCGGGACTACCGGCCGAATGGGTGCGGAGGTGGGGCGGATCGGAGCGGCAACCGGCTTGACCGGCGCAACCGGCTTGACTGCATCGCGCTTGTCCTGAGGCGACACGGCGCGCGCTTCGCTCGCGGCGGCCTCCGTGGCGGGAAGTGCGACCGACCACATAAAGCAGGCGACAAGCTCAAGCGTCAACGCCAGTGCCATGCTCGTGAATAGGG
>NZ_CAJMZA010000051.1:0-31146 GCF_905220195.1 Paraburkholderia sp. J8-2
CGCACCAGTATTTCGATTACGTCCGCCGGACGGGCATTCCTGAAAAGCCTGAAATAGGGGCAAACATGACACAGCTTGACGCCGAAGATATCGTGAAGGAAATCGCCGCCGAGACGAATGCTCCCGTTGATCTTGTTTTGAAGATGTATGCGCAGACATGGGACGCATACAGTGATGGGGCGCGCGTCATGGATTACCTGGCTGTCCTGGTTGCACGTCGTGTCCGTGAAGATCTCCGATCTAACCGGAAACGTCAGCAGTGAAACTGCGGTGCGGGGGTCTGCGTGATGGTAAGCGATTGAGGCTTTGCCGATCTCGACATGGACAACGCGGCCGCATGGTCCTCAATAATGTACGCAGGCATCGCCAGGAGGTGTTGCGAACTTCTGTTCGAGCCTGGCACCCTGGCGGGATGACAGAAGGCAAGCCCTATCCGACGGATGTATCAGATGGGGCATGGAGCTTCGCCGCTCCGTACCTGACCTTGATGAGTGAAGACGTACCGCAGCGCCGATGCGGACTGCGCGAAATGTTCAACGCGCTGTGCTGGATGGCGCGAACTCTCTTGGATCACGCGCATATCGATCATGTCGTATCGCGTTCGATCACCGTCAGCTGCGTGGGCAATTTCGAAAAGCGGGTCATCGTAGCCGCCGATGTGGTTGATGGCGACGAGCTAAAGCAGGTCTGGATGCAGCAGTTCAGATGCGGCGATAGTGAATGGCGGGTGAGTACCGCCAATGCGACCAGATTGCCATCGACCGACCACTGATGGAAGACGGGTGCCAGCCAGAAGTGCGGTGGAATCGAACGATTCGCTCGGGCAGATGATGAGCCTTCGCTAACCACTTCCTGACGGTCTCCGCGCTTTGAAGCCATAGCAAATGAGCGCCGCAAGCCACACGGCTGTCAGCGCTAATAGGGTGAACTTGAAGTGGGAATTGATGAGCAGATTCGCGACGGACATCAATCCGGTCGTGAAGCCGCCGCTCAGGCAGGCCACCAAAAAAGCGTAGGGTTCGCGTTCGGCAAATGCGCCTAGGGCCAGATGTACGAGTAGCAAGCCAGACCCCACGATGTAGCCACCGAGAACAGTGAAGACTAATCTCAACCAGGACATGAGCTTGGGCGTTGTTGCCAGCAAGCGCTCACTCGTCAACCCCATGTACTGAAGGTCTTCCGGCAGCAAGGGCGGCCGTATGAATATGAAATAGATACCCACGAAGATTGTTGCAGCGCCGACGGCCGCGAGAAGCCACGCGCAAAGAGGCAGATGCAATGCCCGGCACTTTCTCGTCGCTGTATGCAACACTGGCCACCTCCCTCGCGCAGAATGGCATCAAGCGTTTGAGGCCGACAGCAGTGAGTATTCGCAAACCTGACTAGCTATCAACACGTGAGCTTGGCAAGCGGTACGCCACGGGCACCGCGCAGGTTGTGAGTGCGGAAAGGCGAGCGAGAACGCTCGAACTTGTCTGGCGCGACGGTCGCGCATTACGTCCGAGCGGTCCGTAGCCGCAACGCGTTACCGATGACAGAAACCGAACTCAACGCCATTGCGGCACTGGCAATAATCGGGCTGAGCACAATGCCAAGCCACGGATAGAGCACACCAGCCGCAACCGGAATCCCCACCGCGTTGTAAGCAAATGCGAAGAACAGGTTCTGGCGGATGTTTTTCATCGTAGCAACGCTTAATGTGCGGACGCGCGCAATACCGCGCAGGTCGCCCTTCACGAGCACTACGCGTGCGCTGTTCATGGCGACATCCGTTCCGGTGCCCATTGCGATGCCGACATTGGCCTGCGCGAGTGCCGGTGCATCATTGACCCCATCTCCAGCCATAGCGACGATGTGGCCTTGAGCCTGAAGCTCCTGAACGTGCCTGTATTTGTCTTCAGGCAGAACGCCCGCCTTGACGCCATCAAGCACCAGAGCCTTTGCCACAGCGTTCGCAGTGACCGGGTTGTCGCCGGTGAGCATCACAATCCGGACGCCGGATGCTTTGAGCAGGCGCACCGCGTCGGGTGTGGTTGTCTTCACAGGGTCCGCAACACCGATGTAGCCAGCAAGCTCACCTTCCATCGCAACATACATGACCGTCTGGCCCGCCTCACGCAGCTTGTCCGTATCGAGTTCGACAGGCCGGCAGTCTATATTCATATCGTCCATCAGACGCGCGTTGCCGAGCGACACTGCGTGTCCATCAATTGTTCCGGTCACCCCTTTGCCAGGAACCGCCTCGAAGGCCTCTACCCGTCCCGTGATAGCGCCGACTTCTTTTGCGTGCGCGATGATGGCCTGAGCCAGGGGATGTTCACTGGCACCCTCGAGGCTCGCAGCATAGCCGAGCAATCTCGCTTCCTCCAGGCCGTGGACCGCGACCACTGTCTGTACACGCGGCTTGCCTTCCGTCAGGGTCCCCGTCTTGTCAACCACGACGGTATCCACCTTCTCCATTAATTCGAGTGCTTCCGCATCCTTAATGAGCACGCCTTCGCGCGCACCACGACCGACGCCAACAATGATGGACACCGGTGTGGCCAGGCCGAGCGCGCACGGGCAGGCAATGATAAGTACGCTGATGGCAACGACCAATGCGTTGCCCAGGGCGGGCGCGGGCCCGACCAGGGCCCAGACTACGAACGAAACTGCGGCAAGACCGATGACTGCCAATACGAACCAGCCTGAAACCTGGTCGGCGAGCTTCTGGATGGGTGCGCGCGAGCGTCCCGCCTCTGCCACCATCTGCACGATTCTGGCGAGCAGTGTATCGGAGCCGACCTTCTCGGCACGCATCAGGAACGTCCCGGTCTGGTTGACGGTAGCACCGGTCACTCTATCGCCCGCGACCTTCTCGGCGGGAATCGGCTCGCCGGTAATCATCGACTCGTCGACGCTCGACCGCCCCTCAACAACAATGCCGTCAACCGGTATTTTTGAACCGGGTTTGACACGAAGTGTGTCGCCGACGATGACCGCTTCGAGCGCCACAGTTTCTTCACTGCCGTCGAGCCGGATGCGTACCGCTGTGTGCGGTGCAAGCTGCAGCAGGTCACGGATTGCGCTCGACGTGCGCGAGCGCGCACGAAGCTCCAGTACCTGCCCGAGCAGCACGAGTGTCACGATGACTGCGGCCGCCTCGAAGTAAAGCGGTAACTCGCGTCCATGTCTGAAGGCCTGAGGTAGTACGTTGGGGTAGAACAATGCGAAGACGCTGAACGCATAGGCGGCAGCTACGCCCAGTCCGATGAGGCTGAACATGTTCAACTGCCACGTCACGAACGACTTCCAGCCCCGCTGCAAAAACGGCCAGCCGGCCCATAATACGACGGGGGTCGCGAGCAAGGCCTGGACGCACTGTGACCACGACGCCTGCATCCAGTGCGGTAAGGCCCACTCCCTGAACAGATGGTCAATTGCGGCGCCAATATCTACAGGCAGAACCATCTGCCCCATCGTCATCAGCAGCAGCGGAATGGACAGGACGAGGCCAACCCAGAAACGACGCGTCATCGACTCCAGCTCGACGTTACGTTCTTCGGTAGCACCCGGCGTCACTGGCTCGAGAGCCATGCCACAAATAGGACATGCGCCAGGCGCCGTCGCGCGTATTTGCGGGTGCATCGGGCAGGTGTAAATGACACCGGGAACCGGCCTGGAGACAGGCTTCTGCTGAGCGCTCGTGTACTTGCCCGGGGCCGCCCGAAAGGCCTCAAGACACTTGCTGCTGCAAAAATGGTACGTCTGGTCGCGATGAGTGTAGTGATGTGCCGAATCTGTCGTGACCTTCATTCCGCACACGGGGTCAACGGCTTCCGTTACATCTTGCTGCCCGGCAGAGTGCCCGTGCACGTGCTCAACGGTTTCGTGGTTGTGGATATGCGAGTCATGCATCGTCGATGCTCCCGGCCGTGTTCAATGCACGTGGACTGCGTCATCTCCCAATAGTGTGGGGATGAAGCGTGGCGTACGCGCAGCATAGTCTCTCCATGTCTGGCCGAACTGCTCTTCGGCTTCATGCTCCTCCGACACGGCAAGCCTCACATACATAAACGCAAGCACCGGGAACATCACTAGAGTCACCAGCGTCGGCCACTGCAGCAGGAACCCGAACATGATGACGATAAAAGCAATGTACTGCGGGTGTCGAATCCTGGCGTAAGCGCCGGAGGTTGCAAGCTTCCCCGCACGTTGTGCCGCATACAACACATACCACGCCTGCGCCAGCAGGTAAAAGCCGCCAAATATGAAGACGAGACTCAACAGATGAGGAAAAGAAAAATGCAGATTCCCATGCCGCCCCGTCATCATCCACCAGAGATGTCCCGAATCGTGCGCAAACAGGTCGGTTTGCGGGAATCGGGATTGGAGCCACCCGGAGAACAAATAAATGGTCAGCGGGAAGCCGTACATTTCCGCGAACAGAGCCACGATGAATGCGGAGAATGCACCGAACGTCCGCCAGTCTCGTTTCGTCGAGGGTTTGAAGAAACTGAACGCAAAGATGATGAATACGAGGGAATTGACAAGAGCCAGTCCCCAAAGTCCGTACCCGTTACCTGTATGAATCATGGTCCTCTCCCGGTTTCGAAGGGTTGTTTCGGCCGGAGTGCGAATGATGGCCATGACCATGCCCGTGATGCATGAACAAATGCATTAGCGGGCACGCGAGCAGCAGAAGAAAAGGGAGAACTCCGAGAAAATGTTCTCGATGCTCGGAAAAAAGCAGATACAGAGCGATCAGGCCAAACACGGTCAGGGCAATCGCCGGGCGTGACCTCCAGAAAGGGCGCGCATCATGTGGGACCTCGTTCATCTGACCTCTCCGGTGTCGAATGTGCTCGACTGGTGGGTATCCGGCAATGGCTGGTGTATGCAACGTCCGCATCGCCCCCGGTTCCGACAACTGCAAATTGCAAACTCACTGGGAGCCGACGGATGGCGGCTCCCCAATTCCTACCAAGGCTACTGCCAGACAGGCAGAGGCAATTGATACATGTCAAGACAGCGATGACACGAAATTAGGGTGCTATATGTGCCTGCCATTCAGCATATGACCCACTTTAGTAGTTCCCACCGTGACAGGGTCGATTGGCATGTCGAGAAGTGTGGTTGGACCTGTTGGTTCGCATAAATGGGGCTGATGGAACGACGAACCGGTCAACGCGAGCTGCCGTAACGCACGAAGAGGTGAGGGCATCTCCATAAAAAGAGCCTGGCCAGGAAGCCCGGCCTGAAAGGGATGGTTGCCGCATGAAAGTTTGCAGTTCCATAGACAACCACCCGCGTGGACCAACACGAACCTGAAGGAGTTACGTCGTCCCTGGCAACGGGCTTGCCGCCAGCACCGCAGCGACCGCGAGTGCACCGACAAGTACAACCGCTTCGATATGGAGCACCGCTCCAAAACGACGCAACAGCGCAGTGGGAGGCGTCCGCGATGGTGACTTGAGCATCGACAGGAGTTTCGGCATCTCGAAGAAGCGATTATGGCCACCGAGCGTGGCAGCGATGAGCACAAGCCCGAGCTTGAGCAAAAGCACTTGCCCGTACGTCGACGTCCATAGGTTGGCAGGGGCATTGATGCCTCTCCAGCCGTTGAAAAAGCCCGTGCTGAACAGAACAATCAACGCATATGTCGCTACATCGGAAAGCGATTGCACAAAAATTGCACTGGTCTGGCTCTCGCTTGCTGGCGCATCGAGCACTCGCGGCATCACCACGTAAGTCGTTACGAGAACGAGTCCCACCCATGTGCTTATGGCAAGAAGGTGCAGCCAGTCAGCCCAAACCGGGAGGCTGAACAGTCCGGCATCGACCGGATGTCCACCATTGCTGCGCGCGAGGGCCACACCCGCCACGGCTCCCCATATCGCAAAGCGATATCGCGTATGCTCTCCCGACCACAGAAGCGATAGCGCGACGATACAGAAGGTGAAGAAAGCCCCCACCACCCATGCGTGCCCAAAGCCGGTTTCCTCAATCATCGACCACACCGCAGGACCGGCATCTTGCAGCGCAGAGTCGCTCATCAGAGCGCAATGTGCCCAGAATGACAGCATGCTTGCAAGCAATGAAGCGATAGAGGCCGCCCGAAGTGTCGCGACGAGACGTCGACTAACGAGGTCCTGCCAGGTTGACTCACCGCGCGCGAGCCATTGACTGCAGAGCAGTGCGCCAACACTGACAGCAAATCCCATATTCTGGACGACCACCGACATCAGTCGGAGGATGCCGAGGCCTCCTTCGTTCATCATTTCACCTTGAACGTGTACGTGCCGTTGGTCTTGTGTGCATCGGCAGTCATTACGCCCCACTTGACCGTGTACGTTCCCGTTGCGAGCCTGGGTACGGCAACGGTCATGACGCGCGGATCAGACGTGTCGACCTTGGCTTTCTCCTTCGTGATCGGTGCTCCGCTCGCATCCGAAACATTCGCATAACTAAAGGTCGGCTCGAGTCTTTCGTTAAAGTTGAGTTGAAGCGATTCCGGTCCTACGTCGACCGTGCTGCCTGACGCAGGAACCGCGCTTTCCAGCTTCCCGTGCGCCAGGGCTGCAGGTGGCATGAGCGAAATCGCGATGGCCGCAGCCAAACCGGCCAACTGCCCGATGTTGAGAGTGTTCATGTTTTTGCCTGATCGAATAGTCAGTGCGGGAGTGCTATAGAAGGTGCTCCCGCGTACCCTGGTTATTGCTTCTGCAGCTTGACCACGGTGAGAGCGCCATTCACTTCTTCGGCTACGAAGTCGATCTTGTCGCCAACCTTTACCTGCGACAGCATTGCCGGGTCCTTGACCTTGAAGACCATCGTCATCGCCTCCATGCCAAGGTTCTCAAGGGGACCGTGCTTGATGGTCAGCTTGCCGGCAGTCAGGTCGACTTTCCTGATTTCTCCGTGCGACATGCTTTCTTTCATCTCGGTGGATTGCATGGTCGTACTCCCCATGCTCATGTTGCCCATGTCGCCACTCGCGTACGAGGACGCTGAAAAGGCGAGTGCAAGGCCCAGCGCAAAGGAAGCGAATGCGGTTTTCATCATGTGTTCTCCAGGGTTGCGGGAATGAAACAATTGATCGGTCTATCGCCGACCGGGTGTCATCTAGCCTTCCGGCAATTCGCCGGTGTATTCATAAGCTACGGTGCCTTTAGGATGCTTGAACCACCCGGGGTCACCGTAGTCGTTTCGGCCGAGGTTCTGTCGCACTTTGACGACCGTGAACATGCCGCCCATTTCCAGTGGGCCGAAAGGTCCGGTCCCGGTCATCATCGGCAGTGTGTTGTCAGGCAACGGCATTTCCATCTCGCCCATCGCACCACCTGTGCTTCCCATCGCCATGTAGTCCGGCACCAGCTTGTTGATGCGCTTCGCAAGGTCTTTCTGCGGCACGCCGATGAGATTCGGCACCTGGTGACCCATCGCGTTCATCGTGTGATGCGACTTGTGACAATGGAACGCCCAGTCACCTGGCCGGTCTGCTGTGAACTCGATAGAGCGCATCTGGCCGACGGCAACGTCTGCTGTCACTTCAGGCCATCGTGCCGATGGTGGAATCCAGCCGCCATCAGTACCGACGACCTCGAAGCTGTACCCATGCAGGTGAATGGGATGATTGGTCATCGTCAGATTGCCGAAGCGGATACGGACGCGGTCTCCGGCTCGCACAGGCAGCGGGTCGATGCCCGGAAAGACCCGCGCATTCCACGTCCACATATTGAAGTCCGTCATTTCGTTGACGCGCGGCGTGAAGCTGCCCGGGTCGATGTCATAGGCGGACATCAGGAACACGAAATCGCGGTCCACTGGCATGGTGCCGCGGTCCTTAGGGTGCACGATGAACGTGCCCATCATTCCCATCGCCATCTGCACCATCTCGTCGGCATGCGGGTGATACATGAACGTGCCATGCTTCTCGAGCTGAAACTCATAGACGAAGGTCTTGCCAGGTGGGATATGCGGCTGCGTGAGACCACCCACACCATCCATACCGCAAGGCAGCAGCATCCCGTGCCAGTGCACCGTCGTGTGTTCCGGTAGTTTGTTGGTCACAAAGATGCGAACCTTGTCGCCTTCAACCGCTTCGATGGTTGGGCCAGGCGCCTGGCCGTTGTACCCCCACAGGTTTGCCTTCATGCCGGGCGCCATTTCGCGGACCACTGGCTCCGCAATCAGGTGAAACTCCTTCCAGCCGTTCTTCATGCGCCATGGCAGCGTCCAGCCATTGAGTGTCGCCACGGGCGTATAGGGTCGACCATTGGGCGGAGCAAGTGGCGCCTGGGTGCTGGTCTTGTCCATGCTTGGCGCTTCTGGAAGCGACGCTGCGCCCGCCTTGCTGACCAACGCTGCGCCCAGAAGCGCAGCGCCCGAGCCGCCGAGAAAATTTCGACGTGAAACCATGTTCATTGACCTTCTAAATTCGTCGGCGACGCCGGTTGCATCGCGGGAGCAGGCAGCGGCGAATCCTGCGCCGTGGCCGGTGATGTGGGCGTCGCAGGAGCGGGCGTTGCATCGCTGTGCGGTTCGACCGGCGCCTGCGACATCGCAAGCGGCGGTAGCCGGCCGCCAAGCGACTGTTTCAGGTCCGTCTCCGCAAGCCAGTAGTCTTGCAGCGCGTCGATGTATCCGTTGACAGCAGCGACCTGGTCGCGCGAATCGGCGAGCAGTTCGAATACGCTTGCGAGCATGCCGTTGTAGCGCAGCAGCATTTCGTCCGAGATGGTTTTGCGTACGGGCACGACCTCGTCGCGATAGTGCTTCGCGACGTCGTAGCTCGTCACGTAGGCGGAATACGATTCACGGACTTCCGAACGGGCATCAATCGCCGTCTGTGCGAGCCGGTTGGCGGATTGCATATAGATGGCTTCCGCACGTGCGACCTTTGCGCTGCCCCAGTCGAAGATGGGAATCTCGACACTGATTTCGTATCCGCGCTCATGTCCCTTGTCCGTCTCGAAGTTGTCGAGGTACCCAACTTCAAGCGCATTGATGAACCGGGTAGCCTTGGTGAGCCCAAGTGATGTGGCGACGCTTTGCGTTCGCAGCTTCGCCGCCTGAATGTCCAGGCGGTTCTGCATGGCAAAGCTCTCAAGGTCGTTCAGTTGCGGCCGGTCGTTTGGCAGGTCAGGCAGGCGCTCCGGCAGCTTGTACTGGACGCCTGAACCCCACAGACCCATCGTGCGCGTCAGCTTTTCGCGAGCTGCCACTGACTGCTGCCGTGCCCTTGCAAGTTGCGCGACCGACTCCGCATAGAAAGCCTGTTCGCGCGCATAATCGAGCTTGCTGAAATTGCCCGCCTGGCGCATGCGCAACGCGAGCTCAGCTCCGGCTTCTGCGGACTCCTTGACCTGTGCGGCGTATAACGCTGTCTGCTCGGCCGCTACCGCTTTCACATAGGCTTTTCTAGCGTAGGCGGCCACCGCAAGCATCGCGTTGGCTGTCTCGAGCTTCGTCTGTTCAAACCGGCGGCTCTCGATGCGCGTCGCCAGTGGCAGAGTGAGCACACCCAATACGGCCATCGAAAAAGTCCGGTTGATGGTAAAGCCATCGCTCCAGTGCGTCCGGCTGAACGTAAAACCAGGGTTGGGCAGGCGGCCTGCCTGGACGAGGTTGGCTTCGGAAATGCCAAGTTCGCCGTATGACGCCTGCAGTCCACGGTTGTTCAGCAGCGCGACCTGGACAGCGTCGTCCATGCCGAGCGGCTTCGACAGCAGCTCCTGCGTACGCTTGAAGACAGCGTCGCGGTCCTCGTCGGTTTTCACGAAGATGGCGTCTTTGCCAAGCCGCTCGGACGCACTCGACGATACGGTGTTGAATCCGCCGTCTTTCGAGAAGGTTGTGCAGCCGGCCAGGAACATCATCGCGATGGCGATGCAGGTCACGCGGCTTTGCATGAGGTGCCGCTTCATTTCGCGTCGCCCCCGTGTTCGCGGTTGCTATTCCGGTCGGAGGTCGCGCCTGATTGCTGACCGTGCCGCATCTCCGCCACGCCGCGATTCGGGGTGACGGAGCGGTTCAGTTCTTGCCAGTTCGGCGCTTCCCCGTCCTGCCAGGACTTGTAGGCATCGAAGGCCGATGGTTCGGCTATGACCGGCACGGACGCCCCTGTATCGATCGGTTCAGGAACTACCGTCGCGGCGTGCGCCAGCAAAGGCAACGCCGCGCATGCGCTCATGAGCGCCGCAGAAATTGTTCGCATGGAATGTTCTCGTCGAATGTCACCAGGCAGCCGGTATCGGCCACCAAGGCGCAATGAACGCCGCAGCTATGCACGCTGCGACTTTAGAGTTCAGACGAGAAGGATTCGAGGAGGCCGCTCAATGCCGGCGGTCAAAAATGACGCGGCAGCGGTAGAGGACGGTGGGAAGAGAGCTGTGCCTGCAAGGTCGGGGGACTGGGCCACCGACGGCGTGGTTGGCAACCCGGCGCCGGCGCAGCATGACACGCAGGTCGAGCATGAGTGCGCATGGTGGGTGCCGCCGAGACTGTGCTGATGCGCGCCGCCATCGACTACCTTCTGCCCGCCCGCCATCTCGTGATGATCCACGGCCGCTGGTTGCCCGGCGTCGGTAGCGAACACGACCACTTCGTCCGCACGTGCCGCCGCACACTGCATTGCAATAGCAGCGAACGACTGAACCGGAAGGCTCAGTGCGAGGAACAGGACGAGGAGTGGTTTGCGCCAATACGACATGGGACAAAAGTCTAGCACGACTGAAGGCGAGTCGTAATGTCGGCAGTGTGACGGCGTAGTTGTATCCGCAGTCCACCAAGTCGTCGGCGGTGAAGCCAGGTTGCCGAGAAAGAGGACCGTGCGACGGACTGTGCATATCGCGATAGCTGCGTTTTCCGTCAACTCTGGCGCTCTAGTTCTCTCCAAAGTGCGCGCGACGGATGGCTGTTTTCGGACGATGCAACAGGTACTTGTCGACCCTTGCTGTCACTCGAGCCTGCGCAACGGTAACGGCAGTTTTCTGAAGGATTGTGTTGAAAAAGTCGTGTTTTAGTCGGCACGCATGGGTTGGCAGAACGTTTTCGAGTTATGGTGATCGGCAAAGTGGCGACCTTGAACGAGGCAACGGTCCCCTTTGCTCGTCATGCAACGGCGTGGTTCATCTGCTTGCTTCCTGACATGAACCTCTTGGCCATTCTTCGCAGATTTTGCGCAGTCGCTGCCATCAGAAACTCATCATGGGCACCGCTTGGACCGCGCAGTCGCAGACGGTCGAGTCTCAGAATGCGTTTGAGATGAGCGAAGAGCATTTCCACCTTCTTTCGCTCGCGGCAGGATCGGTTGTACTCAGGCGTCTTCGCAATACGCCTCGTTTCGTCACGAGCAGCTTCATGGATGCTGCGGGCGATCTTGCGGAATGGTGTATTCGGACAGCAGCGATCTTTCATCGAGCAGCTCTCGCAGTCGAGCTGGCTTGCCCGGTAGATGATCGTGTCAGCCTTCGTGACACGCGAGCGCGGATTTTTGAATTTGCGCCGATCACTGCGTAGTGTGTGCCCGGTGGGACAGCGATATTCGTTGGCCAGTTCATCCCATTGGAACTCGCTGCTCGACAATGTGTTGTCCTTGCGTGTGGTTTTATCCCAGACCGGAATATGCGGTGCAATCTCTTTCTGCCCGATCATCCAGGCAAGCATCGCTGCTGATCCATACGCAGTGTCGCCAACAAGACGTCGAGGTTTGAGATCGTGTCCCCGCTCAACGCGGTCAATCATCGTCCGGGTTGATTCCACTTCATGCGAGCGGTTCGCGGGCGTCGCCTCGACGTCAACGATGATCCCTGCCTGCAGGTCAACAAGATAATTGGTCGAGTAGGCGAAGAACGGCAACCCACCCTTGGCAGCTGTCCAGCTCGCGGCGGGATCCGTAAGAGATAGCCTCCCGGGAGGAGTCGGTGTCTCTGCCTTCTCCGCCGCTTCGGTGCCCGCTGGATTCGCTTCTTCCAATGCTTCCAGATACTCCCGCACTGCACGGCTCTGGCCCTTGAGGCAACCCCAGTCGACGGGCTCAGAACCCCGAACACCGCGGACCGAACTCGCGTCGGCTCTGATGATGCTCGCGTCAATCGCGAAACCTTCACCCTTTACGAGCCCTTCGGACATGCATCGACCCAGTACTGACTCGAATACATGGCGCAGCACATCACTATCGCGAAAGCGACCGTGTCGGTTCTTGGAGAAGGTCGAGTGTTCGGGTATGGCGGCCTCCAGCCCCAGAACCATCGATACGCCAAATTCAAATGCACCTCTTCGCATAGCCTGCGCTCGGAACGGATGCCGAAACAGTAGCCGACGATCAACATGCGGATCATGAGCTCCGGATCAATCGATGGCCGTCCCATCGGGCTGTAGAACGGTGCGAGATGCTGGCGTAGATCGCGCAGATCAAGGAAGTGATCGATGCCTCTCAAAAGATGTTCGCGAGGGACGTGGTTATCAAGGTTGAACGAGTAGAAGAGTTCGTCCTGTCCGCTGCCCTGTTGACCCATCATGACGAATCACTCCCGTCGACCGATGTCTTCCAGGATACCGAACATTCCGAACTACGGGCGACTTTTTCAACACAATCTGAAGTCCAGCGGCCACTCGCTCGTCACAGGCTCGCAGAACCAAGAATCGGGTCGAAGGGGCGCGGCCGAACCCTATCGGACCATTCGAACGGGTGGCCAGTGGATTCCGTGAAGTCGGGCGGGAATATTTGAAGCACGGCGGTCGTTTAGCCTGCGGCGATTTCTCGCCAGTCAGACAAGGAGGGAAGTTATGTCTCAGATCTCGTGGGGTCTCAAGGCGGCGGCCGTGATTGCCCTCACCGCCAATTTCACCATTGGGCATGCCGCTGCCGACGATGCTTACGTTGTCAAACCACTCGTGTCCAACGTGGCGGGCGCGGCCCCGAAGGTCGACGGGGTACTGCAGAACGCCTGGGGTGTCGCCTTTAGTCCGGCAGGAAGTCCATTCTGGATCAACGACAATGCCACGGGCTGCTCCACGCTGTATGACGGCGAGGGGACAAAGGTGGCCCTGCAGGTCTCCATCCCGCTACCAGGCAACGTCATACCGTCCGGCGCCTGTCGTCCCGTCTTTCCTAACAATCCACCGAATCCCACGCCTGCGGCGCCAACCGGGATGGTATGGAATCCTTCGTCGGCCTTTCTCGTCCCAGGTACCCAGATCCCGGCCGTATTCATCTTCGCCACCGAAGACGGCACGATTTCCGCTTGGGCCGGCGGGTTGAATCCGGCGAACAACGCCGTGATCGCGATCGATAACTCGTCCAATCCCTCCGCCGTCAACGGGGCCGTCTACAAGGGGTTAGTCTTCGGAGTGAATGCGAAAGGAGGATTCCTGTTTGCGACGAACTTCCGCTCGGGTCAGATCGATGTATTCGGGCCGAACGGTTCGAACGGCCTGTTCACGCCCGCGACGACAGATGGCGGCTTCGCCGACCCGAACATTCCAGCCGGCTACGCCCCGTTCGGTATCGCGAACATCGATGGGGACCTCTTCGTCACCTATGCGCAGCAGGACAGTAAGAAGCACGACGACGTTGCAGGCCGCGGTCATGGATTCGTTGATGTATTTGATACCGACGGCCACCTGCTGCGCCGCTTCGCAAGCCAGGGGCCGCTCGACTCCCCGTGGGGCATCACGCGCGCATCGTTTGCGTTCGGGCGCTTCAGCGGCAAGATCCTCATTGGGAATTTCGGCAATGGCCGAATCAATGTCTTTAACAATGACGGCACGTTCGTCGATCAACTGGAGAACGAGTTCGGCAATCCACTGGCTATCGACGGCCTGTGGACTCTGACACTTGGTGGCGGCCGCAATTCGAGTCCGGACACGCTGTACTTCTCGGCAGGTCCGAACAAGGAGACAAATGGGCTCTTCGGCATCATCGCTCCAGTAAGCAGCTCCAAGGCGCGGGCGTCGGCTCAGACCGGGCAATAGCCGCTAGCACGCGGTTCCATGGGGCGATTTCAGAAACACGACATTGCTGACCATTGACCATTGACGATGTCGATTCGAGTTCGATCCGAAGGACCCCACCCCAGCCGGTCGAGGAGCTCGCTAGGCGCGACCGGCTCTTCTGGGTGAGATCGGGGACAACCTGTTCTCGCGTAGGCAAGTCACAGCCCGGAGGTGGCCGAACCTTGCGTAACGTCCCGCGCGCGAACTCGCAGGCCACGCATCGCGGGTCGGACCGTGGCTGACCCCTTGCCGTCGTTCGAGTCGCCGCGAGAGGAACGGCCGTTTCCAGGTGCGGATTCAACGGACAGTGGTCGGCCTGGCGTTTGTAGGCGAGCTATGTGCGCGACAGCACGCGCGGCGGTCGCCCGGGAGCAAATGCAGCGTTCGTCATCGGTCGAGCAAAGCGTCGATTGTTGTCTGGGATCGGACAAAGCACAGAGGAAAGCGAGAATCTGGTGCGGCCCGTTGCGACCCCTACGTAAGCGCCATTCATTTCGGGGTACATGGACATTGGAAGTTAATACGCAGAAAACTATGCTACTAGCGTGCCCTGCGGTGGTCGCGGTGCTTTGCAGCACCAACGTGCCCTCACGTGAGCTGGAGAACGCCATGAAGCCTATGCTCCATACCTTGCCGGCCGCAGTGCTGGTGACCCTTGTGCTATGTCTCGTCGCTCCGAAGACATTTTCCCAGGGGGTGCCTGATGTGGTGGGATCATGGTCTTTGGTCTCGTTGACCGAATACAGAAGCGGCAACGAAGTCGAGGTGCTCGGTCCGCATCCGGAGGGTCAACTTATCTTTGCCAGCGATGGCCGATACGTTCTGGTTGGACTTCGTGCTGATTTGCCGAAGTTTGCATCGGGAAACCGGCTATCGGGTACTGTCGAAGAGAACCAACGCATCGTCCAGGGCAATTTCGCTCATTTCGGCACTTATACCGTCGATCCGGCGGCACATGTGATTGTTTTCCACATTAAAAACGGTACGTTTCCGAACTGGAACGGCGAGGTTCAACGACGCCCGTTTTCGCTTAATGGCGACCAGTTGACCTATTTCACGCCAGGGAGCTTCGGCTATGGGGCCTCGAAAGTTGTGTGGCAACGATTGAGGTAAGAACCGGGCGGCGGCACCGGCTGCCGTTGCGTGTGTGTCCGGCCGGGGAGCGACGGCTGGTCGCGTGAAAGTGGGCGTTGGAATGTCTCGAAGCGCACACGGGAGCGGTACACGCCGGCTGACTCGAGCCGCGAGGTTTCTTCCTCACGCCGCACTGAACTTCCCTTGACGACCCTGAACGGTCCCTCGGAGCGGGCTAGCCGCAACGGCAGATTCAAGTGCGGAACGGCCGTCGTCACTCGATGGCGCATCCTATACTGGTTCGCGTACCCGAGGTGGCATTAGGCGCGCGCCCGTTTGCCCTGGGTGGGTCCCGAGGTGGTATTCGCGAGAACCCCAGACTAAAGTTTGGTGCTCAAGCAGCTATGCGCCTGCTTCCTTTAAAGCTTGATGACACGTGGGGCCAGGCTTGATGCTTCTTCCCGAGACTGAACGCATCGGTCGTAATCCAAAGCCGCTGGGCAATGCTCCCGGGCGCCACAATTTTCCCATTTCAACGCAATGAATGAGCGCGTTTAAACCGGAGGTCGAAATGGAGCAGGTTTTGCGTGCAGCAGTTGTGCAAACGGGATCAGTCATGTTCGATGTCGAACGCACGCTGGCCAAGGTCGAACAGAACGTAGTCGCGGCAGCGAAGCGCGATTCGCAATTGATGGTGTTTCCTGAGGCTTTTGTAACCGCTTACCCTAAGGGACTTGACTTCGGCGCTTCCGTCGGCGCGAGGACTCCTGAAGGGAGGGAGGATTATCGCCGGTATTTTGATAGTGCTATAGAGGTGCCATCTGTCTGGACCGATCGACTCGCCCAGATCGCACACGATCTAAAGCAATACCTGATCGTCGGTGTGATCGAGCGCAACGGCGGCACGCTTTACTGTACCGTAATCTTCTTGGCGCCCGACGGCAGGCTATTGGGAAAACACAGGAAGCTAATGCCCACTGCGGCCGAGCGTTTGATCTGGGGATTTGGAGACGGATCAACGCTTCCCATATTCGATACGCCCTTCGGTCGTCTCGGTGCAGTGATCTGCTGGGAGAATTACATGCCGCTCCTGCGCATGGCCATGTACGCAAAGGGCATCCAGATTTATTGCGCACCGACTGCGGACAGCCGGCCGACTTGGGTTTCCTCAATGCAACATATTGCAATGGAAGGTCGCTGCTTCGTGCTCTCCGCGTGCCAGCATCTACGTCGCAGCGACGCGCCAGAGAATTATGCGGCGGTCCAAGGGAACAATCCGGATACCCTTCTAATGCGTGGGGGTAGTTGTATCGTGGGCCCCCTCGGTGAGGTGCTCGCTGGCCCCGTGCTTGATGAAGATGCCCTGCTTGTGCACGAGCTGGATCTTGGTGACCTCGCAAGGGGGAAATACGACTTCGATGTTACCGGGCACTATGCGCGTCCAGACATATTCCGGCTCCATGTGAATGAGGCGGCGACTCCACCTGTCGTCTTTGAGCACAATTGAGGTGTTGGTGCCGACTGTGAAAGCGATTCTGAAAATCGATGGATTGGATGTCCTCGTGGAAGGCGAGGGACGAGAAAGCTTGGTGATGATTCATGGGTGGCCTGACACATTTCGACTTTGGGACAGCCAGGTCGCGTACTTCTCGGCGAGCTATCGTTGTGTTCGGTTCACACTTCCCGGTTTCGATATCGACGCGTCACGCCAGGCATTTTCGTTGGCTGAATTGATTGAGAAGTTCAGGAGAGTCGTCGAAGAAGCCTGTCCTGACCAAAAATTCATACTGATGATCCGAAACAAGAATCTGTGGTCCTCCCCGTTTTTGCAACACTGATTTCTGATGCTGTGGTTCGCTTGCGTGAATCTACTCGTCGGCTCGCGGGAGATCGATTCCCCGCGCCACGATGAGAGTCCCGCCCAACCTCAGAATGATGGCGGCTTCGATGAGCCCATTCTTGGCAGCGTCCTAACAGCACAGATGGGCGATGACAAATAATCTGCCCGTAGTCGTGATTTTGGCCGATAAGGTTCGCGCGCCGATTCAGTATTACCGCTGTCCACGTTGCAGAGCCGAGTGGTGTTGTTCTCGCAGTGCGTATCGGAGCAAAGACGTCACCTGGACACTTCGTTGACTTTAGGGCGCCTTGTGAACTGTAATGCGATCAGGTAACGCGAAACGCAGCCTTGCTTCCACGCTAGAGGTTTGCAAGCGCCTAGCCGCTGAAAGGCTTTCGAATTAATGCAAATTTGAGTGCACACGCAAAAATCGTAATCCATAATGCTTTTAATGCGAGTGCAGGATTTCTTATCGCCAAATTCGTGTCTGAAATATGCTTGTTTCCCATTCGTTAGCAAACTGACTTTTCGACCTGACGCAACGGGCATTGCTCATTTGAGCCTGCTCTGTGTGCACTGGTTGGCACAGGAGTTTGTCATGCGATATCTCGCTGGAGCACTTCTTGCTGCGCTGGCGCTATCAGCCTGCGAGGCTCCAACCTCGGGTTCCACGTTTAGTCCGGCCCAGGCGCAGCAGGTGTTCGTGGTCGAGCTCGGTGTCGTTGAAACGGTGCGACCCGTCAGTATCCAGCCCGGTCCAACGGGCATTGGTGCAATCACAGGCGCCGCGCTTGGAGGCATCGCAGCAGGCAGCAACATCGGGCGCGGCACGGGCGCAGTTGCGGCAGGCATAGGCGGCGCCGTGCTCGGCGGCGCGGCAGGCAATGCCGTGGAACAGCGCGTCACGCAGCGCGCGGGCCTCGAAATCGTCGTGCGGCTCGATTCGGGACAGCTGATGTCGGTGGTCCAGGATGCGGATCAGCAGTTCGTTCCAGGCGACCGTGTGCGTGTGCTGCTCGGCAACAACTCGGTGCGCGTGACCCGATGACGGGAACGTACGTGGGGTTGGTCTCTCGATAAAGCGAAGTTCCGAACAAAGCGAGGAAACCGATGACCGATACCGGGCAGAAGATGAGTCGCCTGCAGTTGACGGCGATGGTAGTCGGGGGCATGGTTGGCGCCGGGATCTTTTCCCTGCCGCGGACTTTTGCCAATGCAACGGGGCCGGTCGGCGCAGCCATCGCGTGGCTCGTGGCGGGCATCGGCATGTACACGCTCGCACGGGTGTTCCAGGCACTGGCTGAGCGCAAGCCGGATCTCGACGCCGGCGTGTTTGTTTACGCCAAGGAGGGTTTTGGCGATTACCCCGGCTTCCTCTCGGCATTCGGATACTGGATTGGCAGCTGCATTGGCAACGTCTCGTATTGGGTACTCATCAAGTCCACGCTGGGCGCTTTCTTTCCGGTGTTTGGCGACGGCAATACGGTTGTCGCCATCATTGTGGCGTCCATCGGCATCTGGCTCTTTCACTTCCTCATTCTTCGCGGCGTCAAACAGGCCGCGTTCATCAATACCATTGTGACGTTCGCAAAGGTCATTCCGATCATGGTGTTCATCGGGATCCTGCTGTTCGTGTTCAAGTACGGGACCTTCCAGCTCAATATCCAGTCCGCGGCGCAGGAGGGCGGGATCATCGGTCAGGTGCGAGCGACCATGCTTGTGACTGTCTTCGTCTTTATCGGCATCGAAGGCGCGAGCGTGTACTCGCGCTATGCCAGGGAGCGCGCGGACGTCGGTCGCGCGACAATCTTCGGCTTCGTCAGCGTGACAGCGCTCATGGTGCTCGTTTCGATGCTGCCTTTCGCCGTCCTGCCTCGCGGCGATGTAGCGGGCATGCGTCAGCCGTCCATGGCGGCGGTGCTCGAGAGTGTCGTCGGACCGTGGGGCGGGATTTTCGTAAGCATAGGCCTGATCGTCTCCGTACTCGGCGCGTATCTGGCGTGGTCGCTCATCTGTGCCGAGGTGATGTTCGCGGCGGCGCGCAATCAGGACATGCCGGCTGTATTCGCGCGCGAAAACGCCAACAACGTGCCGGCGAATGCGCTCTGGATCACGAACATCGTTGTACAAATCCTGGTAGCAAGTACCTATTTTTCGTACGACGCGTTCGCCCTGATGCTCAATCTTACGAGTGCGATGTCGCTGATTCCCTACCTGTTCGTCGCCGCCTACGGGTGGCTTGTTTCGAAACGAGGGGAGAGCTACGAAGTACGGCCCGAAGAACGCACGCGAGATCTCGCCTTCGCCTCGGTCGCCGTGATCTACACGCTGTTCATGATTATTGCCGGCGGCCTCAAGTTCATTTTGCTATCGGCGGTTCTCTACGCACCAGGCACGGTGCTGTATTTCATTGCGCGGCGCGAGCGCAAACTGAGAGTTTTCCAGGGCACCAGCGACTGGGTCATTTTCATCGTGGCGGCCGTAGGGGCTGTCACAGGCGTCGTCGCGCTGGCCACGGGCGCCATGGGGGTCTGACGAGAACGGGTGGAGAGCCATATGTCCAAGGCGAAAGGTGGTGAGCGCGAAAAGGCCGGGAAAGCCGTCGAAGCCAGCAAAGGCGGGCCGGGCAAGGCGAAGGAAGAAAGGGCGCTCGGGGTGTATTCGGAAGTCGGGCAACTGCGCAAGGTGATGGTGTGCGCGCCCGGCATGGCGCATTCGCGTCTCACGCCGAGCAATTGCGACGAGTTGCTGTTCGACGACGTGCTGTGGGTCGACAACGCGAAGCGCGACCATTTCGACTTTGTCACGAAAATGCGCGACCGCGGCGTCGAAGTCGTGGAAATGCACAACCTGCTCGCCGAAACCGTTGCCGTGCCCGAAGGCAAGAAGTGGATTCTCGACAATCAGATCGTGCCGAACCAGGTCGGGCTGGGTTTCATCGAAGAACTGCGCAGCTATCTCGAAGGGCTCGAGGATCGCAAGCTGGCCGAGACCTTGCTTGGCGGCCTCTCGATCTACGACTTCCCCGAATCGCACGGCGGCGCGGCGCTGAAGGTCGTACGCGAAGCGGCCGGGTCCACCGAATATCTCCTGCCGCCGCTGCCGAACACGCTGTACACGCGCGACACCACGTGCTGGATTTACGGCGGTGTGACGCTCAATCCGCTGTACTGGCCCGCGCGGCACGAGGAAACGATTCTTGCGGCGGCGATCTACCGCTTCCATCCGGACTTCGCGGGCAAGGTCAACGTGTGGTGGGGCGACCCCACTGAAGATCACGGCATGGCGACGCTCGAAGGCGGCGACGTCATGCCCATCGGCAACAAGACCGTGCTGATCGGCATGAGCGAGCGCACGTCGCGCCAGGCGATCAGCCTGCTCGCCGCCACGTTGTTCAAGAAGGGCGCGGCCGAGCAGGTCATTGTCGCGGCCATGCCGAAAATTCGCGCAGCCATGCACCTCGATACGGTTTTCACGTTCGCAGATCGCGACTGCGTGCTGATTGCGCCGGACTTTCTCGCGCGCACCCGCACCTTCACCTACCGGCCCAGCGATCACCCGGCGGGTGTGGAACTGCATCAGGAGAAAAAGTCCTTCGTCGAGGTGGTGAGCGCCGCGCTCGGCATCAAGAAAATGCGCGTGGTGGAAGCGGGCGGCAACGACTACCAGCGCGAACGCACGCAGTGGGACAGCGGCGCGAACCTGGTATGCACGTCTCCTGGCGTCGTGTTCGCTTACGACCGCAACACCTATACGAACACGATGCTGCGCAAGGCTGGAATCGAAGTCGTGAGTATCGTGGGTGCAGAGCTGGGGCGCGGGCGCGGTGGTGGCCATTGCATGACGTGTCCGATTGTTCGAGACCCGGCTGAATAGCCGCCCGGATGCGACTCACCCTTCTGAAACGGGGCTGTCGTGAGGATCTCCTCGATTACAGACGCACGAATCTCTCACGATGAGGTGTGTAATCAAGATACAGGTTATCGAGGACGCCTCTTGAGACTTCTTTCTGCCATGAAAAAGAATGCCATTTTCCCCATTGCCGGTTCAACTCTTCTCGTCGTAGTGGGACTATTTTGCATCATTGTTCCGCTGGCCACCGGGTCCCCTGTTGGGACGATTTTCATCGCGCGGATGCTGCTGATCTGTGGCTTCGTGCATGCATTGAATCTTTTCGTAACGAAAGGCTGGAAACTCATCATCCGGAAGATTCCTCCAGTCGTTGTTCCGGTGCTTATCGGCGTGCTGATTCTCGTGAATGACAGTGCACGCGCGCGAGGTCTGACCGTGATGCTGATGATCTTCTTCGTTCTCGACGGCTTCTTCAAGGTCGTCGCGTCAGTCGAACAGGATGCGAAGATCAACAACATAAGCCTTGCCAGCGCGATGCTGTCGATGCTGCTAGCCGTAACACTTGCGGCAAATTTTCCGAACGTTCCAGGCACATTGCTCTCTATATTTCTCGGCGTGGATCTGATTGCAATGGGCCTGGTGCCGCTTGCCGGCCATTACCGAAAGCGCGTACAGACCTGAAAGGGCGCTTCGGTGCGCAACCGCGCAATCGCGCGCTCAGTGACTGCGCGGAAACGAGATCGTGGCGCGCGCGCTGCCGTTGCCGCGGACGTTTACGGTCTGTCTCCTCGTAACGCCGCTATAGGTGGCGGTAACCGCGTAGCGGCCTGGCGGCAACCGCACGAGCAAGTACGGTCCATGCGTACGGGTATCGAGCACGCTTGTGCCGCTGGCGTTGGCGATCTGCACCTCGACGTCGGCGACGTAAGACGCCCCAGGGCCGGTGAACTGCAGCGACAGCGGCCACTGGCTGCGTGCCTGCCTGAGCGCAGTCGACTCGTCGCGACCGACCCCGCCGGACACGAACGAGACGTCGCCTTGTTGCTCCGTCGCTGGCATGCCGGTTCGGTGGATCTCGCTGGCGCTTGTGGGCGCGGTGGTCTGCGCGACAGCGCCGCTCGCCAATACGAGCGCGAGCGATGCAGCGAGCATGGTGGAGGAAATCCAGGGGGCATTGCGGTGCACACTTGTCATGACCACTCCTTGCTGTGTTGCCGACTTCGGGCGAGCAACTAAACTGTCGGGTCCGTCGGGCTGGAGTATGACTGCAGGAAACCGGAGACGCGTTGCGTTCCGGGTCGCGGCCAGGTGCATGGGTGGTGGTTGGGCGCCGCCCGCGCAGGCCTCATAAAAGGTTAGCGTTTTTCAGCTCCCCGCGCCTTCCGCGTGTCGGTGACGGTGCGCAAAGGAGTTAGCAGACCGAATGAATCAGAGAGCGCCTGGTGTATCATCGAAATGAACTGAATCAACTCAATCAGAAAGAGCATTGCAAACGGTTGCAGGTTTCTTTTCATCCACGTGGAAACACCGTGCAACCCCTGGAACGAGCATGAGATGCAGCGGCAGGCGACAACTCATCGGTACCCTGTTGGCAGTCGCCATCGGAAATGGCGCAACCCATGCGAGCGCACAAACAAGTGCAAGTCCCGCTGTCGATGCGTCCGCGCATACTGGCGCGGTCGCGGCATCTACGCAGCGAGGCAGGTCGGATACGATGCTGGCCAGTGACGTCCGCCGTGCTCTCGTGCGGACACCGGGTCTGAATTCCATGAACATTCAAGTCCGGGTACGCGGCGGCATCGTTACACTGACAGGGTCGGTGCCACAACACTCACAGATCGCGCGGGCCGGTAACGCAGCAAGGTCAGTCCGGGGTGTGAGGGCAGTAACGAACCGGTTAACGTTACGAACTGGTCCTGGCGGCGCGCGCTGAGGCGCGAGCTCTTGAACTTCGACCGCAGGGGCATCACAGAGAGCGCCGGGCAGCAAACGGAGTATGGCTATGAAGAGGCCCGTGTCACCGCAGCCGGTTTCAATGTTCGAAGCCCTGATTCCCATCGCTGGCCTCGTCTTCCTGGTCGGTCTGTCCTTCTATCTGTTCGGTGACGCGGGTGCAAACGGGCCAAATCAGGTGGCGCTTGTTGTCGCGACCATGCTTGCGGTATTCGTCGGGTGGCGGCGGGGGCATTCGCTCGCGTCGCTGGGCGAGGCCGCGAACGCAAGCGCCAGTTCCGGGATCGGTGCCATTCTCATCCTGTTCGCGGTTGGCGCGCTCATCGGCACGTGGGCGCTCTGCGGCACCATTGTCGCGATGGTCTACTACGGGCTGAAACTGCTGAGCCCGGATTACTTCTACGTGACGGCGGCAGCCATCTGTGCCGTGATTTCGTTCAGTATCGGCACGTCATGGACTGTCGCAGGGACGATCGGAATTGGCCTGATGGGTATCGCCCAGAGCATGGGGCTGAGCCCTGCCATCACGGCAGGAGCGGTGATTTCCGGCGCGTATTTCGGCGACAAGTCCTCGCCGCTCTCGGACTCAGCGAACCTTGCGGCAGCGGCGGCAGACGTCGACCTGTACCGCCACGTGCGCGAGACCTTGCTGACCTCCATTGTCGCGATCATTATCACGCTCGCCGTGTTCTATCTGCTTGGCCGGCCGGGCGAATTCGATGCGAGCGCCGAAGTCGAGGCAATGCGGGGCGCATTCTACATCTCACCGGTGCTCTTCGTGCCTCTTGTGCTTGTCGTTGTCCTGACGCTGTTCCGGCTGCCGCCGTTTACCACCATCTTTCTTGGCGCACTGGCGGGCGGTGTTGTAGCCGTTTTCGTCGAGCCCGCGCGGGTCATCGCGTTTGCCGGTGCGCGAGAGGGCGTGCCTACCTGGATCGCGATGATCAAGGGCGTCTGGCTCGCGCTTGCGAGCGGCTACAAGTCTACGACAGGCAATCCCGAGCTTGATACGCTCCTTACTCGCGGCGGCATGGACAGCATGTTGAATACCATCTGGCTGATCATCACGGCGCTCGCATTCGGAGGCGTAGTTGAGAAGTGCGGTGCGATCGAACGTCTTATTGCACCGGTGGTCGACTGGGCAAAGAGCGGTGGCGCGCTGGTCGGCTCCCTGGTCCTGGCAACCATTGCGACGAATATCGTTACCGCAGACCAGTTTATTGCAGTCGTGCTACCGGCCCGGATGTTCAAGAACGCCTTCGCGTCGCGCGGCTACCTGCCGATCGTGTTATCGCGCTCCGTTGGTGATTCGGCCACAACCACTGGTTCTCTGATCCCCTGGAACAGTTGTGGCGCGTACATGGCCGTGACGCTTGGCGTGCCTACGCTTAGCTACGCACCTTATGCTGTATTTTGTGTGGTGAGTCCGCTTCTGACGGTAGCGATTGCATATGCCGGTATCCGTATGCCACGCGTCCCTCAGGTCCCTTCGGCGACTTCGAACGAGGAAGGGCCCAAAGCACCGGATGGCTGATATTCGCAACCACTTCCGGACAGCGCCTGCCGCCAACTTCCAGGAGAACGGCAGGCTTTTTTTCAACAAGCTTGTGGATACGCGTGTAAGCCGGCTGAGATCTGAAGGAATATTTCCACGAGATGAGGGTCAAAGCTCACTCCGCTGCCGCTGCTGATAAGCTCAACCGCTTCGTCGTGGCTGCGCGCGGGCTGATAGACGCGGTCGTGTGAGACAGCGTCGTATGCATCGGCAATTGCCGCGACTCGTGCAACGAACGGAATCTGGCTGCCCTTGAGCCCACGCGGATAGCCGCTTCCGTTCCAGCGTTCATGGTGAAATGCAGCCATCTCCCTGGCGGTCTGCACAAGAGCCGGTGGAAACCTGCCCCGTGCGCGGCCAATCATGTTCGCGCCGACGATCGGATGACGTTTGACCACGTTGAATTCGGAAACGTCAAGCCGCCCAGGTTTGCCTAGGAGCCGGGCGGGCATGGCGAATTTTCCGATGTCGTGAAAAGTCGCCGCTGCACCGAGTATTGCAGCGTAAGCGTCTGCATTGGGCCGGCCGCACCCCTGTAGTTCAGCCTGTCTGAGCGCAATGGCGCGGACGTAGCGTGCTGTTCTCCGGCTGTGTGCAATGATCTCGTGAAGAACGGCTGCGTTGTCGTTCTGTCGCAGGGAGCCACTAACGGACCGGAAGTGGCGTAGGGCCTCCCGCCAGACCCCGCCAAAGAGACTCGTAATGAGCGTCTTCTCCAATGGCGCTATACACTGGTCCTGGCAAAGCAGTGCAGCTATTGCCAGGCTATTTCCGCGAGTCGTGAAATCGGCATCGTCGCTGCTCCTGCGCGCAGTCGCTGTTTTCATTTCATCTCCAATCAGGTCGCCGTCGCATCTTCCGGGCGTTCATTCGGATTGGTGATGCAACCAACGCTTTGCTGCACAGCGTGCCACAACCTGCGCATGAATCGTAGAAAGCTCAGGCCTTGTTGGGGCGTGTTGCCTGACGTCCTGTTTGTCCGCACGACACAGCGATCTGATGACGCGACTTCCGGGGCGAAGCAAATCTGGATCGACAAAGGCATCTCTTCTTTGCTGGTTGGGCGGAAGCCGACGCACGACAGACCACGCATTACTTCATTGCCGCACTTATGATGCAAACCGGGCAAGGGGGCGACGAACCGGCTACTACGCCGACCGGGTCGACAATGGTTTCATCGTTCTACCACCGACCGCTGTCAAAATATCTGAGACACGCGATCCGCGTTCCTGTTTTCGGCGATCCAGTCAGGCGCCAGACGACGAATGCTGCTCCGATTGCTCTTACCAGACATAGCGCCCACCAACGTCGCCCCAGACCCCCTTGCGGCTTCCGCTCGCGGAGCCGTTGATCGAGAACCTGTAGCCGAACTGTCCATACAGGCTCAAATGACTGGTGGCCTTTTCAGTGACACCTGCAGCAAAGTCCATGCGCGTGGATTGCTGGGCGAGTGGTACCTGGTCGACGCCGGAGTAGGTCGTGGTCGCCCGCGCGCCCCAGTCTCGCCAGAGGTTGGCGCGCACGTATGGCTGCCATACCTGCCCGTTGGTGCCCTCGATCGTCCACTGCCCGCGCACGCCGAGCCGGCCGGTGACACCCGATGTCGAGCCCGGATCGACCGAACCCAGACCATCGTTCTCCTCGCTCAGACCAACGTGCTGCCAGATGATCTGCGCCTGGGGTTCGAGCACGAAACCCGGCCCAAGCGGCAGGCTGAACGGATAGCCCGTTTCGAGTGACGTGGCGAACCCTGATCCCGAGATCGGCAAGCGGGCATACTTCGTCGTCGCATCGCCGTCGTAATGGGTGCCCTGTAGTACCGCGTCGATGTACCATCCGCCGGGGCCGAAATGTGTCCAGTACGCGCCGCCGGAATACGCGTTGAGGTTCACCTTGCCGGTGTGGCTTAGCACATAGGCGGTCGCATCCGCGTTGGTGACGAGGCCGTCCACGTCGACGTAGCCGTTGCCGTACGCGAAATAGACCCCGGCCGCGTCGTGATGGCCGGGGATGAAGCTGCCGCGCCACACGTCGAGGCCCGCCTGCATGGCGAGCATCTGGCCGTTCGCGCGAGCATCGGTATAGGTCTGGTAGCGGTTGTCGACCTGCTGACCGAACACCCGGACCCAGGCCGAGTGAGCGATCCCTGCGCTGCTTGTTCCGCCCCCGGCGTCCGTGAGCGTGTCGCCGATGCGCTCGTGCATCGTGCCGAGCATGGTAAGGCCCAGTTGCCGCGCGAGTGGTTGAACGACCGAATAGGTAGCAATCTCAGGACCGATGATCGGGTACTCGCCTGGAGGCAGGACGGACGGCGGTGGATCGAGAGGAAGAACTTCATCGTTCGGGATGGCGGGTTCCTCCTTCTCACCCTCCGGCCCGACGACCATATCCGAGCGCAGGAACCAGTCTTCGGGTTCGGATCCGGCCGCACCGCCCCGAAAAAGAAAGTAGTCGAATGCGCCACCTCGCACCTCGCCGGCGAGCGTGAATTTTTCCTGATCCGTGGTGCCGCCGTTGATTGTCTCCACAACCGGAATGCCGTCGGTGAGTGTCAGCGCGCCAGGACCGCCAGCGTTGGCGATCGCCAGCCTGGTCGCGCCAGTGGCGGTCCCTCCATCGAGGATGAGCTTGTCCGAGGGCGAATTGTCGCCGGCGAGGAAGGTGTCGAGGGCAATCGTGCCGTTCTGGCCGACATAGTTGTTCGCGATCGCCACGGTTCCCGGATCGCCGGAAACGCGAATGAGGCCCGCATTGACCACGCTTGCCACGTGCTGGTCGAAGCCGCGCAGATCCATCGTTGCGCCAGACTGGACGATGTAGTCCGAATTCGCGCTAAAGACGTTGGCGGCACCCGCCGCGAGCGTGCCGCCCGCGATCGTGGTCGGACCGGCATACGTGCTTGCACCAGTCATCACCGTTTCGCCGCGCAGGACATTGACCGTGCCCGTACCGGTAATAGCGGCAGGGAACGCGTAGTTGCCGCTGGTGTCCGTGTGGTTGAATACGAGCGTGCCGGTGCCAGAGCCGAACGTCAGGATGCCGGTGTTGAGCGTGCCCGGAGCGACCGGCACCGCACCGGCGGCAGCGCCAATGTTCAATGTTCCGGTAGAGCCGACATTCTCCGCGATGGAGACGCTGTTCGCGACAACCCGTGCGCCTTTCTCGATGGTCAGCATCCCCGGGCCGTATTGACCGACGGTGAGCGCCGTGCCCGCATTGAGCACCGAACCGGAGTCGGTCACCGTGACGGTGCCGGCGCCTCCCTGGACCGGCGAGTTGCCGCAGAACGATGTCAGCCCTGCGCCGCATTGGCCCGCGATGAAAGTGCCGCCACTGCCTGTCACACTGACGGTTCCCTGGTTGGAAACGGTTATCGTTCCATTACCCTGCCCACCGACGATCAGGTCGTTGTTCTGAACGTTGAGGGTCGCGCCCGGACCGCTCACCTCCATCGAACTCGCTCCCTCGAAGGCGCCCACGATTGTCTTCCCGCTGATCGTCACGATGCCGTTGGACTGGATCTGCATATCCGCCGTGCCGCTGGTACCGACAACCAGAAGCGGCGAGGTGAGCAACCCGCCGTTCGACACCACGATGGTTCCTGCCGATGGGGCCGCGCCACCCGAGGCTCCATTGAAAGCGAGATAGGTCCCACTGCCACTCGTCGCCATGCCACCGTCGGAAATCGTCAACGTGCCGACACTGCCCGCGCTGACACCCACACCGAGAAAGGTCCCGGCGGAGAGGATGCTGCCGTCACCGCTGACGAGCGCCGTCGCGGTGGACCCAGCCCCGATCTGTAGCGTCCCCCCAGGGCTCGAGACCGCCCCGCCATGCGTCACGTTCAATTGTGCAGGACCGCCGTTGCCGACAACGAAAAAGCCCGTGTTTGTGTAGCTCGAGCCATGCCCATCCACTGTGAGTATGCCGCTGCTGCCCGGGTTGTAACCGACGTAGCTCTGGGAGTTGCTAACAACAGTACCGCCATCGCTCACCGTGAGTGTCCCGGAGCCGTTGAACCCGATGTAATACTGTGACTGGGGGTTCGTGGTCGTGATCGTCCCACCGTTCACAGTTACCAGTCCTGTACTACCAGTAGACTGCCCGATATGGAGACCGCTCAGCACGACGTTCGCGCCAGCCGGCACGATGAACGTGCCACCCGGAACGCCCCCCACCGTCCCGCTATTGAATCCCGCGACGACGGTTCCGAACGCCGTCGTACCACTGGCTGCGGTCTCGGTGGTATTCCCGTCAATGTGAAGGGTCGCCTGTGCAAAGACAAAGCCGGGAATCAGCATCGCGCTGCAGGCAAGCACCACGACCGCAGTTCCGACTAGCGTCGGGTGACCACGGTGGGGCGATGGGCTTGAGCCCGTGAATCGCCTGATCACAACCCTGGCGGATCGCTGGATCGCGCAGTGTGACGCATTTTTATTGCGCCTACGTGGAGTTACCGTGGTTGTCGCACCGACGAGCATAGTGAGCGTCAATGCGTGCTGGTATCGAGGCTCTGGGCAACGTCTCATCTGCCACCTCCAGATCCTGATGCTGTCTGTCCTGGAAAACTCTACAAATGGAAAATGTTTGCGAAGATGGAGTAAATATTTGTCATCCTCGGATAAATAGATTTCAGCCACGTAAAATGTAAATTAATATTCTCTTCTTGTGCGCGCCTCTAATTCTTGATTTATCCCGGCGGCTTTCAGACCGTTCCGCAAATGAAGATTACTCGATGTTTGTACGCACGACCATTCAAAAATATGCCGGGAATGTTATTGAACCAATGATGTACGATGCACGACGTAAAAATAAGTAATCCAGATCAAATCATAACGGGGTAACGATTGCATAGGATGCGGTCGACAAAACAGGTGCCAAACACCTTGATGGCCATCGATAACCCGCACTCGTAATTGAATTCGGGGCGCAATGACGACAATTCTCCAGGTCGGATAGAAGACAAGAATGAATAACGATGGCAATCAAAAACACAACGCGGCGCAAATATCCGACATGCATTATGCGAGGCAAGTCTTTGAACAAGGGGATCATTGATGCGGTCTCCGGCGATAGTCCAGGCGTGGTTCTGCGACAATCCGATCAGATTCGTTGACGTATTTGTAGACGAGTCCAAGCTGGTTCGTTAGGACTTGAAGGGTCCACGTCAGTACTCGCACATCGGCCGTCTCACTTCCGACAGTCCTTGCGGCAGCAACGGTTTACGCCATGGAGACCCACCACCGGCAAGCGCCGATCACGGCCGAGACCTGCGGGCAACCCGTCGTTCGGGAGCCAGGTTGCTCAGATGTGGCGCGGGAAATTCAGAGAGCGGCATAAGTTGAGCGGCTGGTCCCCAAACGGCAATTTGCCGCTCATGAGCAGACGTTCGCCAATCGAATATGAAGGACCGTTCATGGCGTGCGCCGTGAAAAGGCGGCGCTTTTCCAGTGGGTGAAAGCCCCACCCGGCAACCGCTCCAGCCGGAACCAACCGGAGCAATCGTGGAGGTAACGAAGCGGTTGAAGCCTTCGGTGAAGCGTGTCACGAAATACGGTGACAGCGCGAGTGTGCAGGCCGTAACGCGAGTGAACGCCGAGCAAGCCTCGAAAAGGACGATGCGCAGGCCGACCCGAGAGCCATGTCGGGGAAGGCTGATACGGCTGGGTGAATGAGCAGGCAGGACGCCCAGTCGCTGCGCCGGGGTAGTGGCGACAACATGTACACAAGGAAAGCGCGCGCAACACGGGAAGCCCCCTGGCGTGGTCAGGGATGACCAACCGGACGCCCGTGAGGGACAGGCCGGGCGCCTTGGGGTGACGGAGAGGCCCGTATTACCGTTGAAGCCGGTGTAATACTGGTGGAGGGAAGGTTGTTGACGCCGATCTCGCGGACTACTTTGGAAGCATTCCGCACGCCGATTTGATGTTGTCGCTCGCGCGGCGCATCGTTGACCGGCGTGTGCTGCATCTGATCAAGATGTGGCTGGAATGTTCCGTAGAAGAAACCGATAACCGAGGCCGGAAGAAGCGTACGACGGAGGCCCGAGATAGCGGGCTCGGAACTCACCCCTACTGGCGAATGTCTACATGCGCCGGTTTGTGTTGGCGTGGAAGAAGCTCGGGCTTCAGCGCAGTCTTGGCAGTCGCATTGTGACCTACGCGGACGATCTCGTGATCCTGTGCAAGAGAGGTAAAGCCGAAGAGGCGTTGCTGAAGCTGCGCGAGATCATGGGCAAGCTGAAGCTGACAGTCAACGAGGAGAAGACACGAATCTGCAAGGTGCCGGAAGGCGAATTTGACTTCCTGGGTTACACGTTTGGGCGGATGTACTCGGCGACAACTGGACAGGCCCGTATGGGTATGCGCCCGTCGAAGAAGAGTATCCGGCGTATGGTCGAGAAGGTTCATGCGCTGACCGCTGCCTCTATGACGTGGATGGACACCACGGAGCTGATTGGCAAATTGAACCGCACGCTACGCGGTTGGGCGAACTACTTCAAGGTAGGCACGGTCAGTCGCGCATATCGTGCGCTCGATAGCTACACCAGCACGCGGTTGCGTCGGTGGTTACGTACCAAGCACAAGGTAAGACGTCGCAGGGGCGGGGCTTATCCCCTATGGGTATTTCGGTCTCGTTCGTCTACAGGGGCCTTGGTAGTGACTTGCCGTGTACGAAGGCGTGATGCCTCGTCCGAGAGCCCGTTGCGGGAGATCTGCACGGCGGGTTCGATGAGCGGGGTGTGAAGACGGAGTTATGGCCAGGGTTAATAGGGCACCGCCAGACGAAAGAGGCGGCAACAGACAAACCCAGCCTACCGCCACCGCGTCACACCTCGACTCTACCGTGAAGACTCACTCGTCAATAGAGAGAGGAGACATTCGCTGGCACC
>NZ_CAJMZA010000052.1:0-23267 GCF_905220195.1 Paraburkholderia sp. J8-2
TCGGAGTTGGATCGCTGTGTCGACGTCCGGGAGACGCGTAATCAGTGTATTCGATCGGGACGAACGGCGCATGATTTATTCGATGTTCTGTCGGTAAAATTTGTATTTAGATAGAAAAAATCATGAAATGCGTGAACCGGCCAAAGCTGGCGCGAGGTGCCAGGCGCAAAGGGACGGTTGATTGAAACGAACAATCGGTGGCCCGCTAGAAAGGTGGTGCCTTCGGCGGCAGGCATTTTCCGGCAACTGCCGAACGCGGACCGTCGCACGTCCCCGAAGCCGGTTTACGCGAGGCTGGCCTCATTCGTGGAATGGGCAAACGCATCGTATTTGGCGCCATTCGCGCCGGGCCAGCTGGACGAATGCGACCAGGCGCTCTTCCCGTTCACCTGGCAGGGCGGCCGGCTCTGACCTGAGCATTTCTCCTGGGAGGAGAGTCGGCGGTCTGGACGCCTGCTGGCTTGCAAGGCGACGGACGCCCAGTGGGACGGGTATGGGGGAGGGGCGGCCATTGCGTACAGTCGATCGACGACGGGTCATCGATTGCGGACGTTCAAATGTCGCCGTTCGTAAGGCCGCATCAGGTCGCTCTTCAGTCAATCACACCGGTGCGACTCTATGAATGTCAGTTCTCACTGTGATCCGATGCGTACTCTCGACCCGGTGCGGATAAGCAAGACGGGGTTCTGCACCGGCTGTTAGCGACCGCGCGAGCAAGCCAGCGGTTGGAGACAGGTGGCGGACCATCGGCGGCACCAGATGCTCAATGATAAGTCTCATCGCGCAGCAAAGCTTCGGCATGAGGCACCAACATGCGCGCAGAAATTCGCGCGTCCTTGCCCACTGCGTGAATGCCGGCAACCTGACTGTCCTGGGAGACTGGGCGGCGACCTCTGCTTCAGTCGCCGCCGTTTGTGCTCACGGCAATGTGATCTCGCGGGTGAATTCGGCCGTCACGTTGGCGCTCGCGGCGACGCCGAATAACGGGTAAATAGTTTTGGGTCCACTAGCGGCCAGACCCATGTAATCGCCGAGGAAATGGCCACCCGCTACGGGTGCGTCAAGGATGTTGAACGAGGCGTCAGTCAGTTTCCGTTCGTTACCCCAATTGGCAGAGCTCGTACACGCAGTGGCGGTCGAGCAGAACACCGCGAAATAGTCGCTGCCCTCGAAGCCCACAGGCGTGTTCGTGTCATTACGAAAGTCGTAGTAGGTCACCACGATCGTATTGCCGTCGCCCGACGGCACTATCGCCGGAATGTAAGCCTGCTGACGGCAGGGGTTCGTACTGTTCGGCGGCGTCTTGTTGATCATCACGGGTGTTGACCAGGTCGCCCCACCGTCATCCGACTCGCTGAAGACGATCCCGACGATCGGAATCGATCCGGTGGGTGTGGTGCAGGTCCCGGATGAAAAGCGGTCGTCCTGCCAGGCAAGATAGATAGCCCCCGAGACCGGGTTCACAGCGACACTGTAGAGAATGGCGGCGTCGCGTATCGGCTGACCGCTGTCAGGTGTCACCACGCCGGTGACCACGCCGCCGACTGTATGAATATCGTTGGTGAACGTCGGCGCCGACCAGTTCGCGCCTTTGTCCGTCGACTTGATATAGCCGATGCTCAGGGGCGATGGCGTGACGTTGATCGCGGTGAAGAAGTCGAGCAGGGTTCCATCAGGCAGCACGCGCACCATGTTGTCAATTGTCTGCGCGTTCGCGCCCGGCTGGTAGATCGGTGCGGCTGTGCTCCACGTCACGCCATTGTCGGTGGACCGTGAGAAGAAGCTCGGGCCGGTGAAACTAAATTTGGCGAAAGGGGCACCACCCGCGCACGGCGGCGTCCCGCATGTCGAAGAAAGGCCCGCCAATTGGCGCGCGATCTCAACACCGTCATTTTGCGCGAGCAATTCGGCGCCTTCCTTTGTTGGCGGGAACACGCTCAACTGATCCCAGACCGCATAGACGTATTTGTTCGCGGTCGGATCCGCAGTGAGCGAGTTCTTGTCATTGAGCATGTGCGGCGAGTTGGTGCGGATCAGCGTAACGGGAGGCTGCCACGTCGCGCCGTGGTCGGTGGAGCGGCTGACCAGCATCCCGCTATTTCGGGCTCCGAAAGGAGTCGTCGGCTGCGCGGGGTCCAGTACCAGAGAGAAGAAGAAGGCCGTTCCGTCTTGCGCAAAATCTACCCAGGGATCGGAAGCTCGCCGGAAATTGCCTCCGGTGCACGCAGTCACGCCGGACGGAATCGAATTCGACCAGGTACTGCCCGCATCGCTGGAGACGACGCCGACAAGCCCGCGTGATCCGCCGTCGATCCAGCGATCCTGCTGGTGGCCGACGAGGAGGCGAGACGGGTCGGTCGGATCGACCGCAATCCATGGCTCGATTGAGGTTGCAGGATACAGGACGCTGCCGAATGCCGACTGTTGCGCGTTCACCTTGTCTGCCGTGCATCCGCTAAATGGGTCGCCCGCAGCTACCTGTACTAGCGAACCCAGCGTTTGCGCATGTGCGCCTGGGCCGATCGAGCACACCAACGCAATGACGCAACCGCCTGCCATGCCATTGAAAGTTGATCGGGATAAGCGTCTGATATTGATTTTCATTCTGAGCCTCGCGAAAAGGGGAAAACGCCTGTGCATTGCCCACCGCAAAACCAGAGCTTGCTACCGTCCACCAGGACATGCAGCGATGCATCTACCAAAACACACACTAGGTCGCGATAGCAGCATTTGTGTGAAAAATTCATTACGGATTCAGGTTCATCACATGGCGCCCCCGCTACGATTGGCGTGGTACGGGGATTGCAGGACAACCGTCAAAACATGTATGCGCTTGCAGAAGCATGCCACTTGATATTTACAGGGATTACTTGCATTGATATTTTATTCGGAGTACGTATTTAATATTGAATCGAAGCGTTCTGCATTGAATGGCCCATTTCGACTGCGGCTGGGTTGTAGATGATTGTGACTTCGATTACGGCTCCGACCTCCGCGACCTCGCCACGTGACGTTCTGCGGCAGCATTGGCGTTTTTTGCTGCCCGAGGGTGACGAACGCATGGCATTGAAACCTGGCTTTCGTGGTCGCGGATAAGCGGCCTCGGGTACCTGCCTTTGAAACTACGACGAGCCGACTGTCGGCAATGGGGCGTAAGTACGCGTTCGCCGATGTGAGAGTCGCCGCTCTGGAGCCGGATCGGGCGAACGGCCGGTTAGCACCGTGCAGTCGCCCGACGAGGGGCGATAGCTGGACGTCCGGCTTCCTCTGCGGGGGTGGGACACCGCATCGAAACCGACGAGCGCGAAGAACACCACGGCCGAGCCGCGCCGCTCATGCCAAAAGCTCCCGAACTGACCGATGTTCGCCAGAATGAATGGATGCTGATTGAAGGTGCCCGTCGCGGTCGTGCCATCGGCGAGCTTGACGACGGTGCCGGACGAGGCGTCCAGATCAGGCGGAATATTGATGCTGGCGTTATACGGCAGATCAGCAACGAGTTCGTCCGTGACACCCATCATGCGCCGCGGCGGCAAAGCTGCTGACAACGCACGGCACTGTGGACCAGACCGTCAGCACGCGGGCAACAGGGATCTACTACCAGTGCTTGCTGATCAGGATGGGCTTCGAGTCGTTCGTGCGTTTCTATGGGATTGCCGGGTTGCAGCACGCAGTGGGCACCGAGTTCAACGCTTCGTGGGATTCGCTCACAACGCTGCAGAACTTGGTCGAGCACGGGACGGCGCCGGTGCGCCGGCTGGTCACCGATACCGCAGGTGTGCCAGGCCGCACGCGGCCGCTGTCGCGTGCGAGGCTGTATCGATGGGTAATCAATTGTAGTTTTCAATATAAGGCATATTCACGGATTGCATTTGATGGATCGGCGAAGGCCGGCTAGTTCCCGACCTTCTCCGATTCGACCACCAGGTCCAGCACATAAACGACCGATGGCCCGTCGATGGGTGAGTTAGTGACGGTGTAGCGCATTACGCGCAGGACATTGCGAATTCCAGGGGTGTGGGTATAGCCCTCGATATCCTGATACAGCGATTGCCATTCACCAGGCGTGCCGGTGGCCAAACCCTGTTCGTCGAAGTGACGTTCGCGTACCAGCAAACATTGCTTGTCCGGAATCAGTGGATGCTGGCACGGTACGGACTGTGCGGCCACTTCGAGGAAGGTCATTTCACCGGGGCCGCCGAAACGCGTCTGCGCCGTGGGTACGCCGGTGAAACTCAACGTGTCGCCACGGTCGGTAACTAGCTGCATGCGCGGTGTGTTGCCACGTGTCAGCAGGTTCATGCTGAGGCTGCCCTGCAGCCGCTGTGCAATGGCGCTATCGAGCGCGGCGCGGGCGGGATCCGGGCACGCCACCATGGTGCTCACCATCTGGCCAATTTGCAGCCGTCCTTTCTTGATGCTGTAACTGGCGCCCATGTTGTTGCAACTATTGACCACGTTCAGCCGGTCAGCGCTGAAGTCCAACTGCACGGGCTTGTTCGTGTCGGCGAACAACGCATCGATGCGTTTGCCTTTGCTATCGAATGCGTCGTTGAGTTGCCAGTGGTACTGGGTGAGGATCCCGATGCCGACTGTCGGCGTCGCGCTTGTGGGGGCGGGGGCGGAAGCAAACGTTATCGCTGGCGTAGCCGGGGCACCCGTTTCATGGATCGGCGAGCAGGCGGCAATAGCGAATGTCAGCAAGAGCAGGTGGCATTTCACGTCGGTACCTCTGCTGGGCCAGTGGGTGTTACAGGCGGCTCGGATCGCTCACCGGAAGAACTGACGATCTAACGCATGGTACAACCCGGAGCCGCCGCACCGGGTTGACATAGCCTCCACGTCCCGTGCCCCTGGTCGCCATCGGATCCGATACCCGAACAAAAATAAAAATGCAATTAGGGTTCAGGCCACTTGCCTCACCATTTTCAGTGCCTAAAACTTCGCCTTAATCCGGTTAATCAGACACTTGTCCGGTATATCGGACAATGTGGATGCATAAGCCAGTGGGTTCCGAGGCCTGCCGAGAGCGCTGGAACCGACGCATCCGTGCCGGAATACCCACCTCCGATTAGGGCCTGTACATGAAACTTGCAAAACACGGCGTCAAGACTGCCTTCCTGTTCGCTGTTGCTGGACTGCTCGCGTTGACGGGCTGCACCAAGGTGTCTACGCCCGGACAAGCCGGGGCGGCCTCCTCGTCGACGCTACAGGCCGTGCTGCAGCGTGGCACGCTGCGCGTTGGCGATTGCCTGACGTTCGCGCCCTTCGGTTTCTATGACAAAGACGGTCAACCCGACGGCTACGACGTGGATCTCGCAAAGGAACTCGCCAAAGAAATGGGCGTAAAGCTCGAGATCGTAAACACGACGAGCGCGAACCGCATTCCGAACCTGCAGACGAGCAAGGTCGATGTCGTGTTCTGCAATTTCACGCGCAATCTCGAGCGCGCAAAGGTCGTCGAATTCACGACGCCCTATGTCGTCGCCAGTGAGGCGCTGCTGGTCAAGAAGAGCAGCGGGATTCAGTCCATCAAGGATATGAGCAATCGCACGATCGCCACGGTCAAGGGTTCGACGAATGGCGACGAAGTGCGGGCGTTGAACATGGCGGTCAAGATTCAGGAATACGACAGCTCGCAGGCCGCGATCCTCGCCGTGAAGCAGGGCCAGGCTGACGCGATGATCGAAGACAACAATTTCCTGGCCTATCAGGCGAAGCTCGACCCTGAACTCGCCGTCACCAATGAATCTCTCGTTCCGCTCGAGTACAACGCGTTTGGCGTCAAGTCCGGAGACCAGGCGTGGGTCAATTACCTGAACCTGTTCCTCTTCAACATCAATGCGTCGAAGCTGAACGCGCAACTCTACAAGAAGTGGTTCGGCACCGACCCGCGCTACGCGCTGAATCCGCAGCTCTAAGTGGCGCGTGATGCTAGCAGCGCAAGAGACTCAAACGAGTTGGAGAGGGAAATGAGTTACGAATGGCTGACACTATGGGGCTACGTGCCTGACTTTCTGCGGGCAGGCTGGCTGACGCTGCAGGTGACCCTGCTTGCGTTCGTATTGGCGGTGTCGCTCGGCCTGCTGGCCGCGCTTGCCAGCATCAGTCCGGTCGCGCCGTTTCGATGGTTCGCTCGCGGCTATGTCGAAATCATCCGCAATACGCCTGTCCTGTTGCAGATTTTCATTGTGTTCTTTGGCTTGCCTTCGGCTGGCATTTCACTGGACGCGTACTGGGCTGGCGTGATTGCGCTGGGGCTCAACGTCGGCGCCTACCTGTCGGAAGTGTTTCGTGCGGGCATCCAGTCTGTGCCGCGTGGCCAGCTGGAGGCCGCCGGCATTCTCGGGCTGGAGCGCAGGCAAATTTTCACGGAAATCGTGCTGCCGCAAGCCGCGCGGGCGGTATATCCCGCCATCGTCAACTACCTGATTCAGTTGCTGCTCGGCACATCGCTCCTGTCCGCCATCGCGCTTCCGGAGTTGACTGGAACCGCGACCGTGATCAACTCGCGAACCCTTCTCTACATTCAGACGTTCGCTGTGACGCTTGTCGCCTATCTCGTGCTCAGCAACGCATTGTCCTGGTTGGCGAGCCAACTCGGAGCGCGCATGTTTCATCCCCCCCTTCTCATCCGGCCTCGCGCCCGTTCAGGGGGCTTCTGGATCCGCCGAACCAACCGAGCTTGATCTTCGCATCGGAGCTGGATTATGTCCGTTGAACTGCTGAAAACCAGTCTTTCCATCCTGCTGCAAGGGTTGGTGACGACACTGCTGCTTTCCGTGGCGGCCATCGTATGCAGTACCCTGATTGGCCTTTTCGCCGCTGTTTTGAGGTCGTTCGGACCGTGGGGCACGTCCCGCATCGCGAAGCTCTATACGGAGCTGTTTCGCGGTACACCCGTGCTCATCACCTTGATGTTCATCTACTTCGGAGTGTCCTACTTCGGGTACGCCATCGACGTGTTCGCGGCCGGGGTAATCGGGTTGAGCGTGTATCAGGGCGCCTACATTGCCGAGGTGTTCCGGTCCGGCATCGAATCCGTGCCCAAAGGGCAGTGGGAGGTGTCGCAAATTCTCGGTCTCTCGAAGGTCCAGGCGTTTTCCTCAGTTGTGCTGCCCCAGACCGGGCGGATTGTGCTGCCCCCGCTCGTTGGTCAATATCTTTCGCTCATCAAAGACACGTCGATCGTCAGCATGATTGGTATGTCCGAACTGATGCACGGTGGCCAGGCCATCGTGGACCGGGTTGGGAAGCCTGTCGAAATTTACGGACTCGTCGCACTCATTTACTTTGCCGTGTGCTTCCCGCTCTCACAGTGGGTGCGCCACCATGACCGCAGGAGACTGTCGTGAGCGATCAAACTCAAACCAGGCCCATCATTTCACTCACGGGCGTCAGCAAGTCGTTCAGTTCGACCCGGGTGCTGAAGGAAATCAATCTCGATGTCCGGTCAGGCGAAGTTCTGGTGCTGATCGGAGCGTCTGGCTCCGGCAAGAGTACGGTGCTGCGCATCATGGCGGGACTCGAAACGTCGGATTCGGGCGAAGTTTGGGTCAACGACGTTCCGCTTCATGACCCGCGCCGTGCACGCGAAATTCGTGGTCACGTAGGCATGGTTTTCCAGCAGTTCAATCTTTTTCCGCACAAGACTGCGCTTGGGAACGTCACGCTCGCGCTCATCAAGGCTCGCAAGATGAATCCCGCCGACGCGCGCAAGCGCGCGATGGAAGCGCTTGACCGTGTTGGTCTCGCGGAACGCGCAGAGCACTATCCGAGTCAGTTGTCGGGTGGCCAGCAACAGCGGGTAGCCATTGCCAGAGCGCTTGCGGTCGAGCCAGGCATCATGTTTTTCGACGAGGCGACATCGGCACTCGACCCGGAACTGGTTGGCGAGGTCACTGAAGTCATGCGCGGCCTGGCGCGCGACGGCATGACGATGGTGGTCGTCACCCACGAAATGGGCTTTGCTCGCAAGACCGCGGACCGCGTTGTGTTCATGGACAAGGGCGTGATCGCCGAGCAGGGCGCGCCCGAGCAGATTTTCGTCAATCCTTCGAACGAGCGCACGAAACAGTTTCTTCACAGGGTACTCGACCATTGACGCTGAAACCCGCACGTCGCTCTTGCTAAGGTTCGCGTACGGTAAACTCAGCTGTGTTTTCAGTGAATCGACTTTACGAACGCCTTGATGGAGTGAATGCATGGCTGTTGGAGAATCATCGCGCGCCAGAGGCGTAGACCGCGTCGTCGAAATTTTTCGGCAATTGCATATAGCCCAGCGGCCAATGACGATGCGCGAGTTGATCGATGCAACAGGTGCGCCTCGTTCGAGCATCTATGAACTGGTTACGATTCTCACCGGGGTTGGCTGGCTCGAGACCACCGCGGATGGTAGCGTGTTTTTTGGGCGCGAAATGCACTACTACGGGTCTGACTATGCAACTCACAACGATTTGATCAGCCGCTCTCATCAAGCCATTCTGGCGTTGGTCAGGAAGTATGAGGAGACTACGCAGTTGTGCATGCTCGAGGGCAATAAATATACCGTCGTGTTGTCGGAGAGCAGCGCGCGTCCTTTCAACATTAGTTCGGACATTGGCGTGAGGGTGCCGATTCCATGGACCGCGACCGGACGCCTGTTGCTTGGCCACCTGAATGCGGACGAGATCCGGGAGCTAATTCCCGGCGACGATTTCGTCCTCGACAACGGGGTTCGTATCGACTTTAACGGGTTCTTTCAGGAAGTGCAGCTCGCGAAAGAGCAGGGCTATTGCTGCACAGAGGGTTTGTCGAATGCCTTTCGGCTCTGCATGGCGGCGCCTGTCCGCGACCGCGCAGGCTTTCCGATTGCGGCGCTCTGTTTCATGACGAGTCGCGATACGAGCCCGGAGAGGCGATCCGCGATGCTCGAAGACCTTCTACAGTCCGCGAAGGCGTTATCGCTTAGGTAGTTCCGGGTGCGTTGAAAGCAGCTCGGCCATCAATCAGACAATGTGAGAAGGAGTGAGAGTGTGAAGCGTTATGGCGTAGAAGGCGGTAAAGGAACGGGTGGCCAGCACATGCCATTTGCACGTGCTGTCGAGGCGAATGGCTGGCTATTCGTTTCCGGTCAGACGCCGATGGAAAACGGCGAAGTCATTAACGGCGGCATCGTTGAGCAATCGCATCAGGCGCTGAAGAACGTATTCGCGATCCTGCACGAAGCGGGCTATGGTGCGGAACACGTCGTGCGCTGCGGGGTTTGGCTCGATGACCCGCGCGACTTCGCTTCTTTCAACAAGGTGTTTCGTGAGTACTTTGGCGAGTATCCACCCGCACGCGCGGCGGTCGTTTCGAGCATGGTGATCGACTGCAAAGTTGAAGTCGATTGCGTAGCCTATAAAGCACCGCAAAATTAAAAGCGCGAGTGATCGCCTGCACTGCATCAACCCGGCATGCGCGTCTCGTCAACGCGCAAGGCCGGTACCCGGTATTGCGTCAAGCCAACCCACTAAAGCTTCGTTGACTTCCGCGTGTTACGCAGGCCCGTGATGCTCCAGAATGAAGCTGCGTCGTTGCGGCCCGCAGTGCAACGGCGGGTCGACTCGCGCTGGCCGCATTCTCCCGGTCACTGGTGAGAGCGCGCTGATTGCGCGACGCCAATCGACAAAACATTGACGTGGCCAGCGCGCGGCCCGGGAAGCACAGGAAGAGGACCGCTGGCGCCTTTGGACGTCAGCAACACGCGACGATGTGGCGCGTTGACCGCGGGTCGGGACTCTCGCTCGACGAAGCGAACGTGATGATTCGCGAGCTGAAAACTGGGCCTTTGCTCGATGGTTGTCGCGGGCGGCAGAATGGCGATGTTTCCGCGTTCGCGTCGGCGATCGTAGCTTTCTCGCAGATGGCGTTACTCGGCGATACGCTGCTCGAGGCAGAAATCAACCCGATCTTCGTGCTTGCCGAAGGGCAGGGCGTGCGGGTGGCAGATGGCGTTGCCGTTCTTGCAGACACAAGCCACGCGGGCTGAAAAATCACACAGTTCGTAGCAGGCGACGACCGGCCTCGGCCGGTCGATATTCCCGCCCGCGCTAGTGCAGTATCTTCGAGAGGAAATCCTTCGCGCGGTCGGACTTCGGGCGCTCGAAGAACGCCTCCTTGAGGTCGTCTTCCACGATATTCCCGCGGTCCATGAAGATCACCCGATGCGCGACTTTCCTGGCGAAGCCCATCTCGTGTGTGACGCACATCATCGTCATGCCTTCCTGCGCCAGTTCCACCATCACGTCCAGAACCTCATTGATCATCTCAGGATCGAGTGCCGAAGTGGGCTCGTCGAACAGCATCGCAATGGGATCCATCGACAACGCGCGGGCAATCGCCACACGCTGCTGCTGTCCGCCGGAGAGCTGAGCGGGATACTTGTCCGCATGGGCGCGCAGGCCAACACGGTGCAGTAGCCGCAGCGCCTTCTCGGCTGCCTCGTCACGACCCCTGCCCAGCACCTTCATTTGCGCCAGCGTCAGGTTCCCTGTGATCGACATATGAGGAAACAGCTCGAAGTGCTGAAAAACCATCCCGACTTTCGAGCGCAGCCGGGAGAGGTTGGTCTTTCGATCGCCCACTGACTCGCCGTTGATCCTGATCTCGCCGCTCTGGAACGGCTCAAGTCCATTGACCGTCTTGATGAGCGTAGATTTGCCAGAGCCCGACGGGCCGCATACGACGACCACTTCGCCCTTTTTCACTTCAGTTGTACAGTCGGTCAGCACCTGAAACTGACCATACCACTTGGAAACATTGCTGATAGAGATCATTTTGAAACCTGCGTCTGGGAGTGTTGGCTAGGCAGTGTCGCGTTTTTACGTTGATTTCACCGATGCCGGCCGGCCTGGTAGCGATGCTCGAGCGAGCGCGCATACCAGGTAAGCGGAAAGCACATCGCGAAGTACAGCAGCGCGACCATCGCGTAGATCGGGAACGGACGGAACGCGGCGTTCGTGATCATGGTGCCGGTCTTGGTCAACTCGGTGAGCCCGATGATCGACGTCAGCGCGGTGCTCTTCACGACCTGCACAAGAAAGCCGACGGTGGGCGGCACGGCGATCTTCCAGGCCTGCGGCCACACGACGTAGCGCAACTGCTGGGGCCACGTCATACCGAGACTGGCCGCCGCCGCCCATTGCCCTCGCGGTATGGCATCGACACACCCGCGCCAGATGTCGGCAAGATAAGCGCCCGTATACAACGTGAGCGTCACGGTGGCGGCGAGCCAGGGCGACACGTCGACACCGAGCAGAGGCAAGCCGAAGAATCCGAGAAACAACTGCATCAGCAGCGGGGTGCCTTGAAACACTTCGACGTACAGCATCACGATGCGTCGCAGCCACGGCACTGGCGACACTCGCATTGCCAGTAGCACGAGACCCGTCAAGCCACCGCCGACGAAGGCAGCAAGCGAAAGCAGGACGGTCCAGCGCGCGGCGAACAGCAGATTGCGCGCGATGTCCCATAAGGTGAACTCGACCATTACGAACGCTCCGTTGGAAGAGGGGAGGCTGCCGCGCGCGCGCGCAACGAAAGCAGTGTGCGCAGACGCCCGCGCGGTGCGCCGCCCGCGCCGCGAAGCGCCTTGCCAGCAAAGAGGCCTTTGCCGAGCCGGTTGATCAACAGCCGCATCGCGATGGAGAGCAGGAGATAGATGACTGTGACGATCACGTAGCTCTCGAACGACCGGAAATTGCGCGACTGGATATAGTTTGCTGCGTAGGTCAGGTCGGGCACCGAGATCTGAGACACGACGGCGGAACCGAGCATGACGATCAACACCTGGCCGAGCAGCGCCGGGAAGACGTTGGCAAGCGCCTGAGGCAGCACGACGTAGCGGAACACCTGGCGGCCCCGCAGGCCGAGCGCCATCGCAGCCTGACTCTGCCCGCGCGGTATCGAGTCGATACCGGCACGCGCGATCTCCGTGGCGTAGGCGCCCAGATTGACCGTCATTGCCAGTATCGCCGCCTGTATCTCGTTGATCTGTACGCCGAGACTTGGCAGTCCGAAGAATATGAAGAAGAGCTGCACAAGAAAGGGCGTATTGCGTATCAGCTCGACATAGGACGCAATCAACGCGCGGCTCCACTTCGGTCCCGCGACGGCAATGCTCGCGCCCACGATACCGACCACGCCGCCCAGTATCGTGGAGACGGCCGTGAGGCCAAGCGTTACCTCGACGCCACGCGCGAGCATGCCCGCGTACAGACCGAAGTCACTGAAATCAAACGTATAGGTCATCGCGGCGCCTTCCGTGTTTCAGGTGTGTAAAACACATCCAACATTAAAGATTCGCCGGCAACGGCGTGCGCAGCCACTTCTGCGAAATCGCATTCATCGTGCCGTCTTTCTTCGAAGTGGCGATGGCCTCGTCGACTTTCTGCATCAGGCGCGGCTCGTTCTTGTTCATGCCGACGTGATCCGGCGAACTGAAGAGAGAGAACTTCTGTTCGGGATCGTTGGCCGGATGACGCGCCATGATGGTTGCGCCGACGTCGTTGCCAACCACGAGCAATTGCGCCTGACCGGACAGAAACGCGGAGATCGCGCCGTTCGGATCGTCAAAGCGCTTGATGGTCGCCGTGGGCGGAGCCACTTTCGACACGCTCAGGTCTTCGAGTGTGCCGCGCGCGACAGCAACCGTCTTGCCGGCCAGGTCTGCCGCATTCTTCACGGGCAGCGACTTGGGGCCGAATACCGCGAGATAGTAGGGCGCGTAAGGCCGCGAGAAGTCGATCACCTTGGCGCGCTCAGGGGTCTGGCCAACCGAAAGCAGCAGGTCGGTCTTGTGATCCGCGAGGTACGCCATGCGGTTGTCGCCTGTCACCTGTACGAGTTCCACCTTCGCGTTCAGCGCCTTGCCGATCAGGTTGGCCACATCGATGTCGTAGCCTTGCGGCTTCATGTCGGGGCCGATCGAACCAAATGGCGGATAGTCCTCAAAGACGCCGATGCGCACGACGCCCGATTTCGCGATCGTATCGAGCGCGTCGGCATGCGCGAGCGGGGCGAACGTGCAGAGGCCGGCCATGCCGGTAAGCGCCACGCAGGCGGCAGTGCGCGCCAGCAGGCGCTGCATGGGAAGAGTGATAAAGGCCGGGGTGTTCATGACGGTATGGCTCCTGTGACTGCTCTATTGAGGGGAAATAGCGTTCAGTGGACGCTGCGCGCCGCAATCAGCCTGCAGGCGTGGGCTGGCAACTCCGCAAGCACGGGTATGCCGATCGCGATGTCGGGCGTCTCGCGCGGCGTTGTCGCCGCAGTCAGCGTGAAGCCGTCGCAGTCGATGGTCGCCTCGATCGATGCGCCCACATCGCGCACGAACAAGACCTTGCCGGCCACCGTATTCGGCCCCGGGGGCGACGCCGCGGGGTGCACACAGATGTCCTCTGGCCGGATCAGCAGGCGGATATCGCCTGCCGGTCCCCGCGCACGCGATGCGGCGCTCACGGCGATCGTCCGGCCGCCGGGCAGTGCGATCCGGTCCGTGCCATCGAGCGTCACCGGCAGGATGTTGCCGAGACCGATAAAGTCTGCGACGAATTCATTGACGGGATCGCGGTAGATGTCGAGAGGCCTGCCGACCTGTGCAATGCGGCCCTTTTCCATCACGACGATCTCGTCGGCCATCGTCATTGCTTCGCGCTGGTCGTGCGTGACCATGATCGTCGTGATGCCAAGCCGCTGCTGCAACAAGCGGATCTCGACCTGCATCGCTTCGCGAAGCTTCGCATCCAGTGCCGACAGCGGCTCGTCGAGCAGCAGCAGTCTGGGCGCCGAGGCGATCGCACGAGCGATCGCGACGCGCTGCCGCTGCCCGCCCGAGAGCTGCGTAACGGGCCGGTTCGTCATATGCGGGAGCTGGATCATCTCGAGCAGTTCGGCGACGCGCCTCGCCTGTGCGCCGCGCTCGACGCCGCGCAGTCGTAACGGATACGCAACGTTCTCGGCGACGGTCATATGCGGGAACAGCGCGAGTGACTGGAACACCATCCCGAAGTCGCGCCGGTTCGCTGGCACGTGGGTCAGATCACGGTTCGAGAACATCACGGAGCCCGAGGTCGGCGTCTCGAGTCCCGCGATCATCCGCAGCAACGTCGTTTTGCCGCAACCGGACGGTCCGAGGAAAGAGACCAGTTTGCCGTCCGCGACGCTCAGGTCGACGTGATCGACGGCAAACGTGTTGTGGAAGCGCTTCGTGACGGCCTGGAGTGAGAGTTGGGTCATGAGAACTCCTTATTGCGCATTCATGTACGGGCGCGGATCAGATTGCGACGCCTTTGTCGCCGACGAGCTTTTCCAGCAGCCAGATCAGAGCAAAGTCGACCATCACGATCACAACGGCGAACGAGAACACGGTCGGGTCCAGCGAAGAGACGGTCCGGCTGTAGAGCCACACGGGCAACGTCATCGTGTTGATGCTGTACAGAAAGAACGTCACCGTGAATTCGTTGAACGAGATGATGAACGCGAACAGCATGCCGGCGAGGATGCCCGGGCGCATGAGCGGGAGCACGACATCGAGGAGTGCGCGATGCGGACTCGCGCCCATCACGAACGCGGCTTCCTCGAACTCGGCGCCGACTGACGCAACCGATGCCGCACAATTCTTCACGGTGAACGGCAGGGCGAGGATCACGTGCGCGATGATGAGCCGAAGCACGCCGAGGTCGGTCGGCAACACATTGAAGACCAGCAGGAGCGAAAGGCCCAGCATCACCAGCGGATACACGAGCGGCAGCGCGACCAGTTGCTCGACGATTGCCTTGCCGCGAAAGCGGTAGCGCGACAGCGCATACGCAGCCGGCACCGATACGGCGGTTGCGATCAGCATCGTCGAGACGGCGATGATTAGGCTGGTCGTCAACGCGGTGCCCATCGAAAGCGCGTCCCCCGCGTCTGGCGACACGAACGTGTGCCACGCCGCGTGATACCAGCGCAGGCTGAGGCTCTGCGGCGGAAATTCGAGCGTGTCTGAATTGCCGAACGACATGGTGATCAACGTCAGTATCGGCAATGCGGCGAGAAAGAGCACGATCGTCGCAAGGAGACTGGTGACTCGCCCGAGCCGGCCGGGCATCGTCGCGGGAATACGAAGGGTGCTCATGCGCGGGACTCCCCATGACGTTGGAGTCTGTGTGCGAGCCGCTGCGAGATCGCCATCACCGTGAGCGTCGCGACCATCAGCACGACGCCCGATGCCGACGCGGCGGGCCAGTTCAGCAGCGGTGCGACCTGGTCGTGCACGAGCACGGCAAGCATCGGTACACGGCGTCCGCCGAGCAGCAGCGGCACCGCGAATGCGCTCGCGTTATACGCGAACACGAGCAGCGCGCCGGACACGAGCCCCGGCATGGCGAGCGGCAGCATGACGTGGCGCAGCGTCTGCCAGCGCGTGGCGCCCATGGTCGCCGCCGCCTCTTCGTACGACTGCGAGATCGCACGCATGGCGCTCGATATCGGCAGTACGGCGAGCGGGAACGCGGTCTGGATCAGGCCGAGCAGCACGCCGTTCTCGCGATACAGCCACAGTACCGGCCGCTGGATGACCCCGGCGGACAGCAGCACGTGATTGACGAGCCCCGCCGGCCCGAGCATGACGAGCCAGCCGTAACCCTGCAGCAGCAGGTTGACGAGCAGCGGCAACAGCACACCGGCCAGCAGGAGCCGCCGCGCGAGCCGCGACTGCGTGCGCGCCATGGCCAGCGCGACCGGAATCGCGAGCACCACGGCGCACACCATGCTCTGGAACGCGAGCTTGAGCGTGAGCCACAGCGAGCGCAGGAAGTACGTGTCGCCGAGGTCCACATAGTTTTGCAGCGTCCACGTATGCCACTCGTTGCCCGATACGCCGAAGCTCATGCGCAGGACCACGATCGTGGCGGCGACGAGCACGGCAAGAAACGCGAGAATGGGCGCGAGCAGCAGCAACGGTGGTACGCGGGGAAGCGCAGGCGGCATGTCGTGTTGCGCGCGGGCGTCGTCGCTGGATGCCGCTGCGCCCGCGCGGCTCGAAGAGAGTGCTGGCATGACCGTCAGACCGCAAAGAGTTCGGTATAGCGCTTGATCCACGCGGACTGAACGGCGGCCAGCGCCTTGTCGTCGTGCAGCACCGCCTTCTCGGCAATCTGCTGGGGCGACGGCACGAACGCACGGCTTTCCGCCGGGATCATCGCTTTGCCGTTCACGGGACCGTTGAGCACGTCCGCGGCCATGCGGCCCTGAACGCCCGCATCGAGCGAATGGTTGATGAACGCATGAATCAGGTCGATGTCGCCGGGGTGCGCCTTCGGAATCACCGTGAACATCAACTGGGTCGCGAAGCCCTCCTTCATGCCGTAGGTCACGCCCATCTTGTACTCCGGCTTGCGGATCTGATCGGGGAAGAACGCCGGGGAATAGATGCCGCCGATATCGAGCGAGCCGGTGCGGAACAGATCGGCCACCTGGTTCGGGTTCTCGCCGAGCGTCATGACGCGATCCTTCAGTTGCGCGAGCTTCGCGAACCCAGGTTCGATGTTCTGCTGCGAGCCCCCGTTCATCTTCGCCGCGATGATCGCGAGATCCACGGCCTCGGCCCATTCGGGTGGCGGCAGGAACAGGCGTCCTGAATATTTCGGATCCCATAGCGCCTCGTAGCTCGCGGGAGGCGCCTTGACGGTCGACGTGTTGTAGATCAGCCCGTCCGACCAGAGCAGGTAGCCCACGCCGAATCCGTTCGCGCCCGTGTGGTACTGCGGCGCGACCTCCTTGAGGTTCGGCAGCTTGTCCAGGTCCGGCTTCGTCAGAAGGCCAGCTTCGCCGAGACCCGACGCGCCGACGCCGGCCAGCGTGATCACATCGTAGGTCGGCCGATCGCCGGAGGCTTTCACCTTGGCGACCATGCCGGAGGTGCCGTCCGCGCGGTCGGCGATCACCTGCGCGCCGGTTTTCGCGCTGAATGTGTTGGCTATGTTGCGCAGGGCGGCAGCACCGGTGTCGTCGGACCATGTCAGCAGTCGCAGCGTCTTGCCGGCAAAGTGCTTCTCCTGTGCCTTCGCGGTGCGGATAAACGGCATCGGCAGCGCGGACACTGCCAGCGCAGCCCCCAAAGTCTTGATGGCTTGCCTTCTAGTCAATTTGGAGTCCTGCATGATTGTCTCCTGGATCAATCGTGTGTCTGGGTGTCCGTTCTGGCCGCCATTCGGTAACGCGGCGGGTCAATCAACTGTAGGTGGGTCAAAAACACGCAGCAAACGAAATCTCTGCATGCGCGCCATGACGTAAGCTCATGCGCCGCCGCTGTTCTGCGCCGCGTGAGGCGGCTCCGCTGCTGGCATCAGGATTTGTTTGATTTCCTGGAACGCCGCGAGCCCGAACGGACCCAGTTCGCGGCCAACGCTGCTGCGCTTGTAGCCGCCCCATGAGGTCTGAGGAAAGATCAATTGTGGTGCATTGATCCAGACGACGCCGGCTTCGAGTTCGCCGGCGATCTTTTTGCCGCGTTCGGCGTCCCCGGTGACGATCGTCGCGACGAGGCCAAACTCGGTGTCGTTCGCGGCGCAGACGGCCGCTTCGTCCGTGTCGAAGCTGCGCACGCAGAGCACAGGCCCGAAGATCTCTTCGCGCCACAACACGCTGTCGACCGGGACGTCGACAAATATCGTCGGCTTCACGAAGTATCCGGGACCGGCCGGCGCCTCTCCCTCGATGACGAGGCGCGCGCCGTCGGCTTTGCCGCGCTCGATGAATCGCTTGACGCGCTCATACTGGGTGCGATTCGTGAGCGGCCCCATCTGCACACCTGCCGTGAACGGATCGCCGACCACGGTGCGCGTCGCACGATCGGCGAGACGAGCGACAAGCTCGGCCTGGACCGATCGATCGACGAGCGCGCGCGACGTCGCAGAACACATCTGCCCCGCGTTGAAGAATCCGCCCGCCATGACGAGATCGGCGGCCATCTCGAGGTCCGCGTCCGCGAACACGATGATTGACGACTTGCCGCCGAGTTCGAGCCCGACGCCCTTGATCGTATCGGCTGCTGTCTTCATCACTTGCGTACCCACAGCGGTGCTGCCCGTGAACGAGACTTTCGCAACGAGCGGGTGCGCGGCAAGGGGGGCGCCGACCTCCGTTCCGGTGCCGGTCAGGACGTTCACGACGCCGCGAGGTACACCGGCCTGCTCGATGATGGCGGCAAGCTCCAGTTCGGGCAGCGGCGTCACTTCGGAGGGTTTCAGCACCACGGTGCAGCCCGCGGCGAGCGCCGGCGCGAGCTTCCAGGCGGTGGTCACCATCGGGAAGTTCCACGGCACGATCAGCGCGACTACGCCGGCCGGTTCTCGGCGGATCTGCGCCTGGTAGGCGCTGCTGGGGATCGCTATGCCGGATGCGCCGGTTTGATCCAGTTGTTCCGCGAGCTCCGCGTAGTAGTTGAACGTGGCGACGACGTCATCGACATCGATCTGCGCCTCGGCCAAGGGTTTGCCGTTGTTCAGCGACTGAAGCGAGGCGAGACAGGCGCGACGCGCCTCGACGCCGTGCGCGATCGCCCGAAGGACAGACGCCCGTGCGGCACCCGTCGTGCGCTTCCAGGCAGGCAGCGCACGGGCCGCCGCCCGTACCGCGCAATCGACGTCATCGGGGCCGGCCGCCTCGACCTCGGCAATCATCTGCTCAGTCGACGGATTGACGACAGGCAGACGGCGCCCGCTTTCCGCCGCGCACCAGTAGCCGTCGATATAGAGCTGGGTGCGCAGCGAGCCTGATGGCTCTAGAGCCGCCCGCGCTAAACTTTCTGCGTTCATGCCGGCACCTTTGCAAACCATTCGGCTTCGCTGACCTCGATCACGGTCGGTACATCACGCACCGCCGCGTGCCGCAGTTGCGCGGCCAGGGACTCGGGGCTGTCTGCCTGGCAGGCAGCGCATCCAAAGCCGCGCGCGAGCGCGATGAAGTCGGGCGTATGAATGTCGACGCCAACCGGAACGATGTTGCGTGCAGTCATGTACTTGCGGATCTCGCCATAGCCGAAGTTGTTCCACAACACCACGACGGCCGGGACTCTCGCTTCAACTGCGCTCGCGAGTTCTGGTAACGTGAACTGCAGTCCACCGTCGCCGATCAGGCATACGACGGGTCGCTCAGGTGCCGCGAGCTTGGCGCCGATGGCCGCGGGCAGGCCGTAGCCGAGCGTCCCGTAGCCGGTCGACGAATTGAACCAGGAGCGCGGTGCCGGTGCGTCATGCACGAAGTTGCCGGCGTAGACGGGACTCGTCGAATCGCCGGCGATGATGACGTCGGGGAGCGCATCGACGATGGTGTCGATGAGGCGCCGCTGCGCAATCGTTGGGGCATCCCACGTGGCGGCAAGCGTGCCGCGAACGGCCGCCACGCGGGCCGCCCCCCAGTCGCCGCCTTCCCCGGCGCGCACCGTGCGTTCATGGAGCCTCATCGAGAGACTGCCTAGCGCTTGTTGTGCGTCGCTTGTGATAGGCACGTCCGCACGGAAGTTGCGCGCCAGTTGCTGAGCGTCGATATCAATGCGGATCAGGCGGCCGTCGATCGCGAAGCCGCCATCGAACACCACGTCATAGTCGGTTTCGCCCAGTTCGGTGCCGACCGCGAGCACCACGTCCGCTTCCCGGATCAATGCGCGGGTGGGCGGCAAAGACTGCGTCGAACCAACCAGCAGCGCATGGGAAGGGGGCAGCAGGCCCTTGGCATTGGTCGTGAGTGCGACTGGCGCCTGCAGGCGTTCGGCAAGTTCACGCAGTTCCGCCGCGGCGCCTACCGCTCCGCCACCCGCGAGGATCAGCGGCCGGCGCGCACTGGCAAGCAGGTCGGCGGCCGCGGCGAGGGCGGTTGCGCTCGCCGCGGGTTTCGCTGGCAATGCGGCGCGGCGGCCGGGAACGCGGGGCGCCGGCGCAACGATCACATCGAGGGGGATTTCGATGTGCACCGGCCTTGGCCGCGCGCTTTCGAATACGGCGAACGCGCGGGCCAGAACCTCAGGCAATTCGGCGGCATCGAAAAGCGTGTGAGAGAACGCCGCCAGACCCGCGAATACGTCGCGCTGTGACGGTAACTCGTGCAGACGTCCGGCTCCCGTGCCCAACTCGCGTCGCGCGTTGACGCTCGAAATCACGAGCATCGGGATCGAGTCGGAGTAGGCCTGGGCCATCGCCGTTGCGATGTTCGTCATGCCCGGTCCGGTGATGATGAAGCACACGCCCGGCTTGCCGGTCACGCGCGCATAACCGTCGGCCATGAAGCCCGCGCCTTGTTCGTGGCGTGGCGTCACGTGCCGGATTGCCGAGGCTGCGAGGCCCCGATACAGTTCGACTGTATGCACGCCGGGAATCCCAAACACGTATTCGACGCCATATGCCTCGAGTAGGGAGACCAGTGCTTCGCCACAGGTTTGATCGGGTATAGGCAGCCGATTCGTCGTGCGATTGCCGGCCTCATCCAGGCGGGCAGGGTTGTCGGGGTAATTCATCGGTTGTCGCGTTCCTGTCTGGTGTGAGCCGGCAGGGGGTGCCGGTGGATATTGCCCGATACCTGCTCAGGGGCGCATGCACGCGCGATGGATGCCGATCCACTAGCCTTGAGCATGTACACCGTTTTGCTGAGGCCATTTTCAGCGCCGGCGTGGGTGCGAACAATCGATAAGTTTTCATGAGGTGCATGAACTTGCCTCATGGACTGATGAAAACCCGTATGGTGGATTTCTTCGCGCGCATCGGGGCGCGTGGGGGCGTTAACAACGAGAAACCCATGCCGAAGATGGCGTGCCAAGGCCTGCGGAGATCGTCGATTGGCGATTTGGCTCGAACGCAGACAGACAATGTTGCCCAAAATTTTCAACGAATATAAGAATCGCGCCCCATGATCCAGTTGACGCTTGGGCAATTCGGTTCGGCGGTTCAAGCGGAGATGGTCCGTCCTGTTCCCTCGAGGATGGCCAGAAAGACAAGCTGCTGATCAACGAAGACTGTGCCGCGGTGCCCGGAAGATCAGGGCGCAATTCGGCCTCGATCTGATGGATGCTCGGCAAGCTGGTTCCGCGCGCTTCTGAGCGCCTTCCGCCAACGCCAGGAAATTAAAGATGTGGGGATCCTTCAATGCTTCTCGGGCAAGAGCGGATTGAGGTGTGGAGGCAGGCGTTCGGCGATATTCGTAACAGCATTACCAGCCCGGCTACATGCATCCGTTTCGACCTGCGCGACGAGCATAGCCCTCGATCAACCGTGTTCGAGCGTCTTGGTGGCGTACCAATCGCGTTGGACGGGGTCCTTGACCTTGTCAGGCAAGGTGCAAAGGTGCCGCCAGGGCAATTGTGCAGCAGGCTGCTGCACAAATTGCGGGTCCGGCCAGGCTTGGGCGAGCGCGCGCATGTGTTTCAGGTTGCGCGGCGAGAAACCCCGCATATCCGGAAAGGCGACCTTCAGGTCACGTGCAAGCTGTTCGACGATGCCGGCTCCCCATCCCTGGCTGCCAGTACAGCTTAGTCAGTTCGCAGTTGCACGCTCGACGCGCAGCTTCAACTCGTACAGCCAGCGGCGGTAATCGTCACTCGCAGCGAGGTTTTTTGAGGTCATCTGACATGCATTCCTGGCTTCGCGCCGCCGATCGGTGCCGTCAAGCTTGACTGCCGCAACCCGCAGTCGTCTTGATGGGGCTGGATGATAGCGCCAGAGAACATTATGTTAATTAATTATTCAGACCGTTGTTTTGGACTGCCTCACGCCAGTTGAGGCATTGGACGAGCCTGCCCGCGTGCGGGGGGCATATTCCTTCTATTAAAATTTCAGGGACAGAGTGTCCGTCTGAAGCTATGTCCGTGCGGGAAATATGGCAAACTATGTGCATGGTTCATGCACATAGGAGGTGCACATGAATAATACGCCTGTGGTGCAACCCGATGCCATCAAGCGGGCCGCTAAAGCACACGCCCCATCAAAGGTTACGCGCAAACCCACCAACGTTTCGCTTCCGACGGATCTGCTCGAGCGTGCCAGGGAACTGAACGTCAACGTTTCGCGGGCAAGCGAACGCGGCTTGCGCGAAGAGGTTCAGGCGGCCGAGGCTCGTGCCTGGGCGGAACGGAACGCGGACTTCATCGCGGAAATGAATGCACGTATCGAGCGTGACGGCTTGCCCCTGGAAGAATATCGGATGTTTTGATGGCGCGTTTTGATCTATACAACAACCCCTCGACAAGATCCGGGACCAGGTCACCGTTCCTGCTCGACGTGCAAAGCGATCATCTCGGTAATCTCATATCGCGCGTAGTCATTCCATTAACGCGCGTGGCCGGAAATTACACAGCGAGCAAGGTTGCGCAGGATCTCTCGCCCATCATTGAGATCGAGGGAGAATCGTTCGTGCTGGAAACGCCCTTGCTCGGCGCGTTCAGGACGAGTGATCTCGGCCCCGCAATTGGCACGCTCAAGGATGAACAAAGCCGGATCAGTGTCGCGCTTGACCGTCTCTTCGGCGCTTACTGAGTCCACTTAATCACCGTCGACACCCTGCCATGTCACGGTACCAATGCTTGCCGTGACACGGCCCCACTTGGGGGCGGCGTGTCCAATACCCAGATTCGATTGACCTGTTCCGAAGCGGTCTTCAGCGTAGCGCCTGGTCATGTTCAACGCTGTCGGCGAGCGCGAGCAATAAGGCCGCGCCATCGCCGCGCCATCGCGGCGACCAGACGAGCTGTTGAAACCTGGCCAGACAAACGCAGCAAGCCGCCTCATCAGATTTTCAGGCGCGAAACCTTGGTGCCGGAGAGCGACACGTCGGGCATTGGTCAGCACGATCACTTCGACGGGTGCGGTGGCCGTCGTCGTATCGATCTCTCCATTCGCACCGACCTTCAGCAGCGCGACTGACCCTTCGCCGCCGACCGACCAGCCTTTGGAATTGCGAAAGCTGTTGAGCGCGTCATGGGTCATGAAGAGGAAGATGACGGCCTTCGATTGCGCGCCTGCCTGCAAGCCGAATGAGCCTGCCGCGGTGCTGTAGTATCCGACCGGCTTTCCGCCCACAAGCAATGCGCCTTCGCCGTACTCGCAACCGGCAATGAAGCCGGCCAAGATCACGGACGGAAACACGAGCACGCCATTCGCCTTCGATACGAGTTCCTTCGAACCTTTGACTGTCTCGTATAGCTGCGATAGTGTTTCGTGGACCTTGGCATCGATTTCATGCCGCTTCGCTGCGTTGGACTCGGCAGCAAGCACGTT
>NZ_CAJMZA010000053.1:0-21722 GCF_905220195.1 Paraburkholderia sp. J8-2
GGCGTTTGTTCGAGTCCGTCGAGTCTGGATAGCAAGCTGAAGGGCTGCGCCCGCGCAGGTGTAATGAGCGCTGCAACGTGGACTAAGTCTAACGCCGCCAAGTTGTATATACAACTCGTTTCGATAAAACAAGGGTTAGTAGTTACCCTGACATATTCGCGCGAAATTACCGACTCAGCGCGTTAAATCGGTAAATGGATTACGAGGATCGTTGGCTAGACAAGATGACAGCAAACGCCTGGCGGCGGCACAGGGCGTACCGGCACGGCCAGGCGGCCCGCACAGACGAAAAGGCGGGTTCGAGACCAGGAGGGAATAGAGAGGGCTGAAGCGCTACGCCTGAAGCGGCAATGTGCGTTTCAGCTGGCCGGCGAACGCCAGGAGAGGTAAAGCGGGGAACGAACGGCTGCTACCGCCTCACACCGTACCCGCCAGATGAAACCGCGAAGCCGGATGCCACAACCGCACCGAGGTCGCCACATGCCGCCCCACCCACGTGCGCCGCAGCAACAGCAGGCACGGCTCGCCGATTTCCATCTCCAGATACTGCCGCACGCGCGCGTCGGGCTTCTGCGCGTAGATGCGGAACTCGGCGCGCTGGATCGGCGCGAGGCGCACCATGTAGTGATTGGGCGTTTCGACGGTGAAGTCCTGGGCCAGGTAGTCGGGGAAGACCTCGGGGTTCACGTAGCGGTCTTCGTACTGGATCGGCTCGCCTTCCTCGCTGTGCACGATGCGCGAGTGGAACACCGGCCCGGCGTCGAGTTCGAGCGCGGCAATCGCGGTCGGATCGTCGCTCGGCTCGAGCCCCAGCACGCGGGCCGCATGCCGATGGCCGCGCGCCGCGATTTCGTCGGCGATATTGCGGATCTGCAGCACGGTCGATTCGTACTGGCGCGGCGCCACGTAAGTGCCCGAACCGCGCACGCGGTTCAGCACGCCTTCGGCCATCAACTCGCGCAGCGCGCGCGACACCGTCATGCGCGCCACGCCGAACTCTTTCACCAGTTCCGTTTCGGATGGCACCACGTCGCCGGGCCGCAAGGTGCCGCTTTCGATCTGCGCGAGCACATGGCGCTTGATCTGCTCGTAGGCGGGCATCGGGGCACTGCGGACCGTTTTCTTTTGCATGGTCTCGATCTTCGAATGAACGGGTGGTCGCCGGCGCGATCCTGCGTGGTGCGACGCGGCGCAGCGGCTTCAGGCGGCCACATTGTACCGCCCCTTAAAGCACGGCCGCGTGCGGGCTGCGAGGCAGCATAGCCTCGAAGCGCGGCGCCGGTTCCTAGGCAGGCACGGCCGCCATCGCCGGCTGCCAGCGCGCGAGCACCACGCAGGCGTGCACGCCCCGCCCGTCCGCACCCGGGCTCAGGCTCACCGCGCCGCGATGCGACTGCGCGATCTCGCGCACGATCGCAAGACCGAGGCCCGTGCCCTCCGTCTGCGTAGCCGCCCGGAAGAAAGGCTCGAACACGCGCGCACGCGCTTCCGCGGGAATGCCCTGGCCGTCGTCGAGCACGTCGAGCGAGACCGCTTCGCCGCTCGCGCGCACCGACACCGTCACGTGACCGCCCGGCGGCGTGTAGCGCAGCGCGTTGTCCACGAGATTGCTGACCATCGCGCGCAATAGCTCTCGATGCCCCTGCACGACCGCCTCGTCTGCCCCACCCGGCAGCTCCGCGCCGAGATCGATACCGCGCGTCTGCGCGAGCAGCGCGAGCGCCTCGACCACTTCGCGCGCGAGCTGCGCCATGTCGACGGGCGCGGCGGGCAATTGCGCGGGGTCCAGCGCCTCGGCCTGCGCGAGCAGCAGCAACTGGTTCGTGAGCGCGACCATCGAGCGGTTGCTCACGTGCATGGCCGCCAGCACTTCGTCGAGCGCGGGATCGACGGCTTTTTGCTGACGCGCGTATTGCAATTGCGTGCCCAGCAACGTGAGCGGCGTGCGCAGCTGGTGCGCGGCGTCGGCAATGAAACGGCGCTGCGCCGCCGTCTGCGCCGAGAGCCGCGCAATGCATTGATTGATTGCGTCCACAACGGGCCGGAGTTCGACATGCAGCCCTTCTGCGCGAATCGGTTCGAGGTGCGAAGGATCGCGGTCGGCCACGTCGTTCTTGAGCTTCATGAGCGGACGCAACTCGATCGTGAGGCCGATGCAGGCCAGCGCCACCGCCAGCATGACCATGCCGATCTGCCGATAAAGCTGGGGACGCCACAGCGCCTCCACCATTGCGTCGCGCGAGCGCTCGGTCTTGCCGACCGACACGCGCACACGCCAGATTCGGCCGTTGTCGTACATGGAGCGCACCACACTCACGGCGCGCACGGCCTGGCCGCGCAGATCGGCGTCGTACGACACGGGCGAATCGACGGCGGGCGGCGCGCCTGCGTGCGGGAAATCGGGCATGCCCGCGAGAAGCGAGCCGCCCTCCACGCGCACGTTGTAGAACACCTGATCCTGTTGCGGCGAGGCGAAGAGTTCGAGCGCCGCGGGCGGCACGTCGGCGCGCAGCGCGCCGTCGGCCCATTGCACGGAACCGGCGATCATGCGCGCGGACGACAGCAACCGGCCGTCCTGCACGAGATCGGCGGTATGGCGCGCGGCGCGATACTCGGAAGTCGCCGTGAAGCTCACGTAGAGCGCGAGCGGCACGAGCATCCACCACAACAGGCGAATCCGCAGGCTACCCGTCATAGGGTTTCGTCCTTCCTGCGCAGCAAATAGCCAAGCCCTCGCAGCGTCACGATCACAGCCGAGCTGCCTTCGAGCTTCTTGCGCAGCCGCGAGACGTAGATTTCGATGGCGTCCTCGCTGGGTTCGTCGGCGAGCGTGAAGATCGCATCGACGAGCGCGGCCTTCGAAACGGTCTGCCCGAGACGCAGCGCCAGCGTTTCGAGCACCGTGCGCTCGCGCGGCGTGACGTTCAGCGGTGCGCCCTTCAGCGTGAACTGGCGCGTGTTGAGGTCGAACACGAGGTCCCCGCAGCCGATTTCGTTCGCGCGCGCGGGCGTCTGCCGGCGAATCAGCACCTTGATGCGCGCCACCAGTTCGCGCACCTCGAAGGGCTTGACGAGATAGTCGTCGGCGCCCGCGCCGAGCAGTTCCACCTTTTCGTCGATCGAGCCGCTCGCCGTGAGCACCATCACGGGCGTCGCGTCGCCGCGCTGGCGCAGCCGCCGCAGCACGTTCTTGCCCGAGAGCTTCGGCAAATTCAGGTCGAGCAGCACGACATCGTAGCGATTGGACTGCAGCAGCTGGTCGGCGGCCTCGCCGTCCTGCACGGCGTCGAAGGCGAATGCCTGCTCCTCCAGCGTCTTGACGAGCCAGTGCGCAAGCGTGGGATTGTCTTCGATCAGCAGCAACTTCATGGGCGGCGCATGGGGCGAGGGTTTCGGGGGAATCGATTGTGCCGTTGCAGGCGCGCCGCCGCCCTGCGGGTTAACACGGACGATTTTGCACAGCGCTAGAAGGCTGGCAGAAGGCTTACAGTTTTTATAATCGGCTCCATCCATCAAAAAGCGCCCGCACGAACGGCGCACTTCCTTCAGGAGACTCCACGATGCCTACCTTGCGCCAGATCGCCGCCGTATCGAGTGTCGCGTTCGCCCTTGCCGCCGGCTCCACGGCCGCCCACGCGGAAAAGATCACGATCATGGTTGGCGGCGCAACCAAGATCATCTATCTCCCCGCCAAGCTGACCGAACAACTCGGCTACTTCAAGGACGAAGGCCTCGACGTCGAATTGCAGTCGCAGCCGGCCGGCGTCGATGCGGAGAACGAACTGCTCGCGGGCGCGGTGCAAGGTGTGGTGGGCTTCTACGATCACACCATCGACCTGCAGAGCAAGGGCAAGGAAGTGCAAACGCTCGTGGTGTTCGGCCAGGTGCCGGGCGAAGTGGAAATGGTTTCGAACGCGGCGGCCGGCACGGTCAAGAGCATGGCCGACGTGAAGGGCAAGACGCTCGGCGTGACGGGCCTCGGCTCCTCCACGAGCTTCCTCACGCAGTACCTCGCGCAGCGCGGCGGCGTGCCCGCCAACCAGTACACGCTGCTGCCGGTGGGCGCGGACAACACGTTCATCGCGGCGATCAAGCAGAACCGTATCGACGCGGGCATGACCACGGAGCCCACCGTGTCGCGTTTGCTGCAAACCGGCGACGCGAAGGTGCTCGTCGACATGCGCACGCTCGAAGGCACGCGCGCCGCGCTCGGCGGCACCTACCCCGCTTCGAGCTTCTACGTGCAGCGCGCCTGGGCGCAGTCGCACAAGGACGACGCGACGAAGCTCGCACGCGCCTTCTCGCGCACGCTCAACTTCATCGCCACGCATAGCGCCGACGAAATCGCCGCGAAGATGCCGAAGGACTATTACGGCAATAACAAGGACCTCTATGTGTCCGCGCTGAAGTCCTCGCTGCCGATGTTCACGAAGGACGGCCGCATGCCCGCAGACGGCCCGGATACGGTGCTCAAGGTGCTTGCGGCGTTCAACCCTTCGGTGAAGGGCAAGCACATCGACCTCGCGAAGACTTACTCGAACGACTACCTGCCGGCAGCGACCGCCACGGCGTCGAAGTAAGCCACGAAGACGGCCCCACGTTCAGCCCACAGAGACAATGACTTCCTCCCATTCCCAAGGCACGCCGGCCATCGAGCTGCGCAACGTTTCGTGCCGCTTCATTTCACCGGACGGCAAGGCGACCGTCGCCCTGCGCGACTTCAGCATGTCGGTCGCGCGCGGCGAGTTCGTCGCCATTGTCGGGCCCACGGGCTGCGGCAAGTCCACCACGCTCAGCATGATCACGGGCCTGCTCAAACCCACCACGGGCGAAGTGCGCGTGATGGGCGCTCCGGTGAACGGCATCGATCCGCGCATCGGCTTCGTGTTCCAGGCCGACGCGGTGTTCCCGTGGCGCTCGGTGCTCGACAACGTGGCGGCCGGTCCCCTCTTTCGCGGCCGCTCGAAGTCGGCGGCCTACGACGAAGCGAACGAATGGCTGCGCCGCGTGGGTCTCGCGAATTTCGGCAAGCACTATCCGCATCAGCTTTCGGGCGGCATGAGAAAGCGCGTGGCGCTCGCGCAGACTTTCATCAACAAGCCCGAAATCCTGCTGATGGACGAGCCGTTCTCGGCGCTCGACATGCAAACGCGCACGCTCATGCAAGACGAGCTGCTGCAGTTGTGGGGCGGCACCGGGTCGGTGGTGTTCGTCACGCACGACCTGGAAGAAGCCATTGCGCTCGCCGACCGCGTGTTCGTGCTCACCGCACGCCCGGCCACGCTCAAGAAGGTCTACGAGATCGATCTGCCGCGCCCGCGCGTGACGTCCGAAATCCGCTACGCGCCGCACTTCGTCGAACTGTCGCGCCAGATCTGGCACGACCTGCGCGAAGAAGTGCAGATCGCCTAATCCCCCGGAGCCGTCCAGACATGTCCACCCCGCAACAAACCCTGCCGCAAGGCCTCGACACCGCCTCGCTCGACGCCGTCGAGCGCGCCGCGCAAAAGCGTATTCGCCAGCGCCAGGCGCTCGTCATTTCGCTGCGTATTCTCGTGCTCGTCGTCGTACTCGGCGGGTGGGAGCTCGCCGCGCGCCTCAAATGGATCGATCCGTTCTTCTTCTCGATGCCTACGGCCATCTTCGATCAGATCATCGACTGGTTCGTGAACGGCACCTCGCAAGGGCCGCTGCTCACGCAGGTCTGGGTCACGCTCGAAGAAACCGGTCTCGGCTTCATCATCGGCTCGGTGGCCGGCGTGTTCTGCGGCATCGTGCTCGGCCGCAACAAGCTGCTCTCCGACGTGTTCAGCCTCTACATCAAGATCGCCAACTCGATTCCGCGCGTGGTGCTCGGCTCGGTGTTCGTGATCGCGCTGGGGCTCGGCATGGCGTCGAAGGTGGCGCTCGCCGTGGTCATGGTGTTCTTCGTCGTGTTCGCCAATGCATTCCAGGGCGTGCGCGAGGCCGACCGCTACATGATCGCCAATGCGCAAATTCTTGGCGCGTCGCGCCGCCAGGTGACGACCTCGGTCGTGATTCCCTCGGCGCTTTCGTGGATTCTCGCGAGCCTGCACGTAAGCTTCGGCTTCGCGCTGGTCGGCGCCGTGGTTGGTGAATTCCTCGGCTCGAAGCAAGGCATTGGTCTGTTGATTTCGACGGCGCAAGGCGCGTTCAACGCGAGCGGCGTATTCGCCGCGATGATCGTGCTCGCGGTGGTCGCGCTCGCCGCCGACTATCTGCTCACCGCGCTCGAGCATCGTTTGCTCAAGTGGCGTCCCACGCCTTCGAACTGATTCAGCCGGTTTCCCCTGTCCGGGCCGTGTGAGGCGCAAGCCTCCCTGGCCCGTGGTCCGCGGCGCACTGCCTGTGCGCCGCGTTTTTTTATGCAGGCCGAACTTTATTTCGGCTGCTCGACCGTGCGCAGATACGGCTTGAGCGTCTTGAAGCCCTGCGGATACTTCTGCTTCGCCGCATCGTCGGAAACCGAAGTCGGGATGATGACGTCGTCGCCCGGCTTCCAGTTCACCGGCGTCGCCACCGTGTGCTTCGCGGTGAGCTGCAGCGAATCGAGCAGGCGCAGCACCTCGTCGAAGTTACGGCCCGAACTCATCGGGTAGACGAACATCGCCTTCACCTTCTTGTCCGGCCCAATGAGGAACACCGCGCGTATCGTGGCGTTGTCGGCCGCCGTTCGCGGGCTTGCGCCGCTCGCGTTCGGGTGAATCATGTCGTAGAGCTTGGCAACGTTCAGGTCCTTGTCTCCAATCATCGGATAGTTGACGGCGCTACCCTGCGTTTCCTCGATGTCCTTCGCCCACCTCGCATGATCATCCACCGGGTCAATGCTCAGGCCGATGATCTTCGTGTTGCGCTTGTCGAACTCAGGCTTGAGCTTTGCCATATAGCCGAGTTCCGTCGTGCATACGGGCGTGAAGTCTTTCGGGTGCGAAAACAGAATGGCCCAGTGGTCGCCAATCCATTCGTGGAAGTTGATCTTGCCTTCGGTGGTCTCCGCGGTGAAATCGGGTGCCTCTTCTCCAATTCGAATCGTCATCTTCAGTCTCCTGAATGCAGTGATTTACAGCTCGAGAGGGGTCTGGGTGCGCGCGAAAAGTGCTCCTCGCTCCTGCATTTTAGATAGTTCGCGTGACGCCCATGCAATTTCTTTACCATTTCATTTTCATTACAACATGAGTGCATCTCACACTCATTTATCGATAAAAGACTGCACCGGCACGGCATGGCAGCCTTGACATCCAATCCGCATGAAGCGAATAATGCGTCGTTCGATAATCGAAACCGTGTTCGTATTATGAACACGAGAATAACAAGAACGGGCTGGCCGTCTTGCTGTGCAAATCTGCGCGTGCAAGGCGTGATATGAACCCGCTGCGCCGGGGCGGCATCGCCTCTCGCTGATGGAGGAGCCGCACCTGCCTCCCCGTGCACCACGCGTGAGCTGGCTTGCCAGCCGCACGGTGCCGGGACCACTCGCAAGTCACGCCGATCCTGTCCGCTCCGGCCAGCCAGTAGCCACACGCTACCTAGCGCAAAGAGCATGAAAAGAGACCTTCAGACTGAAACGCGCGACTCCCGCCAGGGTGTCGTCGCCGCCCTCGTGTATGTTTTCGAGCGGGTCATGCCCGACCCCTTCGTTCTTTCCATCTGCCTCACCTTCTTCGTCGCGGTGCTCGCGCTGCTGATCGCGCCGCACGGCAATCTCCCCACGCTGCTCAGTTCCTGGTACGAAGGCACGTTCGGCATTCTCGGCTTCGCGCTGCAGATGATCCTGATCCTCGCCACGGGCTACGCCATTGCCGAAGCGCCCGTGATCCAGCGCGTGCTGCGCGCGCTCGCGGCCAAGGCGCAAACGCCGGCGCGCGCCGCGCTGCTGGTGTTTCCGGTCGTCGCGATCGCGGCCTGGCTGAACTGGGGTCTCGGCCTGATCGTGGGCGCACTGCTCTCGCGGGAAATCGCGAAGCGCGTGAACGTGGATTTCGCGTGGCTCGTGGCCGGCAGCTATTCGGCATGGTCGATCTGCAATAGCGGGCTCTCCAGTTCGATCGCCCTCTCGCAGGCCTCGCATGGCAACGCGCTCAATCTCGTGGAAAAGGCGACGGGTCATGTGATTCCGCTCAGCGAGACGGTGTTCGCGCCGTTCGTCTTCATTCCGACCGTGCTGGTCGTGGTCGTGATGACGTTCATCTTCATCCGCATGCATCCGAAGCCGGAGCACGTGGCGCCGTTCAGCCAGGCGGCCGACGCCGAAGCGAGCGATGCCGGCGCCAGCGACGATCCGCACGCGCGCGTCGGTAACGGCACGCCTTCGTTCGCTTCGCGCCTCGAACAGTCGATGCTCGGCACGCTGCTCCTGATCGCGCTCGGCGCGGGCTATCTCGCGATGGAATGGAGCGAAAAGGGTTTCGATCTCGACATCAACACGACGATCCTGATCTTCCTGCTGATCGGCCTCGCGTTTCAGCGCACGCCCATCGCCTACGCGAACGCCATTCGCCGCGCCGCGCGCCAGACCGGCTCCATGCTGCTCCAGTACCCCGTGTACGGCGGCATCATGGGCGTGATGAAGGGCACGGGCCTCGCCTCGATGATCGCCAAGGCCTTCGTCACGATTGCCACGCCGCTTTCGCTGCCGCTCTGGAGCTATCTGAGCTCGCTCATCATCACGCTGCTCGTGCCGAGCGCGGGCGGCCACTGGGCCGTGCAAGGCCCGTTCGTGCTGCCGGCCGCGCTGAGCCTGCACGCCTCGGTGCCGCGCACCGCCATGGGCGTGGCGATGGCCGAGAACGTCTCGAACATGCTGCAGCCGTTCTGGGCCGTGCCGATCGTCGCGATCGCGGGTATCCGCATTCAGCGCGTGATGGGCTATACCGCTGTGACGTTCGCCGTGTCGCTCGTGATCTACGCCGTCGCGCTCTGGCTCGTGCCCTGAGCGTTCGCGGTTTTTGCATGAAGGAGGGCGCTGCGCCAGCCGCTTTTTAGCGGTCCGGGCAGCGCCTTTTTCATTGCGCGTGCCTCCGACGCCCTGGCCTCGCGGTTCGCGAAGATCGGCGACAATGGGCCAGCCTCGACGGCGGCATGCCGCGCCGAATCGACAGGCGATCCGAACCAGGAGACTGCCATGACCGCCAGCGCGCCGCCTCGCCCCACCTCGTCCTCTTCGTCCTCTTCGTCCTCTTCGTCTGGCTCGGACGTTGACGGCGGCGAACTCGATCCGCGCTTCGTCGAGTTCGCGCGCCAGGTGTTCGACACCGCGCGCCGCGGCGAAGCCACCACGCTCGCCACGCTGATCGATCAGGGCATGCCGCCGAACCTGCGCAACGAAAAAGGCGACAGCCTCGTGATGCTCGCGAGCTATCACGGTCACGCGGCCGCCGTGCGCGCGCTCGTACAGCGCGGCGCCGATCCCAACCTGCGCAACGACAATGGGCAAACGCCAATCGCAGGCGCAGCCTTCAAGGGCTACGCCGACGTGATCAGCGCGCTGCTGGAAAGTGGTGCCGACGTGGAAGGCGCCTCCCCCGACGGCCGCACGGCCCTGATGGTTGCCGCCATGTTCAATCGCTCCGATATCGTCGACCTGCTGCTCGCGCGTGGCGCTAACCCGGCGGCGCACGACGCCGCGGGCAACACCGCGCTGGATGTGGCAAACGCCATGGGCGCGGTGGACACGGCCGCCCAACTCGCAGGGAAAGGCCGCGGTAAAGACGTGTAGCGCGCGTCACTCAAGGGGTCTAATCGAGCGCCAAAAGAGCGCTAAAAGAGCGGCGGCAGGAAACAGGCACGCGAAACGCTGCAAAGCGCATAACGGCAGGCGCCTTCCTGGTGTCACTCCTGGTTTGCATACAACGCGCCGCCAGGCGACGCTATCCATGTAACACCCGTGCGTGCAGCGCCAGTGCGGGGCAGGCGATTTTTTATGAGCCGTGATATCGTTTTGTCATCGGATTCGAAAAGTCTGCACGCACCCGTCAATCGAACTCTGTTACTTCGCGAGCGTCGCCATGAGTGATGTACGCCACCATCTGAGTCCGCGCGATCGCGTGGAGCTGCTCTGCTGGCTCACCTGCGGGAGCCTCGGGGCTTACTATCTCAACGAATCCTGGCCCAACGCGGCCTTTCACGTCCAGGCGGCGCACAAGTGGCTCGACCGTCACGCGCGAGAGGCCGACTGGCTCGCCATTGCACGCCTCGCCGCCATGGCGCAGGACATCGCGCAGCAGCACGCGTGGTTCGTCGACGCGGTTTGGGCGCGCGACGCCGTCGAGGAGATTCTCGACACCGACGATCTGAACTACCAGGCCAAGCTCGTCCTGCAAGTGCTCAAGGACTGCGAACGGGCGCTCGCCGACCGCCGCCCCGCCGACTGATTCCGTACCCGTTAAGCGGGGTACCCCACACAAGCCACGCGTTTCTCCATCAAATGATGGACGCGTGGCGGTTATCGTCAGAACACACTTCCGCTTGCAGCGCTGGGCTCTTCCCAACGCCTGCCGCTCGTTCACGCGGGAGACCTCTGATGACTCGCCCCCACGCACTGACGTTCGCCGCCGCGCTGCTCGTGTTCGCGTCGGCAAGCCCCGTCGCGTTCGCGCAAACCGGCGGCCATGCCACCGCCCTCAACGCCGCCCGGCCCATGCAGGTACAAAAAGTCGCGAAACCGGCGCCCAAAGCCGGGCAAACAGCGAAAGCCAGCAAGCCCGCTCCGCAATCGCTGCACTGGCTGATGTCGGAGAGTCCATGAAACGAACCGGCGCGCCCGCGCCAGGTTCGCCTTTCGCCATCCCCCTTAAAGCGCGGCCGTCGCGGTTCAAGACTGCGACGGCTTCGCGCCGTCCGCTGCCGGCGGCGGTGCTGCCGGCGTCCAGCCGTAGCCAAGCGCCTTGTACAGGCTCACGATCTGCGCGAGTTCCTGGTCCTGCAGCGACGACTGCTGCAACTGCGCATTGAAGAGGCTGCGTTCCGCGTCGAGCACTTCCAGATAGCTCGTGTAGCCGCCCTCATAGAGATCGCGCGCAACTGACGTGTATTCCGTGAGTGCCGTCACCTGGAGCTTCGTCGAATCCAGCTGATCGCGCGTGCGCGCCACGCCCACGAGCGCATTCTCGACATCGGCGAACGCCTGCTGGATCGTCTGCTCGTAGCTGAAGAGCGCTTCCTGCTGCACGGCTTCGGCCTGATGCACGCCACCCGCAATCGCGCCGCCCTCGAAAATCGGCTGCGTGATCGCGCCCGCAAACGACCAGACGCGCGCGGGGCCGGTCCAGAGCCCCGAGAGCGCCGTGCTCGCCGCACCGAACAGTCCCGTGAGCGAAATCTGCGGGAAATACAGCGCGCGCGCGGCGCCGATCGAGGCGTTCGCCGAAATGAGCGTTTGTTCGGCCTGCAGAATATCGGGCCGGCGCTCCAGCAGCGTCGACGGCAAGCCAGCCGGAATGGCGGGCGCAGTGAGTTCGGTGATCGATTTGCCGCGCGGAACCGGCCCCGGATTCTGCCCCAGCAGCAGCGAAATCGCGTCTTCCTGCGTCGCGATTTCCTGCTGGATCGAATACACGGAGGTCTGCGCCGATTGATACTCCGACTGCGCCTGGCTCACCTGCAACCGCGAAACGACGCCGCCCGCATAGCGCTCGTTGAAGAGATCGAGCGCGCCCTTGCGGCTTTCGAGCGTGTCCTGCGCAATGGTGAGTTGATTATCGAAGTCGCGCAATTGCAGATACGACGTGGCGACGTTCGCAATGATGGCAATGCGCGTGGCCTGCTGTGCGGACTGCGTGCTCATATAGTCGGCGCGCGCCGCCTCAGTGAGCCTGCGCAAATGGCCGAACAAATCGAGCTCCCACGACACCGCGCCGTTCAACTGCACCTGGTTGCCGACCACGGGCGGGAAGCCCGGCGCCGGCACGCCGCGGCTGCGCGAAGCGCCGAAATTCGCCGAAACCTGCGGGAAAAGACCCGCGCGCGTCACGACATAACGCCCGTAGAATTCTTCGACACGCGCCGACGCAATCAAGAGATCCTTGTTCTGCGCGAGCGCCTTCGTGACGAGGTCGTTGAGCACCGGGTCGTTGAACTGCATCCACCAGTCGAGCGAGGTGTCGATGGGTTCGGCCTGCGGCGAGGCATAGCGAAACGTCGACGGCGTCTCCACCGTCGGACGATGATAATCGGGCCCGACCGCGCAGGCGCCAAGGCATGCCGTCGCAACGATCAGCCCGAATGGACGCAGCGTGCGGTGCTTCAGATTCAAACGTGTCTTCATCGCTCAGCCCTCCTGCGAAGGCGGCGCCGCAGGGGGCGTGCTGGCATGCGGCGTAGCGTCCGGCTTCTTGCGCGACGAGAGCGTTTCCAGTCCCCAGAAGAACATCGGAATGAAGAACAGCGCGATCACGGTGGCGCCGAGCATGCCCGCGATCACGCCGGTGCCGAGTGAGCGCCGGCTCGCGGCCGACGCGCCGCTGGCGATGGCAAGCGGCACGCAGCCCAGAATGAACGCGAGCGAGGTCATGATGATCGGCCGCAGGCGCAGTTTCGCGGCGTGCAGCGCCGCCTCGTAGGGCGACATGTTCTCCTTCTCGCGCATTTCAACGGCGAACTCGAAGATCAGAATGGCGTTCTTCGCCGCGAGCGCGATCAGCACAGTCAGGCCGATCTGGAAATACACGTCGTTTTCCATGCCCCGCAACAAGATGCCCACCAGCGCCCCGAAGATCGCGAACGGCACGGCGAGCAGCACGCCAATCGGCAACGACCACTTCTCATACTGCGCCGCGAGAATGAGGAACACCATCAGCAGCGCGAAGCCGAACACGAGCGCCGCTGTCGAGCCGGCCTTCTTCTCTTCGTACGCCTGGCCGCTCCACTCGTAGCTGTAGCCCTCGCCCAGCACTTCGCCCGCGATCTGCTCCATCGCCGCGATCGCCTCGCCCGAGCTGTGACCGGGCGCCGCGTCGCCGGTGATCTTCGCCGCCGGGAAGTTGTTGAAGCGGTTCACGATGTCAGGTCCAGGCACGAAGCGCGAGGTCGTCACGGCCTTGATCGGCACCATGTCGTTGTTTCGGTTGCGCACGTAGAGCTGCTGGATATCGTCCGGGGTCAAGCGGTATTGCGGCTCGGCCTGAATGATCACCTGGAAGAGGCGGCTGCCTTTCGGGAACTGGCTCACATACAAGGAGCCGAACATCGTCTGGAGTGCGGTGTAGATATCCTGAACCGGAACGCCGAGCGTTTCCGCACGCTCGCGGTCCACTTCCACGAGCAACTGGCGCGAATTCGTGTTGATGGTGGAGTTCACGCCGCGCAGCGCCGGATTCTGGCGCGCCTTTGCAATCATCTGGCGCACCTTGTCTTCGAGCTGCTGATACGTGCCGTCGCCCGTGCTTTGCGCCCAGAACTCGAAGCCGCCGGTGGTGCCGAGGCCTGGGATCGATGGTGGATTGAGCGGCACGACCACGCCGTCCTTGAAGGTCGAGAATTCCTTCGTGGCGTCGCGGATCAGATCCTGCGCGGTGCCGTTCTCGCCACGATCCTTGAAGCCCTTTAGCGTGACGAACAACGTGCCCGCGTTCGACTTGTACTGCGAGTCGATCAAGCTGTAGCCGATCGGCGCCGCCACCGAACTCACGGCAGGCTGTTTCGCGAACCAGTCCTCCGCTTTCTTCGAGAGGTCGCCCGTGCGGTCCAGACTCGCCGCGTCGGGCATCACGACCGCGCCGAACAGATAGCCCTGATCCTCCACGGGCAGGAATGACGATGGAATGTGTTTGAACAGGCCGACCGTGGCGATGATCATCACGGCGATCAGGCCGATGGAGAGCACCACGCGTCGTATCGCGGTCTGCACCCAGCTGCCATAGCCTTCGGTCAGGCTATCGAACTTCTCGTTGAACCAGCGGAAAAAGCGGTTCTTCTTGTGCTCGCCCGGCTTGAGCAGAATGGCCGCGAGCGCGGGCGAAAGCGTGAGCGCGACGATACCCGAAAGCACCACCGAAACCGCAATCGTCACAGCGAACTGCTTGTAGAGCTGCCCGGTGATTCCCGAGAGAAACGCCACCGGTATGAACACCGCGAGCAGCACGAGCACGATCGCCACCACCGGCCCGCTCACTTCGTCCATCGCGCGTTTGGCCGCTTCCTTGGGCGGTAGCTTGAACTCGCTCATGTTGCGCTCGACGTTTTCGATCACCACGATCGCGTCGTCCACCACGATACCGATGGCCAGCACCATACCGAACAAGGTGAGCATGTTGATCGAGAAGCCGAACGCCGACATGCCGATGAACGCGCCGATGATCGACACAGGCACGGCAAGCAGCGGCACGAGCGTCGCCCGGAAACTCTGCAGGAAGATGTACACCACGATGATCACGAGAATCACCGCGTCGCGCAGCGTGTGAACCACCTCGTTGATCGACTCGTGCACGAACTCGGTGGTATCGAGCGCGACTTCATACTTGAGACCGGGCGGGAAGCTCTTGTTCAACTGCTCGAGTGTCTGGCGCACCTGCTTGGCCACTTGCAGTGCATTCGCGCCCGGCTGCTGATACACGGCGAGCAGCGTGGCCGTCTTGCCGTTGAAGCGGCCACGCAGCGTGTAGTCTTTCGCGCCGAGCTCCGCATGACCAATGTCCTTGAGGCGCACGATCGCCGCGTCGCCCGACGCCGCGCGCAGGATGATGTTGTCGAAATCGGCGGGTTCGGTAAGACGCCCCTTCGTCGTCACCGGGAAGGTTTGGTTCACCGGCTTGTTGGTCGGCGCCGCGCCGAGGCGACCCGCGGAGAACTGCTGGTTCTGCTGCGCGATCGCGTTCTGCACGTCGGTCACGGTAATGCCGAGCTTCGCCATGCGGTCTGGCTTGAGCCACACGCGCATCGCATAGTCAGCAGAGCCGAAGATCGACGCCTGGTTCGCACCCGGAATGCGCTTGAGCGCGTCGAGCACGTAGACGTTCGCATAGTTCGCCACGTAGGCCGCGTCGTAGGCGTTATCGGGTGAATAGATCGCGATCACCATCATGAACGCGGAGGAGCGCTTCTGCACCGACACGCCTTGCGCCGTGACCGAATCGGGCAGGAACGGCAACGCAAGGTTCACGCGGTTTTGCACGTCCACCTGCGCGAGCGACGGATCGGTGCCGATATTGAAGTACACCGTGAGCGTCATGTTGCCCGTCGAGGAGCTCGACGAGTTCATGTACATCATGTTGTCCGCGCCGTTCACCTGCTGCTCGATCGGCGCGGCCACGTTCTGCGCGACGATATCGGCGCTCGCGCCCGGATACGTGGCGCTCACCGTAATCGTTGGCGGCGCGATGTCCGGAAACTGGGCGATCGGCAGGTTGAACATCGCCACGAGACCCGCGACGACGAGCACGATCGAGAGGACCGACGCGAAAATTGGCCGGTCAATAAAGAAGTGGGAGAACTTCATCGTTCAACCTCCCGCAGCGGGCGAGAACGTGACGTCCACGCGGCGGGATTTGTCGGGCGGATCATTGGCGACGATCTGCGCCGGCTTGCGCATCTCGATGCGCTCGGTTTTCACGCCGGCCACGACCAGCGCAGCGCGCACCGTGGCCGCGCGCGCGGCCGCAAGACGCTCGTTCGCGGCTTGCGAGCCCGTCGAATCGGTGTAGCCGGAAATCACCACGCGCAAGCCCGGCTCGGCAACGAGACGGCGCGCCACGCCCGCGAGCGCGTCGGCCGACGGGGCGTCGAGGCTCGAACTGCCCGTTGCGAAATAGACCGCGGTGTGGTCGCCCAATACATCGGGCTCACTAGCAGCAGCGGCCGGCTTGGCGGCATTCGCTCCCGCGTTGGCCTGCGCATTCGCGCCTGGGCTCGCGTTCGCCGCAGCCGGGCCGGAAGCCCCAGCCGCGCCCGCCTGCGCCCCACCGCCCGCTCCGCTGTCTTGCCCAGCGGACGTTGCGCCGATATTCACGTCCGCGGGCGGCGTCTGAACGAGATTCGCCTTGACCGGCGCACCGGGCATGAGCCGCAGCGTATTGTCGATGATGACGTGGTCGCCAGGATGCAAGCCCGACTTGATCACCCACGCATTGCCATTCCACTCGCCCGTTTCCACCACGCGCTGCTGTGCCTTACCGTCCTTGTCGACGGTCCACACATATGCGCCGCGCGGCCCCTGCTGCACAGCCGCCTGCGGCACGGCCACCGCCGAACTGCGCTGCGCGCCCAGCAGCTTGATACGCACGAACTGACCGGGCCGCAGCGACCCCGTGGGGTTCGGCATGGACGCGCGAATCAGGTAGGTGCCGGTTTCCGAGCTAAGCGACGCGTCGGTAAATGCAATGTGGCCACGCTCCGGGTAGATGGTGCCGTCTGCCAGCACGATCACCGCTTCGAGCTTGCCCACCGGCGGCAGTTTGAGCGTGCCGTTCTGCGTTTGCGTGCGCAGATTGAGCATCTCGTTCTCGGAGAGCGAGAAGTTGATCCACATGGGATCGAGCTTGGCCACGTAGGTGAGCAGGCTATTGCTTGTATCGATATACGAGCCGTCCTGCCTCTTCGCGAAGCTCGAAAGGCCGGTAACGGGCGCCACGATCGTCGTGTAGCCGAGATTGAGCGAAGCGCTAATGACATTCGCCTTCGCCCCTTCGACAGCGGCGGCGGCGGCCTGCTCCTGGCCGATCGAATCGTCGAGATCTTTCTGGCTCAACGCGTTCTTCGCGGCCAGCGGACGCACGCGGGCGAGGTTGGCCTCCGCGGTCTGAAGCCGCGCCTTTTGCTGCGCAAGCTCGGCCTTCGCAGCGTCGAGCGTGGCCTCGAACGGTTTGCGGTCCATGACGAACATGACGTCGCCTGCGTGGACCAGCGAGCCCTCCGTATACACGCGCCTTTCGAGGAAGCCGCTCACGCGCGCGCGAATTTCGACCTGCTGCGAGCTTTCCGTCTGCCCCACGTACTCGAAAACAACGGGCACGTCGCGCAGCGCAATATTGATCACGTCAACGTTCGCGGCGGGTCGAGTTTCAGCAGCAGGTTTGTTTTCATGACATCCAACGACACTTACCAGCAATCCCAACGACAGACACAAGCTGGCCACCCGAATACCGTGAGTCATGCTGTTCTCCGTGTTGTCGACGATCTGCGCTGGACCGACGAAACCAAATCAGGCGCGCGCGGGCGATCGAGTCGTATCACCGCCACTGACTTTGGTGCTCGAACAAATACTACTGTTTTTCGAGACAACGCAGAATCAGGATGGCCAAAAATTCACCCGCGACAACGAGACCGGCACTCATGAGGCAATAGTGACCGAATTCGTTTCGAAATCCGAAATGAAGGCAAGCGAATCGTTCGCTAACGTTCGCATGACTATGCGCTACGCTTGCGTATGCAGAAAGGGAGAAAGCGAAGGATGCGGACGCACGAAGCATGCGTCGCGTGAACTGCGGATAGGAGATATTCAAGCGTGGCGCAGCGGTGGTTGCGCCACGCGTCGCGAATCAGGTCGCGCGATCGAGCCGGCGCACCGAGCCGAATTCCGCACACGAGAGCGTGCGCATGAGGAGCGCCATGGCCTCGGCTACGCGACGGCGATCGAGTTCGACATGCAGGCAAGCGAGATTGTTGCGGCGATCGATATCGATCGTATGGACGCCGAGCGCGTCGCCTATAAGACCATGCAGCGCGCATCGCGCGAGTTGCGCTTCGCTCGTGGGCACGCGCACGACGAGTTGCACTGTTGTGCGTTGGGTTGCCGGGTGAAAAAGCTTGCGCGAGTTGCGCAGTGAAAGATCGGGGCGCGGCGCGGCGGCGGAGCGGGAACCTCGGGAAACCGGGCCCTGCGAGACGTTGGACGGCATACGTGTTGTGTGCACGCCGCCGTTTCGGCCGGCGCGCTTGAGTTGAACACGAACCGATTCTAGGCAGCGCCGTATAAACGTCTGGTAAATAAACACGACACGGCCGCTAAAAGTGCGTAGCGGCCGTATTCAACACTCAATCGCGTTCAATCGCACTCAATCGAGCGGACGGCCCGCCGGTTCGCGAATGAGCGGCAGCGCGAGCAGCGAGACCGCCCCGCAGCCGATCAGATACCAGGCGGGCGCGAGCGGGTTGTCGAGCAGCTTGATGAGCCAGGTCGCGAAAAACTGCGCGAAGCCGCCGAAGATCGACACGCCCACGCAATACACCACGGACATGCCGGTCACGCGAATCGACTGGGGAAAGAGTTCCGGCAGCATCACGATGTTGGGGACTGCCGTGAACGCGACGATCGCGCCCAGCACGGCCACGACCGCAAGCACGGTGGTGACGGTCGGCATGGCATGAATGAGCATGAACGCCGGATAGATCACCGCGATCAGCAGCACGCGCGAAACGCCCATCACCCACTTGCGGCCCAGCCGGTCGGAAAGCGAGCCCGCGAACGGCGAGCACACGGCGGTGACGAGCGCCGCGACGAGCGCCGCGCTCATGCCGACCGACATCGGCAGGCCGAGAATCTTGATCGCATACGTCGACATGTAGAACAGCACGATATAGTTCGCCGCCGTGCCGCCGATGGTTGTGACGACACCGGCCACGAGCGACGTGCGATGACGTCCGAAAATCTCGCGCAGCGGCCGCGCCATGTCGGCCACGGGTTCGGTGTCCTCCACTTCGACGGGGTTCACGAGCGTTTCGTCGAGATGGCGGCGAATGTACACGCCCACCGGCACGACCAGCATGCCGATCACGAACGGTACGCGCCAGCCCCAGCTTTCCAGCGCGGCCTGCGAGAGCGTGGTGGAAAGCGTCACGCCGATAAGCGCGCCGCACACCGTATTGAGCCCCTGGCTCACGAACTGCCAGCTGCCGTAGAAGCCGCGCGAACGGTCATCGGCGTATTCGAGCAGGAGCGATGTCGAGGCGCCCACTTCTCCGCCCACCGCGAAGCCCTGCACGAGGCGCGCGATCAGGATCAGCGCGGGCGCCGCGAGCCCGATTTGCGCATAGGTGGGCGCGAATGCGATGAGCGCCGAGCCGAGCGCCATGAGCCAGAGCGTGAGCGTCATGGCGGCCTTGCGGCCCACGCGGTCCGCGAACGCGCCGATCACGATGCCGCCGATCGGACGCACGACGAAACCCACGCCGAAGCTGCCCACGGCGAGCATCAGCTGGTTCAGCGAGCCATGCACCGGAAAGTACAGCGAGCCGATGATCGAAGCAAAGAAGCTGTAGACCGTGAAGTCGAAGAACTCGAGCCCGTTGCCGAGCGTGATCGCGAAGATGGCCTTCGCGCGCGAGCGGCGCGTGGAAGCCTGGGCGGCTGCGGCCGGCGCCTGAATCGACGTGGCGTTCATCGGGTGTCTCCTCGTGTGTCTCGTATCGCGTATCGTGGTGCGTCTGTTGGTCCGTTTGCCTGCTGGCTATCGGTATCGGCTTTAGCCGCGCAGGAAGCGTTCGGCGAGTTGCACCCAGTATGCTGCGCCGGTGGCAAGGCAGTCGTCGTTGAAGTCGTAGCCGGGGTTGTGCACCATGCATCCGCCCTCTCCGTCGCCATTGCCGATGATCAGGTAGCTGCCCGCGCAGCGCTCGAGCAGGAACGAGAAGTCCTCGCTGCCGGTGAGCGGCGCCATGTCGTGAATGAGCCCCTCTTCGCCCAGCCAGTCGCGCGCCACGTCCTGCGCGAACGCCGTCATTGCCACGTCGTTCACGAGCACCGGGTAGCGGCGCTGATAGTCGATGCGCGCCGTGGCGCCGTACGCGCTCGCCTGTGCGTGCACGAGCGCCGTGATGCGCTCCTGCAGCAAGTCGCGCACTTCGGGGCGCAGCGCGCGCACCGAGAGGCGCATCTGCGCGGTTTGTGGAATCACGTTGGGCGCGTCGCCCGAATGGATCGCGCCCACGGTGACGATCGCCATGTCGAGCGGCGGCACGTTGCGCGACACGATGGTTTGCAGCGCGAGCACGACGTTGGCGCACACCACGACCGGGTCGATCGCCTTATGCGGCACCGCACCATGACCGCCGCGCCCGTCGATGTCGATGATGACCGTGTCCGACGAAGCCATGAACGGCCCCGCGCGAAAGCCGAGCTTGCCGGTGGGGAAGCCGGGCATGTTGTGCATGGCGAACACGGCGTCGCAAGGAAAGCGCTCGAACAGGCCTTCGTCGAGCATGCGCTTGGCGCCGCCCAGGCCCTCTTCGGCGGGCTGGAAAATGAGGTTCAGCGTGCCGCTGAAGTTGCGCGACTGCGCGAGATGCTTCGCCGCCGCGAGCAGCATGGCCGTGTGGCCGTCGTGACCGCATGCGTGCATCTTGCCCGGAATGCGGCTCGCGTAGTCGAGGCCGGTGCTCTCCTGGATCGGCAGCGCGTCCATGTCGGCGCGCAGGCCGAGGCGCGCTCGGCCGTCGCCCACCTTGAGCGTGCCCACGACGCCCGTGCCGCCCAGCCCGCGGTGCACCTCGTAGCCCCACTCGGTGAGGCGCTGCGCGACGAGGTCGCTCGTGACGAATTCCTCGAAGCCCAGTTCGGGATGCGCGTGGATCTCGTGACGCAGCGCGATCATTTCGTCTTCGATCGCGGCGATTGCGGCCGGGATAGCCATCGTGTTCATACGAATTCCCTCCAGGGCGAGCGTGAGTGTGAATTCGCTTGAGAATAATGACGTCGCTTATCTGCCGACAGCCCTAAAATAGTTGGCCCGCCAACCAGAAGTGCGCACCCGGGTTATCCCTTATGAAGTTCCACCAGTTCCGCGCGCTCGTCGCCATGGCCGATACCGGCAGTATTCGCGCGGCCGCGCGCCAGCTTGGCATCTCGCCGGCGGCTGCGACAAAGGCGGTTCGCGAGCTGGAGGCCGAGCAGCAAATCGCGCTCGTCACGCGCAACGCGAACGGCATCGCCTTCACGGAAGCGGGCCAGGCGCTGCTCGTGCATGCACGGCTCGTCGTGCACCAGATGTCGCGCGCTCAGGACGAACTCGACGCGCGGCGCGGGCGCGGCACCGGCAAGCTCGCGATTGGCGTGACGCCGTGGCTCGCCCTCTCCTTCCTGCCCGACGCCGTCACGCTGTTTCGCGAACGCATGCCCGGCATGCAGCTGGAGTTCTACGAAGGCCTGCTCAATATCGTGATGCCGCGGCTGCGCGACGGCTCCCTCGACTTCTCGCTAGGCAAGCCCGGGCCCGCTTCGCTGCATGCAGAATTTACGCAAACGCCGATTTTCGCCACGGAGTCGGCTGTGGTGGTGCGCAAGGACCATCCGTGCTCGCACGCGCAATCGCTGAAGGAACTTCAGGATTGCGAATGGTTGCTCAACTGGGACCCGGCAAGCAAAGAGATGATCGCCGACGACGTGTTCCTGCGTCACGGCCTGCCAATGCCGAAGAGCGTGCACCTCGCGCACTCGTTCGTGGTGGCAATGGGGCTCATCATGAACACAGACATGGTGAGCATTTTCCCGTGGCCGCTCGTGGAGACGCGCTTCGCGCGCGACAATCTCCGCGCACTCGCGCTTCAGGAGGAAGTGGACCGGACGGTCGTGAGCGTGGTTGCGCGGCGCGGCGTGCCGCTCTCCGCAGCGGCCGAATGCTTTCTCGAATGCCTCAAGGAGGCGATTCATGCGGGTGAGGCTTCCGCTAATCCCGAGCGCAGGCGGCTCTATCACTCGCTTGAGTTGCTGATTTGAGTTTTGGGTTTGGGTTTTGGTGTCGCTTTGGCTGTTTTTTGGCCTTTACTTGTGTTCGTGT
>NZ_CAJMZA010000054.1:0-20204 GCF_905220195.1 Paraburkholderia sp. J8-2
CGCCGCAGCCTGAGGCCCGTTGCGACGTTGACAGGAAGCCCGCCGAGCGGGCTTTTTGTTTTCAGGGCACTGCCACCGTCATCGAGGCCAATCATGTACTGCTTGCGGGAACCCTAAGCCGCGCGGAACCCACAACAGTGCGCCACAATTGCGGCACGCGTCGGCCTCAACCACCTCAAAATATGCACATCGACGAGGTCAAACTTAAGGGCAACTAGCGGGCGCGATTGCGACGACGAAGTGAGCGCCGAGTGGCCCATATGTGCCGGCCCATGACCGGACACCCGCTACGATCCACCGTCACATGTTGGGAACCATTGCTGCCGCTATACTTCCCAATGCGCGGCAATATCCACCAGAAACGCGCTTCATGCCGGGAAAGTGTGAGGAAGGGAGATCAGCACATCGACAAGTTCAGGTTTAGCGCCCCAATGCCTACTGGTACTTTCGGAGACCCCTTCGATCTGAAGGACGTTGGACCACGCACTTTCGTGGTTAGAGCAAAGGCGACTGAATGCGAACGCTCGGCTAAGTTTGAGCTTCTGACGGACGAAGCAAGGCGGCTTCATCTAACCTTCCTCGGCTACATCGATTGAGCAATGCTGACTGCGCACCTGCCCCGACTCGGCAGGCAGGTGCATAAGACGGTCATGCTGCTGTGTCGCAACTACGATTCGTGGAGCTTCTTGCAGACAGCCGCCCAGACGCCCGGAGTGCGTGACTCAATGTTTGCGGCAATCAAGGTCGGGGCGCGAAAGAACGCGCGTGGCAGCGTAGTCCCGCAGACGCTGTCCCAATATGCATACTGTCTGCCCGCCGCGCTGATGCGCCTCTTTGACCAGTTTCGCGATCACCGCCTTGGACGGTGGACTAAAGCGCTCATCGAAGTTCTCCGAAGCCCAAGGATGAATCTGAGCCATCGCTACGTACCTCGCTATATGCTGCGGCCCGAATCGTTTTACTAGGTCGCCAACCTTTGGCAAAACCCAGTCGTACATTCCTTTCGACGCACCGGGATGAAGCGAAGACATTGGCCACCCTTCTACGCGATACCTGTGATCGTCCAATGTACTTATCTTACCGTACCCTGGGTTCGCGAGCAGCAAGATCACCTTTGCGTTCTCGATATCTCCATCATACGGATGCGGACCAAGTTCATCGTGAAGCCGATACGCTGCGGCACTCTTCGATCCCGCGATCCGCGCGTTATATGACTCAACTGCCGCGCGGTCTAAGTTCTCATATAGTCTGGAATCAAACATTCAATTCTCGCAGATAGCTTTGGCCGTATCTTCACCATATGAGTCCGGCATGATTGGATCGAAAACCATTTCGTAGCTCTGATATGTTCTCGCCACAACAGACGTCCCATCGGACTTGTATGCTGCATCAGCCTTTGACGCGGATGTCCAGTCGCGACAGTTATAGACCTTACGGGAGATCACATAGTCATAATGTTTCCCCATGACCTTGCCGCCACTATTGATGCGAATGAAGGCAGTACGGATTGGCCCATTTGTTTCGATCCGTTCGGTGTTGTAGGCCATCATTTCGTTAACCTGTACCCAACTGGCTTGCGCCGAAACGGACACAAGGGACAATGCCGCGATCAGTGCGGCGCAAATCGCACGCGATTTCATGATTTCTTTTCCTTTCTGGAAAACGGGCGAATCCTTACTGGCCGCGCCTGTTGTGCCTGTCGCGCGCGAAACGCGCTCGAATACAGATGACATGTCAACTATATTCTTGATTGTAAGGATTTTGTATGCGACAAGGCATCGCCAGTGAATGCTTAAAGGCATCCGCGCGAAGCATGCGGCAACGCGCCACAGATCGAGCGCTTAATCTAGAAATCTACAGGTAGTCAATGGGTCGCCTTGAAGCCCGCGCGGCTACAGCCTACACGCCTATCCCTCAAAAGGCGGTTCTCCGACAGCAAGCCCCAAAAAGGACCCCACAAACGCTCGCTGAAGACGTGTCGGGCTCAAACAGAGGAGGCCTTTTGAATGTCCGCAAAGGAACGTACAGCCATCCCACAGCCCCCAATCACCGACCGTCCTCTATGGCCGACAACTTGCCGACCAATTCGGCGGGGAGAGTGTCCGTTGCACTCCGGAAGCTGTCATTACGGCGCACGGAGTCAGAACGACGGCTCAGGGTCGTGTATGGAAGTTCGAGGCCGATACGCGTCAGGGTGTCCGCCGAGCGCCGTCGATTTGCTGGTTCCGGCCATTTTGCGACATCGGCTGCGTCACATATCGCCCCGTTGTGTGCCTCCTTTTCACCAATAGTCGCACAAACAGCGCGCCTACCGAAAATGTGACGTGACGGAGAAGGGTTCGAGCGTTCTAAGTGACCCATCGGCGCCGCTTAGTGCGCGACGGCTAACCTCACGCTGACCACCGGACCACGAAAAGGTCCGCAGTCAAGCCCGCGGCCGGCAACCTTCCCAAGCCCGGTGCAAGAGCTCGCGAAGCGGACGAGCTTCAACAGGTCGCGGATTCCAGTACGGGTCGGACATAGCGACATCGCATGCAAGGTCCAGGTCCTCCTCCCGCAAGCCGATCGCCCTCAATCCATCGGGCACTCCAAGCTCGCGATTCAGCTCATAGAGTCCACCCGCGGCATCGCCTGCATCGAGCGCTCGGGCAATGCGCGCCATAGCATCGGCTGCTGCGGCACTGTTATATGCAAGCGCGTGCGGAAGCACGATGGCATGCGTCTGCGCATGCGGCAGATTGAACGTCCCACCAAGTGTATGGCACAGCTTGTGGTGCAACGCCATGCCGACGTTTCCGAGAACCGTGCCACAAAGCCAGGCTCCATAGAGACACTCGCTGCGAGCCTCCATATCCCGATTGTTCTTTTTGACACCTCTAAGGCCCTTCGCGAGAGAACGAATTCCCTCCTCCGCCATCATGGCCACTACCGGATTGCCGTCCTTGGCGTACAAGCCCTCCGCAGCATGTGCAATGGCGTTGATGCCACTCACAAACGAAAGCTGCGCTGGCAAACCTGCGGACAGCTCCGGGTCGTAGAGGACCGTCCTCGGCAGAACCTTCTGGTCACGCCCGGTACGCTTCAGGCCCTCTTCCGTTATGCCGTAGATGGGCGTCATCTCTGACCCGGCGTAGGTCGTCGGGATTGCAATAATCGGTAGCGACGATTCAAGCGCAATGGCTTTCCCAAGGCCAATCGTCGAGCCGCCCCCGATGGCCACCGCGCAATCAGCGCCGACCTCTTTGGCAAATTCTCGAGCACGGCGAGCGTTTTCTATCGGCACATGCATCTGTGCGCCGTCAAAGACGCCCGCACTCGACGGCCCAAGCAGCGAAGCCACTGTCTCTGCCTCGGCTCTTTGCTGCGGCGTGCACAAAACAAGCGCCCGACGTGCTCCCAGCGTTTCAACTTCCTGCTGGATCAGCTTCATACTCCCCTTGCCGAACACTACGCGCGAGGAATGAGTCGTATAAGTAAAGTCGTACATGGGGTGAGTGTTCCGCTATCTGTCCAGCAGATGGGGGCATCAGACGTAGTCAACCTGATGCCGAGCAATCCGGCAGTCTCCGAGCACCTGCTTTACCCGCAAGTGTTCCGGGTGGGACGCGTAAGCTTCGAGGTCTGCCTGGCTCTCGAACTCGGTGTACAGCACAACGTCGCACGCATAGTCGACCTTGCTTATATTCATACCAACTTCCAGTTTCGTCAGACCCGGAATCCTCCCGGCCAGACTTTCAAATGCAGTCTTGACTACCAGCGCCGTTTCCTTCTTCTGTTCAGGCGTTTCGCCTCGAACGTCCCACATAACGATGTGCTTGATCATGGCCCTTCCACCATTTGATGCCTGGTTCTCAAGCAAGCGACACACCTTGCGAAGTCTCAACTGGCGCAGACTCTGATCTTGTCGCTTGCCACTTCTTCATTTCGGACGCAGGTCCGCCCGCAATGGATTGTTGTGAATCGCACCCGCGAGAGCGCATCGCTCACGCCTTGTTCTTGTTGTAGACATCGACAAACACCGCCGCCAGCAGCACGATTCCCTTGATGACCTGCTGATAGTCCACCCCGATGCCCATGATGGACATCCCGTTATTCATCACGCCCATGATGAACGCGCCGACAACCGCCCCAACAACCTTACCCACGCCGCCCGACGCCGATGCGCCGCCAATGAAGCAGGCCGCAATCACATCCAGTTCGAATCCGGTACCCGCCTTCGGCGTACCACTATTGAGGCGTGCGGCAAAAATGATGCCCGCGAGAGCGGCGAGGATGCCCATGTTGACGAACGTGAGAAAGCTCACGGCAGGTACGCTGACCCCAGAGAGTCGTGCTGCTTTCGCATTTCCGCCCACTGCATACACGCGGCGCCCAATGGTCGTACGGTTCATCACGAACGTGTAGACCCCAATCAGCACTCCCATGATGACGAGCACCGTCGGCAAGCCACGATAAGACGCGAGGAGGTAGCAAAAATAAACAATCAGACCAGTCAGCACGACATTCTTTGCCACGAACATCGAAAACGAGCCTTTGCCCACACCATGCTTCGCCGCACTTGCGCGATGACGAAGCTCAATCGCGAAGAATGCGGCACCGACCAGGACTCCAAGCACAATGGAAGTGATATGGAGTTCCTGCCCACGGAAGACGTCCGGAATGAATCCCGAGCTGACAGCCGCAAAGCTATCTGGAAACGGGCCAATCGACTGCCCCTGAAGGACCAGATTGGTCAACCCACGAAACACAAGCATCCCTGCCAGCGTCACGATGAATGACGGCATGCGCCAGAACGCAACCCAGTAACCCTGCACCGCGCCGATGAGCGCACCAGTCGCGATACAGATGACGGTAGCCAGCACGTAGTTGACGTTGAACTGAACCATCAATACTGCGGCGAGCGCACCAACAAGTCCTGCCGTTGAGCCAACCGACAGGTCGATATGGCCAGATACAATCACCATCAACATGCCAAGGGCCATGATGACGATGTAGCTGTTCTGAAGCACAAGATTGGTCAGGTTCAGCGGCTCCATGAGCACACCGCCCGTCGCAATCTGGAAGAAAATCATGATGACGATAAGCGAGACAAGCAGCCCGTATTCGCTGGCGCCACGTCTAATCGCGTCGATGAGTTCACTTTTCTTGACCTCGGCTTCCTGCGGAGCCGTTGGCGAGAGAGCTTTACGCATTTCAGATGCCTCCATTTCGCATAATTGCCCGCATGATTTTTTCCTGCGAGACTTCTTCCGACGTGAACTCGCCAACGAATCGGCCTTCGTTCATGACATAGACGCGGTCGCACATGCCAAGAAGCTCAGGCATCTCCGAAGAAATCATGACGACGCACTTGCCCGCCGCAACCGCTTGATTGATGATGCTGTAGATTTCGTATTTCGCTCCCACGTCAATCCCGCGGGTGGGCTCGTCGAGAATCAGGACATCAGGCTCAGAGAACAGCCACTTGCTCAACACGACCTTCTGCTGATTGCCACCGGACAGATTGCCCACCACGTGAGAAACGCCTTGCGCCCGGATGCGCAACTTCCTGAGGAAGTCAGTCGCAACGGTAACTTCCTCGTGCTCGTTCACGACACCGTATCTCGACACGCCAGCGAGATTCGCGAGCGAAATGTTTGTCTGGATATCGTCGTCGAGGAGCAAGCCGTTGCCCTTGCGGTCCTCGGTGACATAGGCCAACCCGGCATTGATGGCCTTCCTTACCGACGACACATCGACCGGCTTACCATGGATGAATACCGAGCCACTGATATCCTGGCCGTACGCCCCGCCGAATACGCTCATCGCCAGCTCAGTTCGTCCTGAGCCCATCAATCCGGCGATGCCAACGATTTCACCCGCACGCGCGTTCAGGTTGACGCCCTTGATGACCGCGCGGTCCCGTTGCGTAGGGTGTTGAACGCGCCAATCCTTGACTTCAAAAATAATCTCGCCAACATTGGGCGTCCGCTTCGGATAGCGGTCAGACATCTCTCGACCCACCATCGCCTTGATGATGCGGTCCTCGCTGACGGCTTCCGCGCGACAATCCAGTTCGTCGACGGTCGAACCGTCGCGGATAACCGTGATGCTGTCAGCGACCCGGGAGATTTCGTTGAGCTTGTGCGAGATAATGATGGAGGTAACGCCCCGCTCCTTCAGGTCCAGTAGCAGCTTGAGCAACGTATCGCTGTCTTTTTCATTGAGGCTCGCCGTGGGCTCGTCCAGGATGAGCAGACGCACCTCTTTCGACAGTGCCTTCGCGATTTCCACCAGTTGCTGCTTGCCGATTCCAAGAGTGCCAACCGGGGTGTCCGGAGAGTCGCTCAATCCGACTTTCTGCAACAACTCCTTCGCACGGGCACGAGAGCCTTGCCAATCGATAACGCCGCGGCGGGACTGCTCGTTACCCAGAAAGATGTTCTCAGTAATAGACAACATTGGAACGAGAGCGAGTTCCTGGTGGATGATGATGATGCCCACCTCCTCGCTGTCGGTGATGTCGGAGAACGCGCGCTCCGCCCCCTCATACACGACCGCACCTGAGTACGAGCCATGCGCGTAGACGCCGCTCAGAATCTTCATCAACGTCGACTTGCCTGCGCCGTTCTCACCGCAGATGGCATGAATCTCGCCCTTTCTGACCTTCAGATTGACGTTATTCAAGGCCTTCACCTGGCCAAATGCCTTCTGGATGCCATTCATCTCCAGAATTGTGTCCATCTCCGTATCCTCGTATTCCTTGCGCTCGATGCCTGACATCAGAGCGCCGTCATTGGCTCATTTGTCACGGCGCTCCGAGCCACACCGCGGTTACTTGATTTGCGCCGGCGTGTAGTAGCCGCTGTTCACGAGCAGCGGCTGGACGCTGTCCTTGTCGACGAGAACCGGCTTGACCAGATATGTCGGGACAATCTTCGCGCCGTTGTTGTAGCTTTTCGTGTCGTTCACAGGGACGGTCTTGCCGGTCAGCGCGTCATCCACCATGTCAGCGGTAACGCTTGCGAGCTTGCGCGTGTCCTTGAATACGGTCGTAGTCTGGTCGCCCCGAACAATGGCCTTCACATTCTGGACATCCGCATCCTGCCCGGTCACCACAGGCATAGGAGACTGCGCGGAACCGTATCCCACACCCTTAAGCGACGAAATCACGCCGATTGCAATTGCGTCGTTCGGGGTCCACACGGCATCGAGATGGTCCTTGCCATAGAACGCGCTCAGCAGGTTATCCATACGCGACTGTGCAGTCGCGCCATCCCAGTTGCGGGTCGCGATTTTTTCAAACGCCTCCTGCTTGCTACGAATGACGAACTTCCCGCTGTCGATATACGGCTTGAGCACTGACATACCGCCCGCATAAATCATGTGAGCGTTGTTGTCGTCTGACGAGCCGCCGAAGACCTCAATGTTGTACGGCGTCTTGCTCCCTTTCTTTTTCCATGAGTCAACAATGCTCTGAGCCTGCAACACGCCAACACCGTAGTTGTCGAACGTGGCGTAATAGTCGACGTCCTTTGTCTGGCTAATCAGACGGTCGTACGAGATGACCTTGATGTGCTTCTTCTGTGCATATGCCAGAGCGCCGGAGAAGGTCTTGCCGTCGATGGGCGCAATCACCAGCGCCTTCACACCCTTGGCGAGCATGTTTTCGACCTGGTTCACCTGCGTGGGAACGTCGTAGTTCGCGTACTGCAAGTCGGCCGTGTAGCCTTTCGCTTTCAAGGCATCGACCATGCTCTTCCCGTCGGTGAGCCAACGCGATTCGGTCTTGTCCGGCAGCGAGATGCCGATGACGCCCTTGTCCTGGGCGTAGGAGGACGTCGTCATTGCAGCAAACCCGACGCTGAATCCAACAGCAACCACAACACGCTTGATGATGTTCATCTCTGTCTCCTAAATTAGGACTACATATTTATTTGAAAAGTCCGAGCGATTTGGTCACTGGCCGCGTTCGGCGGCCAAGTGTCTCTTACTCAATAAAGACTTCCGCCCCAGCCTGCTTCGAAGAGGCGAACATGGCCTCGATGACGCGACTGATGTTGTATGCCTGCGTAGCGGGAACGACTGACGACGTACCGTTACGTAATGCGTCGAAGAACGCGTTCGATTCGCGGTCGAAGTAAACCGGGTTACCGATTTCTGCAATATCGGGCGAATACTCCGTCTTCTTCGTGGCCCAGATTTCCGGGAAGCTCGTTTCTTGCCACTCGGTCCAACCCTCCGGGTAGTCACCCTTACCGGCGTCGTAGATTTTGTAGCTGGCCGGCAAAGACCGCGAAGACATAATCCCCTCAGTGCCATATGCCGTGATGTCCCAACTCTCTGTCCATGGCAACACGTCCCACGACATGAAGTCGATGGTCACAATCTTGTCTTCATAATTGAGCACGGCGCCGGCCGCATCTTCGCGGGACTCGTCACCATGAAAGTTCGGGAACTTCGTGATGCGCGCATTCACCGACCGCGGCGTACCAAAGTGGAGAAGAATGCGGTCCACCAGGTGGCAACCAATGACGAATACAGCGCCACCGATATCACCCGGCTGCGTCATGTGCGCAGTGCCAGCTTCATCGTGCGAGCAGCCGCCGTGCGCGCGCACCTGAACGACTTTGCCAAGGCGCCCGCTCTTCAGGGCTGCCTGCATTGCGTCGACCGACGGCGCAAAGCGCCAGCAGTAGCCAACCTGAAAGAGCCCGCCCGTGCGCTCGACGGCTTGCGCGATACGGCGCGCGTCTTCCGAGCTGCGCCCCGCCGGCTTCTCGCACAGCACAGCCTTGCCAGCCTCGAGCGCTTCGATGGTGAGGTCCGCCATCTTGTCGCTCTTCGAGTGCACGAGAACGACATGCACGTTGTCGTCGGCGAGTATTTCCTCTTTCGTACGAACCTCGAGTCCCAGCGCATCCACGAACGGCTTCAGCAACGGGCTGGTGTCCCAGGCACCGAGCATCCTGGCATCGGTCCGACGTTGAATCGCCTTGACGCGCCCCGACGTATGGGGGTGCGTGATACCAAGGCATGCGACGCCTACCGTTTCACCGGGACCAATCTTTCGTGTCATGACGAATCTCCTCCAGCTGAATGGTTATACCTTGACCGCTTTGCCGGACGTCGCTGATTCGAGCGCGCATTCGGCGAGACGCAAAGCTTTCAGGCCATCGTCAACCGACGTCGGCAGCGGCGTGTTGTTGTTCAGTGCATCGACGAACGCCTGCAGCTCGCCCTTGTACGCCTCAACATAGCGCTCGAGGAAGAAGTTGAGCAGCGGCTCGCGCACGTCGGTTGCGTCCTTCGTCCAGCGGCGGATAGTCGAAGGGCGCAGGTTTTCCTGAAGGAGCATGCCCGTGGAGCCCGACACCTCCATCCGCTGGTCGTAGCCGTAGACAGCTTCGCGGCAACAGTTGATGTGGCATTGCTTGCCGGACGCCGTACGCAGCTGGACCATGACCGTGTCGAAGTCGCCCAGCTCCGCGAGGGACGAGTCGACGAGGCGGCTTGCCATTGCCATCACTTCCACAGGTTCTTCGCCGAGCAGCCAGCGAGCCATGTCGAGGTCGTGAATGACCATGTCTCGGAAAATCCCACCCGAATGCTCGACATAGTCGCGCGGAGGCATGCCGGGGTCACGGCTCGAGATGACGACCTGGCGAACTTCACCCACGTCACCCGCATCAATTGCCTTGCGGAAGGCCTGGGAGGTTGGGTCGAAGCGGCGATTAAAGGCGAGCATCACGCGGCCTCGCTGACGCTCCACTTCTCGTGCCGCAGCCAGTGACTTGTCCATCTCGAGGTCAATGGGCTTCTCGCAAAGAACCGCCTTGCCGCGCGCCACGGCTTCGAGCATGAACGTGATGTGTGTGTCCGTCGGCGTGCCAATGACCACCGCGTCGATATCGCTGCGCTGCAGGACGGCCATCGGGTCCGTTGATGCTTCGCAGCCGAGGCGTTCAGCCAGCGAGTTGGCCGCACTGGCAAACGGGTCGGCCACAACGACGAGCTTGGCGTTCGGGATTGCGGCGGCGTTTGCAGCGTGAATGCGGCCGATGCGGCCAGCGCCAAGTACGGCTATACGAATCATGTTTGTCTCCAGAGATGATTGGTTTGAGCGATGAGTGCGTCAGACGGTGGCGCCTGCCTTCGTCGAGAACTGGGCGATAGTGGTGTCGTAGGCACGCCTGGCCATCTGCTCGAGCGGCAGCTTTCGGAACGGTTCGGAAATCAGTTCGACGCCGTAGTACGGCAAATCGCAGCCGGCCTGTTCAAGTGCCGCGACAAACGCGCGACAGTCAGCCACCCCTTCACCACACAGCTTCCGATTGAACGTGGAGTCGTCCAGCAGCGTACCTTTGACCTGTGCAGCGACATCGTCGAGCTCGACGCCCTTAATGAAACGCGCCGGGATGTTCGCGACCTCGCTGTAGGGGCTACCAAAGCGGGCAACGTGCCAATTGTCGACCATCAGTCCGCCGTTCGGCTGGTTAGCACCTTCAGCAATCTTCAGTGCGTCCCCGATGTTCCGGATGACCGAAAATGGCATGAATTCGATTGCGACCGTTGCACCGACCGCAGCGACGTCTTCGCAGAGCTTCGCGAATTCGTCCGTCATACGTGGGAAGTCGGCCGGGCTCTCGTCGAAAGGACTCGCCCCGATTTTCAGGTTGCGCATGCCAAGCTCGGCGCCCAACTCGATGACACGGCGACGAAAATGGTCTGACCTGGCACGCGGCTCGCCGTCGAGGTACCAGTCCATGAGGATTTCGAGTTCGAAATACTTCATGCCCGTGTCCTCAAGAATCTTCTTCACGCCGGCGACGCCGTGCTGTTCGACGCTGTACTCGAGGTCGTCGAGGATGAGGCCAATGCCTCGCCAGCCAGCCCGCGACGCAGCCTCCGCGCGTTCACGCAACGGAAACGGACTGATTTCCGTCGGCGCGCCTGGGTAGACATCGCCAGCAAGCGTCCAGTACGCGGCAAGTAGTTCTTTGCGTTTCGCGCTCATTTGAAGGTATCCAGTGTCTCAGGTTAAATCGGAGTGTTTGGTGGCGATGACTCTCATCGCGCTCACGGACGGCGCGAGGGTGAAGTCCCACGCCACAGACCAGAACGGGGCTGCGCATCCAACCTGTCTCGCGACCTCGAGGTCATCGACCTTCTTGAAGTCGGCGATTAGCTCGCGCTTGACGCCGAAGACCGCGTCTTCAGGGAGGTACGGGCAGTCGGGCGTGAAGATGTGTGTAATCACGGGCTCATAGCCGGGCGCGGTTACGATGAAGTGCAAATGCGCGGCACGGTTGGGGTGGCGGCCCATTGCGCCAAGCAGCTTGCCGACTAGGCCGTCTGCGGGAATCGGATAGTGACGTGGCTTGACCGATTTGAACCAGTAGCGCCCTTCATCGTCCGACGTGAACACGCCTCGCAGATTCGAATCCGGCTGGATGCCCTTTTGTTGAACGTCGTAGAAGCCATCGTCGTTCGTCTGCCAGACTTCGAGCTTCGCTTCCGGAATCGGATTTCCGGCTATGTCGGTGACTTTTCCTGAAACAACGAGCGGCTCACCTTTCCCATCCAGGCAGATGTTTGCGCCGTTTTCATACGCTGGCGCGTCCGCGACGTAGAACGGCCCGAGAATCGTATTCGGCGTCGCACCACTCGGACGGCGATGGTTAATAGCGTCAACCAGCATCGAGACACCGAGAATGTCCGACAGCAAGATGTACTCTTGCCTCCACTCGTTGCACATCTGGCCCGTCTCGGTCAGGAATCGAATTGCCGAGAACCACTCTTCGTGTGTCGGCTCGATTTCCTTTACCGCTTCGTGAATGTGCTTCACGAGCACGGACATGACCTGCTTGAGCCTGGGGCTGATGTCCTGTCCCATGCGCGCGTTCACTACGTCCGCTGAGTGTTCTTCTTCGAAATACGGAGAGGAGGTTTGCGAAACAGAGGTAGTTGCGGCCTGATGCATTGAGTGTCTCCTTCGATGTTTCTCTACAGCTTTGAAGGAAGTCTATATTCGCTATTGCCGGCAAAACAGAGCTGAAAAGGGAATCTCTTTCGCACTTGGTGGGAAACTGTCCCACGTATTCCGCGCCCAATAAGTCAGCACGTGACTACTCCGTCCAGAGCCGCTCGAACTCGTTCTTGCGAAAGCGTTCGAGGAGCGCATCAATGAAGAGACGAACCTTGACAGGCATGTGCGAGCGCGTCTGAAACGCTATGTTCATTGTGAGGCGAGGCAGGTCCCATTCATCGAGTACCGGCATGAGCCGACCGTCCTGGATGTCGTCGTACACGATGTACTTAGGCTGGACGAGTATCCCCATGCCATCCAGCGCCGCAGCTCGCAGGATTTGTCCGTCATTGGATTCAAGCAATGGCTTCACCTTGACAGCGACACACTCGCCGTCGCGCTGGAATGCGAGGTCGCGAGGATTGTCGGCGAGCCCATAGTTCAGCAGCTTGTGCTTGCCAAGCTCTGCCGGGAATCGCGGTGAACCATGTGCTGCGATGTAGCTCGGCGCGGCGGTCAATACGCGCCGCGTTGAAGCAAGCCTTCGCACGGTAATGTTGCTGTCCGCTTCGAGGACCTTGGTTCTGACTGCAACGTCAATCCCGTTCTCGATGATGTCGTAGTAGCGATTGGCAGCGACAACATCAACAGTGATGTCCGGATAGCGCGCCGTAAACTCCGGAAGCATGGGTGCGATATGCAGCATGCAAAAGGAAAGCGATGCCGTCACCCGGAGCAACCCACTCGGCCGCACCGTTGCATCCTTGACCACCAGTTCAGCTTCGCCGAGGTCTGCAAGGATGGATTTACAGCGCCGATGGAACTCCTCCCCTGCTTCCGTGAGGCAAAGATTCCGGGTTGTCCGTCGCACGAGTTGCACACGAAGGCGACTCTCGAGCGAAATGAGATAGCGACTTGCAGCAGATATGGACAGGTCCACAGCCTCGGCCGCCCGACTGATGCTACCTGTCTCGGCAACCTCGACGAACAGCTGAACTTCCTTAAACTGGTCCATCTTTCCACACCATCCCTGTCATCCGCGTGTTCGGCACGGGGTCACGCGCGCAAGCGCTAGTCGCTGACCCGCTCGCTGCCGTGCCCGGTTAGAAGAATACGTCAGCACTAACGTGAATAGCGCTGACAAAATCCATCACAAATCCATCAAAACCGGGGAATACCCTACCCCAATAAATGCGGCCGAGTCGCATCCGGGCATCAATATGAGACCACAGACTTCAACCGGTACGCCCCGTCTATGCCCCCTGGTAAGGCTTTGCGCCGCTCGCAAGCTGTAAAGCCTCGCCCCCTTGCCAGCTACACGCTTGTTCAAACGCGCAATGCCTCCGAGCTGTTTGCGCCTGGTCGGCCACACCGCGCTGCTATATCATCAAACAATCAAGAGGACATCAGTTGAGAGACCCACGTCATGGCCCATCGCTTTCTAATCAAGGAGATAGCCCTCCAGGCGGGGGTAGGCGTCGCTACGGTTGACCGCGTACTTAACAACCGCGGGACGGTTCGCGAGCAGACGAAGAAGCGCATTGAGCAAGCCATCAAGGAACTCGAGAAGCAGGAGCTCTATTCGGCATCGGCCGGACGAAAGCTTATCGTCGATGTCGTTGTCGAAGCGCCTGCCCGGTTCGCTGAAGAAATCAGGGATGCTCTGGAGGCTGAACTACCGACTCTACAACCAGCCATCTTTCGTCCACGCTTCCTCATGCGCGAGACAATGACCACTCCAGAAGTCGTTGAAGCGCTTCGTGCAATTGCACATCGTGGCAGCCACGGGGTCTTCCTGAAGGCACGTGACGTACCTGAGATTTCTGATGCAATCGGCGACCTCAAACAGCGCGGCATTCCTGTTGTCACGACATTCACCGATATTCCGCTGTCAGGTCGCATTGCCTATGCTGGTCTGGACAATCGGGTCGCGGGTGCGACAGCGGCATACCTCCTCGTGCATTGGCTAGGTGGCCAAACAGGCAACGTCCTGATTACGATGAGCGACGAGCGCTTCAGAGGCGAGGAAGAGCGCGAGATAAGCTTCCGGCGTTCATTGCGGGCCCGACATCCTCAACTTACCTTGATTGACGCGAGCGGTGGTCACGGACTAGACGAGACCACGGAGAAGCTCGTCCATAAGGTCCTCAGTGCGAAGACTGACATTCTGGCGGTCTATTCGATGGGCGGTGGCAATCGAGCAATCTTGCGAGCACTCGATGCACACGGGAAGACGCCAAAATGCTACATCGGGCACGACTTGGACCGGGACAACATAAAACTGCTGCGTGAGGGCAAGATACAGGCGATTCTGTACCACGAACTTCGGCAAGACATGAGAGCGGCGTGTCAGCACATCATGCATTTCCATAAGATGTTGCCGGCCTCGGCAGTCTCACATTCGTCGTCGGTGGTTGTCGTGACACCGGAAAATATCCCCGACCACATCGCCGCTAGATTTCGATGACAGGAATACGTCCGTCACAGGCGACCAACGCTCCACGCAACGGAGAGAGCCAGGGACACACTCCCCGCCCTCTCTCGTCGCGAATTCAGAATTGGGTGGCGATTCCTGCAATTACGCCGAACTGGCCCTGACCGAAATTCGGATTGGTGCTCGACGGGTTGCCGTTTATCGGGTCGTTGTTTGAGTTCGCGCCATAGAGCCCACTATTGAGTCCAAGATTGGATGTCGCGCTGTTGTGCAGATAGGCGAATTCGGTATAGAGGAGCGTACGCTTCGACAGCGAATAGTTTGCGCCCAACGTGAACATCGTGGCGTTGCCGTTTCCGTTGTTGGCATTTGCGTGATACACGGCTCCGGAAATTGCTAAAGCCGGCGTGGTCTGCCAGATTGCGCCAACCCATTCGTGATTGACTGCGGTCGGCAGCGATGTCCCAGTCGGGAGCGTGGTCGGCGTCGCGCTGCCAAAGTACCCCTCGTTTGAAGCGTCCGGCGCACTCAGATGCTGATACCCGACGTAGGCAATCACTGGCCCGAACGCATAGCTCGCTCCCGTCAGAATGGACCTCGACGTCAGATACACGTTGCTGAACTGGCCATTTGGGTCCCGGACTTCGTCGTAGGTTGCTTGCCAGAACAACCCGCCCCGCTGGTACGACAACTTGATACCGTCTGACCGACCTTGCGCACTTCCGAGGCCGCTGGAGGCACCGAGCTGACCGGGCGCACTCCCCGGATTGCCTGCGTTCCATGTCGACGAATTGGTCAGGTCATATTGCCCCTGAAGCGTGAACCCAGCAATCTTCGGCGAGAGATACTCGACTCCGTTCGCTGCCTGCGAGAAAATCCGGCCTCGCACCAGCGTACCGATTGAATACTTCTTCGTCTGCTGTGGGTCGACGTCACCGGAATATTGGCTGATTTCAGCCGACCCCATATTGCCGAATTTGACTTGGCCCCAGGTATCATTCTGCAAACCGACGGTCGCCTGGCCCTCGAAGAAGCTGCCGTTCGCGAAGCTTCCGTTTTGCGTGTTGAGTCGGGACTCCAGCTGGAAGATAGCCTTCGTGCCGCCGCCCATGTCTTCTGCGCCTTTCAGACCAAATCGCGATTGTGCCCAGCCACCACTCTGCGCGCTAAACGCGTTTCCCTTCGGCAAGCCAGTTTCATACTGGAGCCCATTGTCGACAATGCCGTATAGCGTCACGCTGCTTTGAGCATTTGCGGAAACTGCGACCACAGCCGTCACTATCGCAAACAAGGCCTTCTTCATTGCGTCTCCTTTATATAGCAGTACATAATTTTAGTTATCTAAGACGAGGCATATCCTCGTCTCAACGATTCGCACACACTTCTAAGTGACCGCCCTCTTCAGCCGTCTTTATTGTTTTGGCGAGTGTATATTCGCGAGGCGCGGCGACACAGAGCTGCGCGAGGAATCTATTTCCCGGAAAGTGGGAAAATGTCGCGCCGATACTAGAGATTCGTCAATTGACGGTCTTCTGGCAACTGAGGGCACGGGATCCCGCCGTCTGCTGTGTTCGCAGGTGCGGAGCTTCGGTATATCGAGTGCCAGGGACCGATTGGAGATGAGTCCCGGTGAACCTGCAGAGCACCGCGAAGCTTGTGCTCGAAAACACGGTTCTCTACGCGCGACTGCTTTTGCTCCATGGGCGACAGGTCGACGTCCAGTCGCTCGTCGCGCCCTTTACCCTCAAGGGCAAAAAGTAACGAGCTACCTGTCTCGGGTCGCACCCAGCCGTCGAGCAGTCGTGGGCGCGGTGTCACCCATACAAATCGGATTTGTCAGCAGCCGGCCACAAGCGGCCAGTGGCTACAGGAGCACGACGGACACTCGGGTGTCAGCTTTCGCTCAGCTACCGGTCGCTGACCTCTCAGGGTGACCGACGTTTACCGTGGCCGGCCTTGCCCGCCGCCACACAGCCGGTGCAATGCCGAATTGCGCCGAGAACCAGCGCGTGAACGTACTTGGCGAGCTGTAGCCCAGCAGTTCGGAAACCTCCACCAGGGAGTACCGCGGGTTCCCAACATATCGCATGGCAAGTTCGCAGCGCACTTCATTGAGAAGGCTCGTGAAACTCTCGCCGGCTTTGTCGAGCTCACGCTGCATGGCTCATACCCAACCGCTGCGCTACGGCCTCGCACGTTGTCCGGCCCATTGGCAGCATCAGGTAGATGGCGCCGCGTACTTCACGGCTGACGGAGTTGGGGTTGGGCTTGTCGAGGTCCGCCGCCAGGCAGACGATGCCTTTGAATTCGCTGTTGAACTCCAGCGGGCATCCGAACAGCCGCCGGTGTATCTGCAGATCGGTGGGTGCGTTGTGCGTGAAGTTGACACTCAGGGGCTGCCAGTTCACGCCGAGCAGGGCACTGCACATCCGGAATACCACCCCCATCGCCAGTTCCGTCGCCTGTCGCGAGGGAACGCCCAACGTCACCTCTTGCCGGATGATGACGGCGTTGCCGGCATCTTCGAGCAGCATGACCACCGAGTCGTTGAAGAGGTGCCGGTATCTGATGAAAGTCGCCAGCGCGTCACGCAGGCCGGGCTGCTGGCTGATACGCAGGCTGATCACGCCGAAATTCGAGACTTGCCGCGTTTCTACCATCCGCAAGGCGATGGTATTGCACCCGGTCTGGCAGGAAACGCGTAACGCTCGACCTGCTGTGGAACGAGTACAAGGCCCAGGAACCCGAAGGCTACGGCTACAGCTGGTTCTGCAAGCATTTTGCACCAGCACCCTTCTGGTGGTGCAGCGAGCTACTCTTTTTCCAGACTGGCAAGACGTTGATGAATGAGGGCGAGGCGATCTGCTACACCGGCGCCACGAAAGCGATGTCGTGAAGCTCATCCGCACGGTGCGGCAACCCCGGCGTGCCGAAGGTTTGGCGCCAGCGCATATTCCGACGTGGCGCCTAGCCTGACAGGGCGAAACCCGGATTCCCTGGACTAGCCGGGCGCGGTCCTTCCGACAGAGCAAGCCTACCGCTAGTAGGCGTTCAAGGAATCGCATCCAGTTACGGCAGTAATGAATGCTCGACCAGCACAGCCGGCAGGCGTTTGAATACGGCCTGCCCGATTAATCTCGATGGTAACAGCCGTAACCGAGCAGGTTGCACGTGTGCCACTCGACGCGCGCGTCATGTAACCACCGTATTCACCACGATGGCACGGATTCACAGGCGTACGCGGATTTCGTTCTCCGCTCGGGTCACAACTTCCTTACAGGCGAGCACGGATTCGACCAGCGCGCCGCATATCGGATCTACTACTGCTTGCTCGGAGGCATATCTTTTAGCAATACCTTGGGCGTGCTCGACAGCAGATCGAAGATGCCCGATGTGAACCGCAATTATGTTGTCAGTAAAGTCCCAAACGGGAAACGCAGCCAACGTCACGCGGGTCTGCTCCCACTCACGGTCCACATCATATTCTGTGTAAACCGACAAGCTGGCGTTGGAATCAAGGGCAGTCTTCAAGTTGTCGAGCAGTCCAGACATGCGCTCGCAGACTGCCAAGACTATCCGCATCTGCGCCCGACGCCGCCGTCGTTCGATGAATAGCCCATGCACGAAAGGTACGAGCGCGGCGGCAGCGATGGCAAGCATCCCGCCACCTGCCTGAGCAAGCTGCAACCAGTCACCCCGGTGGAATGAATTCATATGGTGAAATCCTTATCCTGCTTTGGGGTAATCGCGCCTTTTGTGCATTCGTGGCCCTTAGCCAGAAGCGCTTTTATTGAACAACGCATTGAGTCGTCCGCCGGTCCGAATAGTCCGCTCAACCGCGTAGGCTTGTCCGGCGAGAGTCCGCGTCTGGCCACCGCCATTTGCTGAACGAGAGCAACCCTTACCCCAATATCAGTGTGCGCATTGAGGCGATCTGGACAGATCCGAATTAGCTGAATTCCGGCTGGGCGCCTGTCGTTTCCTCGAAAAACGCTGCGGCATGTTCTGCAAACGCTCTAACCTTGGCCGGCAAGAGTGTTCGAGAGTTGTACGCGAGCCGAAGTTCTAATGCACTATCGGCGATTTCGAAGCCGCCAAGGATCGGTACCAGCCTGCCTGAGGACAGATCAGCCTGCACGAGCGCTGCCGGCATCGCGCCGATGCCGAATCCCTCAAGTACCATTTCCCGATTGAACATCGCGTTATTTGATGCGACGTGATACTTAAGCGGGACGGTCAGATCCCCTTCGTCCAGGCGGAAGGTCACCTCCGACTTGCGAACGGTCGGTGACATAGCGACGAACGTGTGATTACACAGCTCGGATGGATGTCGGGGTAATGTGTGTCTTTTCAGATACTCCGGCGTGGCTACGAAAATGAGCGGCGCTCGATCGAGAAGTCGGGTGACGACGGTTTCGGCGCTCAACATGAAGGGCACAACGAGACCCAGATCATAGCCGTCCGCGACCAGATCTACCGGCCGCTCGGTGAGGGTCACATCCAGATCCACTCTGGGATACTTGCGCTTGAAGCTCGAGATCAGCGGGACGAGCCGAAGCACCGTCGCCGTGGTATGGGCGACAAGTCGGAGCACACCGCCAGGCTGAACTGCCTGCATCGACGCTTCAGCTTCCAGCGCATCCAAATCGTCCAGAATGCGGGAGCTGCCGGCATAGAAGCGTTCCGCCGCCTCCGTCATCGACATCTGCCGCGTCGTGCGATGGAACAGACGGCTGTCCAGCCGGGTCTCGAGTCTTGAGATAGTGCGTGAAACGGCGGCCACGCTTATCCCCAGATTGTCCGCTGCCCGTCTAAAGCTATTGGCCTCGACGACAGAACGGAATACTCGCAAAGTCTCAAGATAGTTCATATGTTCCCTTTGATGACAGCGCTTGCAAGACTTCCTGATGATCCATTCCATAAGAGTTGCCATCCAACGTCGCCAGAGAAAACCGTCGTATGGATCAGAAGTGCACGGTTGAGGTGGTAGAGCGCGAAGGTGGCGAATACGCGATACAGGTAGTCGTTTGGTGTGCCGGATACCTTGTTGAGCATCGGTATCCGTATTTCGAGCAAGCTCAGAGCGCCCGTTAAACTATCCATAAGTCGATGAGTCCCATCTGTGCAGGTACTGCGGTTACCTGAGTGCGCCGGTGCCTCACTTCATCCTGCGCACGCCGGGCAGCGTCATGCTCCCACGCGGCTGTGCAAGAAGCGCGAAGACGCCTCTGTCGCCGGGACTACGCTCGCACCGGATGACTCTAGCCACGCGTCTGGTCCCGAATCGCTACGTTCTTCGCCACCGACGCCGCAATCTTCGCCTGTTGCGTAGCCATTTCGTTCTGCTTGATGATCTTTTCGATCTCGCCGTTGGCCTGCGCATCGTACTGCGCGAAGACATCGGTGCGATAGCGCGTATTTTGCGCCGCGCCGAGCTGCGAGCCGGAGTCGTCGCGCGTCTCGGCATCCACCGTCATCGAGAGGCCGATGCGCAGCGGACGCGCCGCGAGTTCGCGCGGATCGAGTGCGATGCGCACCGGCAGGCGCTGAACGATCTTGATCCAGTTGCCCGTGGCGTTCTGCGCCGGCAGCGTCGCGAATGCACTGCCCGTCCCCGCCGAGAACCCCTCGATACGGCCGTGATACTTCACGCCCGAGCCATAGACATCTGCAGTGAGCGTTACCGGCTGGCCAATGCGCATGTGCTTGAGCTGTACTTCCTTGAAGTTCGCGTCCACCCACACGCCATTGAGCGGCACGATG
>NZ_CAJMZA010000055.1:0-18058 GCF_905220195.1 Paraburkholderia sp. J8-2
TTCGGCTAGCTGGGCCAGCGACAAGCTGCCAACGATGATCAGAATTGATCGTCCGATCATGCGGTCTCCGATTTCGGAATGAATACGCCTCGTAAATCAATTTCAAGGAGTATCTCGACAGGAGCGAAAAGTTGTCATGGGGCGATCACATGATGTCGAGACTGACTAACGATGGATGTGCGGAGCCGCGCATTTCCTCGAGATTCATAAAGTGAGAGAGTAAGTCAATTGCTGATCGAGCTGATCATAGGTCGGCTAGACATTGAATTACTGCCGTTCGGTTGCGCGCCCCACTATGTCCGAGAAGGGTCGAAGAACGAAACCGCTCGCGCGGTAGGGGGCTGCGGTCCGACGCTAGAGGTCAGGGAGAGGCCGGTCGCGCGGTTTTATGTTGACGAATGAGGCAATCCGCCTCGTTCTTCAACAGGAGCCGCACTATGACCTCCTCCCAACCGACCGTCAGCCCTCTACCGCGCGAGCGGCTTCGTTCGTCGACCCGTTGCAGACGGTCATTATCCGGCGACTTGTACGGCGCTTCTCGCACTGCCATGGACATTCAAGTGATGAAATCGCTGGCCGGTTCTCAGCCTTCACATACTGCGAGGCCATCAGCCGGACAGTGTGGCCGAGCTTCTGGATTCCGCGCCCATTAGTGCGCTCCCCAGCAGACCCTGCGCAAGCGGTCGCGTGCATCATGAAATTCACCGATGTCGACGCTATACTAGCCTGCGCCAGTGTCTCCTTCTGCCAGTAGAGCCGTTCAAGTGTCTCACGCTGCACGCTAACTCCTGGCACTTTTCCTGAATCCAGCAATTGCTCTTCACTGCGGTCGCTTGAGGCAATGAGGTTGGGTTGATGCGCAATCGTGGAAGGTTCCTGTTCCCTGTTATTAGATTGGTCCTGAACACGTATTCGTTGGCATGCCTGATCACTTTAAATCTGCGGTTGGCCGTTGATCGACTTCAGTTCGTCATTCAGCCAGCGCCGATCCCACTCTTCCCACCGACGCTTCGACGATTCCGCGATCGACCCAAGGTTTAGATCGACCAACCATGGTGCAGGCTCCTGGTCCGTTGGTTGTGGGCTGCGTGCGTTTCGCATGCGGCAATCTTGCGCGTCGATACCAGCAGGTAGAGGCGATCGACCACCGTGCAATACAAACCAACCGCCGCGCGCCGCATCCTTATTCCGTGGTTGCGAAAATTTGCAGTCACACCCGAACGCAACTACGGGCAGTTCAGGCGTTCGGCATGCAACAGACACCGGGTTTCTGTTGAAGGCTTGTTCTCACTGGATCCCACGCGCACGGCAAATCGGCGCGCATGCGATTCATCACGCGAAAGGAATGAAGATGAAGATCGAAGGTGCTGTCGTTTTCGTAACGGGCGCGAACCGCGGGCTTGGCCTCGAGTTCGCGAAGCAGGCGCTCGCAAGAGGAGCGCGCAAGGTTTATGCGGGCGCGCGCGATCCGGCCAGCGTGACGTTGCCGGGCGTGGTGCCCGTTAAGCTCGACGTGACCGATCCGGCGGCCGTGGCGGCGGCCGCCGACGCAGCGCTCGACGTCACGCTGCTGATCAACAACGCGGGCATCGCTCGGTTTGGCAACCTCATTGACGACGGCGCACCCGACGCATTGCGCGATCACTTTGAAACCAACGTGTTCGGAATACTGGCGATGTCACGCGCGTTCGCGGGCAAGCTCGCTGCCAACGGCGGCGGCGCGATCCTGAACGTGCTGTCGGTCGCGAGCTGGGTGAACCGGCCGATGTTGTCGGGCTACGGCGTTTCGAAATCTGCCGCGTGGGCGCTGACCAACGGCCTGCGCCATTCGCTGCGCGAGCAGCGCACGCAGGTCGTCGGGCTGCATGCCGGCTTCATCGATACGGATCTGGCGCGCGGGCTGGAAGTACCAAAGGCGACGCCGGCCGACGTGGTACGCCAGGCCTTCGACGCGATCGAGTCGGGGGCGGAGGAAGTGTCCACCGACGACTTCACGCGGCAGGTGAAGGCCGGGTTGTCGGCAGGTGTCTATTTGGACGAACCAGCGCCACGCTGAGGGCAGCGGAGCGTTCGTCCGTCGCGTCGCGCGCGCGCTCGCCCGCTCGCGACGGAATGGCCTGCCGGATCTGGCCGTGACGTCAAGGATGCCGGGAACATCACGTCCATATCCGCAAAGCGTAACAACGCCTTTCATGGGTAGCCGCTCGCGTGAAAACTGGACTTCGGTCAGCTGGTTCATCACGTTGTTTTCATTGTTGCGGACCATGTGTCCGCCAGGAAAAACAAACTCTTTTGCCGCCTCTTTTTGACCCCCTCCAGATTGGCGACTTCACGTTGCCGAACCGCATCGTCATGGCCCCGCTGACCCGTAAGCGCGCCGGTGACCAACGCGTGCCCAATGCGCTGATGGCAAAGTACTGCGCCGAGCGAGCCTCCGCCGGGCTGATTCTCACCGAAGCCACTTCCGTGACGCCGCAAGGCGTCGGCTACGCCGCGACTCCGGGCATCTGGTCGCAAGAACAGGTCGCTGGCTGGAAGCTCGTCACCGAGGGCGTGCACGCCTTGGCGGCAAGATCTTCCAGCAACTTTGGCATGTCGGCCGCGTGTCGGACCCGATCTTCCTGAACGGCAATCTGCCGGTCGCACCGAGCGCGATCGCACCGCAAGTCCACGTGAGCCTCGTGCGTCCGCAGCGGCTGTGTGTCACGCCGCGCGCGCTTAACCTGGCCGAAATTCCAGGCATCGTCGATGCCTACCGCACGGGTGCCGAAAACGCCAAGACCGCTGGTTTCGACGGTGTCGAAGTGCACGGTGCGAACGGCTATCTGCTCGACCAGTTTCTGCAGGACAGCACAAACCATCGCACTGACTCATACGGTGGCTCGATTGAAAACCGCGCCTGCCTCCTGCTCCAGGTAACCGATGCGTGCATCGAAGTTTGGGGCGCGAATCGCGTCGGCATGCACCACGTGCCACGCGGCGACATAGGTACGATGGGCGATTCGGACGCATCGGCTACCTTCGGCTATGTCGCGCGCGAACTCGGCAAACGCACCATCGCGTTTATCGCTGCCCGTGAATCGCTCGGCGACAAGCGTCTCGGTCCGCACCTGAAAGCCGCGTTCGGCGGTCCGTATATCGCGAACGAGAAGTTCACCCGAGAATCGGCACAGCGAGTACTCGATGCAGGCGAAGCGGATGCCGTTGCATGGGGTCAGTTGTTTATCGCCAACCCGGACTTGCCGCGCCGCTTCGAACTCAACGCGCCTTTGAATCAGCCCAATCCTTCGACGTATTACGCCGAAGGGGAAACCGGTTTCACGGATTATCCAAAACTGGAAATGGAGAATTGATCGAAGTCCCGGCTCGCGGAAATCGGTGGGTGTCAACGTACTTGCCGCTTCAGTTATGCAGCCAATTACGGCTTACACGCGGCGTGCGATGCCACTGCGTGCTGCGCTGCTTAAGAGAGATTTTTTTCGGGGAATTCGCGCCGCGAGCAGGCGCGGTTTTGGACACGGTCTCGAGGTCTAATACATAGGTTAAGGATGCGCGTTTTGCTGGAAAGGCGGCGCTCGCCACTGATGGCAACAGCGGCATCGGGTTCACCGCACCGAAGCTTTCGATCGCCAAAGGCGCTCGTGCTGTGACCATCGCTCGTGATCGCACGAAACTGAATCAGTCGCTATCCGAACTCGGTGAAAACGCGTTCGGCACTCAGGCCGATCTCGACGATGAAAGCTTTCGACCGTTTTTCGTGAGACCGACTCTCACCTGGCGCTCGTCTCCGGGATCGCGCTGCCTTTCCAGATAATCCCAGAGTTTTACTGCATCCTCATCTCCGGTCAGGCGGTTTCCAGTGTGCCCGAATGAAGTGGCACGTGTATCCATCGGGATTGCGTTCCAGATAGCCCTGATGTCCCAGTTCAGTTTGACTAAATCGCATCGGATAATAGCGTATGCGATTTATATCTTGACATAGTACAACCGCTGGGCAGAAATCCCAGCCATGTCAATAGCGCACAACGAGTTGCCCACGATTTATCGATCGCGGGCCACGAAGCGACTATTTGAGTACTAGCTGCGCTTCCGCCCGCTGCAGAAGTGGCGGCATGGCAAACGGAATGCCGATGCACACGATGGCAGACCGTAGGTAGACCTCCACTGGCCTCGCGGTGCGGTTTCGAACTCATGCTGCGAGCCCTCCCCTGAACCAAGGTTTAGAGCACCCAACCATGTGTGCAGGCTTTCGGCCCGCTGGGTGCAGACCGCCTGCGTTTCGCGTGCGGCAATCGTGCGACTCGATACCAAGAGCTTGAATCGATCGACCACGGCGCAATACAAACCAACCGCCGCGCGCCTCATGCTCACTCCCGGGTTGTGAAGATTTGCATTCACACCCGAACGCAACCACTGGTTGCCAAGGAGTTTGTCATGGATCAGATGCCCGGTTTCAGTCGTCCTCTCTTCCGGGGAACTGCAGCGGCAATCGTTGAAGGACAGGAGCGAGCCATAAACGTCGTGGATCCCTCAGCGGCGCCTGGGCTCTCACCCCAGTTCAACGTCGCGTCGCTGTTTCACCCGGGCCACGCGCTCTCCATCCTGTGTGATCGCTGTGAAGAGCTTCGCCGGATCCGGCGGGAAGAAAACATGGACGATTTCTTCGGCATTGAAGACCTCCTATCCCAGGCCTATGAAGACGCGGTGTACGCCGCGCTGATGCCTACCTGAACGACACCGCTTCCCGAGTTCGCCAGCTGCCGCTTCCCGAGGCTCATCCGTGAGATGGATTGGAGCGCGAGCGGAGTGGTCGGGCTCGACCCGATTCCGGCGCGCGATCTACGCCCTATCGCGCCGGCAATGGTGCGCGGCGCAACGAGTGTCCGCGCTTAGACAACTGGGCTAACCAATGAGGAATTTGCAATGACCACCAAGATCCAGACCGTGCTGCTCACGGGCAAAACTCAGACAACTGCCAGCCGCGGCAAAGGTGCTTCCCGCGGCGATGAACGGCTCGACATCCAACTCTCGACCCCTGGCAAGGCTGGTAACGAGATCGTGTTCACCGCGATCCAGATGCATCCGACCGCGGAGCAGTTGTTCGCGGGTGCCTGGTCGGCCTGCTACACCGGCGCGCTCGGCCTAGCGGCCAAGGCGAAGAAGGTCACGCTGCCACCCGACCTGGCCGTTGAGATCGAGGTCGATCTAGGCATGACCGGCGACGAGTATTTCATCCAGGCCCGATTCAACGTTCGCGTGCCCGGCGTTGCACAAGACCTCGCCGAAGCCATCGCGCACTCGGCACATCAGATCTGCCCGTACTCGAAGGCTGTGCACGGCAACATCGACGTCGCGGTGAACGTCATCACGGCGTAATCCGGCAAGGCTTGCGCCTCTCACCGAACATCTGTCAGGGAATTTCCATCATGAAGACCAGGCTCATCGTTGCACTGCTCGTCGCCTTTTCGGCGTCCGCCGCCGCTCCCGCATTCGCCAGCGGCTACGGCCCCGCCCCGTTTTACCGGCCCGCGGTTGGCGCACCAGCGTCGCAACGCGGTCAGAGCGCGCAAACCTTCGCCGCCGGGCGCGACGCCGTAGCGGACTCGCAAGTGGCATATACCGGGGTAGTCGCCGGATACTCCCAGGCGGGCAGTCATGCCGCCGCGACGGCGCGCGACAACCTTTTTGCGCGTCACTAGATCGCGCATCCCTCCGTCGCTGGATCGTCGCACATCGTCGTTCCGCATGCGCGCCGGTCACAGCGTCGGAGGAAACATGGTTCATCTACCAGGGGAGGAGTAGACAATGTTCAGTCACGTGGTGGTCGGCACCAACGACCTTGAAAAAGCAAAGCGCTTCTACGATGCCGTGCTAGGCGCGCTCGGCTATGGCGAAGGTGTCAGCGATGACAACGAGCGGCGCCGGCGCTATGTATATCGCGCCGACATGGGATTTTTCATCATTACCGAGCCGCTCGATGGTCAGCCAGCTACCCACGCCAATGGAGGAACAGTCGGCTTTATCAGCCAGTCGGCCAGCCAGGTCGATCTCTGGCACGCCACCGGGGTCGCACATGGCGGCCAATCTGCCGAGGCTCCGCCCGGCGTGCGCGAAGCCCCGTTTGGCAGCCTGTATCTCGCCTATCTGCGCGACCCAGATGGCAACAAGCTCTGCGCCCTACATCGCCTTGCGGCCTGACTCGAGGAGCGACGATGAAGGAAAGCGAGAGCAACGTAGCCGGCTCGCGCTACCACTCGGCCCTTCATCCCGCAGAGGGGACGTTGACCGCCCATGGCTTGCGGAATATCATGAAATTCATTCCGATGAACCTTCAATCGCCGACCAAAGTGGTGCCGAATTCAGATACATGCGTTGTGGTCATCGACGACGACACGCAGTTTCGAGAATCGCTCGAACGCCTCTTGCGGTCGGCCGGTCTGCGCGCGCAAGGGTTTGATTCGATAGCCGAGTTTGTGAAATCCGGGCCGCCTGATTGTCCTACCTGTCTCGTTCTGGATGTGAGAATGCCAGGAAGGAGCGGTCTGGAGTTTCAGCGCGATCTTGCCGCGGCAGGCTCAGCGCTTCCGATTATCTTCATCACCGGGCATGGTGACATTCCGATGACTGTGCAGGCGATGAAGGCGGGTGCCATCGAGTTTCTGACGAAGCCGTTCCGGGATCAGGATCTTCTGGATGCCGTGAACGTAGGGCTCGCTCGAGACCGCGCACGCCGCGAGAACGAAGAATCGCTGAGCGCGCTCAGGGCCCGATTCGAAGAACTCACGCCGCGTGAACGCGCGATTCTCCTCCAGGTCGTGCAGGGTCGGCTGAATAAGCAGATTGCCGACGATATGGGTATCACCGAAACCACGGTGAAGGTTCATCGAAGTAACATGATGCACAAGATCGAGGCCGCATCGCTCCCTGAACTCTGCCGGATGGCGGACAGACTCAACCTTCTGCCGAAGAAAGCTGAGCGCTCGTAGTCGCCGGGATCTCGGGGGGGCGTTTCTCCGGGTGCCCGCCCGGTCACACCTAAACCAAGGCTTAGAGATCCAGCCTCGCTGCGGGAGTACTCTTGTCAACAGAGCAGTACTCGGTCGAGCTGTTGGTTGGGCTCGTCGTCGAGGCTGCAAGTGACGCACCGGAAACTGCCGTGCCCGAGCCATCCTTGATTTCCATTGTCGATGACGACCAGTCTTTTCGCGACTCCATGCGAAGACTGCTCAAGTCGCACGGCTACACCGTCGCGGTGTTCACGTCCGCGGCCGAATTCCTCGCGTCTACCCAACTGCTCGCAACCGCCTGCCTCGTCGCTGACATACACATGCCCGCGATGACGGGTGCTGAGCTTTACGAGCATCTGACCGCAACCGGGCACGCCATCCCAACGATCCTGATCACGGCCTATCCGGAAGATAGCGTCCGGCAACGCATGTTGAGTCTGGGAGTCGGCGGCTACCTGCACAAGCCATTGGACGAGGCCGTCCTGATCGATTGCCTCCGCCGCGCCTTCGCGCGCGGCAAGGTGCCACGAGTCGCACCATGAATACGCTCGACGGCGATTTGGACAATGACTCTCCCGAAGTGCTGTGGGAGGACGCCGAGCGCGTCTTCTACAGACTTAGGCGTATTGATGCCGAAGGTGATCGATACGCTTTCATGCCAACGCGCTCCGACGACCGGCAGGCCATGCTCGACGTATCCCGCCGCCTGAAGCACGAATACGAACTCAGGGACTCTCTCGACGCGGAGTGGGCGTTGCGGCCCGTTGAACTCGTGCAGGAGCAGGGACAGACATCGCTATTCGTCGAGTTTTCCGGAGGCATCCCGCTCGATCGCCTTATCCGTCAGCCCATGGAAATCGATCGGTTTCTCCGCCTGGCACCAGCCATGGCATCCACACTCAGTCGGCTTCACGGAGGCGGGCTGATACACAAGGACATCAAGCCTTCCAATGTGATTGTGGATTCGGAAACGGAGCGCGTCTGGCTCACCGGCTTCGGCATTGCATCCCGCCTCCCGCGCGAGCGCCAGTCGCTCGAACCCCTTGAGTTCATCGCCGGAACGTTCGCTTATATGGCGCCCGAGCAAACCGGACGGATGAACCGCTCGATTGATTCGCGAAGCGACCTGTACTCGCTTGGCGTCACATTCTACGAAATGCTGACAGGCGGTCTTCCGTTCACGGCATCCGAGCCGATGGAATGGGTGCACTGTCACATCGCGCGACAGCCAACAAACCCCAGCGAGCGACTGGCGAGTATTCCGCTCGCCATCTCGGCGATCACGATGAAGCTGCTCGCCAAGACCGTCGAGGAGCGATATCAAACGGCGGCGGGTGTCGAGAGCGACCTTCGGCACTGCTTCACCGAATGGAACGCGACCGGCCGCATCCACGACTTCGCGCCAGGCGAACATGACACGCCAGACCGCCTAATGATCCCCGAGAAACTCTATGGGCGCAGCTCGGAGGTCGACACGCTTCTCGCCGCGTTCGATCGCATCGTTGCTGGAGGCATGGCCGAGCTGGTGCTCGTCTCCGGATACTCGGGCATCGGCAAATCCGCTGTCGTCAACGAGCTCCAGAAGCTGCTAGTTCCCTCTCGCGGGTTGTTCGCGTCAGGCAAGTTCGACCAGTACAAGCGTGACATTCCGTATGCCACGCTGGCGCAGGCGCTCCGGGGACTGATCCGTCCGCTCCTGAGTAAAAACGAAGAAGACTTGAGCAGATGGCGTGACGCGCTTCGCGAAGCGCTGTTTCCGAATGGACTCCTCATGGTCGAGCTCGTCCCCGAACTGAAGCACATCATCGGGGAACAGCCCCCGGTGCCTGAGCTTCCTCCGCAGGATGCGCAGGCGCGCTTTCAGTTGGTATTACGGCGATTCATCGGCGTATTAGCGCGGCCTGAGCATCCGCTCGCGCTCTTCCTCGACGATCTGCAGTGGCTGGACGCAGCCACGCTCGACCTGCTAGAGGACTTGCTCACACGCTCTGATCTGAAGCACCTCTTGCTGATCGGCGCTTATCGCGACATTGAGGTCACCGCCACCCACCCATTGGTACGCAAGCTGGTAGCCCTTCGCCAAGCCGGAGTGGCATTGCGGGAAATCGTCCTCGCCCCGTTGGCTCGCGACGACCTGGTGCAACTGCTGGCGGACTCTCTTCGTTGCGCTCCAGAGCACGTCGTTCCGTTGGCGCAATTGATCGACGAGAAGACGTCTGGCAATCCATTTTTCGCGATCCAGTTCATTTCCATGCTGGTAGACGAAGGGGCGCTCGCCTTTGACTACGGTGAAGGGCGATGGTCATGGGACCTGAACCTCATCGATGCCAAGGGCTATACGGACAACGTCGTGGAGTTGATGGTCGGAAAATTGAGCCGCTTGCCGTTGGCAACACAGGAGGTGCTGCGTCAGTTCGCCTGTCTGGGAAACAGCGCCGAATTCGACTTGCTGCAGATGGCCTGTCAGGAACCGATCGAGGTATTGCACGATCACCTGTGGGAGGCCGCTCGCGCTGGTTTGATCGTTCGCTCGAACGACGAGTACCGCTTTCTGCACGACCGCGTGCAGGAGGCTGCCTATTCACTGATCCCGCAAAACATGCGCGCCGAGACGCATCTGCGCCTGGGCATGCGTCTGGCCGAGCACATGCCGGTGGGGAGGCGGGACGAGGCCATATTCGAGATCGTCAATCAACTGAACCGCGGTTCCCACCTCATCACGTCGGTCGATGAGCGGGAGAAAGTTGCCGAACTCAACCTGATCGCTGGTCGGCACGCAAAGATATCGACCGCCTATGTCTCGGCACTCAAGTACCTGAAGGCGGGTAGCGTCCTCCTTGCCGAGCAGACGTGGGAGCGCAACTACACGCTCATGTTCTCCATCGAGTACCTGATGGCCGAGTGCGAAATGTTGACGGGAGATATGTCGCTCGCCGAGACTCGGCTCGCGCGCCTGGCCGAGCGGGCAAAAGGCCGCCACGACTTCTGCGCTGCGACAATTTTGCAGATCAGGCTCTACACCGCGCTGGACCAGAGCGATCGAGGTCTGGAGGTCTTTTTAGAGTGGCTACGCCGTGAAGGAACCGTGTGGCCGAAACATCCGACCCGCCAGGATGCGACGCGCGAATACGAACGAATCTGGCTGCTGCTCGGCAGTCGGACAATTGAAGAATTGGTCGAACTGCCACTGGCAACGGACCCGGATGTTCTTGACACTCTGGACGTCTTCACGGAAGCAGTCGCGACATCCAATTTCTTCGACGAGCACCTGTCATCACTTATCGTGTGCCGCATGGTGACTCTCAGCCTCGAACACGGCAACTGCGATGCGTCGTGCTTCGCCTATGTCTGGATGGCGATTGTCGCCGGACCGCGTTTTGGCAACTACCGCGACGGCTTCCGGTTTGGCCAACTGGGCTACGACCTGGTTGAGAAGCGCGGCCTGCAGCGCTATCAGGCGCGAACCTACCTGTGTGTCGGCGCTCTTGTGATGCCATGGACGCACCACCCAGCCAGTGGGCGCGAGCTGATGCGCCGAGCATTCGACGCATCCAGCCGGCTTGGCGACGTTACCTATTCCGGCTATAGCTGGAACACGTCGATCACCATTTGTCTGGCGGTAGGAGATCATCTCGCAGATACGCAACAGGTGGCCGAAGAAGGTGTTGCGTTTTCCAGCAAGGCACGTTTGGGTCTTGTCAGTGCCGCCTGCAGTGCGCACCTTGGGCTGATCCGAACCCTCCGTGGTCTGACTGCGGCATTCGGACAGATGGATCACGACGAAGAGAGTGAGCTCGCGACCGAACATAATCTGGCCAGCAATCCTAATCTGGCGCTCGCCGAATTCTATTATTGGTGCCGTAAATTGCAGGCACGGTTTTTTGCGGGAGACTATGCATCGGCTGTTGATGCCGCGCGCAACGCGCAGCGTCTGCTCTGGACATCGACGCTGAATTTTGAAAGTGCGGAATTTCATTTCTATGGTGCGCTTGCACGCGCCGCAGCTTGGGATCAGGCTTCCTCCGACCAGAAGAAGGTGCACTTCGAAGCGCTGACAGCCCACCACAAACAGCTCGAAGCATGGGCAAAGCTTAACCCGGTAACCTTCGAGAACCGCACAGCAAGCGTTGGCGCCGAAATCGCGCGAATCGAGGGTCGCGCGCTGGAAGCCGAGGCGCTCTTTGAGAAGGCCGCCCGGTCGGCCCAAAGGCACGGCTTTGTCCACAACGAAGCGATCGCCAATGAACTCGCGGGGCGCTTTTACGCGGCGCGTGGCTTCGAAAGGATTGCAAACACCTACCTGCGGGACGCAAGAAACTGCTACCTTCGTTGGGGAGCTGACGGAAAGGTTCAACAGCTCGACCAGTTGTATCCACAGCTCAGGATGGACAAGCCGACTACCGACATCACGAGCACGATGGTGGCACCTGTCGAGCACCTGGATCTTGCGACTGTGATCAAGGTCTCGGAAGCGCTCTCTGGCGAGATCGTCCTGGAGAACCTGATCGGCACGCTGGCGCGTACGGCCGTCGAGCATGCCGGTGCCGAACGAGGTGTACTCATTCTTCCGGGAGGCGATAGATATTGGATAGAAGCGGAAGTCACGACCAGCGGTGACAAGATGGAGGTCCATCTCCCACGAACGAACCTCACCGCAGCAGCTCTGCCCGAATCCGTTTTCCGTTACGTCCTGCGTACCAAGGAAAGCGTGCTGCTGCATGATGCCTCGGCCCAGAATCCATTCTCCGACGATGACTACATTCGGGAGCACCGCACGAGGTCGGTACTCTGCCTGCCGATACTGAAGCAGACGAGGCTGCTAGGGGTGCTGTACCTGGAAAACAATCTGACGGTCGGTGCCTTTACACCCGCTCGAATGGCAGTCCTCAAGCTGCTGGCATCGGAGGCCACCATCTCGATGGAGAACGCGCGCCTGTACTGTGACCTTGCCGAACGCGAGGGCAGAATCCGGCGCCTCGTGGATGCCAACATCATCGGGATCTTTTTCTGGGATCTCAACGGCAGGATTCTCGAGGCAAACAGCGCCTTTCTTCGCATGCTGGGATACGACCGTGATGACGTCTCTTCAGGGCGTATCCGCTTGACGGAACTGACGCCGCCGGAGTGGCGGGATCGTGATGATCAAACCTTCGATCCAGAACTGAAGGCGACGGGTCGAGTGCAGCCTTATGAGAAGGAGTTCTTCCGCAAGGACGGTGGCCGCGTCCCTGTCCTGATCGGGGCCGCGACTTTCGAAGGGGATGTGCACCAAGGTGTAGCATTCGTGCTCGACCTGACTGAGCGCAAGAGCGCTGCGGACGCCATGCGCGAGGTGCAGGCGGAACTGGCGCACGCGAACCGCCTGGCCACCATGGGACAGCTCGCGGCTTCCATCGCCCACGAAATCAACCAGCCGATCGGCGCAGCACGCAATAACGCTCATGCGGCGCTGCGCTTTCTCGAGAGAGAGCCACCAGACCTGGCGGAAGTCAGTGAAGCGCTCGAATGCGTGGTCACCGATACCTACCGGGCTGGCGACATCATTAGCAGAATCCGCGATCAAGTCAGAAAAGTACCTCCCCGCCAGGAGAGCGTCGACCTGAACGATGCCATCGGCAATGTGATTGCGCTCGTGCGAGGCGAGTTGTCGAAGAATTGCGTGACGGTCCAGATGCAACTAGCGGAGGGACTGCCGTCTGTTCGCGGAGATCGAGTTCAATTGCAGCAAGTGATGCTGAATCTGATCCTCAACGCGATCGAGGCCATGGCCGGCGTCGATGCCGAGGCGCGGAAACTGGTGATTTGCACCGAATTGAGTCCGTCGCGGGGCCTGCTCGTCACGGTCGGGGACTCAGGCCCCGGCATCACACCGGAGGATCGCGAGCGGGTTTTCGAATCCTTCTACACCACCAAGGCTGGCGGAGTGGGAATCGGCCTCGCAATCTGCCGCTCCATCATCGACGCCCACGGCGGAAAACTGTGGGCGGACGCCCATCGGCCGCGCGGCGCGGCTTTCAAATTCACGCTACCTGCCCTCTCCTGAACCAAGGTTTAGAGCGGCCAACCATGTGCGCAGGCTCTCGGCTCGCAGGTTCAAGACCACCTGCGTTTCGCCTGCTGCTATCACATGCGTCGATACCAGGAGCTCAAAAGCAATCGACCACGGCGCAATACAAGCCAACCGCCGCGCGGCACATCCTGACTCCCGGGCTGTGAACATTTGCAGTCACAACCGAACGCAACCATAGGTTGCCGAGGAGTTGGCCATGCAACAGACGCCGTCGGCGAGCGCGGTCGAAGTGAGAGCAAACGCAGGCCGCGACCCCCAACCGATATTTCGCGAAACCCACACGACCAACGCGACGACTGCTCCGACCGTTGCGCAAGACGAGCATTTTCCGCTCGGCGCGCACATCGTGACGCCTCGCCGCTGGTACACGCATCACGGCATCTACGTCGGAGCGGGCCAGGTCGTTCACTACGACGGCCTGTCTTCGTCACTGCGCCGCGGTCCCGTCGCGAAGGTTAGCCTCGCCGAGTTCTCCAATGGCTACCCGGTGTGTCTGCACAGTGATGTGGACGTGACGTACTCCGGCACGGAAATCGTAGCGCGTGCCTGCTCTCGCATAGGCGAAGACGCCTACGATGTACTTCGCAACAACTGCGAGCATTTCTGCTCCTGGTGCCTGACCGGAGTCGCTCGCAGCCCGCAAGTCGACCGCCTGTTGTTGAGCTCGCCCGCGGTGGCGCTCACCGTCCAACTTCTAGCCTGCTGCGTCAACGGGTGGAGTACCGCTCGGGACGCACTCCTGCCTCTCGTCAGCTGATCAAGCGTCTTGCCGGCCCTCTGCTAAACCAACGTTCAGTGCACCCAGCCATGTGCGCAGGCTCTCAGCCCTCTGGTTTAAGACCACCCGCGTTTCCGTCCCGGTATCCCTGCGCGTCGATACCAAAGAGGGCAACCCGCTCGACCACGGCGCAATACAAGCCAACGACGGTGTCCGGCATTCTCACTCCCGGGTTGTGAACATTTTCGGTCACACCCGAGTGCAACCACCCGTTGCCAAGGAGTTCGCCATGCAACAGACGCCAGACTTCGGTCGCCGTCGTCTCTTTTTCGGAGCTGCAGCGGTAGCCGCTGCAAGCACGCTAGGTTTTCTCAGTTTTTCAGATAGGAGTCGTGCCATGAGTCAAGCTGCACAACAGATGGGTACCGACGGAGTTGCCATCCGTCCGTTTCACGTCAGTATTCCGGAGTCGAATCTTAACGAATTGCGCCGACGCATCAACGCGACAAAGTGGCCCGAACGGGAAACGGTTACGGACGACTCGCAAGGCGTTCAGCTCGCCACGATTCAGGCACTCGCGCGCTATTGGGGAACGGACTACGACTGGCGCAAGGTCGAGGCGCGGCTGAACGCTCTGCCGCAGTTCGTGACCGAAATCGACGGACTGGACATTCACTTCATCCACGTTCGTTCGAAGCATGAGAACGCATTGCCGCTCATCGTCACGCACGGGTGGCCCGGATCGATCATCGAACAGATGAAGATTATCGAACCCCTAACTAATCCCACCGCACATGGCGGCAGCGCATCGGATGCGTTTCACCTGGTAATTCCGTCGATTCCGGGCTACGGTTTCTCAGGTAAACCGACTGACACTGGCTGGGACCCCCAACACATTGCGCGAGCCTGGGTCGTCCTCATGAAGCGTATTGGGTACACGAAATTCGTGGCTCAAGGGGGCGACTGGGGCGCGGTCATCACCGAGCAGATGGGTGTTCAGGCGGCTCCGGAGTTGCTCGGCATTCATACCAACATGCCCGGCTCGGTCCCTGTCGACATCGACAAGGCGGCATTCTCAGGTGCGCCAGCGCCATCCGGTCTCTCGCCCGACGAGAAACTCGCTTATGAGCGCCTGCAATTCGTCTACCAGAAGGGCATCGGCTACGGCTACCAGATGGGGCTGCGCCCGCAGACCCTGTACGCACTGGCGGATTCGCCGGTCGGTCTGGCCGCGTATTTCCTCGACCACGACCAGCGCAGCTATCGGCTGATCTCTCGGGTCTTCGCGGGGCAAACCGCCGGTCTCACCCGAGACGACATCCTCGACAACATCACGCTCACCTGGCTGACGGACACTGCGCTTTCTTCGGCCCGGCTCTATTGGGAGAACAAGCTCACGTATTTCGGTGTCAAGGGCGTCACGATCCCAGTTGCCGTGAGTGTCTTTCCTGACGAGCTCTATCCGACGCCGCGGAGTTGGGCGGAGCGGGCGTTCCCCAAGCTTATCCACTACAACAAGGTCGACCGCGGTGGCCACTTCGCGGCCTGGGAACAACCAGCGATCTTCTCGGAAGAGGTCCGCGCGGGCTTCAAGCCGCTGCGCGCCTAACCAGCACGAGGAAGCTCCATGGAAGAAGCATCGTCTGTGGAGACTCCGGAACATGCGCCCACTCGACCACAGGAAAGAGACAACATGGAACCGTTTCGCGTCGATGTACCCGATGATGTGCTGAATGATCTACAGACACGTCTCAAGCTCACGCGCTGGACCGACGACTTCGCAAACGAAAGCTGGCAGTATGGCACCAACACCGCCTACCTCAAGGATCTGGTCTCTTACTGGATCGCGAGCTACGACTGGCGCGAGCACGAGCGCGCGATCAATGCTTATCCGCAGTTCCGCACTGAGATTGATGGAGTGCCGATCCACTTCATCCACGTGCGCGGCAACGGTCCTCACCCCAAGCCGCTGATCCTCTCCCACGGCTGGCCCTGGACATTCTGGGAATACCACAAAGTGATCGGTCCTCTCAGCGACCCCGGCTCACACGGTGGCGATCCCGCCGATGCCTTCGACCTCGTGGTGCCGTCTTTGCCTGGCTACGGGTTCTCCACGCCGCTGCGCAAGCCTGGCGTCAATTTCTGGCGCACTTCCGGACTTTGGGTGACGCTTATGGAGCGGCTGGGCTATCCGCGTTTTGCTGCACACGGCGCCGATTGGGGTGCGCTTATCACGGCCGACCTGGGTCATCGCTATCCCGAGCGCGTGATGGGTGTCCACTTCCCGATGACGCTACCGTTGGATCTGTTCAGCGGCGGAGTGCCGGCGCCCGAAGACTACGACGCAGACGAAGCGCCGTTGTCCGCACGCTTGCAGAACTTCTTCGCCACCGAGTCGGCCTACTCGGCGCTGCAAAGCACCAAGCCGCAGACCATCGCCGCAGCGCTCAACGATTCGCCCGTGGGGCTGGCGTCGTGGATACTCGAAAAGCAACGCAGCTGGAGCGATTGTAACGGTGACGTTGAAACCCGCTTCAACAAGGACGATCTGCTGACCACGATCATGATCTATTGGATCACGCAGAGCTACGGCACATCGGCTCGCTACTACTACGAGGCTGCACACGATCCGTGGGCGCCGGTGCACGACCGCGTGCCCGTAGTCGAGGCTCCAGTCGGCATTTCGGTGTTGCCAGAAGAGATATGCTGCGCCCCACGCCGCTGGGCCGAGCGGTACTACAACCTCAAGCAGAGGCGGTATCATTCCAGCGGTGGACACTTCGCGGCGTGGGAAGAGCCGCAGACTATCATCACGGATGTCCGCGATTTCTTCCGCTCGCTGAACTGACGCCTAAGCAGTCTTCCTTACCAATTGGAGACCTTATGAACCCTCCCCGGTCCCCGGCCCCATGTTGTTGTACTCCCACAGCCGGTTGAACGCAGGATCGCTCAGATTGCGGCCAGCCTGAATGTTCCCGTTAAAAGCCCGGTTCGTAGTTGCCGCGGAACTCCACGCCGTGGTGACATTGAAGCTCGAGTCGATGGGGTATCGCGAATCACAATCTGCATTGTGGGTCGCTACGGCTATATGGAGTCGCTCGACGTGCCAGTTCTGCTCAAGCAAGCCTTGCAGAGAACCGGACGAGAAACCTATGACGCCATTACCACCTCGCTCTACCTCGGGCGAGAGGCGCTCACAGTACATCCGGAACTGAACATCAGTCGCCGTTTGCTGTTGAGTCTGTTTATTCTGCTGCGCAATAACGAACTGGATGCGGCCACACATCTGGCGGTGCCGCCTAACCGCGTAGTGGAAATGGGCGCTAGACGCGACCTCGTTTAAGCGAAGGGGCGCCTGCATCGGCACCTGCGCTTGCACGCGTTACGCACACACAACCTGCTCGCTCAATGCGTCAACTGACATAAGGTCATCCACGCCGGTCTCGGCCGCCATCGCCGCGGATTGCGTAATAACTGAGTGGCCGATGTAGACTCGTCTACGGCCAACGATATGTCACAAACCCGAATGACTGAAACGGCTCGGGACTACGCGTTCGCTGACAACGACACCTGACATTCGTGGCTACCGGGACGGGAACGACAGGAAAGTGCCTTGAAGCTGCCTCATGGGCAGCGACAGCTGAACGTCAACTATGGCCGATGACCCGTCGTCAATCGACGGTACGGAATGGCCGCTCCTCCCCGATATGGGCATGCGTCGCCTTGCACGCCGGCATGCGTCTGGACCATCGACACTCCCGGGCGTGCACACGCGTCAAGCTGTTCACCATGTGAATCTTGACATTACAGATCGCTCGTCAAGAGGACCCAGGAGAAGTGCTCAGGTCAGAGCCAGGCGCCAGCCGCCCTGCCAGGTGAACGGGAAGAGCGCCTGGTTGCATTCGTCCAGTTGGCCCGGCGCGAATGGCGCTAAATACGATGCGTTTGCCCATTCCACGAATGAGGCCAGCCTCACGTAAGCCGGCTTCGGGGACGTGCGACGGTCCGCGTTCGGCAGTTGCCGGGAATGCCTGCCACCGAAGGCGCCACCTTTCTAGCGGGCCACAGATTGTTCGTTTCAATCATCCGTCCCTTTGCGCCTGGCACCTCGCGCCAGCTTCTGCCGGTTCACGAATTTCATGATTTTTTCGATAAAAATACAAATTTTACGGACAGAACATCGAATAAATCATGCGCCGTTCGTCCCGATCGAATACACTGATTACGCGTCTCCCGGACGTCGACACAGCGATCCATCTCCGG
>NZ_CAJMZA010000056.1:0-17808 GCF_905220195.1 Paraburkholderia sp. J8-2
TTCGGCGAACCAGGAGGACCACGTTTCGATGGCGACGTTCGCCGCGCGCAAGCTCGCCGATATCGCCGACAACACGGCCAACATCCTCGCGATCGAACTGCTCGCAGCAGCCCAGGGCGTGGACCTGCGCGCGCCGCACCATACGAGCCCGGCGCTCGCGCACGTGATGCAGTCGGTGCGCGCCGAGGTGCCGCATTACGACCTCGACCGTTACTTCGCGCCGGACATCGAAGCGATCACGCGTCTCGTGCAGAACGGCGCGATCGCTTCGCACAGCCCGCTCTCGTTCGAATCCGAGGCGCGCTAAGCCGCGTTGCTGCGGCACGGGCCAATGCGATGAACGCTCCCGCATACCAGGGCATCAAGGACTTCATCCTCGCGCGCATTCACGCCGGTGAGTGGAGCGAGGGCGACCAGGTGCCTTCGGAGAACGAACTGGCGCGCGAGTTCAAGGTCGCGCGCATGACCGTGAACCGGGCGCTGCGCGAACTCACCGCGGAACAGGTGCTCACGCGTGTGCAGGGTGCGGGCACGTTCGTCGCGCGGCCCAAATACGAATCGACGCTCGTCGCCATCCGCAGCATCTCGGACGAAATTCTCGCGCGCGGGCACCGGTATCGCGCCGAGGTGCTCGAGATCGGCGTGCATCGCGCCGACGAGGCGCTCGCCGTAGAAATGGGGCTCGCCGCGAACGACCAGGTGTTCAACTCGCGCGTGCTCCACTTCGAGAACGACGAGCCCGTACAGCTCGAAGAGCGCTGGGTCAATCCCGCGATCGCGCCCGACTACGCGGCGCAGGACTTCACGCATATCACGCCGAACCAGTACCTCGTGCATGTCGCGCCACTGCAGGGCGTGGAGTACCGCATCGAGGCGCTGGCCCCCGAGGCCGATACGCGCGTGCACCTCGCCATGGGCGAGTCCGAGCCGTGCCTCGTGCTGCACCGGCGCACGCGCTCGCGCGGGCTCGTCGCTTCGGTCGCCAATCTGTGGCATCCGGGCAGCCGCTACCGCTTTACCGGGCACTTCTAGCGGGGCCGCCTAGGTGGGGCCGACCAGGCGCGCGGCACCCGCGCTGCGCCTCGCGCCGCCATTTCCTCAGCCTTTTTCGCGTACCCGGCCGATTTGCGCCGGCATGCGTCTTGCTGCCGTTGCAGATCGCCGACAACATCGCGCCAATCGGGCCGGACGGCGCGGGAAAACGCGCGTGCCGCGCCGCAGCCCGTATTATTGAGACGTGACGCGAACGAAGGAGGAGCGCCGTAATGGACGATGCCAACGCCACGCTCATGCCGATGTGGCGGGCCAATCTGGCGCTGCTCACGCGCGAGGTTGGGTCTGCGACGCGGCTCGCGCGCATGATGACGTTTTCCGCGAGCTACATGAAGCTGATCGTGTCGGGCGAGCGCGACTTCAGCGCGGAGTTCGTGCGCGGCGTGGAAGCCGTCACGGGCCTGCCCGAAGGCTGGATGGACGTGAAGCACGAGAGCACCGACGTGCCCGACGAGACGCGCGAGGCGATCGCGAGCGAGACGCCGCGCGCGCGCTTTCGCGGCACGGCGCATCCGGTGCGCAAGGCGCCCGTGCTGCGCGTGGAGCCGATTTTCGGCCAGGGCGCGAAGCGCGAGGAGGCGCCGGCCACGCCAGACGTTCACCGGCGTCTTGCGGGTATGCGCAAGATCCGCGATCTCGCGGCGCAGGACGTGCGCAAGCTCGAGCGCTACTTAAGCGTGCCGCCGGTCGAGCCTGCGGTGCTGCGCTCGCGCATTGAAGACGTCATTAATTACGCCGACCCTGACGAGCGCGTGCGCGCCGATCTCGAAGGGCGGCTCGAACAGATCGAGAAACATCGCGAGATGCTGCTGCGGCATGTCTCGCGCCTCTACGCGCTGCTTTCGCGGCTGGGCGACGAATGATTCGTTGCCCGAATCATCGTTTGAAGCGGCGCCGTCTGATGAATCAGCGCTCCTGCACGCGCAGCTCCGTGAGTATCTGATCGGCGAGAAAGTCGCACGGCGGGCGGTTCGAGCGCGCGCTGCGTGCGAGCACCACTTCCAGCTCGGGCAGCGCCGGCAGGCCATGCTGGCGGCCGAGCGTGACGAACGTCTCGGGCACCGCGCAGCGCGCGAGCGGCGCGATGGCGAGACCCGCGGCCACCATGCTGCACAGGCCCATCAGGCTTGGGCTTTCATATGAAGTGCGATAAGCGATCTTCGCGCGCTCCAGCGCCTGGATCGCGTTCGTGTGCGCGACGCTGCCGCCGCCGAAGAGGGCGACCGGCAGCGGGCGCTCGCGCCAGATCTCGCGCCCGCTCGCCGCGCTGACCGCCGCGGGCGGTGCGGCCCACACCATCGGCTCGAAGCGGATGAACTCGCCCGCCAGTCCGTGCGTGCGCGTGATGCAGGCGAGGTCGATCTTGTTGTCTTTCAGGAGCGGCATGAGCGCGCTGCTCGGCAGCCCGATCACCTGAATTTCCACCTTCGGCCAGTTCGCCGAGAACTTGCGCAGCACCGGCGGCATGAGGGAAGACGCATAGTCGTCGGGCACGCCGATCGACACGCGGCCCGTTACCTCCGGGTGCGCGAGCGAGGCCCACGCTTCGTCGCGCAGCGCGAGCATGCGCCGCGCGTAGGCGATGAGCGTCTGGCCGTCGGGCGTGGGCGTGACGCTGCGCGGCGCGCGGATGAAGAGCGGCTTGCCGATGGATTCCTCGAGCGCGCGGATCTGCATGCTGAGCGCCGCCTGCGAGCGGTGCACGAGCGCGGCGCCGCGCACGAAGCTGCCGGCGTCGGCGACGGCCACCACCATGGCGAGCACGTCGAGGTCGAGGGTCTTCATTGGTATAAGAAAAATTGATCGAAGGCTTCAATATAACGCGTTTGTCTGAACGCGGGGGCAGGCAGATACTGGGGACGTACCGACCCTTCGCGCCGTTCCCCGCGCAGCCCTTCGCCGCAGTTCTTCGCTTCTGGGAGAAGCCCATGTTGATGTCGCCGCCCGTCGATTTGACCTACGAACGATTCCAGCAACTGAACATGCGGCTCGACATGTCGCGCGGCAAGCCTTCGCCCGAGCAGCTCGATCTTTCGCAGGCCCTCATCGACGAAGCGGGGCAGGCGGGGTATCTCGCGCGCGACGGCTTCGATTGCCGCAACTATGGCCTCGCGAGCGGGTTGCCCGAGGCGCGCGAGCTGGGCGCGGAACTGCTCGGCGTGCCGGCCGCGCAGGTGATCGCGGCGGGCAATTCGAGCCTCGAACTGATGCACGACGCGCTGACGTTCGCGCTGTTGCATGGGGTGCCGGTGGGCGAGGGCGCGGACATCGGCGCGCCGTGGCGCGCGCAGGGCGAGATCGCCTTCCTGTGCCCGGTGCCGGGCTATGACCGCCACTTCGCGATCTGCGAGGCGCTCGGCGTGCGCATGATCGCCGTGCCGATGCGCGAGGACGGCCCCGACATGGACCGCGTGGAAGCGCTGGTGCGCGACGATCCGTCGATCAAGGGCATGTGGTGCGTGCCGCTCTACAGCAACCCGACGGGCGCGATCTGGTCCGACGCGGTCATACGCCGTCTTGCCGCCATGCCTGCCGCGCCCGACTTCCGTCTCTTCTGGGACGATGCCTACCGCTTTCACCCTCTCACCGACGACGCGCTCGCGACGCTCGACGTGTTCGAGGCCTGCGCGGCGGCGGGTCATGCGCAGCGCGCGCTGATGTTCGCATCGCTTTCGAAAGTGACGTTCGGCGGCGGGGCATTCGCGTGGCTCGCCGCCGCGCCGCGCAACGTGGCCTGGTGGCAGAAGCATGCGGCCGTGCGCACCATCGGGCCGGACAAGCTCAACCAGTTGCGCCATGTGCGCTTTCTGCGCGACCGCGCAACGCTCACTGAACTGATGGCGCGCCATCGGGCGCTCCTCAAGCCGAAGTTCGACGCTGTCGACGAGGTGTTCCGCGCGCGCCTCGCCGCCGTGCCCGGCGTGAGCTGGAACGTGCCGCGCGGCGGCTATTTCATCAGCCTCTATGCACCCGAGGGCTGCGCGCGGCGCACCGTCGAACTCGCGGCGTCGGCGGGCCTTGTCCTCACGCCTGCGGGCGCGGCGTTTCCGTATGGCGTCGATGCGCGCGACAGCCATCTGCGGATTGCGCCGTCGTATCCGTCGCTCGACGAGGTGCGCCTCGCCGCCGAAGGCATCGCGCTTTCGCTGCTGCGCGCCGTCGACGAACGCAGGGCGTAGCGCTCAGGGCCGGCTCGGCGGCTCTCGCGTCGATGTGCTACAACGGCAGACGTAGTCCACGAATGTAGCCAAACTCACGCGAGGTTGCCGTGCAAGGTCTCGCCGCTTCCCTGCAACGCGCGCTTGCCCAACGCGAGCGCGAAGGCCGCGCCGATAGCGGCCGTGCGCCCACGGCGCGTCCGCTCGCGGCGGGCGCGGGCTGGTCGGTCGACGACGTCGTCTGCACGCTCGGCCCCGGCGACCGGCCTTACGAGGAGCGCCACACGAGCGCGTGCCTCGCCATCGTGGCGGCAGGCGTGTTCGGCTACCGCAGCGGCAACGCACGCGCGCTCATGACGCCCGGCGCGCTCATGCTGGGCGAAACCGGCGCCTGCTTCGAATGTGGGCATCGTCATGCGGCGGGCGACCGCTGCCTTTCGTTCCATTACGACCCGGCCTGGCTCGACGAGCAGGCCGCGGCTGCGGGGCTCGCGCCAGGCGCGAGGCGCTGGCGGGCCGCGCGGGTGCCGCCGGTGCGCGCGCTCGCGCCGCTCGTGGCGCACGCTTGCGCCGACGCGCTCGCACAGGAGCGGAGTCACGCGAGCGAGTTCGGCGGCGCAGCGTGGGATGAAATCGCACTGGAACTGGCGCTCGCAACCTTGCGTGTGGTGGCGAGCGGCAAGGACGCGCTTGCGCCAGCCACGCCGGGCGCCGCCGCGGCGGCACGCGTGGTCGCGACGCTGCGCATGATCGACGAGACGCCCGACGACGCGCATACGCTTGCCAGCCTTGCGAGCGCGGCGGGTGTGAGCGAGTTCTATTTTCTGCGCACGTTCTCGGCCGTGGCCGGTGTGACCCCGCATCAGTATTTGCTGCGTGCGCGGCTGCGCGCCGCCGCGCTGCGTCTCGCCGCCGACGACGAAGCGAAAATCGTCGACGTTGCCCTCGCGAGCGGATTCAATGACCTGTCGAACTTCAACGCCGCGTTTCGCGCGGAGTTCGGCGCGAGTCCGCGTGCGTGGCGTGCCGCGCAGCGCGGGCGCCAACTCGCGCAGACCTCATGGCCGAACGCCGCGCAAGCGGCAGTGCGCACCTGAGGCGCCCATGACGCGAGGCGAGTGGTTCAGGCGCGGCGGCCTGTGCGTCGCGTCGTGCCTTGCGTTGTCCCTCGCGTTGCTCGTTGCGTTCGCGAGCGGACAAGCCCGCGCACAAGCGAGCGACGGAAGCCCCGGAAGTGCCGCACAAATCGACCTCCCTGCGTTCACGCTCGAGCGCGACGTGCATCTTTTCGTCGTGCAGCAGGACGGCTCGGTCGTCGAGGACGACGACACCGTGCTGCGCGCGAACACGACTGCCGGCGTGGACGAGATTGCGCAGCGCTACGTCTGGTTCAATAAGGATATCGAAACGATCACGAAACTCGCGGCCGAAACCATCGACCCGGACGGCACCGCGCACGCCGTTGGCGCGAGCGGCATACGCGACGTGCAGGAGCCGCGCTCGGCGGGCGCGCCCACGTTCGAGGACGGCGTGCTGCGCACGGTGATCTTTCCTGGCGTCCAGGTCGGCTCGCGCGTGCATCTGCATTTTGCGAAGCGCCGTGCGAAAGCGCTGGAAGCGGGCACGTTCTCGTACTTCGTCGAGCCGACCGGCGAACCCGTCGAATTTCAACGCCTCATCTTCGATCTGCCCGCCAACGTGCCGCTTCACGCCGATGCGCGCGGCTATACGGCGCTCGCTCCCGAGACGGCGAACGGCCGCACCCGCTACGCGTTCGACTACCGGCACGGCCCCTATGCGCCGCTCGAAGCGGGCGCGGTGGCCTATGTGAACTGGGGCGACCGGCTGATGGTCTCGACCGTGCCCGACTTCGCCGCGTTCGCCGCGCGCTACCGCGAAGCCGCCGCCGATCCCACCTCGGCCGATGCGGCCATCGCATCGCTTGCTCAAGCGCTCACGTCGGACGTGAGCGACCCGCGCGAGAAGGCGCGCCGCATCTACGACTGGATGCGTTTCAACATTCGCTACGTCGCGCTCTTTCTTGGCGAGACCGCAGCGGTGCCGCATCGCGCGACCGACATCCTGCGCAACCGCTACGGCGATTGCAAGGACCACGTGGCGCTTTTCAGCGCGCTGCTGGCGGCAGTGGGCATCCGCGCCGAGCCCGTGCTGCTCAATCTCGGCCCCGTCTACACGCTGCCGGACGTGCCGGGCTATGGCGCGCACGCGATCAATCACGCGATCGCGTGGCTGCCCGACCTGGGCGTGTACGCCGACACGTCGTCGGGCGGCTACGCGTTCGGCTACTTGCCGCCGGGCGCGATGGACCGGCCCGTACTGCTCGTCGACCAGGGCGTGCTCTCGCGCGCGCCCGCGACCGAGCGGCGCGAGCGCACGGCGCGCCTCTCGCTCGACGTCGCCTCATCCGGCGACGCCGCCTACAGCTATTACGTGCAAGACGAGGGCGCGGGCGCAGAGCCCGAGCGCAACTCGTTTCGCCGCGCGACGCACGCGGGCGCGCAGCAACTCGCAACGCAACGCTTGCGGCTCACGGGCCTCGCCGGCACCGCGCGCGTGAGCACGAGCGCGACGGACGCAACCGATGGCCCGTTTTCGGTGACGATGCAAGGCACGCTCGATCATATGGTCTGGCGCGACGGCACGACTGCGATTCCCGCGACGAGCAGTTTCACGGGCGGCATCGCCACGCAGATCGACAACTGGCTTGCCCAGCCGCGCCGGACGCAACCGTGGGCGTGCATCGGGGGGGAGTTTGCGGAGAGCGCGCAAATCGAACTGCCCGCGTTCGCGCGCGTGACCGACGTGCCGCACGATACGCAAGTGAGCGACGCGTTTCTCGACTACACATCGCACTACGTGTTCGACGCGCGCTCGCGCACGGTGCAGATCGAGCGGCGGCTATTGGCGCGCTTTGGCCACCAGATGTGCACAGCCGACGAATTCGCGCAGATGCGCGACACGCTCCTTCGGATCGAGCGCGACACCCATGCCCAGATCGTCGTGCGGGCGGCGCCTGCGGCGCAGGCGCGATGAGCGGCGCTCAGCCGCCGCGCGTCGTCACCGGCACCCACACGCCTTTTTTCACCTGCCAGAGCGTGGAGGCGCCGTTCTTGAGCGAGCCATCCGGCTCGAAGGCGATGCGGCCCGTCACGCCGTCGAAGGCGAGCGCCTTGAGCGCGCTGCGGTACACCTCGGGCTTTGCCGACTTCGCGTTGACCATCGCATGGATCGCGGCCCACGCCGCGTCGTAGCCGAACGGCGCGTAGGCGAGCACGTCGGTGCCGAAGCGGCTTTTATAGGCCTGCTCGAAGCGCGGGCCCTCGGGCAGTTGCGCGAGCGGGCGCCCGTATTCCCAGGCCATTGCGCCTTCGGCGGCCGCGCCCGCGTCGCGGGTGAAGTCGGCGTTCGCCACGCCCCCGCCGCCCACGAACTGCGCGTTCATGCTGCGCGCCTTCATCTGCTTCACGAGCGCCGCGCCCTGGTGGGCCAGGCCGCCGAAGTAGAGCAGGTCGACATCGGCGGCCTTGATCTTCGATAACTGCGGACCGAAGTCGCTCGCGATGCTTTCCGCGAACTCGCGCGCGACCACGTTGCCGCCATGCTCGCGCACCGCGTGCTCGAACACGTCGGCTTCGCCCTGGCCGAACGCGGTGCGGTCGTCGATGATGGCGACGCGTTTGGCTTTCATCACGTCCACGGCCCACGCGCCGGCTACGCCTGCGTTTTGCGCGTCGTTTGCAATCACCATGAAGGTGTTGGCGAAGCCTTGCGAGGTGATGACCGGATTGGTGGCGGCGGGGCTGATCATCGGAATGCCGGCGCTTTCGTAGATGCGCGAGGCCGGAATGGCCGAGCCCGAGTTGAAGTGGCCGACCACGGCGTTCACGCCCTCGTTCGCGAGCGTTGCGGCGGCCTGCACGCCGAGGCGCGGGTCGCTGCGGTCGTCGATGGGCACGAGTTCGAAGTGCGCCGTCTGCTCGCCTATTTTGAGGTTTTGCGCGTTCGCTTCGTCGAGGGCGAGCCGGACGCCGTTTTCCAGGTCGCGGCCGTAGTTCGCGTAGTCGCCGGAGAGCGGCGAGACGAAACCGATGCGTACGTCGAGTGGCCCGGCGGCCAGCGCGCTGCTGCCGGTGCCAATTGCGCACAGCGTGCCGATCAGGAGTCCGGCTGCAAGCTTGCCCAATCTGCGGCGCTTACCGCTCGCACGGCACGCCGTGGCAAATGCGTAGGCGGTGGCGGATCTGGGCGCGGTGGCGAGACTCATCGTGACTCCTTGCGCGGCAGCGGCGCGGTGCTCTTGTGTGCGTTTTTTCCGGGTACGCCGCGCCGCGCGCCGGCCGTGGCGCGTAGGCGGGGCGTCTCGTCTTCGGGTCTTGCCAGGCTTTGCTGGGTCTTGCGGTTAGCGGCTGCGGCTTGCCAGAACGTGTTTTACGAACGGCTGCTTGCTCGTGCGGATAGAACTAGTTGTCCCGTTGCAGTTCGAAGAGCGCGTCGCGCAGGCCCACGAGCGGCGCCATGGTGTCGGCGCTCGCCCAGCCTTCGAGGTCGTCGAGCGCGCGATTGCAGCCGTCGAGCACCACGTCGAGATCCACGGGAATGCCGTTGGCGAGCGCGAAGCGAATCGTCGCTTCGAAGCGTTCGCATTCGTCGTCGCCGTACGAGATGTCGAGCGTGTCGGCAATGGTTTGGGCAATGTCGCTGCGCTGGCGGTCGCTTTCGTCGACGAAGTCGATAATGCCGCGCGCGACGTCGGGCGCATGGTAAAGCGCGATGTCGAGCCACACGGCGGCGTCGAAATCGCTTTCGTGACTATGTTCCTCGAAGTATTCGATCGCTTCCTGCTCGTGCGTCTCGCCGGCGTCGACGGCAACGCAAAGCTGCTCGAAATACTCTTCCTGTTCGCTACGGATTGAATCGGACATCGGTCATTCTCTAAAGACGGTGGGCGCCGCGGCCGCTTCCGCCGCCGCATATCATGCGGACCGCATTATAGGCCGCGCGCGCACCTCCTTAGTCTAGGCGGCATCCACCGACCAGGCATCGAACCATTCTCGCGGGCGCGCGATCTGGTCTTGCGCCGCGACGATCTCCAGTTCGTAACGGCCCGCGTCGTAGGTCGCCTTCACCACGGCGTTCACCGCCGCGAGCGTGTGCTCGAACGCGCGGCGCATCGAGTCGCCGAGCATCAGGCGAGCGACGAACACCGCGCTCGTCACGTCGCCCACGCCCACCGGCTGGCGCGCGAATGGGTAGAGCGGGCGCTGGCCGAGCCAGGCTTCGTGCTCGGTCACGACGAGCATGTTGAAGCGGTCGGCGGGGCTGTTGCGGTCGAGCAGATGCTTCACGAGGATCAGCTTCGGGCCGCGCCTGAGCACTTCGCGGCACGCGAGCACGGCTTCTTCAGCGGTTTCGATCTCGCGGCCCACGAGCCGTTGCAGCTCGCTGTGATTGGGCATCATCGCGTCGGCGACCTCGGGCATGTTGCGCACGAGGAACGCCTGGATGCCGGGCTCGACGCGGCAGCCTTTTTCGGTGTCGAGCGTGCCCATCACCGGGTCGCAGAAGTAGCGCGCCTGCGGGTTGGCGGCCTTCACGGCGCGCACCACTTCGATCACGGCCTGGGCCTGCTCGGGCGCACCCAGATACCCCGATAGCACGGCGTCGCAGCGCGGCAGCACGCCGATCGCGCCAATGCCTTCGACGAGATCCACGACTTCGTCCGAGCCGATGGCGGCGCCGCTCCAGTGGCCGTATTGCGTGTGATTCGAGAACTGCACCGTGTTGAGCGGCCAGACGTTCACACCGAGGCGGCGCATGGGAAACACCGCGGCGCTGTTGCCCGCGTGACCGAACACGACGTGCGACTGGATGCTCAGAACATTTTTCATGGCCGGTCCAGATTTCGTTGTGGCTCGCGGCGCGCAACGCACGCCGCGCCTTGCGCAGGTGCAGCAACGATAACCGAATTCGCCGTACGCAGTCGATGGATGCGTGGGCGCGGTGTTGCATGCGCGCCCGCAACGGTGCTTGCCAATCGACTGGAATTCGCGTGGGAAAGCGCTAAGCCGCGCCGTTTTGACCGGTCAGTTCGCGATAGAGCGTCATGTAGCGTTGCGCCGATGCCGCCCAACCGAAGTCTTGCTGCATTGCACGCGAGCGCGTCTCGCGCCAGTCGCGGCTGCGCCCATACAACGCGAAGGCGCGGCGGATCGCGGCCGCGAGCGCGTCGGGCTCGAAGCGCTCGAACACGAATCCGGTCGCGAGGCCATCGGCGAGATTTTCGAGCGACGCGTCGACCACCGTATCGGCGAGTCCGCCCACGCGGTGCACGAGCGGCAGGGCGCCGTAAGCGAGCGCGTAGAGCTGCGTGAGGCCGCACGGCTCGAAGCGCGAGGGGACCATCATCACGTCGGCGCCCGCGACGATCTCGTGCGCGAGCGTCTCGTCGAAACCAAGCTCCACGGCCACCGATTCGGGATGCTGCTGCGCGGCGCGCGTATAGCCCTGTTCGAGGCTGGCGTCGCCGGTGCCGAGCACGACGAGCTGGCCGCCGCGCGCGACGATCTCGGGCAACGCCGCAAGCAGCAGGTCGAGGCCCTTTTGCTCGGTGAGCCGGCTCACCACGCCGAACACCGGGGCGTCGTGCTTCTGGGCGAGCTTCAAGCGCGCCTGCAAAGCGGCCTTGCAGTGCATCTTGCCGCTCTGGCGCATGGCCGAATAGCGTGTGGCGATGGCCGCGTCGCTCGCGGGATTCCACACGGCGTAGTCCACGCCATTGAGGATGCCGACGAGATCGTGCGCGCGTCCGCGCAGCAGCGCCTCGAGGCCGCCGCCCTGGGCGACCGTCTGAATCTCGCGCGCATAGGTCGGGCTCACCGTTGTGATCTTGTCGGCGAAATAGAGACCGGCTTTCAGAAATGAAAGCTGCCCATAGAACTCCACGCCATGCATGTCGAAAAAGTCGCGTGGCAGGCCGAGGGAGTCGAACTGCTGAGCGGGGAAGATGCCTTGGTACGCGAGGTTGTGAATCGTGAAGATCGAGCGCGCGCCGCCGGGCGCCACGCTCTTGCCGCGCTCGCGCGCCGCCGCGCGCAGATAGGCCGGCGCGAGCCCCGCGTGCCAGTCGTGCGCCTGCACGATGGCGGGCGCCCAGTCGGGATCGAGATGCAGCGCGAGCTGTGCGGCGCTCCAGCCGAGCAGCGCGAAACGCTGCGCGTTGTCGCCATAGGGCACGTGCTCGGCGTCGAGGTAGGGGTTGCCGGGGCGTGCATAGAAGGCGTCGGCGCGGATCATGTAGACGGCAAGCTCGCTGCTGGGCAGGCGCCCGAGTTCCAGCGTGGCCTCGGGCGCGCCGAAGGTGTGCGCAAGACGTGCGACGGGCCGCAGGTCCTCGAGACCCGCCGCGACGGGTGCGAAGCCCGGCAGCAGCAGGCGCGCGTCGGCGCCCAGTTCGATCAGCGCGGCGGGCAGGGCGGCGGTGACGTCGGCGAGGCCGCCGGTCTTCAGCAGCGGATACAGCTCGCTGGCTACGTGCAGGACGCGAATGGTCATCGGGAGTCAGTCCTCTCGGTGCTCGGGTTGCTTGCGGGTTGGCGCGTCCTTGAGCGTATGAACCTCGCCAGGCACTCAGCTAGCCCGGCAACTTCGCCAGCGCCTCGCTCGTGACCAGCACAACACCGCTCTCGGTGCGATAAAAGCGTTCGGCGTCGCGCGCGGCGTCTTCGCCGATCACGGTGCCGTTGGGAATCGTGCAGCCGCGGTCCACCACGACCTTGCGCAGCCGGCAACTCGTGCCCACCGTCACCTGTGGCAACAAGACTGCCTCGGCAATGTTGCAAAACGACTGCACGACGACATTCGACGAGAGCACCGAACGCGAGATCTGCGAACCCGAGATCACGCTGCCGCCGCACACGATCAGGTTGGTGCCCGAGCCCTGCAGACCATTCAGGTCGCGCACAAACTTGGCGGGCGGCAACTGCTCCTGGTAGGTCCAGATTGGCCAGTTGCGGTCGTAGAGGTCGAGCGCGGGAATGGTCGAGGCGAGATCGAGATTGGCGGACCAGTAGGCGTCGACTGTGCCCACGTCGCGCCAGTAGGGTTCGGCGGCCGGGTCCGACGACACACAGGACATGCTGAACGGATGGGCGATCGCGTGACCGTCGCTCACGACGCGCGGAATGATGTCCTTGCCGAAGTCGTGATCGGTGGCCGAGCGCGAGATGTTTTCTTCGAGCAGCTGGACGAGGTAGGTCGTATCGAACACATAGATGCCCATGCTCGCGAGCGCGATGTCGGGGCGTCCCGGCATGGCGGGCGGATCGTCGGGCTTCTCGACGAAGCCGGTCACGCGGCGCGTCTCGTCCACGGCCATCACGCCGAACGCGCGCGCTTCCATGCGCGGCACCTCGATGCAGCCCACCGTGCAGTCGGCGCCGCTCGCGGCGTGGTCGGCGATCATGCGCGTGTAGTCCATCTTGTAGATGTGGTCGCCGGCCAGCACCACCACGTACTTCGGGCGAATCGAGCGGATGATGTCGATGTTCTGGTACACGGCGTCGGCAGTGCCGCGATACCAGTGCGCGCCTTCCACGCGCTGCTGCGCGGGCCACAGGTCGAGGAACTCGTTGAATTCGCCGCGCAGGAAGCCCCAGCCGCGCTGCAGGTGGCGCAAGAGCGAGTGCGCCTTGTACTGCGTGACGACCGCAATGCGGCGGATACCCGAATTCAGGCAATTCGACAGTGCGAAATCGATGATGCGGTACTTGCCGCCGAAGTACACGGCCGGCTTCACGCGCTTGTTGGTGAGCGGCCCGAGGCGTGTGCCGCGGCCGCCAGCGAGCACGATGGCGAGGGTGGTGCGCTGCAGATCGTTGAGGCTTGCCGGAGTTTCCATGGTCGTCTCCTTGTTGTGCCCCCGGTGCGGCCGCCGCGGCCCGCCTCGTCCTGCCCGGGCCAGCGCGGTCCTTCTCTGGTGTGCCTGTCGCGTCCCTGATGCGGCGCGTTGCGCAATGCAGCACGCGTGCCGTGCGCCGCGGACGTCTCGTGCGTCCTGTATTGACTGTTCTAGCGTAGCGCGAATTGCCCGTCAGCGGGTCCGGACATGCGCGCCGCATTCGTGCGAGGCGTTCGTGAGCAGCGAATGGAGCAGGCGGAACAAGCGGAACAAGCAGAGCAAGCGGCATGCCGCGCGCACAAGCGGGGCGCGCAAGCGGGCAGGAGCAGGGCGGGGCCGCTAGAATCGCTGGCTGTACCGGCGCCTTTTCGGCGTGCTGTTTTCTGTCCGACCTTCTGCCCGATTCCTGATCGATGAGAGCCATCCTGAACCACACGCTTGCCCGCTTTGCCCCTCTCGTTGCCGCATTGAGTGCGGCCGCGTTCTGTCATGGCGCTTTCGCTGCCGGGACAGAGGCGAGCGGCGCGGCGCCGATGACCGCGTCTTCACCTCAAGCCGCAACCCAGACGCCCGATGGTCTCGCGTACGGCCCCGAACTGCAGGGCTTCGAGTATCCGCATCCCGTGCATGACTTTGCGTTCGTTTCGCAGGGGCAAACGCTGCATATGGCGTACATGGATTTGCAGCCCGCAAAACCGAACGGACGCACCGCGGTCCTGCTGCACGGCAAGAACTTCTGCGCGGCGACGTGGGACGCCACCATCCGCGAGCTGCATGCCGCGGGCTACCGCGTGATCGCGCCGGACCAGATCGGCTTTTGCAAATCGAGCAAGCCGGCTTCGTACCAGTTCAGCTTCCAGCAGCTCGCGCGCAACACGCACGCGCTGCTCGCGGCGCTCGGCGTGCATGAGGCGACGATCATCGGCCATTCGACGGGCGGCATGCTGGCGGTGCGCTATGCGCTCATGTATCCGCAGGAAACCGAGCAGCTCGTGCTCGTGAACCCGATCGGGCTCGAAGACTGGAAGGCGAAAGGCGTGCCCTCGATTTCGGTGGACGACTGGTACGCGCGCGAGCTGAAGACGAGCGCCGACGGCATTCGCCGCTACGAGCAGGCCACTTATTACGCGGGGCAGTGGCGGCCAGCCTACGAGCCGTGGGTGCAGATGCTCGCGGGCATGTATCGCGGGTCCGGCAAGGCGCAGGTGGCGTGGGACTCCGCGCTGCTGTACGACATGATCTATACGCAGCCGGTGGTCTACGAACTCGGCCAGCTGCAGATGCCGACGCTGCTGCTCATCGGCGACAAGGACACGACCGCCATCGGCAAGGATCTCGCAGCGCCCGAGGTGCGCGCGCAGCTCGGGCACTATCCGGTGCTGGCCAAAGCTGCGCAGCGCGCCATTCCCCACGCGACGCTCGTGGAGTTTGCCGACCTCGGGCACGCACCGCAGATGCAGGACCCGCAGGCGTTTCATGCCGCGCTGCTCAAGGGGCTCGACGCGTTGAACCCATCGCACTAGGAGTGCGTGCGCCTTTGCCGAACGCGACGTAAGCCGCGCGTTCCGGTTAACGTCCCGCGGCGGCTTCCTTCAGTTCGTCGCGGGCCTGCGCCGCCATCTCGAACGAACGCAGCCGCGCCGCGTGGTCGTAGATCTGCGCGGTGACGATGAGTTCGTCTGCGCCGGTCTGCTCGATCACCGAGGCGAGGCCCGCGCGCACGGTTTCCTGGTCGCCCACCACAGAGCAGGCGAGCGAGTGCGACACGCCGGCCAGTTCGAACTCGTTCGCCGCGATCTGCTCGACCGGCGGCGGCAGCTGCCCCGGCGTGCCGCGCCGCAGATTCACGAACTGCTGCTGTAGCGAGGTGAAGAGAAAGCGCGCTTCTTCGTTCGTGGGCGCGCCGAACACGTTCACACCGACCATCGCATGGGGCTTCGCGAGCACGGCTGACGGACGGAACTGCGAACGGTAAAGGCGCAGCGCCGTGAGCAGATGGTCGGGCGCGAAGTGCGAGGCGAACGCGAACGGCAGGCCCATGGCCGCCGCAAGCTGCGCGCCATACAGGCTCGAGCCGAGGATATAGAGCGGCATGTTCAACCCCGCGCCGGGCACGGCGCGCACGCGCTGGCCTTCCACGGGGGCGGCGAAATAGCGCTGCAGTTCGGCCACGTCGTCGGGGAAGCTGTCGGCGCTGCCCTGCAGGTCGCGGCGCAGCGCGCGCGCCGTGGTCTGGTCGGTGCCGGGCGCGCGCCCGAGGCCAAGGTCGATGCGGCCGGGGTAGAGCGCTTCGAGCGTGCCGAACTGCTCGGCAATCACAAGCGGGGCGTGGTTCGGCAGCATGATCCCGCCCGAGCCCACGCGGATGGTTTGCGTGCCGCCCGCCACGTAGCCGATCACGACCGAGGTCGCCGCGCTCGCGATGCCCGTCATGTTGTGATGCTCGGCCAGCCAGAAGCGGTGATAGCCAAGGCGTTCGGCATGCCGGGCGAGATCGAGCGTGTTTCGCAGGGCGGCGCCGGCATGGGAGCCAGCCGGGATAGGCGAGAGGTCGAGTACGGAGAATAGGGTCATGGGCTTGGGCCTGGTATGGAAAGCGCGACGCGCATGCGGTGCGCCGGTTTCTCGACACGCAGCCGCAAGGCAGTCGCAAGGTGCGGCCATTGTGCCAAAGCACTTTTGTTCGTGCTGGGGGCCACCAGGAACCCATGCCACCAGCGTGGATTCAGACAGGGCGGATTTTTTCTACGCCCATTCGATTTGAATATTAACGAGAACTACTCTTGTTTAAATACAAAGCGCGCGTTTTAATTCAAATTCATTAAAGAATCATTGCTATATGCTTACCGAATTTTTTCGGAGCGAAAAAGCTCTGGAAGGCGGTTGTGTAATAGCTGAAATAGTTACGTTTTTGCAGCTTTCGCAACGCATTTTCCCGCGTCTGTCGGAAGCAGGCGACAGTGCTTGCTGATACAATTTTCCGCGTCGAATCGGGGATCGACCATATCCGCTCGTTTCACACGACGGTTTATCTCCATTTGTTTTGTTTGTTCAATTGCCTTGCATCATGCAAACCGGCATCAATTGTCGGGTTTCTAGCCTTCAATGCGTAATACGGCTACGATGCGCGGTTTATTTCTGGATTTTCAGGGCAGGGAAATGGTACGTGGTGAAACGCGAATTCCGGTCGGGGCACCGCAGGAGTATCACCCCTTGCGCGCAGCTGCCGGCGAGCGCGGGTTGCCCCACGTAAACCGGCTAGGCGGCGCGCCATGACGGTGTCGCAGGTTTTCGCCATGCCGGCGCCCTGGCCCGTGCTCGTCTGGGGCGTGGTCGTGCTGTGCAGCGTTGCCGCGTTCTACGGCCTCGTCGCCGCGCTCACCATGCCGCGTCTCGGTTCCGCCGCGCTCGTGCGCGAAGCCGCGCGCCGCGCGCGCCGTGCGCAACCGCAGCCCGTGAGCGTGCTCAAGCCCTTGTGCGGCGCCGAGCCGCGCCTCTACGAAAATCTCGCGACCTTCTGCGAGCAGCGGCATCCGCGCTTTCAATTGCTGTTCGGCGTGTCCTCGCCGGCGGACCCGGCCATCGCCGTCGTGCGCCGGCTGCAGTCGGCTTACCCGGGCCACGACATCGAACTCGTGATCGACCCGCGCGTGCATGGCAGCAATCTCAAGGTGAGCAACCTCATCAATCTGGCTGCGCGCGCGCGTTACGACGCGATCGTCGTGGCCGACAGCGATATCGCCGTCGAACCCGATTATCTGGAGATCGTCACCGCGCCGTTGGCCGACCCGGACGTAGGCGTCGTGACCTGTCTCTACAGCGCCCGCAGCATCGGCGGTTTCTGGCCGCGCGTGGGCGCGCTGTTCATCAACGAGTGGTTCGCGCCCTCGGTGCGCGTGGCGCATTCCACGGGCTCGCGCGCGTTCGGTTTTGGCGCGACGCTCGCGCTTTCCCGCGCGACGCTCGAACGCATCGGCGGATTCGCCGCGCTCAAGGACTGCCTCGCCGACGACTATCTGCTCGCCCGTTACGCGCGCGATCACGGCCTTGCCACGGTGCTCGCGCCGGTGGTGGTGGCCACCGACGTGATCGAGCCGACCTTCGGCTCGCTCTGGCTGCGCGAGACGCGCTGGCTGCGCACCATCCGCTCGGTGAATCCGGCGGGCTTCGCTTCACTGTTCATTACGTTCCCTACGCCGTGGCTCGTGCTGGGCGCGCTGTTTTACGGCTTGCTCGCGGCGGGGGCGGGCATCGGCGCGTGCGCGACGACGCGCGCGGCGCTGGCCTCGCTCGCCACAGCCACGACGGCGGGTATCATTGCGCGTTTGATACTGCACGCGCGAGCAAGCGGAAGCTGGCGAGCGTTCTGGCGCGATTTGCCGCTCGTGCCGCTGCGCGATGTGCTGCTGGCCCTGCAGTGGCTTTCCGCCGCGTTCGGCTCGCACGTGATCTGGCGCGGCGTACGCGTGAGCGTCGCCAATCCCGAGGCCGAAGCGCCTTCCGCCATGGCCGCGCGCGCGCGCGGGCAGCGGCCTGCCGTAGAAGGATCGGACGCTCGTTAAACGCGTCGTTCCAAGGCCGGCGCTTGATTTCCGCTTGATACCCGCTTGAATCCCGCTTGAATGCGACTGTCACCTCAATCATCACCCGACACACCCCGGGTACCCGGAGCACTCATCG
>NZ_CAJMZA010000057.1:0-17481 GCF_905220195.1 Paraburkholderia sp. J8-2
CCCGCTCATTTGGGACGACTTCGCCTACGCGACCCGTGAAGAACTGATTCCGCACGTGACGGAAAAGTCCGGTGGCACGGCTCTCGGCCTGAAAGCCGACACGTACAAGGACATCGAGTTCAACGTGACGCTCACCCCGCTGGTCCAGGGTAAGGACAACCAGCTCGTTCACCGCCTGCGCGCCGAAGCCACGGCGTAACCGTCCTGCGAGGCGGCGGTGTGAAGACACAGCCGCCGCCAGTTTTACCGCGATCATCATTCGACACCGATGCAGGAACTCCGTACCGCGTGTGGAGTATGCATAGGAGAGCTAATATGTCAGCCATCATCGACAAAGCCAGTGACCTGGATCACCTGCTGTCCACCGCCGTGCAGGACGACAAGCAAAACGGTGTATTCCGCTGCCGCCGGGACATCTTCACCAATGCCGACCTGTTCGAACTGGAGATGAAATACATCTTCGAGAAGAACTGGGTGTACCTCGCGCACGAAAGCCAGATTCCTGAAAACAACGACTACTACACCACGTGGCTGGGCCGCCAGCCGGTCGTCATCACGCGCGACAAGACCGGCGCGCTGAACGCCGTAATCAACGCCTGTGCACACAAGGGCGCCATGCTGTGCCGGCGCAAGCACGGCAACAAGGGCAGCTTCACGTGCCCGTTCCACGGCTGGACGTTCTCCAACACCGGCAAGCTCCTGAAGGTCAAGGACGAAAGAACGACCGAGTACCCCGTGCAATTCAACAAAGAGGGGTCTCACGACCTGAAGAAGGTCGCGCGCTTCGAGAGCTATCGCGGCTTTCTGTTCGGCAGCCTGAATGCCGACGTGCAGCCGCTCGAAGACTACCTCGGCGAAGCGAAGATCATCATCGACCAGATCGTCGACCAGTCGCCGAACGGCCTCGAAGTGCTGCGCGGCAACTCCTCGTATATGTACGACGGCAACTGGAAGATGCAGATGGAGAACGGCTGTGACGGCTACCACGTCAGCACCGTGCACTGGAACTACGCCGCGACCATGGGCCGGCGCAAGGAAGACGGTACCCAGGCGGTGGACGCCAATAGCTGGAGCAAGTCGGTGGCGGGCGTATATGGCTTTGACCACGGCCACATCCTGCTGTGGACCAATACGATGAACCCGGAAGTGCGGCCGGTGTACAAGCATCGCGACGAAATCAAGGCGCGCGTGGGCGAAGTGCAAGCGGATTTCATCGTCAATCAGACGAGAAATTTGTGTGTCTACCCGAACGTGTTCCTGATGGACCAGTTCAGCACGCAGATTCGCGTGGTGCGCCCGATCAGCGTGGACAAGACCGAGGTGAACATTTTCTGCTTCGCGCCGAAGGGCGAGAGCGCGGAAGATCGGGCAACGCGCATTCGCCAGTACGAGGACTTCTTCAACGTCACGGGCATGGGCACCGCCGACGACCTCGAAGAGTTCCGCGCATGCCAGACCGGTTATGCGGGCACCACGGCCATGTGGAACGATCTCTCGCGCGGCGCGCCGCTGTGGGTCGAAGGGGCGGACGAAAACGCGAAGAAGATGGGCCTCAAGCCGATCATTTCCGGCGAGCGCAGCGAAGACGAAGGTCTGTTCGTGGTCCAGCACGAGTACTGGGTGCACGCCATGCGCGACGCCCTCGAGCAGGAGATGCATCACGAACAGGCAGGAGCGCAGGCATGAGCAACGACTACCAGAAAATCTGCGCCGCACTGTACCGCGAAGCGCGCCTGCTCGACGATCGCCAGTGGGAAGAATGGCTCGCCTGCTACGCCGAAGACGTCACGTACTGGATGCCCGCGTGGGACGACGATGACCAGCTCACCGACGACCACCAGTCGCAGATCTCGCTGATGTACTACCCGGATCGCGGCGGCCTCGAAGACCGTGTGTTTCGCATCAAGACCGAGCGCAGCGGCGCTTCGATGCCGGAGCCGCGCACGAGCCACAACGTGACGAACGTGGAAGTGCTGGCGGATCGCGGCGACGAAGTGGAGGTGCGCTACAACTTCCACACGCTCAGTCATCGCTACAAAACCACGGACAGCTTCTTCGGCACGATGTTCGTCACCTTGCGCAAGCGCGGCGACGACTTCCTGATTGCCAGCAAAAAGATCGTGCTGAAGAACGATTACATCCGGCAAGTACTCGACGTTTATCACGTTTGAAGTCTCGTTTAAGTCTTATTTGACATCGAGACCCGGTTTCAACATGGGTATGAAGGAGACACCATGTCCAGCTACAAGATTGCACTGAATTTCGAAGACGGCGTGACCCGTTTCATCGAATGCAAGGCAGGTGAGAAGGTCCTTGACGCTGCGTTTCGCGCGCGCATCAACCTGCCGATGGATTGCTCAGACGGCGTGTGCGGCACCTGCAAGTGCCGCGCGGAAAGCGGCAGCTACGACCTGGGCGAAGACTATATCGAAGACGCGCTGACCGAAGACGAAAAGGACAGCGGTCTCGTGCTCACCTGCCAGATGGTGCCGCAGAGCGACTGCGTGATCGCGATTCCCGCGTCTTCAACGGTGTGCAAGACCGGGCAGAGCACGTTCGCAGCCACGGTGACGAAGGTCGAGCAGCACAACGACGCGGCGATCGTGCTCGAACTGGACGTCGACGCAACGGGCCCCGTGTTCCTGCCGGGCCAGTACGTCAACATCGACGTGCCGGGCAGTGGTCAACATCGTTCGTATTCCTTCTCTTCTGCGCCGGGCGAATCGAAAATCAGCTTCCTGATCAAGAAGATTCCGGGTGGCGTGATGAGCACCTGGCTCGAAGCCGCGCAACCGGGTACGAAGCTCGATTTGACGGGGCCGCTCGGCAGCTTCTATTTGCGTGACGTAGCGCGTCCGCTGCTGTTCCTCGCAGGCGGCACGGGTCTCGCGCCGTTCCTCTCGATGCTGGAAGTGCTCGCGCGCACCAACGCGCAGCAGAAGGTGCACCTCATTTACGGCGTGACGCGCGACCTCGACCTGGTGCTGGTCGAAGCCATCGAGGCCTACGCGGCGAAACTGCCGAACTTCAGCTTCGCGACTGTCATTGCCGACGCGGATTCGAATCATCCTCGCAAGGGCTGGGTCACGCAGCACATTCCCGCCGACGCCTTGAACGATGGCGACGTAGACGTGTATCTGTGCGGGCCGCCGCCGATGGTGGACGCCGTACGCAAGTATTTCGATGACGAAGGCGTGAAGCCTAACAGCTTCCACTACGAGAAGTTCACCCCGAACGTCGTTCCGAAGGCGGCATGATCATGCAACGATTCGCAGGCAAGGTCGTCGTCGTCACCGGGGCGGCGCAGGGAATTGGCCGCGGCGTCGCGCTGCGCGCGGCGGCCGAAGGTGGCAAGGTCGTGTTCGTCGATCGCGCCGATTTCGTGGGCGAAATCGCGGCAGAAGCGACGGGCGCTGAAACGGCGGGCTTTGTCGCCGACCTCGAAACGTATGAAGGCGCGAAAGCGGCCATGGACTTCGCCGCGAAACACTTTGGCGGCATCGACATTCTCATCAACGGTGTGGGCGGGGCCATCCGCATGCGCCCGTTCGCGCAATTCGAGCCGGCGCAGATCGATGCGGAAATCCGCCGCTCGCTCATGCCTACGCTGTACACGTGTCACGCCGTGTTGCCGCATTTGCTCGCGCGCGGGCGCGGCACCATCGTCAATGTTTCCTCGAACGCCACGCGCGGCATTCGCCGCGTGCCGTATTCGGCGGCGAAGGGCGGCGTGAATGCGATCACGCAATCGCTGGCGATGGAATACGCGGAGCACCATATCCGCGTGGTCGCCACGGCGCCAGGCGGCACCGAAGCGCCGCCGCGCCGCATTCCGCGCAACGCCGCCGGCGACAGCGAACAGGAAAAGGCCTGGATGGGCGAGGCGGTGCGGCAGGTCACCGAATCGACATTCTTCAAGCGCTACGGCACCCTCGACGAACAGATCGCGCCGATTCTGTTTCTCGCTTCGGACGAGGCGAGCTATATCACCGGCTCGGTGTTGCCGGTCGCCGGCGGCGATACGGGCTGAGCGAGGCGCGCACAGGCGGGGTGCGCGGCCGGGGTGATATGCTCGAAGGCCCCTGATTGTCGTGCCGCCATCGCCATGAATATCGATCCTGCCGTCGTCAAAGCCTTCGCGCCCACGGGTACGTTGCGCGCCTCCATCAACCTCGGCAATCCGATTCTCGCAAATCGCGATGCGGCCTCGGGCGAACCGTTCGGCGTTTCCGTCGATCTCGCACGCGCGTTCGCGCAGCACCTGGGCGTGCCGCTCGAACTCGTCGTGTTCGACGCGGCGGGCAAGTCCGTCGAAGCCGTGAGCGACGAGCGCGCGGATTTCGGCTTCTTCGCCGTCGATCCCAAGCGAGGCGAGACGATCGCGTTCACCGCGCCTTATGTGTTGATCGAAGGCTTTTATCTGGTGCGCAACGATTCGCTCGTGCGCACCAATGCCGAAGTCGATCAGCCGCATAACCGCGTGGCGGTGGGCAAGGGCAGTGCGTACGATCTCTTTCTCTCGCGCGAATTGAAGCAAGCGGAGATCGTGCGCGCGCCGACTTCGCCAACCGTCGTGCAGACCTTCCTCGATCAAGGGCTTGAAGTCGCCGCGGGCGTGAAGCAGCAACTCGAAGCCGATGCCGCGAAAGTCGGCGGTTTGCGCCTGCTCGACGAACGCTTCATGGTGATTCGCCAGGCGATGGGCGTCGCGAAGCGCCGCGGTCCACCGGCGGCCGAAGTGCTCGGCGCGTTTGTCGAAACCATGAAGGCGTCGGGATTTGTGGCAGAGGCATTGAAGCGTCACGCAATAGCGGGCGCATCGGTTGCACCGGCTGCCTGAATGAATGACGTCAAGTCAAAATGAGCGCGCATTAATACAAGAATCAACGCGCTCTGAGGGCCGATTTCGGCGACAGTTCTCAATGCGGTTAATCGGTCTTTCTCGCCGGTTTTAATGCGTCATATCGAAAGCATTATGTAATTTGTCCAGCAATATTCACGCCCCGCACATTCCTCGACGCGCGTCGAGCCTTGCCCGGCGCGGTTGTGCCATCGACGCCACGCCGCTCGAATTTCGACACCATTTTTATTTTCTACGCCCTATGATGCGGGTGTTCGATTCGCGCCGTACTCGCCGCTCGATTCCCATTTCGTCATTGCATTATCAACATCGATGAATTGCTCAATTCGCAATAATCATCGACGGGTAGATTTTTTCTTTTGAATCTGCACCGAAATGGAATGCGCGCGTATGAGATTGCACGCCGATGGTGCCGGCTGCCTGAATTCGATGCATTAACCCACCGCCCAATCCGGAGCTTGAAAACATGAAAAAATCGCTACTCGCCGCGGCCCTGCTGAGCGCCTTTGCCATTTCGGCACACGCGCAAAGCAGCGTGACCCTCTACGGCCTGATCGATACCGGTCTCGTCTACACGAACAACCAGTTCGGCCACAGCAACTGGCAGCTCAACAGCAGCTCCACGCAGAACACGGTATTCGGCCTCAAGGGTTCGGAAGATCTGGGCGGCGGTCTGCATGCGATCTTCAAGCTCGAACAAGGCTTCCTGCTCAACAACGGCGCGCAGGCGTTCTCGGGTCTGGGCTTCGGTTCGCAAGCCTGGGTCGGCATGCAAAGCGATCCGTACGGCACGCTCACGTTCGGCCGCCAGTTCGACGTGATGAACGACCTCGTGGGCCCGCTCACGGCGGAATTCAACACGTGGGGCGGCAGCCTCGCGGCTCACCCGTTCGAGAACGACAACCTCGCGGCGAACTCGGTGGTCATCAACAATTCGGTCAAGTACGCGAGCCCGACCTGGTACGGTGTGACGTTCGAGACGATGTACTCGTTCAGCAACAAGGCCGGCGACTTCGCGAACAACCGCTCGTACGGCTTCGCCGTGTCGTATAGCCAGGGCCCGCTGAACCTCGCGGCCGGTTACCTGCAGTTCAACAACGCGGGCACCGGCAGCGGCGCGGTCACCACGAGCGACACGAGCGCGAACTTCCTGGCTGAACGTCAGCGTGTCTGGTCGCTCGGCGGCAACTACACCTATGGCCCGGCCACGGTGGGTCTCGTCTGGAGCCACTCGCAGATCGACAACGCCGCAGGCGTCTACTCGTTCGGCACGGGCACCTACCTCGGCTCGAACGACGACTCCGCAGGTTCGCTCGCCGGTTCGCTGCGCCTCGACAACTTCGAAGCGAACGTGAAATACGCGCTCACGCCGGCATGGAGCGTGTCGGGTGCGTACACGTACACGCACGGCGCGTACAACGGCTCGAGCCCGGGCTGGAACACGGCAATGCTGCAAACGGACTACGCTATCAGCAAGCGCACCGACTTCTACCTGGAAGGCGTGTACCAGAACGTGCATGGCGCACCGGAAGGCTCGGTGCTCTCGCACGCCATGATCAACACGCTCTCGCCTTCGTCGACCGATACGCAGGTCGCCGTCACGGTGGGCATGCGCCACGCGTTCTAAGTCGGTTCAGCGAGGCTGACCTCGGCGGGCATCTGTCCCCGCCGAACGTTTTCCCCCGCGCGGCGGTTCTCCTCTCAAGAGGGAGCCGCCGCGTTGTCGCATCTACGTCCGCTCAATCGTGCTTACCGGTTCTAGATAGTTGAAATTTTCAACTATTTGACTATACTGGCGTCCAGTTGGCGCACTGGACGGGAGCACGCATTTGTATTCAGATTTCCTCACATTCAGGCTCGATCAAACGAGTGCCCTGCTGATGGATCGCGCCAACGCGGTCTACCGTGAGCGCTGGGATCTCGACGTGCGTGCCATGCGCGTGCTGCGCATCATCCGGGCCGAACCGGGCATCACGCCCAAGGCCGTTTCTCAGCTCGCGCTCATCGAAAAAACGCTGCTTTCCAAAACGCTCGGCGAACTCGAGTCGCGCGGTCTGATAGGTCGTGGCGCGCACGCGACGGACCGGCGCAGCGTTACACTGCGCGTCACGCCAGAGGGCGCGAAGGTGGCGAGCGCCTCTGAAAAAGCAGGCTCGAAGCTCGAGTCCGAACTCGCTGCCGTGCTCACCGACCACGAGCGCAAGACGCTCGACCAGTTGCTCGCCAAGCTTGCGCAGAGCCTGATCGAGCGCGGTTGAGACCGCGCCTTGCCTGACTGACAAAGTGATTGAATCAAGCATGAAGGAGTCGTCCATGCCGAAGCTGGTCGAAACCGTGGCGCCCGCCATCGGCGCGCTGCTACCCGAACTCGAAGCGCTCTACAAGGATCTGCACCAGCATCCTGAACTCTCGATGCAGGAGTTCCGCACGGCGGCGCTCGTGGCGGAGCGCATGCAAAAGCTCGGTTACGAAGTCTCGCGCGAAGTCGGCGTGACGGGCGTGGTGGGCGTGTTGCGCAACGGCGAGGGGCCGGTCGTGATGCTGCGCGCCGACATGGACGCGCTGCCCATGGCCGAAGCCACCGGCCTGCCGTATGCGAGCACCGTGACGGCCAAAGACGAAGAGGGCGTGCAGGTGGGCGTGGCGCACTCGTGCGGGCACGATCTGCACGTGACCTGGCTGCTAGGCGTGGCGCAGTTGATGGCGGCGCATCGCGACGCATGGAGCGGCACGCTGCTTGCCGTGTTCCAGCCCGGCGAAGAAGTGGGGCGCGGCGCGCGCAGCATGATGGACGACGGCATGATCGAGCGCTTTCCGAAGCCCGACGTGATTCTCGGCCAGCACGTGATGGTGGGCCCGGCTGGCACCGTGGGCTATCGCAGCGGCACGATCCTCTCGGCGGGCGACAGTCTCAAGGTGAAGCTGTTCGGCCGCGGCTCGCACGGCTCGCAGCCGCAAACGTCGATCGACCCGGTGATCATGGCGGCTTCCACCACGCTGCGCCTGCAGACGATTGTCTCGCGCGAAATCTCGCCGAGCGAGCGCGCGGTGCTCACAGTGGGCTCCCTCCAGGCAGGCACGAAGGAAAACATCATCCCGGACGACGCCACGCTCAAACTCAACATGCGCACCTTCGACGAAGACGTGCGCGAGTACATGCTGGGCGCGATCCGCCGTATCTGCTGCGCCGAATGCGCGGCCTCGAATGCGCCGCGCGATCCGGAGTTCACGACGCTGTCGAGCTACCCGCTCACGGTAAACGACGTCGCCACCACGGCGCGCCTGCGCAAGGCGTTCGAAGCGTGGTTCGGCGAGCGCGCTTACGAAACGCCGCCGGCCGCCGCCAGCGAGGACTTCAGCGTGTTCGGCCGCGAATGGGGCGTGCCGTACGCGTTCTGGTTCGTGGGCGGCACCGATCCCGAGGTCTATGCGCAAGCCAGGGCCGCGAAGAAGCTCAACGAGATTCCGAGCAACCACTCGCCGAAGTTCGCGCCGGTGCTCGACCCCACCTTGCGCGCCGGCCTCGAGGCGATGCTGTGCGCGGCCGGCGCGTGGCTCGGCCGCGAAAGCGAGGCGGCGTGAGCGTGGCAATCGGCGCGGAAGTGGGCGCGCATCTCAACGCTCACACGGCCTATACGGCACTCGACCTGATCGGCACGTTCGCCTTCGCGATCTCCGGCGCGGTGGCCGCGCGGCAGCGGCGGCTCGACCTGTTCGGCATCGTCGTCGTGAGCTTCATGGTGGCGTGCGGCGGCGGCATCATCCGCGATCTGTGTATCGGTGCGGTGCCGCCGGCAGGGCTCGCAAATTGGGCCTATCTCGCGGTGACGTTGCTGGCTACGGGGCTCACCATTGCCGCGTATCCGCAGGTGCGGCGGCTGCGTCACCCCGTGCTGCTGTTCGATGCGATCGGGCTAGGCCTCTTTGCGGTGGCGGGCGCGCAGAAGGCGCTTGCGTATAGCCAGAGCGCTGAGCCGGCCATCATCCTTGGCATCGTGAGCGCGGTGGGCGGCGGCGTGATGCGCGACATGCTGCTCTCGCGCGTGCCGGCCATTCTCGATCGCGAGATCTATGCGTCGGCGGCGCTGCTTGGCGCCGCCGTGCAGGTGGGGCTCACGTATGCGGGCTGGTCGACGTTCTGGACGCCCTGGGTGGCCGTGATTTCCTGCGTGGCGTTGCGGCTGGCTTCGCTCTATTTCGGCTGGCGTTTGCCGGTTTTCCATACTGTGCGGCCGGCTCAACCGCAGCCGACACAGGGCGGCGACGCCGCGAAGGCAGACTCGCGGCACGACGCGCGCTAACTTCAGCCGTCTTGTGCGGGCGTGCCGAATGCAATTTCACCGGTGCGCACCGCGCTGATCTTCGGGCCGAAGCTGCGGATATTCGACAGCGTCGCGTTGTGGTGCGCGCGGATCGACGCCGCATTCGCGTGGGCCTTGTCGTGGGTGGTGTGGGCGTCGGCGGCGAGCGTGACCGCGAGGCCGTTTGCGGCGGCGCGCCGCACTGTCGTGTCGACGCAGAATTCGCTCGCATAGCCGCAGATCACGACGTGATTCACCGCATGCGCGGCGAGCAGGGCGCCCAGGCCGGTGCCGAGAAACGAATCGGGCGTGCGCTTGCCGATGAGGTGGTCGGCCGGGTCCGTCACAAGCGTGGCCGACAGCGCCCACGCGTCGGACCCGCGAACGAGCGCCGTGTCGTCCTCATGCTGGATCAGCACGACCGGCGCACCCGCATGCCTTGCGCGCTGCAACAGCACGTTGATGTTGGCGCTGACCATGGCGATGTCGCCGGGCAGCGGTTCGGTGTCGACAAGCGTCTTCTGAAAATCGATGACGAGCAGCGCAGTGGTCATGGGGAAACGTCCATGAAAAGCGCTGATTCTATCGCGTGTCCGGCCCCCCTTCGCGAGCCCTCGCAATGGCAGGCGCGCCGATACGTCGCCCTGAAAGTCCACGGCAATCGTGCTGAACAGCCCACGCATGCGCCGCGCATGGTGCCGCGCGGCACGCAATATGCTTTGCGCCCCCGCTCCGTCGCGGGCGTGCAACTGTGCGTCATTCGTCGTCCAGCCAAAATACGGGATTTCTCACCACGCGCTATGCTTTTTAGTGCGCGATGTGTCCGGCATGCAACCGGGCGCGCCGGCTTGTCTGCACGTTAAACCACGTTATCCGCCCCGGCACGGACCGGACCAAGAAAGAGGACTCCACAAGGGAGCCAACGTGAAAACGACTCTGGGCGCAGTGGTGCTGCTCGCCGCCAGTTCGGCCGCGTGCGCACAATCGAGTGTCACGATGTACGGCCGCGTGGATGGCGGTATCGAGTACCTCAATCACATCGCGAACGGCAACGGCGGCAGTTCGAGCCGCTGGAGCGCCGAAGGCGGCGACTGGGGCACCAGCATGTTCGGCCTCAAGGGCACCGAGGACCTGGGCGGCGGCAGCGCCGCGATCTTCAACCTCGAAACCGCCGTGCAAATCATGAACGGCACCACGGGCGGCGGCCGGCTCTGGTCGCGCCGCGCGTATGTCGGCTTGAAGAACGACACGTGGGGGCAACTGCAAGCCGGCCGTAATCTCTTCATCGATAGCGACGGCGTGTGGGCATACGATCCGTTCGTGCAGCAGGCGGTGTCGTCGGCCTCGCTCGTGCGCGGCCGCAACTGGCAGCAGACGAGCAACAACATCGAATATCACAGCCCGGTGTGGAACGGCCTCGACGTGCAGGGGCAGTATTCGTTCGGCAATCAGCCGGGCAACTTCAATGCCGGCGCCGAAGGCGAGTTTGGCCGCTCGGACGGCATCATGCTGTCGTACCACTCGACGCTTTTCGACCTGCGCGGCATCTACGACGAACTGCGCGATTCGAGCGGGCGCTTTTCAAACATCTTCACGGCCTCGAAAGAATACTTCGTGGGCGGCAACCTGCGCGTGCAGAAGTTCAAGATCCAGGCCGCGTACACGCATTATTCCGCGCCCGATACGCCGCCCGGCATTTCCGATACCGCCGACCACTACTGGCTGGGCGCGACCTACCAGGCCACACCGAAGTGGGCCGTGACGGCCGCGGGTTTCTATATTCACGTAGGCGAGGGCGGCGGCGACGCCTCGCACGACCCTGCGAGCCACGCCATGCTCTACGCGCTCGGCACCACGTACAACCTGAGTGCGCGCACGTTCCTGTACGGCACGCTCGCGTATGTGAGCAACAGCAAGAACGGCACGTTCTCCGTGTTCGCCACGCCGCGCGACTCGAGCACGCCGACCAGCCCCTTGGCGGGCCAATCGCAAACGGGTGCCTACGTCGGGATGATGCACGTGTTCTGACGCCACGTTGTTCCGCCATCGCAGACGACATTCTTCGAGGAAGGTTGAGATCATGGCCAGACTATCGAAACCGCTGGGCTTCATCGGAGTCATCTCCGTGCTGTTCACCTTGCTCACGGCGGTCTATCTGCTGGCTGGCGGCGCGTGGCTCATTTCGCTCGGCGGCTCGCCGTATTACGTCGTGACGGGCGTGTTGCTGCTCGTGTTCGCGTGGCTGTTGTGGCGTGCGAGTCCCTCTGCGTTCGTGCTCTACGCGATCGTGCTGATCGGCACGGCGATCTGGGGGCTCTGGGAGTCGGGGCCGGACTTCTGGGCGCTCGTGCCGCGCTCGGGCGTGCTGGTGGTGTTCGGCATCTGGCTGCTCGTGCTCATGAGCTGGCACCTGGAGCGTCCGCGCCAGTTCGGCGTGCTTTCACTCGTGGTCGGGCTGCTCGTGTGGGGCGGCGTGCTCGTGTATGCGCACTTCAACGACCCGCAGCAGATCAACGGCTCGCTCGCGGCGGTGAGGACCACGCCCGCGCCGAACGTCGATGGCATCGAGCCATCCGAATGGCCCGCTTACGGACGCGACCAGCAAGGCACGCGCTATTCGCCGCTGCAGCAGATCACGCCCGACAATGTGCACAATCTGCAGGTGGCATGGACCTTCCGCACCGGCGACACGAAGGGGCCCAACGATCCGGTCGAGATCACCAACGAAGTCACGCCGATCAAGATCGGCGACCTGCTTTACCTGTGCTCGCCGCACCAGATCCTGTTCGCGCTCGACGCGCAAACCGGCGAACTCAAATGGAAGTTCGATCCGAAGCTGCAGGCCGATCCCTCGTTCCAGCACGTGACCTGCCGGGGCGTGTCGTTCGTGGATCTTTCGGCGAGCGCGAATGCGAGTGCGGGTGATGCCGCAGCGGCGTCGACGCCCGCGGCCGCATCGGACCCCGCGGCGGCTTCGGCAACCGAGGCGGCCGCGCCCGCGAGCGACGCCGCCTCAGCGACAGAAGCCGCCGCGCCGGCGAGCGAAACCACGGCCGTCGCAATGCCTGCCGCCGTGAACGGCGCCTGCACGAAGCGCATTCTGCTGCCCGTGAACGACGGCCACCTCTACGCACTCGACGCGCTCACGGGCGAGCGCTGCGCGGGCTTCGCCAAAAACGGCGATCTCGACCTGCAGCACGCCATGCCGGTAACGACGCCGGGCATGTATGAGCCCACCTCGCCGCCCATCGTCACGAGCAAGGTGATCGTCGTGGCGGGCGCCGTGGAAGACAACTTCTCGACGCGCGAACCTTCGGGCGTGATTCGCGGCTTCGACGTGCGCACGGGCGAGCTGCTGTGGGCGTTCGATCCGGGCGCGGCGGACCCGAACAAGATTCCGGGCCCAGGGGAGCACTACTCGTGGAATTCGCCGAACTCGTGGGCGCCGGCGGCTTACGATGCGAAGCTCGACATCGTTTATCTGCCGATGGGCGTGAAGACGCCGGACATCTGGGGCGGCGACCGCACGCCCGACATGGAACGCTACGCAACGGGCCTGCTCGCGCTGCACGCGTCGACCGGCAAGCTCGCCTGGTTCTACCAGACCGTGCACCACGACCTGTGGGACATGGATCAGCCCTCGCAGCCCACGCTCGCCGACATCACCGACAAGGACGGCAAGACCGTGCCGGTGGTGTATGCGCCCGCGAAGACGGGCAACCTGTTCGTGCTCGACCGCCGCACGGGCGAACTCGTCGTGCCCGCGCCCGAAATGCCGGTGCCGCAGGGCGCGGCGCCGGGCGACCACGTTTCGCCCACGCAGCCGTTCTCGCAACTCACGTTCCGGCCGTCGAAGGACCTTACCGACGCCGACATGTGGGGCGCCACGATGTACGACCAGCTCATCTGCCGCGTGATGTTCCACCAGCTGCGCTATGAAGGCACATTCACGCCGCCTTCGCTGCAAGGCTCGCTCGTCTTCCCGGGCAACCTCGGCATGTTCGAGTGGGGCGGCCTTGCCATCGACACCGACCGGCAGATCGCCGTGGCGAATCCCATCGCGCTGCCGTTCGTCTCGCGGCTCATTCCGCGCGGGCCGGGCAACCCGATGGAGCCGCAGCCGGGCGCGAAGGGCAGCGGCACGGAGGCGGGCATTCAGCCGCAATACGGCGTGCCTTACGGCGTGACACTCAATCCGTTCATGTCGCCGCTCGGGCTACCGTGCAAGCAGCCGGCATGGGGTTACATCTCCGCTGTCGACCTCAAGACCAATCAGATCATCTGGAAAAAGCGCATCGGCACGACGCGTGACAGCTCGCCGATTCCGGTGGCCTTCCGCACGGGCATGCCGATGCTCGGCGGCCCGATGGTGACGGCGGGCGGCGTGATCTTCATCGGCGCGACGGCGGACAACTACATCCGCGCCTTCGACGTGAACAATGGCGCCCGGCTCTGGCAAGCGCGGCTGCCCGCGGGTGGTCAGGCCACGCCGATGACCTATGCGGTGGGCGACCGTCAGTTCGTCGTGATCGCGGCGGGCGGGCACGGCTCGTTCGGCACGAAGCTCGGCGACTACGTGATTGCCTACGCGCTGCCGAAGCAGTGAAGCGCGCGGGAGCCGCCCGGCAGCACAGGGCGGCCGCGGCTAGCGGGTTTTTCAGGCGGAGGCAGGGGCTCGCACAGCACCTGCCGCTTCTCATGCAGCATGCGACGCACCGCTCGTGCGCCTCACCCGTTTTTCCTCCATGAATCGAACATTGCGCGCCGCGCGCGCCTGGGCGGTGGTGTGTGCGGCAACCTTCGCCACGTTGCATACGACAAGCGCACGCGCGCAAAGCTCGGTCACGCTGTACGGGACGCTCGACACGAGCATCGAGGTGACGAACCCGGGCGCGGGCTGGGTCGCGCGCATGGACTCGGGCGCGTATCGCGGGTCTCGTTTCGGGCTGCGCGGCGTGGAGGATATCGGCGACGGCATCAAGATCCTGTTCGAGCTGGAAAACGGCTTCGGGTCCAACGACGGCACCTTTGCTGTGGCCAACACGATCTTCAATCGCCAGGCGTGGATTGGCCTCGGCACACAGTGGGGCACGGTGCGGGCGGGGCGGCAATACTCGCCAATCTATATTCCGTTCAAGGGGCAACTCGACGCGTTCGGCGCGGGCACCATCGCTTCGGGCCTGAACAATCTATCGAAGATCACGCCATACGAATCGAACGCGATCACGTATCTGTCGCCCGATATCTACGGTTTCTCGACCACGCTGATGGCCTCGCTGCGCGACCCCGCTACGGGCAGCAACGGACTTGCCGGCAACATCGAAACCGTCGAATGGCGGCACGGACCGTTTCGCATTTCGTACGCGCATCAACAGCAAAACGGCGCAGGGGCACTACGCGCGAATCTCGGAGGCATGTCATATGTATTAGGGCCTGTGACAGGCTTTTTCGCGTATTTCAACGGCGACGGCGGCACGCCGCGCAACCACAACAACGGCTTTTCAGTCTCCGCGCGCTACGCGATCACCTCGCAATTTCGTGCGTCGCTCGGCTATGCGTGGGTGCACGACCTCTCGGGCGCCGACAACGACGCCGACCAGTTCAGCGCCGCGTGCGAGTACGACCTCTCGAAGCGCGTGCTGCTCTACGCGAGCGCAGGGTGGCTGCGCAATCGTAACGATGCGACCTTCACGCTGCGCGGCGTGAACGTGACCGGGCTGCCGCCTTCCTGGCCAGGCGCGCCAGTGCGCGGTGTCCAGTTTGGCATGATCGACCGCTTTTAGAAGGGGTTTTCTAGTAGATCGATCCGCTGGCGGCGTGGTGCATGGCCAACAATTCGGCCGGCGTATGGCTTGTGCCTGGCATCTCTCGTTGTTATCATGCGCCTTCCATTCCTGCATACCGGACTCCAGCCAAAGTGGACAACTAAGCTTCCCCCAAAAAATGTTTTCGCGTCAGCGTCGAACACGTTGCGCGAGAGGTTTCATACATTCGGGAGAAGCTTATGGCTCGAGTCACGCCAGCTGCGGCGCTTGCCGCACTCCATCACGTCTCATTGCGTTTCGATAGCGGCATTACGCTATTCGATTCGCTAGAACTCATTGTCGATCGCGTGCCCACTGGTATTGTCGGCCGAAACGGCATTGGCAAAAGCATGCTCGCGCAACTGATCGCGGGAAAAATCGAGCCGACGTCCGGCACGATCGATCGGCACGTGCGTGTCGCGTACGCGGCGCAGCAACACCTTGACGCGTCACACGATACGCGGACCGTTGCGCAAGTCATGGGGATCGAAGCGCCGCTCGCGGCGCTGGCGCGGCTGGGAAAGGGTACGGCCGACGCCGTCGATTTCGACGTGATCGGCGAGCGCTGGGATCTCGCTGCGCGCCTGCGTGCTGCGCTCGACGCGGCGGGTCTCGATCATCTGGAGTCCGACACATCAGCGCACGCACTCAGCGGCGGTGAACTCGCACGCGTGACCATGATAGGCGCGCTGCTGGGTGACGCCGGTCTGCTCGTGCTCGACGAGCCGACCAATCACCTCGACGCGGCTGGCCGCGCATGGCTGCGCAGCGCGCTTTGCGCATGGCGAGGCGGCCTCGTCGTGGTGAGCCATGATCGTGCATTGCTTGGAGACATGCAGCGCATTGTCGAAGTCACGCCCACGGGGCTTCGAACTTATGGCGGCAACTATGCCAGCTACCGCACCCAGCGCGATGCGGAGCACGAAGCGGCGAAGAGCGCGCTCAGCCATGCACGTAACGAACGCGAGCGCGCCACGCGCAAGCTCCAACGCGAACACGACACGATCCAGCGGCATGCCGCTGGCACCTTGCGTTACGCGAAGACGGCCAATTTATCGTCGATGGTGAAGGAGGGGATCAAGGGCGGTGCGCGCAATGTGATGGGGCAGGTCAGGGCCGAGCAGCGCGAGCACAAGGAGGCGTTCGACGAGCGCGTTACCGAGGCGGCCGCACGTGTCGAACCCGAGGCGCCCGTGCTCGTGGCGATGCCAGGCGCAGAAGTCAGCGCGCGCCGCCAGGTCTTCACGCTCGAAGAGGCCCGGCTGCCGTGGCTTGCCCACGACGATCCCGCCGCCACGCTCACCTGGTCGTGCAGCGGCCCTGTGCGCGTGGCGCTGACGGGGCCGAACGGATGCGGAAAGTCGACGCTGTTGCGCCTCCTTGCGGGGCAACTCGCGCCCCATACGGGGCGCAGCGTGACGCATGTTCGCTGTGCCTACCTGGACCAGAAGCTCGTACAGCTCGATCCCGACTGCTCGATCGTCGAGCAGCTTGGGTTGCTCGAAACACCGCTCGCAGAAGGGGCGTTGCGCAGCCGGCTCGCGCTGCTGCAGCTCGACGCCAGGCGCGTGACGCAACCGGCGCGCTACCTGAGCGGCGGGGAGCGGTTGAAGGCCGCGCTCGCCTGTGCGCTCTGGCGCGGCACGCCGGCACAGTTACTGTTGCTCGACGAACCGACCAACCATCTCGACCTCGAATCCGTGCGTGCGATCGAGGGGGCGCTAGCGGACTTCCCGGGCGCGCTGATCGTGGCTTCACATGACGCGGATTTCATCGCCGCGCTGGCGCCGACGCATACCATGCAATGGAGCCGCGAGGGATGGCGCTACGATCCTGTGATCTGATCCAACGATGCGACCGAACCTGTCGTCGTGCGGAATGCGGCGAGGCGGGCTGTGACCGTGACAACGGCCAGCGAGACAAATGACTACACCGAAGCGCTGGCGCACAGCGATTGCATGGCGGATATCGCGTTACCTAGTCGAAGGCCGTGCAGAGGCGTTCGATCGGAACTGCAATCAATATGCAGATCGAAAAGGCGAGACCGAAGGTGAAGGCCACGGAAGCCGTCGCGCCACACCACGCGATGAATCGCCGTGCATCGCGCTTTTCCTTCGCGACGTAGGCAGTCTTGCGCCAGGCGCCGCCTGCGGCGTAGGTAATGACGAGCGCAAGCACGAGCGCGCAGACCGAGGCGATGCCGAGGATCCATTGCGTGCCGTGCCAGCCCGGCATCGGGTCCTGCGTGACGGCGTCGGCGCAGGCCGTGGAAACGAGCGTAACGCCAAGTGCCAGATGCAGCAGCCAGATGAGCGGCACTGCGCACAGACCGAGCCAGCCGGCGACGCGCTGCGCGAGCGTGGGTTCTGGATTCGAACTGGCGCGGGTTGGTTGCCCGGATGACGGGGCGGACGTCATGGGTTCCTCCTGCAGGACGCCATGGGATTGGCGGCGCAGGAGGTGTGCCTGAGGTGGCTATCTAATTGGACATAATATAATTTATCGCACTTTTTGA
>NZ_CAJMZA010000058.1:0-16444 GCF_905220195.1 Paraburkholderia sp. J8-2
AGGCCTGCATAGCTACGGCAGTCTGTGAGGAAAACGAAAGAATATCTGCGGGTTTCTACCCACGCGTTTCGGCGAGCAATACTACTTAAATCCGGCTTCGTCGCGGACAAGAATGTCACCAGGGGTTTCGGTGCGTGACCGGCGTAAAGTTGGAGTGCCTGAAATGAGACGCGTCTACTTTCTGTTGCCCACCCCACAGCGTGCGCGCAGGATCGTCGGCGAACTGCTTATGCAGCGAATCGAGTGGCGGCATATGCATGTCATCGCCAACGAGAATGTGTCGATCGACGGCTTGCCGCAGGCATCGCTCGCGCAACGCAGCGATCTGCTTGTGTCGCTGGCGCGAGGCACGGCGGTAGGCTGCGCGACCGGATTGCTGGTGGCGCTGATTGCGTTCGTCGTGCCGCCCGAAGACCTCAGGATCGCCAGCGGCACCGTGGTGATCCTCGCGCTTTCAGGAACAGGATTCGGCGCATGGGTGGCGGCGATGATCGGCGTCGACATGCCAAATTCGCGATTGAAGCGTTTCGAAGCGGGAATTCTCCGGGGCGAGCTTTTGATAATGATTGACGTTCCGAAAGAGCGCGTGGCGGAGATCGAGCACGTGATCACACTTCACAACGCGCAGGCACACGTGGAGGAAGGCGACCCGGGCATGCCCGCGATCCCGTGACGCGCGCAGACCGAAAGTCAAGAAGGGAGAGCGTAGGGCGCGGCGACCTGCTAATGCTCGCGCCGTACGTAGCAGAGGGCGACCGGCCGACTGAACTGGTCCGCAGTCGGCCGGCTCGCTATTCAAACGCCTCGGGTTGCCGGCAAGGGCGCGGTGCAGGGCGATCAACTGGCCGCGAGCAGCTGCTTGTAGCGCGCCAGCACGCGCGGAACATAGAGACGTGTTTCCGGCAGCGAGGGCACGCGATAGCCGGCGCGAATCACGGCGTTCTCTCCAGCGTTGTAAGCGGCCAGCGTGAGTTCTACGTCGTCCTTGAACAAGTCGAGGAGAAAGCGCAGATACCGCGCGCCGGCCAGCACGTTGTCGCGCGGATTGAACATGTCGCCTTCCGAGAAACGCTTCGCGGTTTCCGGCATCAACTGCATCAATCCCAGTGCGCCTTTATCCGATACCGCCTTCGGGTTATATCCCGACTCGACGTCGATCACCGCACGAAGCAATTCGGGTTTCACGCGAAACGAGCGACTCGCTTCGTCGATGACGTCCGCGTACAAGGGGAAGCCGGCGCTGCCGGTTGACTTGCGGGACCGGCGCCTCGCGCCGGGTTCCCCTGGCGGCTCGCCTGCAACGATTAGCTTCAATCCAGGCTTGCCCGGCACGTTCGTGAGAACGATCGCCCCATTGCCGTCTACCGTGCCGAATATCTGGGCATATGCAGATTTCGGCAACACCGCGCCGAGCATCGCGAAGGCGAGAATGATTGCGTTTCGCACGCTGGGTGAAGGGTGGCGATCCATCGTTGTTTTCTCCTGCACCTGAATTGTGGTGGCAGAAAAAACCGATCGACAATGGGGCACCTCCCTACACTTCGCATCGTGGTTTGGCCGCCGCAAAGCACATTGCAGAAACTTAACATTCGAAACAAATGGTAAGAGACGGTAATTGGCCGATACAAATCTATTGCGATGCAGGGCGCCTGTTTTCTTCTCATGCGGCGCAACTGTGACGGGTTAATTTGCACCCGGCGGCAACAATGAACGGATTTCCCGTTATCCCTGGCCGATCCCTTGCGATGGCCAATCCTCTGCGGAATGCAAAAGGGTTCGAATTTGAAACATTTTTGATGCCCGCCGCGCTCCCGAAATTTGCGGAAATGTGGAGACGCGCGCCGGTGCTTGTTCACCGGGAAGTGGCGTGAACCTTGCAAATGGCACGCGCGTGTAGGGTGCGTGGAAAACGGGCGTAAAGCAGATACTTAGGAATTCGAATGTAAGTGATGAAAGCTTAACGGAAGGTTTCGAAATAGTCAAATCGTTAAGCCGTTCATGACGACTGAGGGCGTTGGAACCGGGAGACAAGACGTGAATACCAAATGTCGCGTTGTAATCGCAGAGGACCACGATCTGCTGAGAAATGGCCTACGTTCGATGCTGTGCGCGCAAGGCGACTACGACGTCGTCGGCGAAGCGAGGGACGGCAAGGAAGCCTGCCAGCAGGCCATGACGCTCGCCCCTCATCTGATCCTGATGGATCTGTCGATGCGGGGGATGAATGGCATCGACGCCAGCGCAACGATCAAACGGCGATCGCCGGACGTGCGCATCATTGCGCTCACCGTGCATCAGAACGAGGAGTACGTGCGCGAGGCGCTGCGTGCGGGCGTGGACGGCTACGTGCTCAAGGACGTGTCGTTCGACGAACTGCTGGTCGCAATGCGCTCGGTCATGCAGGGAAAGAAACATCTGAGCGCAGACGTGTACGGGTACATGGTGGACTCATTCGTGAGCGGCGGCCGCGAAGCGCCCGCGCCCAAGCATGCGTGGGACGTGCTGACGGCACGCGAACGCAGCGTGCTGAAGCTGATCGCGGAAGGGCGCACCAACCGGCAGGTCGGACAGTATCTGAACCTGAGTCCCAAGACGATCGAGAAGTATCGCGCAAGCATGATGCACAAGCTTCACATCGCCAACCTGACCGAACTGGTTCTCGTGGCGATGAGCATGGGCCTGCTGACGTCGCTTGCGGCCAAGTGCGCTGAGCCGAATGTGGACGACGAGCACTTGCCGGAGCGCTCCGAGCCGGCGGCGGGTTCGGGACCTGGGGGCGAGCTGCCCGAATACCGGCTAGGCGAAACGGGAACCTGAACGCGGCGCAGACCGCGCTAGCGCATCCAGGTTGCACTAACGCGCGTACCTGTCGCCGCGGAAGACTCGATCGAGAACGCGCCGCCGTGCATTTCGACACGGTGCTGCATGCCGATCAGGCCCAATCCTGTCGTGTAGGCGTCTTCTGTGGCGAACGGATGGTTCTCATAGCCAATGCCGTCGTCCTGAATCGTCAATAGCCAGCCTCTCGTGTCGCCGCGCAGGCTAAGCGAGATTTGCGTAGCCGCGGCATGCTTGACGGCGTTGTTCAACGCCTCCTGAGCGACTCGGAACATGTCCGCTTTCAGGTGCTCGGGCACGTCCTTGTCCGCAACGTCGCAGTCGAACGAGACCGACAACGCCGCCGTGCCGTGTTCGATGCGCCGGCACAGCGAACTCAATGCCGCGGGCAACCCCAGCTTGTCCAGCATGAGCGGCCTGAGCTCACCGCATATTTGCCGCACGTCGCCGATCGTTTCGCGGATCCGGAACACGGTCGAATCCAGCAGGTTCACCGCGTCGTCGATCTGCCCGCGGCGTATGCGCATCAGCGTGTCTTCCGTCATCAGCTTGATGAGCGTTAATGCCTGGCCGAGTCCGTCGTGCAACTCCGCGGCAAGACGCTGGCGTTCCTTCTGCTGGCCCATCATCAGATACGTCTGGCACAACCGCTCGCTTGCATCGAACACGTCGGCCGGATCGGCGGACCGGGTTTCGAAGGTCAGCGGCTCTTCGAATAGCGTCAGCAAGACGGTCGATCCAGGGTGTCTTGTGGGCAACAGTTGCTGATGCAGCGCGAGCCGCGTTGGATGGCCTGTGCGGCTGCTGAGGACTGCACTGAACGAATGGAACTCGCGAGCCGCGCTCGCGGAGAGTTCGTCTGCCAGTTCGTCGTGAAAATCGTCGGGTGCGAGGTCGGCGAGGCCCTTGCCGGCAAGCTCGGCGCTCGAATAGCCGAGCAGTGCGGCGGCACTGCGGTTTGCCGACACGAAGGTCCCATCGGGTGTGAGAATCGCGAGCGCCGCTCCACGCGCGTCGGTGACGACGCCCGCGTCGGGTTGTCTGGAACACGCGGTACTGCGGAGCTTGCGCATCGCTTCGATCAGGTCGAGCAATCTTACCTGCGGTCCCCCTGGCTGGCTTTCATCCATTGGAGCTCCCCGATGCGTCGGTGTCGGTATAAGCAATTAGTAAGATTATCCGGATTGTAGGCCGTGATCGATTCAAGCCGCAACGGGGAAATTGTGGGGTCGTAGTGTGGGAGCACTCCCACTGATCAGTGCGGGTTTTCCATCAAGCGGACATACCCCACCGCCATTTGGGGGCCCTCATCCAATGACGCTCTTGGGCAAATTCATGACACTGGATTTGCGAGGGAGTGAGCGCGCCGCGGCCCGCGCGTCGCGAAAAGCAACCCTTCTCCTCATTTCTGGAGACCGGTATGAACAGGACTGCAAAATTAAGGGTAGGCGCATTGGTGCTGACGGGCATGGCGCTCGCGGCAACGGCGGCGTGGTGCGCACCTGACGGGGACGCCGAAGCCGGTGCCGATCCGCACATGCATCATCACATGATGGCGGGCATGACGACCCGCACGACAGCGCAGTACACGCTGCCCTCAGTCGATCTCGTGCGCGACGACGGCAAGACTGTTTCGCTGATCGACGAGTTGAATGACGGCAGGCCCGTGATCCTGACGTTCATCTACACCACCTGCACGACGATCTGCCCGATGATCAGCCAGACGCTCGAAACACTGCAAGGCGATCTGGGCAGCGACCGGGACAAGGTCCACATCGTGTCGATCTCGATCGATCCCGAAGAGGACACGCCTGCACGGCTCAAGGCTTACGCGGCGAGGTTCGAAGCGGGCCCCGAGTGGCAGCACTACACGGGCACGGTCGAGGCGAGCATTGCGGCGCAGCGCGCGTTCAACGTCTATCGCGGCGACAAGATGAACCATACGCCGGTTGCATTCCTGCGCGCCGCGCCCGGCAAGCCCTGGCTGCGCATCGACGGCTTTGCCACGCCGTCGGAACTGCTCGCCGCGTATCACGACATGGTCGCTTCGAACTAGGCGCGCAGCGTCCAGCAAGGAGCAACGAAATTGGAAAAAAGACATCGCGTGCTGATTGCCGAGGACCAGCATTTGCTGCGCACCGGCCTTTGCCGCATGGTTTCCGAACTGGACGACTACTGCATCGTCGGCGAGGCGAGCGGCGGGATCGAAGCCCATCGCCTCGCCAGAGAGACGCTGCCCGATCTGATCCTGATGGATCTGACGATGCCCGGCGGCAGCGGCTTCGAGGCGATCGTCGCGATCAAGCGCGAGTGCCCGTGCATCCGGATCATCGTCCTTACCGTTCATTGGAGTGAGGACCATGTGCGCGAGGCGTTCGCCGCGGGAGCCGACGGCTACGTGGTCAAGGACGCGTCGTTCGACCAGCTGGTCCGGGAAATGCGCGTCGTGATGCAGGGCAGGCGCACAGCCGGCGTCAACTGGGTTAGCGGCGGCACGCACGGGTCGCAAGAGGACATCGCCCACCATGCGCAGCTCTGGAACGCATTGACTGGCCGCGAACGCACTGTGCTGCGGCTCGTGGTCGAAGGGCGCACGAACCGGCAGGTTGGCGAGTGCCTGAGCCTGAGCCCCAAGACCATAGAAAAGCATCGCGCGAACCTGATGCGCAAGCTCGGCATCAGGAACCTGAACGGCCTCGTGCGCCTCGCGATCGACATGGGCGTGCTGACGCTGCCCGATGACGAGCATGTGTGAAATCCCTCCAGACAGGGACGGTGCAACTGGAGGGTCTTTACCCATGTCTTTGGACGGCACTCCCTACTTCTTGGCTGTATCGACCTGAACAAAAATGCATTCAACGGCTTCAGCGACGCTGAAGCGGTGAGTCGATACAGGGGAGGGGTGCCGTGTCCAGCGAATCGACCTCTATCCAATGCGGCATGTGTCAGGCCGAAACCGGTGCGCCACGGCGTTGCGCAAGTCTTGCGGCGCACGCAAGCGCGCGTGCGAGCCGCGGCTTCACGCTGCTGGAACTGCTCGTCGTGATGGTCATCATCGGCTTGCTGGCCGGTCTCGTCGCCCCCCGATACTTCGAACAGGTCGGCAAGTCGAACGTCAAGATCGCGCGCGCACAGATCGTGTCGCTCGGTCAGGCGCTCGATCAATACCGGCTGGACGTCGGCGTCTATCCAACGACCGAAGAGGGCCTCGACGCGCTGGTGGTCAAGCCGCAGAACGCAACCCGCTGGAGCGGCCCCTATTTGCAGAAGGCCGTGCCGGTGGATCCGTGGGACCGCCCGTATCAGTATCGTTCGCCGGGTGACCACGGCGACTACGACCTGTTTTCGCTGGGCAAGAACGGACGCGGCGACGGTACGGGAGAGAACGTCACGATCTCGTCGTGGTAGCGATGCGCGGCGGGGCCGCTGCGCCGGTAACGGATGGTCTGCAAGGAGAGTCGACGTGAAGTACGTGCTGCGTGTCTTCGATACGAATGGCTCAGTGCAGACGCTTCGCATCGACAGCGACTCGTCGACGGCAGCCACGGCGCTTGCGCGTTCTCGCGGCCTGCGCGTCGTGTCGGTTCGCGCCGATGGCGTCCGGCGGCGCAGTCGTGCGAACCGGCTCGGGATACCCGGCGCCCGCTTCAACGTCGAACTCTTTGCGCGCGAACTCGCCGCGCTGCTCGACGCGGGCGTGGGCGTCGTCGATGCCTTGCGCACGCTTGGCGGCAATGAACGCCGGGAGGCGTCGGCGCAGGTGTATCGCGACCTCTTGCGCCGGCTGGAGGAGGGGCAATCGCTCTCCGCTGCGCTCGAGCACGCCAGTCATGTCTTCCCGCTCGTTCTGGTCGCATGCGTGAAGGCGAGCGAGCAGACCGGCGGTCTCGCCGACAGCCTCACACGTTTTTCGCGCAACAGTGCGACACTCCACGAACTGCGCTCACGCGTGGTATCGGCGGCGATCTATCCGACGGTCCTGCTGTTCGTCGGCGCGGCTGTCGTGCTGTTCCTGCTCGGTTTCGTGGTGCCGCGCTTCGCGAGCCTGCTCGAACACAGCGGACGCGAATTGCCGCTGCTGTCGCGCATGCTGATGGCCTGGGGCGGCATGGTGCATGCGCACGGGGCCGGGCTGAGTGTCGGCCTCGCCGTGCTGGTCGTGGCAACAGGCTTCGCCTTGCGCCGCCCGTTCGTGCGCAACTGGATCGCCGACCGGATGCTGGCGCTGCCGGGTATCGGGCAACACTTTCGTGTCTTTCGCCAGTCGCAGTTCTATCGCACGACCGCCATGCTCGTCGACGGCGGCATTCCCGCGGTGAAGGCTTTCGACCTTGCACACGGTCTGGTCGGACGCGCGGACCAGGCCGCACTCGCCGGCGCACTGCAGCGGGTGCGCAACGGCGCGAAGGTCTCGGACGCGTTTCAGGAGGCCGGGCTCGCGAACGCGATCGCGTACCGCCTGCTGACGGTTGCGGAGAAGACGGGGGGTCTCGGCCCCGTGCTCGACCGCATTGCAGCGTTCCAGGAAGCGCAGGTGTCGCGCACGATCGATCTGATTTCGCGACTGATCGAGCCGGCGATGATGATCTTCATTGGCGTGGTGATCGGCGGCATTGTCGTGCTGATGTACATGCCGATCTTCGAGATCGCGTCGAGTATTCAGTAGATAGTCAGCAGTACGTATTGGGGAAGCGCGTGGATACCGTCATCGCCCTGCAGGAAGGCCCCCAGGCTGAAGCGCGCGCCGATCTGCGCGACGCGCTGAGAGCGCTCGGCGAGCGGCATGGTTCCGGAATTCGCGCGCTCGAGGAGCTGATGGCCCAGACCTCGCTCAGCGCAGATGAGCTGCGTGTGCAACTGGCGGCGCAATTCCGCATGAAGTCGATCAGTATGCGCGAATTGAATCAGCTCGAACCGGATTTCGAAGTCGTTTCGTTCGTCGACGCGACAACCCGCCTCTGCATCTGCTTCCACGATCCAGACGATAGCGATAGCCGCGGGCTGCTGTTCGCGATCGCCGATCCGCTCGATGCCCGCACGCGCGGCTGGATCGAGCACCGCATGCGCTCGCAACCGGGCGTCCCGTATCGCTGGGCGCTCGCAAGCGCAGGGGACATCAATGCCTGGCTGACCGTGCGCGAAAAGGATGTTCGCGCATTGGACTCCCTTGCGTTCGACGATCCGATCCAGAACGCGGTCGATCCCGCTTCGCTCGCGTTGACGCTGCAGGGCATCAGCAGCGACGACAGTCCGGTCGTCAGGCTGCTCAATTCGACAATCTACGACGCGCTCAAGATGATGGCGAGCGACATTCACCTCGAATGCCGCGCGAACGGGCTGATGGTCAAGTGCCGGGTGGATGGCGTGCTCACCGTGGTGGGCCGCGCCGAGGGCCGCGATGTTGCGGACCAGGTGCTCTCGCGCGTGAAAGTGATCTCCGAGCTCGATATCGCGGAGCGGCGCGTGCCTCAGGACGGGCGCTTCAAGGCGCAGTACGCGGGGCGTGAAATCGACTTTCGCGTGTCGATCATGCCGAACCAGTTTGGCGAGGATGCGGTGTTGCGCATTCTCGACCGCTATCAGCTTTCGCAATCCGCAGGTGGCCTGACGCTCGAGGCACTCGGTTTTCAGGAGGGCGACACGCGCTTCATGCGTACGATCGCCTCGATGCCGTACGGCATGTTGCTCGTCACAGGGCCGACCGGCAGCGGCAAGACCACGACGCTCTACGCGATTCTCACGGAAATCAACAACGGCCTCGAGAAGATCGTGACGATCGAAGATCCGGTCGAATACCAGCTCGGCGAGATCCTGCAGATTCCGGTCAACGAGGCCAAGGGACTGACGTTCGCACGCGGGCTGCGCTCGATTCTGCGGCACGACCCGGACAAGATCATGGTCGGCGAAATCCGCGACCCGGAAACGGCGCAGATCGCCGTGCAGGCCGCACTGACCGGGCACCAGGTGTTCACGACCGTTCACGCGAACAACGTGTTCGACGTGATCGGCCGCTTCACCAATATGGAGGTCGATCCGTACTCCTTCGTTTCCGCGCTGAATGGCGTGATTGCGCAGCGCCTGCTGCGCCAATGCTGTCCGGATTGCATGACCGAAGACACGATTGACAAGGAGACGCTGATCCGCTCGGGAATCGACCCGGACGCAGCGGGAAACTACCTGTTTCGCCGCGGCACAGGCTGCGCCGCATGCCGCGGCAGCGGGTATCGCGGGCGGCGTGCGATTGCCGAGGCGCTGCGCATGAACGACGAACTCCGGCAGCTGCTATCGGAGCGCGCGCCACTCGGGCACATCAAGGCCGCGGCAATGCGCTATGGCATGCAGACGCTGCGCGTCGCCGCAATCGAGCTCGTGAAACGCGGCGAAACGACACTCGAGGAGATCAACCGTGTCACGATGGTTGAATAGTCCAGTTGCAATCGGCATCGGCACACGCGAGATCGTCGTCGGGACCCGCGCGCCCGGACGGTGGCACCCGCGCAAACACCTGCCGTCGGCTGAGCCGCTCAGCTTCGCGATTCCCGACGACCTGTACGGCACCGAAGCGGGCCTGCTCGCTGCGCTGCGTGCGGCGCTCGTCGCCAGACCCGGCGCCGATGCAGCGGAGGCAGCGGAAACCGTCGAGAGCGCGCCGCGCGAGGCGAAATCGCCGACACGCAACGCACACGTGGTGCTGGACGACTTCTGGGGCAACCACGCGATATTGCGCGGCGACTTTCGCACGCTGCGCGCGCGCGAACTCGAAGAGATCGCGCTGGCCCATTTCACCGACACCTATGGCATCGACGGCGAATCGCTGCTGGTGCGCTTTTGCGTACAGCAGGGCGGCCGCGCATTGTTTGCGAGCGCGATGTCGCGCGCGCTGCATGACGGCATGCATGAAGTGGGCATTGCTGGAAATGTGCGGATTTCCCGCTTGAAACTGGGCCTGCCGGAAATGCTCAATTGCGCCGACATCGTAGCGGGCGGCGATGCGCTGCTGATCTTCGTGGCCGAGGAGTTGATGCAGGCCGTGATGGTCGAGCAGCGCGGCTGGGCCGCCTATGACGCGCAGCGCCTCTTTCCCGGCGACGCGGGCAACGCGCCGAGGCTTGCCGAACTGGCCGAGCAGCTGTTCGAGCGCTCGGCGACGCGAGCGGGCTTCAAACGGGAAGACTGCACGATCTATTTGTTCGGGTACGACACCGACCCCGCGCCGTTCGAAGCGCGTTTTGCGGCTGCGATCCGGCCGACGCAACCGGCGCCGGACAGTTCGCCCGCGCGTCGGCTGATGGAGCACGCGCAATGATCCAGATCCTCGACATCGACTTCGCCAGGCGGCGCGCGCGCATCGGGACGAGCGGCCTGATCTTGCTGGGTGTCGCCGCCGTGCTGCTGCTCGCGTGTGCAGTGCGCCTCTGGCATGCCTACGCCGAGAACGATCGCGTGCAGACCGATCTCGACGTCGTCCGGCATCGGACGTTCGCGCAACAGCACGCGGTGAAACCGCCGCTGACACTGGCCGCGAAGCTCGCGGAAAAGCAGAGCCTGTCGATACTGCGCGAGCTGACCGTGCCATGGCAGGACCTCTTTTCAATCGTGGAAGACTATCCGGAGCACGATGTCGCGCTGATCGGCATCGACCAGAACCCGGCGCAGAGCCAGATTCGCATTACGGCGGAAGCGAAGAATTTCGACGCGATGATCGCGTACCTGAAGTATCTGCAGACGAGCGTGCTGTTGCGCGAAGCCGTGCTCAACGATCATCTGGTCGAGACCAATGTGCCCGGCAAACCGGTTCGCTTCCAGATCACTGCCGTCTGGAGGAAATCATGAACGCGGAGCAACTGCGGGACAGGCTGCTGACACTGCGGTTCGAGTTGCGGCGCTCGTACGGCCTGCCTGGACTCGCGGGTGTGCTGATGTTCGGCGCGGCGGCACTCATGTGCGTTGAAATCGCCAATGTGGATGCCGATACGAAAGCCATGCAGGATTCGGGCCGGCTCACACGGGCAGCCGCGGCGCACCCGCCTGGCGGCGCGCATAGCGCGGCGACGGACGCGGTTGCGCTCGACGCGTTGCCGGAACTGTTCCCGCATTTTTCGCAAAGCGCGGACGATATCGCGGCGATATTCGAGCAGGCGCGTGGCAGCAATCTGACGCTCGGCTCGGCCGAATACCAGGTGAGCACGGACGCCGGTGCGCGCTTCACGCGCTATCAGGTGATGTTGCCCGTCAAGGATCAGTACAGTGCGATCCGGCATTTTCTGGCGTTGGTGCTCAACAAGGTGCCGAATGCGGCGCTACGGGAAATCCATGTCGAGCGTCCCGCGGTGGACGGCAATATTCTCGACGCGCGGGTGCGCTTCGAACTGATTTACAGGAGCGTCCAGCCATGAAACCCGCTCTGCCCATGCGTGTGCTGCTGGTGTTTTGCGCAATCGCGGCTGCCGGGGCAGGGTATCGCGTGCTGGTCGCGGCGCGCCAGATGCCGGCGCAAGTCGCCGTGCTCGACACTCAGCATCGCAATGACAGCCACCTGCGACCCGACGCCAGGCATCGCAAGCACCCGTCCGCAGCAGCCGACAAGGCCGCGGCGCCGGCGTCGGGTGCGCAGGGCGCGGACACCGGTACGGCGGTGGAGAGCGCCCATGCGAAGCTTCTTTCTTTGCGCGCGCCGCTTTCGCTCGAGTCGAACCACGATCCATTCACGGTCTCTTCGTGGCTTCCGCCGCCACCGCCAGTCGAAGTGCCTGTCGTGCCGGTGCAGCCCGCCGCGCCCACCGCGCCCCCCGTGCCGTTCACGTACGTGGGCCAAATCGATGCAAAGGCAGCCAGACCGCAAGTGTTTCTCAGCAACGGGGATCAGTTGTTGATCGTGTCGCCAGGCGACGTGATCGACAACCAGTACCGTATCGAGTCGGTGTCGGAGTCGGACGTCGTGCTGACCTATTTGCCGCTGCACGAAAGGCAGGTGGTAGTCATTCCACGCGAGGACAAATAAATGAATGCCTCATGCTCACGGGGTGCGAGCCGCGATGGGGACAGCGGCCCGTCAACACGCCTCTCGAAGGTCGCTCGGTTTCCTGTTCCGTTGCCAGGCGCGATGCAGATCGCGAGAGGGCGCGTGCTTGCGCTTGCCGTTGCCGTGTCCGCGCTCGCCTTCGGCGGCTGCATGCACGTACCGAACATTCATGACGATCCCACCGACGCCCAGGCGAAAGTCGACTATCTGAACCAGCGCAACGCCCAGGTCAAGACGCTGCTCGACCAGGCCGATCAATTCCGCAAGAGCTACCAGTTCGACGACGCGATCCGCAACCTCTTCCAGGCATACGCCATCGATCCGACCAATGAGCGCATCCGCAAGATCGGCCTGCAGATCGATCAGGACCGCAAGGATCTGGCCATTCTTCAGGAAGCCGAACGGATGATGAAGCGCGGCGCCTATTCGCAGGCCGCTGAACGGGTGCACCGCGTGCTGGTGGAGAACCCGACCAATACCCTCGCGCAGCAGATGCAGACGGAGCTCAACGCGAAGCTGAGCCAGCAACGTGCGGAGCGCGACGACAAGCTGGCGGCGTCGTCGATCATGCAGAAGCCGGTGACGCTGCAGTTTCGCGAAGCGAACGTGCGCATGGTATTCGAAGCCTTGTCGCGCACCACGGGGTTGAACGTCATCTTCGATCGCGACGTACGCTCCGATCTGAAGACGACGATCTTCGTGACGAACGCTTCGGTGCAGGACACGGTCGACATGATCCTGATGCAGAATCAGCTCGACAAGAAGCAGCTCAACGCCAATACGCTTTTCATTTATCCCGCCACGCCCGCCAAGCAGCTCGAGTATCAGGAGCTCAAGGTGCGCACGTTCCAGTTGTCGAACGTCGAGGCCAAGCAGATCCAGCAGTTGCTCAAGAGCATTCTGAAGATCAAGGAGGTCGTGATCGACGAAAAGGCCAATACCGTGACGGTTCGCGGCACGCCCGACACGATCAAGGTTGCCGAGGAGATGGTCGCCGCCCAGGATCTGCCGGACCCCGAGGTGATGATGGAAGTCGAGGTGCTGGAAGTGTCGCACGAGCGACTGACCGATCTTGGCATCGACTGGCCGAACTCGTTCACGATGTCGACGCCGAGCACCGCGACGACATGGGGCATTCTGCATCATCTGACGATCAATGAACTGAATGTGAGCAGCCTTTCGGCCACGGCGAACTTCAAGCTCACCGACACCGACGCGGATCTGCTTGCGAGCCCGCGCATCAGGACGCGCAACAACGAGAAAGCGCGCATCATGATTGGCGACAAGGTGCCGGTGATCTCGAGTTCGAGCACGCCTAGCACGAGCGGCCCCTCTTATACGCAGATGATTCAGTACCTCGATGTCGGCATCAAGCTCGAAGTGCAGCCACGGGTCTATCGCGACGGCGACGTCGGCATCCAGCTCAATCTCGAAGTCAGCAACATCACGAACACGATCTCGAGCAGCAATTCGAATGGCCTGAATTCGCTCGCTTATCAGATCGGCACACGCAGCGCGTCGACGAGCCTGCGCCTGCGCGACGGCGAAACCCAGATTCTCGGCGGCCTCATCTCCGATGAAGACCGCAGAAGTGCCAACAAGGTGCCCGGTCTTGGGCAGTTGCCGGTACTGGGGAGGCTGTTCTCCAACCACAACGGCGACCACGTCAAGACTGAGATCGTGTTGCAGATCACCCCGCACATCGTCCGGCCGATGGTAGCCCCCGATGCGGACACGCAGGAATTGTGGTCGGGCACCGATGTCAATGTGCATGCCGATCAGCTTCGGCTGGACCCCGTCGTGGCGAGCGCGGCCACGTCCGTGGCCCCGGCGGCGAAGCCGATGCCTGGCATGGTCGGCGGCGGCACGGTGGGGGGCGCGTCTTCGCGAAGCGGCGCCGAAGCGTATCCCGCGCTGCCGTCGCCTTCGAACGGCGCGTTCGGACAAATGGCGCCCGCGCCGCGCACGACGCCGCCGCCCGAACCGTACGGTGGACGCTTCTCGCGAAACCCTGCGCAGCAAACGGCTCCAGCGGGGCAGTACGGGCAGTCTGGGCAGAGCGCTGCGCCGGCCCCGGCCGCGCCTGCGGCAGCGGACCAGGCGGGCGGCGAAGCGGAGTCCGCCGCGGCACCGCCGCCCGCGCCGCAGCCACCGCCACCGCCGGCAGCGGCCCCAACGCCGCCGCCGATGCTGCAAATGCCGCCGGGCACCATGCCGAGCGATAACCCCCTGCGCCCGGTCGAGGGCGGGTACTGAACCGTGGCTACCGGAACGTGCGCGATGCGCTTGCGCGGCTCACGCCAGTTCGATCAGCGCGGATTCACGCTGATCGAACTGGTGATCACGCTCGCGCTCGTGGGCATTCTCGCGCTCGCGATCCTGCCGTTTTCGGAACTGATCGCACAGCGTCAGAAGGAGCAGCAACTGAGCGACGCGTTGCGCGAGATCCGTACCGCGCTCGACGCCTACAAGGAAGCAAGCGATACCGGCCTCATCGACAAGGACGCCGAAGCGTCCGGCTATCCGCCTACGCTGACCGTGCTCGTGACCGGCGTGAAGAACGCACGCGATCCGAAAGGCGGCCTGCTGATGTTCCTGCGTCACGTGCCGCGCGATCCCTTCTTTACCGGCGACCCGGACACGCTTGCCGAAGAAACGTGGAGGGTGCGCGCCTATGGAGAGCCGCCGGATCAGGCCGCGGGCGGCGACACCGGCACGATGAGCGAACAGGCCGGCAAGGATGTGTTCGACGTGTCGTCGAAATCCGATCGCGTCGGCATTAACGGCATTCCGTACAAACAATGGTGACGGCGCATCATGAAACCCGCTCGCAGGCACACGATCCGCGGCTTCACGCTGATCGAACTCGTTGTCGTGATGGCCATCATCGGCCTGCTGCTGACGATAGCGGTGCCGCGCTATATGCACAGCATCGAAGTCGGCAAGGAGCAGGTCCGGCGCCAGAACGTCGCGGTAATGCGCAATGCGATCGACCAGTACTACGGGGACAACGGCCAGTACCCCGAGACGCTCGACGAACTGGTGGCCAAGCATTACCTGCGCGCCGTCCCCGTCGATCCGGTCAACGGCGATGACAAATGGGCTGTGATCGCTTCGCCCGATGAAACCAAGCCAGGCGTCTACGACGTGGCGCCGGCCAGCAGTGCGCAGGGGACGCCGCCGCACGCGCAAGGAGACGCGAAATGAGCAGCGCGGGCCGCACGCCGCGCGCCAGGCGGCGCTTGAAGCCCCGTACGGCGCGCGAGCGCGGGCTCGTGCTGCTGGCGCTTTTGATCGCGCTGATGCTGATGTCGATCGCATTGGCGGGCGCGCTCGACGTGTGGTCGCTGCAACGCCGCCGCGAGCAGGAAAAGCAACTGCTGTTCGCCGGCAACCAGTACCGGTTGGCGATTCTGCGGTACTACCGCGTGGGCCGGGCTTACCCCGCGACGGTCGATGAACTGCTCGACGACACGCGCTTTCCCAAGCCTTTTCATCATCTGCGTTTTGCCTATCCCGATCCGCTCACCGGCAAGAACGACTGGGTGCCGATGCTGCAGGGCGATCGCTTCTACGGTGTCTTCAGCCGGTCGGCGGAAGCCACGCTCAAACGCACGGGATTTCCCCGGCAATACGAGGATTTCGAGGGCGCGGAAACTTACGACGGCTGGAAGTTCCTTTTTCTTGCCCCGGGCTTGCGAACCACGCAAAGCAACCCCGGAGGCCTGACCGCGCCCGGGAAATCCACCAGCTTTCCTGCGCTGTCCGGCTTCGATGGCGGCTTCCTGCCGGGGCAGCGGATGCCCGGGTCGCGCTGACGCGTAACGGGCGGCAGATCGCGCGCCCGGGATTGCCTGACGGCATTCAGATCCGGTCCAGCGTCTTTATCGCCAGCGCGGCGGCGGCGGCGCGCGTTTCGACATGCAGCTTGCGGAACAGATGTTCGAGGTGCTTGTTGACCGTGCGGGGCGCCATACCGAGGATGTCGCCGATGTCGCGATTGGTTTTGCCGCGCGACACCCAGAGCAGCACTTCGGCTTCGCGCGCCGTCAGGCCGAAGCGCGCACCGAGCGCATTGCGATGGACGGTATCGTCTATTTCCTTGAGGATAACGATCCATTCGCCCGGCTCGGGCGCAGGCGTCGCGCTGGCCGAGCGGCGAACGTGCCCCGCTGCGAACTCGTGAACGGCGTCGGGTGGGCATCCGCGCGCAAGCCACTCCTCGAACCAGGCGTGCAACTGCGGTGGCAAGCTGAGGCGCGCACTGGCTTGCGTTGCCTCATCCGCCTGGTCCGCGCCGGCGGCGGAGTAGGCCGCGATCTGGCGCGCGGCCTGCGGACTTTGCCAGCGGATCGCGCCATCGGCGCCCACGATCAAGGCCGCGCGCGTATCGAGCGACAGCGCGGCGTGCGCATAGAGTTGCGCGCGCGAGCGCCGCACGTGCGCGTCAATACGCGCGCTCACTTCCTCTGGCCGCACGGGTTTCGTCACATAGTCGATGCCGCCCACGCGAAAGCCGCGCACCACGTGCTCGCTTTCGGTCAACGCCGTCATGAAGATCACGGGAAGGTGCTCGTGGCGCAC
>NZ_CAJMZA010000059.1:0-16161 GCF_905220195.1 Paraburkholderia sp. J8-2
TGCGAGGTTGTCCGGCGTATCGTCGACGATCAATACGACAGGCCGGTCGTCAAGCCAGCCAGGCGCCGCGTTGGCGCCGCCCATGGCCTGTGCGTCACGCATCGGCGGAGCGAGGCAGTCGGTCGAGTTCATGCTCGAGTTCCCTTAGCTGAAAGCGTTCCGCCAATGCGCGCAGCACATCGATATGCTCCTGCAGTGCAGGCCACGTGGCGCGGGCCGTGTCGAGCTGCTCGATCACGCCTTGCACGTAGCCGACTTCGAGGTGCGCGCGCAGGCGTTCGAGCACCGCTGGCGGCCAGGCGGCGTTGAGCGAGGCCGCACCGGCCTGCGCGGGCGCGGGCAATGACGTATCGGATGCAATCCAGTCGAGCGCTAGCAGTTGCGCGAGTTTGTCGAGCAGCACGTTCACCTGCAGCGGCTTCACAAGATAGCCGGCGCAACCGGTCGCGCTCGCGCGTTCGCGGTCGTCGGCAAACGCGTTGGCCGAAAGCAGCACGACAGGCGCATTCGACAACTGGTTTTCGCGGATCAGGCGGCTGGTTTCGTAGCCGTCCATGAGCGGCATGGAAATGTCCATGATGATCGCGTCGGCGCTGTGCGTGGCGAGCCAGCGCAGCGCCTCGGGGCCGCTCGCCGCCTCGGCGACGTCGAAGCCAAGCGGCGTCAGCAGTTGCACGACAATGCCGCGCTGGTCCGCGAAGTCGTCGACGACGAGAATCGCACGGCGCTCGCCCGTATAGCCGCGTATCGCCGCGAGTTCGGTGCGCGCGTCGGCAGCGCTGTCGACGGCGGGCGCAAAGAGCCGCACCACGAAGCGCGTGCCGCGTCCCACCTCGCTGTCGACTTCGAGACTACCGCCGAGCGCCTGCGTGAGCAGCCGGCAGATCGTGAGGCCAAGGCCCGCGCCGTGGTCATGCGCGTGCGCGGCGTCGCCTCGCTCGAAGGGCAGGAACAGGCGCTCCATCTCGGCCGCGGGAATGCCGGGTCCGGTGTCGATCACTTCGAACTTGAGGGTGTCGAGCGCGTGACTCACGCGCAGCGTCACGGTGCCGGCGGAGGTGAAGCGGATGGCGTTGCCGATCAGGTTAGTGAGGATCTGGCCCATGCACTTCTGGTCGGAGCGCACCGTGGCGGGCAGACGGCCGACGGTCTGCACGTCGAAGGCCAACGCCTTTTCGAGCGCCTGCGGGCGCAGCATCGACGTGACGTGCGCGACGAAATCGGCGAGCGGCACGCGCGCGATGTTCAGTTGCAGCTTGCCCGCTTCGATACGCGCGACGTCGAGCAGGCCGTCGACCAGCGCGAGCAGATGTTCGCCGCTGCGGTGGATCGTGCGCACCGCGTTATAACGGGTCGCCGAAAGCTCGTCTTTCGCCTGCAGCAACAATTGCGCATAGCCGAGAATGCTATTGAGCGGCGTGCGCAACTCGTGGCTCAAGCCGGTAACGTAGCGGCTCTTGGCCTGATTCGCCGATTCGGCGGCGGCCGTTGCGCGTTTGAGCGCGGCGTCGGTCTTCTGGTGTGCGTCGATTTCGAGCATCAGCAATTCGTTTTGCCGCTGCGATTCTTCCTGCGTGACGCGCCGGCTTTCGCGCTCGAGCACGAACCACCATGCCGCGATGCAGCCCACCAGAGAGAGCGAGAAAAATATCTTCAGGAAACTGCCCGCAATGGCGCCGTCGAATGACGCATCGTTGGCGGCAAGCGTCGTCACGCTCTGCGACCAGATCAGATACAGCACGCTCGCGAGCACCGCCAGCATCGCGACCACGAGGCTCGCGTAATGCGTGAGACGCAGCGCGGCGGGGCCGAGCCGAATGCGCGGAAAAACGCGATGCAGCGCGCGGTCGGCCTGCGCGGCGAAGCGCGCATGCGGTTTGCAGCGGTCGTGGCAGCGCGAGTCGAGCGAGCAGCACAGCGAACAGATCGTGCCGCCGTAAGCGGGGCAGTACGCGGTGTCGTCGGGTTCGAAGGCGTTCTCGCAAATCGCGCAGCGCAGCGAAACGGCGTCGCCCGTGGGCTGCGCGGCCCGCGCGATGTAGTAGCGCCCGCGCGTGGCGATCGCGATCGCCGGCGCACAGACGAACGCCACGCCGAACGCGATGAACGATGACATCGCTTGCGCAAGCACGCCGAGCATGCCGCTTTGCGCGAGCATCGCGACCGCTGCCGCGATCAGCATGGCCCCCACGCCCACGGGATTCACGTCGTACAGATGCGCGCGCTTGAACTCGATATAACGGGGGCTGTAGCCGAGCGGCTTGTTGATGACGAGATCGGCAAACAGGGCGCCCACCCACGCAATCGCAATGTTCGCATAGAGCGACAGCACCTTGCCGATGGCGTCGAATACGCCCATTTCCACGAGCAGCAAGGCAATCATCACGTTGAACACGAGCCAGACCACGCGGCCCGGGTGACTGTGCGTGAGCCGGGCGAAGAAGTTCGACCACGCGAGCGAGCCCGCATAGGCGTTCGTCACGTTGATCTTCAACTGCGAAACGATCACGAAGAGCGTCATCACGGGCAGTGCCCAGCTCGCGAGTCCGAGCGGATCGAGCAGCAGATGATAGGCGACGAGGTACATCTGCGTGGGCTGCGCGGCGTGCGAGGCATCGACCTCATGCTGGATCGCGACGAAGGCGAGAAACGCGCCGCCGAGCATCTTGAGCGCGCCGGGCACGATCCAGCCCGGGCCCGCCGAAAGGAGGGCCAGCCACCAGCGCGTGCGGTTGCGCGCCGTGAGCGGCGGTAAAAAACGCAAATAGTCCACCTGTTCGCCCACCTGCACGATCAGCGCGAAGACCACGGTCGAGGCCTGACCGAACGCGATCAAGCTGAACGCGCGGCCTTGCGGCGCGAAGCCCGCGAACGTCGTCCATTCGTGCACGAGGCCCGGATGACGCCACAGCACCGCCGCATAGGGCAGCGCGAACAGCACGAGCCAGAGCGGCTGCGTCCAGCTTTGCAGGCGGTTGATCAGCGTGATGCCGAACATCACGATCGGGATCACGACGAGCGAACTCAGCACATACGCGATCCCGAGCGAGATGTGGAAATAGAGCTGCAGCGCGAGCGACATGATGGCCGCTTCGAGCGCGAAAAAAATAAACGTGAAGACGGCGTAGAGCAGCGAGGTGAGCGTCGAGCCGATATAGCCGAAGCCCGCACCGCGCGTGAGCAGGTCCATGTCGACGCCATAGCGCGCCGCGTAATAGCTGATCGGCAGGCTCGTGAGCCAGATCAGCACCGAAACGGCGGCGATGGCCCAGATCGCGTTCGTAAAGCCGTAGTTGATGACGAGACTGCCCCCGATTGCCTCGAGCACGAGAAACGATACGGCGCCAATTGCCGTATTGGCCACGCGCAGTTCCGACCAGCGGCGAAACGAGCGCGGCGTGAAGCGCAGCGCGTAGTCTTCGAGCGTTTCGTCGCCGACCCAGGCGTTGTAGTCGCGTCGCACCTTGACGATGCGCTGCGTGCTGGGCGCGCCCACTGGCGGGGGACTTTGGGACATGAAGATGATCCGGATTGGTGCGAAAGCGGCAGGATCGAAGTTCATGCAAGTTACATTCCAGTGCGCCGGCGGGGAATACGTCAATCGACGTATTTCGATTGCCAATTTGGCTTTCTACATTGCGTCCAACCTCGACCCAGCCCTGACACGAAGCGCAGGGCGCCCGATAAGGAGAACGTGATGTCCGCAGACGATCGAATCGATGACGATGCCCGCATGCCGTCGCCGCTGCGCCGCAAACTGCTCGGCGGCCTCGCCGCCGCGCCGCTGATGGCGCTCGGCATGCCGCGCACCTCGTTTGCGCAAACGCCGCCCACGGCGAAGGTCAACACGACGGGCCTTGCCGTGACCGACACGACGGTGACGGTGGGCCAGCTGCATTCGGCTACCGGCACGATGGCGATCTCCGAGACCGGCTCGATTCAGGCCGAACGCCTCGCCATCGAGCAGATCAACGCCATGGGCGGCGTGCTCGGCCGCAAGATCCAGATCATTCAGGAAGACGGCGCGTCCGACTGGCCCACCTTCGCGGAGAAGTCGAAGAAGCTGCTCGAAAACGACCACGTCGCCGCCGTGTTCGGCTGCTGGACCTCGGCCTCGCGCAAGGCGGTGCTGCCGGTGTTCGAGAAGGACAACGGCCTGCTGTACTACCCGACCTTCTACGAAGGCCTCGAGCAGTCGAAGAACGTGTTCTACACGGGCCAGGAAGCCACCCAGCAGATTCTGTGGGCGCTCGACTGGGCGTCGAACACGAAGAAAGCCAAGACGTTCTTCCTGATCGGTTCGGACTATATCTGGCCGCGCACCTCGAACAAGATCGCGCGCCGCCATATCGAGCAGCATCTGCACGCGAAGGTCGTGGGCGAAGAGTATTACCCGCTCGGCACGACCGAATTCAATTCGCTAATGAACAAGATCAAGCTCGCGCGCCCCGACTGCATCTTCGCGACCGTGGTGGGCGGCTCGAACGTGGCGTTCTACAAGCAACTGAAAGCGGCCGGCATCACCCCGCAGAAGCAGTTCCTGCTCACGCTTTCAGTGACCGAAGACGAAGTGCTCGGCATTGGCGGCGACAACTTCGCGGGCTTCTATTCGTCGATGAAGTACTTCCAGTCGCTCGATAACGACAACAACAAGAAGTTCGTCGCGGCATTCAAGGCGCGCTACGGGCAAAAGGCCGTGATCGGCGACGTCACCCAGGCCGCGTATCTCGGCCCGTGGATCTGGAAGGCCGCGTGCGAGCGCGCGGGCAGCTTCGACGTGGACAAGGTCGTGGCGTCGTCGGCGGGCATCGAGGTCGGCAACGCGCCGCAGGGCTACGCCAAGGTCGACGCGAACCATCACCTGTGGAGCCGCTCGCTGATCGGCGAGGGCCAGGCGGACGGCCAGTTCAAGGTCGTCGCGCAGTCGGCGCAACCGATCCAGCCGAATCCGTTCCCGAAGGGCTACATGTAATCCGTCAACCGAAGCTGCGCGGCGCGCATCATGCGCCGCCGCGCGAGGAGCGCTCGATGTCCGCTACCGACATTTTCAACATCACGCTGATGCAGGGCTTCGCCGGTTTGAGCCTGTTCAGCGTCCTGCTTCTGATGGGGCTCGGGCTGGCTGTGATCTTCGGCCAGATGGGCGTGATCAACATGGCGCACGGCGAATTCATGACGATCGGCGCCTACACCGTCTACATGTTTTCGTGGTTCGCGCAGAACGTCTGGCATGCGTTCACGCCGGTGTACTTCTTCTTCGCGATCTTCGCGGCGTTCGGCCTGGCGTTTGCGGCGGGCTGGCTTGCCGAATGGGCGCTCATCCGGCATCTCTACCGGCGCCCGCTCGACACGCTGCTCGCCACCTGGGGCCTGAGCCTCGGCATGCAGCAGGTGTTTCGCTCGACCTTCGGGCCGAAGGAAGTGAGCCCCGCGCTGCCCGACTGGCTGATGGGTTCGTGGGAGCCGGCGCCGGGGCTCGACATTCCCGTGAGCGGCATGTTCGTCATGGGGCTCGCGCTGCTCATGACGGGCGGCTTGCTGCTCGCGCTCTATCGCTCGCGCTGGGGGCTGCGGGTGCGCGCCACGGTCGCCAACCGGCCGATGGCGAATGCGGCGGGCATCAACACGCGCCGCACCGACCGTATGACCTTCGCCATCGGCTGCGGCATCGCGGGCGTGGCGGGTGCGGCGTTCACGGCGATCGGCTCGACCGGGCCGACGAGCGGCTCGCTCTATATCGTCGATTCGTTTCTCGTCGTGACGTTCGGCGGCGCGGCGAGCCTGCTCGGTACGGTGGCCTCGGCGTTCGGCATCGCGCAGATGCAGTCGATCAGCGAGTTCTTCCTCTCGGGCTCGATCGCCCGCGTGCTCACGCTGCTCACGGTTGTCGTGATCCTGATGCTGCGTCCGCAGGGCTTGTTCGCCTCGAAGGTGCGGCGCGTGTAAGGACATTAAGGGCGTTAAGGGCGTTGCCGGGTGCGCGCTCGCGCGCGCGGCTCATTCACTGTTTCACTTGTATGGAGAGATGGACATGGAACCCATCCAACCCGTGGCGGGCGGCGTCTCCCCGCGATCCGGCTCCGGCGCGGCGCCGGGCGGCTGGCGCGCGGTCGCGGCGCGGCTCGACGCGTCGGGCTACGCAGGCATCGCGATCCTCGCGGTGCTGATCGTGATCGTGTTTCCGCTCGCGCTCGACACATTCCGGCTGAACCTCATGGGCAAGTACCTGACCTATGCGTTCGTGGCCATGGGCCTCGTGATCGCGTGGGGCTACGGCGGCGTGCTGAGCCTCGGGCAGGGTGTGTTCTTCGGCCTCGGCGGCTATGCGATGGCGATGTTCCTCAAGCTCGAAGCGTCCGACCCGGCCGCGACGCGCACGCAGACCACGCCCGGCATTCCCGACTTCATGGACTGGAACCAGCTCACGGCGCTGCCCACGTGGTGGAAACCGTTTCACTCGCTGCCGTTCTCGATTCTCGCGGTGCTCGTCGTGCCGACGGCGCTCGCATTCGTGATCGGCTACGCCATGTTCAAGCGGCGCGTGGGCGGCGTGTACTTCGCGATCATCACCCAGGCCGTCGCGCTGATTCTCTCGGTGCTGATCATCGGCCAGCAAGGCTACACGGGCGGGGTGAACGGCATCACCGACCTGCGCACGTTGCTCGGCTGGGACATTCGCACCGACCACGCGAAGCTCGTGCTCTATTTTGTCAACGCGGTGCTGCTGATCGGCGCGTTGCTCGCTTGCCGCTGGGTCCAGCGCAGCAAGGCAGGCACGCTGCTGCTCGCCATGCGCGACAAGGAAGACCGCGTGCGCTTTTCCGGCTACGACGTGGCCATGTTCAAGGTGTTCGCGTTCTGTCTCGCGGCGCTGCTCTCGGCCATCGGCGGTGCGATGTTCACGTTGCAGGTTGGCTTCATGTCGCCGTCGTTCGTCGGCATCGTGCCGTCCATCGAGATGGTGATCTACGCGGCGATCGGCGGTCGCATGTCGCTCGTGGGCGCGGTGTACGGCGCGATTCTCGTCAATCTTGGCAAGAGCTGGTTCTCGGAGAGCTTTCCGAATCTCTGGCTCTATCTGATGGCGGCGATGTTCATCGGCGTGGTGATGGCGTTTCCGAACGGACTCGCAGGCCTCTACGAAGAGCATGTGCGGCCGCGCGTGCGGCGCTGGCTCGGCGTGGCGAACAAGGAGGCATGAAGCATGAGCAACACTGACTTTCTGCTCGCGATCGAAGACTTGACCGTGTCGTTCGACGGCTTCAAGGCGATCGATTCGCTAAATCTCTATCTCGAGCGCGGCGAACTGCGCGTCGTGATCGGACCGAACGGCGCGGGCAAAACCACGCTGCTCGACCTCATTTGCGGCAAGACGAAGGAAACGGCGGGCAGCATCAAGTTCCGCAACGAGGAAATCACGAAGCTCGCGGAATTCCGGCGCGTACGCAAGGGCATTGGCCGCAAGTTCCAGACGCCGTCGATCTACGAAAACCTGAGCGTCGCGCAAAACCTGGAGGTGTCGTTTCCGCGCGGGCGCAGTGTGTTCGGCGCACTCGCGTATCGCGAGGACGACGAAGTGGCCGACCGCGTGCGCGCCGTTGCCGACGAAATCGGTCTTGCCGCATTGCTCGATCTGGAGGCCGGGTTGCTTTCGCACGGCCAGAAGCAATGGCTCGAAATCGGCATGCTGCTCATGCAGGACCCCGAACTATTGATGCTCGACGAACCGATTGCGGGCATGAGCGTGCGCGAGCGCGAATTGACTGCCGAGCTGCTCGACCGCATCTGCCGCAACCGCTCGATGATCGTGATCGAGCACGACATGGCGTTCGTCGAGCGCATTGCGCACAAGGTCACGGTAATGCATCAAGGCAAGATTCTCGCGGAAGGGCCGATGGCGCAGGTGCAGGCCGATCCGCGCGTGATCGATGTCTATCTCGGCCATTGAACGACAGAACGACTGAACGGAGGACACATCATGCTGGAAGTCGACGATCTCGTCGTGAGCTACGGCCAGAGCGAAGTGCTGCACGGCATCGGCTTTTCGGTGGCCAATGGCGAAAGCGTTGCGGTGATGGGCCGCAACGGCATGGGCAAGACCACGCTTTTCAAGGCGCTTATCGGCATGCTGCCCGCCAATCGCGGCACGGTGCGCGTGGGCGGCGCCGACGTTTCGAAGGACGAGAGTTACCGGCGCGTTGCGAAGGGTATCGGCTACGTGCCGCAAGGGCGGCAGATTTTCGCTTCGCTGAGCGTCGAGGAAAACATTCAGACGGGACTCGAAAACGCGCAGAGCCAGCGCATACCCGACGACATTTACGCGCTCTTTCCCGTGCTATTCGACATGCGGCGCCGCAAGGGCGGCAATCTCTCGGGCGGCCAGCAGCAGCAACTCGCCATCGCGCGCGCGCTCGCGACCGACCCGAAAGTGCTGCTGCTCGACGAGCCGACCGAGGGCATTCAGCCGTCCGTCATCAAAGACATCGCGAAGGCGCTGAATCAGATTCGCCAGACACGCAACATCGCCATCGTCGTGTCGGAGCAGGTGCTGAGTTTCGCGCTCGACGTCGCGGACCGGCTCTTCGTGATCGAAGGCGGGCGCTTCGTGCATCAAAGCACGCGCGACGCCGGTGACACCGATCGCATACGCGAATACCTCTCCGTGTGAACGCCGAGCTTCACAACCTGACCACCTTCGAACCAAGGAGCGAACGCAATGCCTGAAACTCTCATCAAGGTCGACCTGAACCAGTCCGCCTACGAAAACGAACAGGTCCACAACCGCTGGCATCCGGATATCCCCATGGCCTGCTGGGTCAATCCCGGCGACGACTTCGTGCTCGAAACGTACGACTGGACCGGCGGCTTCATCAAGAACGACGACAGCGCCGACGACGTGCGCGACATCGACCTTTCGATCGTGCATTTTCTCTCGGGCCCGGTGGGCGTGCGCGGCGCGGAGCCGGGCGACCTGCTCGTGGTCGATCTGCTCGACATCGGCGCGAAAGCGGACAGCCAGTGGGGCTTCAACGGCTTCTTCTCGAAGTCGAACGGCGGCGGTTTTCTCACCGATCATTTCCCCGACGCGCAAAAGTCGATCTGGGATTTCCATGGCGTGTATACGAGTTCGCGCCATATTCCGGGCGTGAATTTCGCGGGCCTGATTCATCCGGGGCTCATCGGCTGCCTGCCCGACCCGAAGCTGCTCGAAACGTGGAACGCGCGCGAAACCGGTTTGATCGCGACCGCGCCCGAGCGCGTGCCGCCGCTGGCGAATCCGCCGTTCGCGGCCACGGCGCACATGGGCAAGCTGGCAGGCGAGGCGCGCGACAAGGCCGCCGCCGAAGGCGCGCGCACCGTGCCGCCGCGCGAGCATGGCGGCAATTGCGACATCAAGGACCTGTCGCGCGGCTCGAAGGTGTTTTTCCCGGTCTACGTGGATGGCGCGGGCCTCTCTGTCGGCGACCTGCACTTTAGCCAGGGCGACGGCGAGATTACGTTCTGCGGCGCGATCGAAATGGCTGGCTGGGTGCACATGCGCGTGAATGTCATCAAGGGCGGCATGGCGAAATACGGCATTCGCAATCCTGTGTTCCAGCCGAGTCCGATCACGCCGACGTACAACGATTATCTGATCTTCGAAGGCATTTCCGTCGACGAGCAGGGCAGCCAGCACTATCTCGATGTGACCGTTGCGTACCGCCAGGCGTGCCTGAACGCCATCGAGTATTTGAAGAAGTTCGGCTACTCGGGCGCGCAGGCGTATTCGCTGCTTGGTTGCGCGCCGGTGCAAGGGCATATCAGCGGTGTCGTCGATATTCCGAACGCGTGCGCGACGTTGTGGCTGCCCACGCAGATCTTCGACTTCGACATTCGACCCAATGCCGATGGCCCGATCCAGCACATCAAGGGCGGCGTCGATCTGCCGTGCTCGCCCGATCTCGCGAAACCGTAATCGATCGTCACATCGTCACACGAGGAACCCGTCATGCCGATCTACGACTTCGAATGCGCGAGCTGCGGTCCGTTCGCCGTCATGCGCCGCATTGCCGACCGCGAAAAGCCGTGCCGCTGTCCCGATTGCGGCGGCGAAGGATCGCGCGTGATCAGCGCGCCTGCGCTCGCGTTGATGGCAGGCACGCGCCGCCATGCGCACGCGACGAACGAACGCGCCGCGCATGCGCCGCGTCAGTCCGGCGACGGGCCGCCGCTGCGCCATCGCCCCGGTTGCAGCTGCTGCTCGGGCGGCGGCGCGAAGCTCGCGGGCGCGCCGTCCGAAGGCCTCAAGCGCCCGGCGGGGCGGCCGTGGATGATCAGCCATTGAACCGACTTATCAGGAGAGCAAACTATGCGACATGGTGATATTTCGAGCAGCCGCGACTGCGTGGGCGTCGCGGTCGTCAACTACAAGATGCCGCGACTGCACACGAAGGCCGAGGTGCTCGCAAACGCGCGGAACATTGCCGAGATGGTGGTCGGCATGAAGCAGGGCTTGCCGGGCATGGACCTCGTGGTCTTCCCCGAGTATTCGACGCACGGAATCATGTACGACCGGCAGGAGATGTTCGATACGGCGTCCACGGTGCCTGGCGAGGAAACCGACATCTTTGCCGCCGCGTGCCGCAAGGCCAACGTGTGGGGCGTGTTTTCGCTGACCGGCGAGCGCCACGAGGAACATCCGCATAAGGTGCCGTACAACACACTCGTGCTGATCGACAATCGCGGCGAGATCGTGCAGAAGTATCGCAAGATCATGCCGTGGACGCCGATCGAAGGCTGGTATCCCGGTGATCGCACCTACGTGACGGAAGGGCCGAAGGGCCTCAAGATCAGCCTCATTATCTGCGACGACGGCAACTATCCGGAGATCTGGCGCGACTGCGCCATGAGCGGCGCGGAGCTGATCGTGCGCTGCCAGGGCTACATGTACCCGGCCAAGGAGCAGCAGGTCATGGTCGCGAAAGCCATGGCGTGGATGAACAACACGTATGTGGCCGTGGCGAATGCCACGGGCTGGGACGGCGTGTATTCGTACTTCGGCCATTCGGCGATCGTCGGCTTCGACGGGCGCACGCTCGGCGAATGCGGCGAGGAAGAGATGGGCGTGCAGTACGCCGAGCTTTCGCTAAGCATGATTCGCGACGCGCGACGCAACATGCAGTCGCAGAATCATCTGTACAAGCTGCTGCATCGCGGCTACACGGGCACGCTCAATTCGGGCGACGGCGCCAACGGCGTGGCCGCGTGTCCGTTCGGCTTCTACCGGAACTGGGTAGCGGACCCCGAAGGCACGCGGCGCGCGGTGGAAGCGCTCACGCGTACGACGCCGGGCACCGCCGAGTGTCCGATAGAAGGCATTCCACACGGCGATCTGGACGAACGTCACTGAATGAAGCGCCGCAACTCCACCGTCGACGGACTGCCGAAAATTTCCTCGGGCGGTCCGCTTTCCCATACGCGGCCTTCGTGCATGAACACCACGGTGTCGCTCACGGCGCGCGCGAAGCGCATTTCGTGCGTGACCATGATGAGCGTCATGTCCTCGCGCGCGAGGCTTTCCACCACGCCCAACACCTCGCCCACGAGTTCGGGGTCGAGCGCGGATGTGATTTCGTCGCAGAGCAGCACGCTCGGCTTCATGGCGAGCGCGCGCGCAATGGCGACGCGCTGTTGCTGCCCGCCCGAGAGTTGATCGGGAAACGCGTCGAATTTACCGCCCAGGCCCACGCGCTCGAGCATCTCCTGTGCGATGACCCGGGCCTCCTTGCGTGGCGTTTTCTTGACGACCGTTTGCGCGAGCATCACGTTTTCGCAAGCGGTGAGATGCGGAAACAGGTTGTATTGCTGAAAGACCATGCCGACTTTCAGCCGCAGCGCGCGCAGGTCCGCGTGGCGTGCATCGACGTGTTCGCCGTCGATCTCGATCGAGCCCGCGTCGATGCTTTCGAGTCCGTTCAGCGCCCGCAGCAAGGTGCTCTTGCCGGAGCCGCTGCGCCCGATGATGCTGACCACCTGGCCGCGTTCGACAGTGAGGTCGATTCCCTTCAGTACAGGGTGGGCGCCGAACTGCTTTTCGACGCCTTCGGTCTTAACGAGCGGCATGCCATTTCCTTTGCAGCACCCGCGCATACCGCGTAAGCGGATAGCACAGGGCGAAATAGATCAGCGCGACGAGTCCGTAGACCAGAAATGGCCGAAACGTCGCGTTCGAAATTTGTGTGCCGGCCTTCGTGAGTTCGGCAAAGCCAATGATCGACACGAGCGCCGTGTCCTTGATCGCCTGCACGCCGAAACCCACGGTCGGGCCGATGGCGATGCGCGCGGCTTGCGGCAGGATCACATGGCGCAATTGCTCGAAATAGTTCATGGCGAGACTGGCCGACGCCTCCCACTGGCCCTTCGGCACCGCCTCCACGCAGCCGCGCCAGATTTCGGCGAGATACGCGCTCGTGAAGAACGTGAGGCCGAGCGTGGCCGCCATCCACGCCGAGACGTCGATGCCGAGCAGCGGCAACCCGAAGTAGACGATAAAGAGCTGCAGCAGCAACGGTGTGCCCTGGAACACCTCGATGTAAATGCGCACGAGCGAGCGCAGCACGCGTGAGTTCGACACGCGCATAACGAGCAGCAGCAAACCGACCACGCCGCCGGTCACGAATGAAACCAGCGAGAGCAGAACGGTCCAGCGCGCGGCCAGCAGCAAACCTTCGACGATCTGCGCGAATGTGAATTCGATCATCGCGCGCCTCGCAGGTTGCGCGTGAACAGTCGCCGGCCGGCGGCGGTGAGGGCGGCGCGCAAGAGGAGCGCCATCACGAGATAGATCCCGGCGATGAGGAAATACGTTTCGAACGCGCGGAAATTGCGCGATTGCACGTAACCCGCCGCATACGTGAGATCCGCGACCGAGATCTGCGAGACGACGGCCGAGCCGAGCATCGTGATGACGATCTGGCTCGCCAGCGCGGGAAACACCTTCGCGAATGCTTGCGGAAGCAGCACGTGCACGAAGGTTTCGCGGCTCGACATCGCGAGCGCCGCGGCGGCCTCGCGATGTCCGCGCGGCACCGCGTCGATGCCGGCACGCAGGATCTCGACGGAATATGCACCGAGGTTCAGCGTCATCGCGAGCACGGCCGCCGTGTATTCCCCGATGTGCACGCCGAGCGCGGGCAGCCCGAAGAACACGAAGAAAAGCTGCACGAGAAACGGCGTGTTGCGAATGGCCTCCACATAGGCGTGCACGACCGTGCGCGGCGCCGTGCGGCGGCTCTGGTAGACGGCCGCGCCCGCGACGCCCAGGCTGATGCCGAGCAGCGTCGAGGCCGCCGTGAGCGCGAGCGTGACGGACGCACCGCTCGCGAACATACCGGCGTAGCCCGCGAGGTCGCCGAACTGAAGCTGATAGCTCATGAAAATATGACGGGTGTGCAGAGGTGAAAGCGCCCGCCGCGCATGGCGGCGGCGCAAGGCGTCAAAGATTGGCGGGCAAGGGCTGGCCAAACCACTTCTTCGACATCGCCTGGAGCGAGCCGTCCTTCTTCGCCTCCTCGATCGCCGCGTTGACCTTGGTGAGCAGTTGCGGCTCGTTCTTGTTGAGGCCCACGAAGCACGGCGAGTCCTTGATGACGAACTTCATCTGCGGTTCGCGCGGCGGGTGTTTCGCGAGGATCGTCGCGGCGACGATATTGCCCGCCGCGATCAACTGCACCTGGCCGGAGAGAAACGCCTGGATGGTCGCGTTGTTGTCGTCGAAGCGACGGATGGTGGCGTTCGGCGCCATGTTGGTGAGCGCGACTTCTTCGAGTGCGCCGCGCGTCGCGCCAACGGTCTTGCCGGTGAGGTCCGCAGGTCCCGCCACCTTGATATCGGCCGGCCCGAACACGCCCTGGAAGTAGGGGGCATAGGGCTGCGAAAAATCGATGACCTTTTCGCGGTCCGGCGTTTTGCCGAGCGAGGAGATCACAAGGTCGACCTTGTCGGTCTGCAGGTAGGGAATCCGGTTTGCGCTATTGACCGGCACGAGCTGCAACTTGACCTTCATCGACTTCGCGAGCAGTGCTGCCATGTCGATGTCGTAGCCTTGCGGCTGCATGTCCGGGCCGACCGCGCCAAACGGCGGATAGTCCTCGGGAACAGCCACGCGCAGCACGCCGCGCTTGGCGATGGCGTCGAGTGCGTCGGCGTTGGCGGCCTGAGCTGTGAAGAAGGTCAGTGCGGGCACGGCCAGCAGCGCGGCGAGCCAGCGGCGGCGTTGGAGCGAATTGGGCTTGTGTTGCATCCTGGGATTTCCGAAGAGATGGGTCGCCCGCATTCTCAAGAGCGAGCGTGCCGTGGCTAAAGCAAGGAGCGCGCCAATGCCCGCGTGCTCAGCCTGTGAAGCCGTAGCACATGAAAAGACCGGGCGATTTGTCGTGGGATGCCGGGTGGAATTCACCAGATCGGTGCACCGGCAAGGGTCGGTAAGCGCGGGGGATCTCGCTGTAGTTCCACCTCGCCGCGCTAACCGGCAGGTCCGCGTTCCGGCGTTCAGGTTTGCCTGTCCGGCATGGTCTGGACGATCAGCGCATAGAGATCGTCGAGATTGTCTTCGATCTCGAGACTCTCGAAGGGATCGCGATTCGCGCCGAATGCCTCGTCGATCTCCACCCAGTCGGCCACGGTCAGATAGCGCCGCGCGCCAGGCAGGATCACCGTCTCCTCAAGATGCTGGTGTTGGGCATAGAAGTCGGCATAGGCGCTCACCTCGCCGCGCAGCACAGGCAACGCGCCCGCACCCTCCAGTTCGTACCGTGTGAGTGAGCGCTCGATGGCGTGGATGTACTGCTCGCCTTCCTCGTGCTGACGCCCGAGTTCGTCGATTGCGGCATCGAGTTCGTCGGTGCGCCCGCGTAGCCGTGCGAACAGATATCGCTCCTCCTTCGGGTGATGAATCTGCTCGGGAAATTCGCGTATGTAGTAGAGCATCGCGCGCATGAGCATGGCGCCCGATGAACTGGCATCGGACGCCATGCGCTCGGTCACGCGCAGCATGCCGTTGACGACGCTCGTCAGGCGTCGGTGTTCGCTCAGGATCACCTGTATCGCGCTGCGTCGGGTGGCAGGTTCCATGTCGGGCTCCGTAACAGGCTCGGCCAACCGGGTAGGAATACGCACTCGAGCGCGCGCCAGGTCGGCGCCGCGTGGTCGGCCGCAACGCATTCACTATGGAACTGGCGGCGCGGGAAGCATTGATCCTGGTCAATCTGTGCGGATCGTCCGCGCCATGTTGAAGGGGACTGGCGGCTCACGCAAGCAGGGCAATCCGCATATCTTTGATGTGCATCAATCAGACGATCGCGGGCGCGCGCACGATCTCTGCGTAGCGGTTTTTGAGAGGAGCCACCGCCATGCAGAAACACCTGATCGTGGTCGCGCATCCGGTGGAAGACAGCTTCACCATGAGCGTGACGCGCGCCTACCTTGGAGAGCTGGTCCGCATGGGCCATGACGTGCGCGTGCATGACCTGTATCGCATGGGGTTCGATCCCGTGCTGTCCGCGCAGGAATTAACCGAGCAAAGCGACGCGCACATTCGGATGGCCGACGTCGTGATCGCGCAGAAAGACGTGCTCGCGGCGGATGTCGTGACCGTCATCTATCCGCTCTGGTGGATGGCGATGCCCGCCATGATGAAAGGCTATGTCGACCGGGTATTCAGCCGCGGCTTCGCGTACGAGACGCAGCCGGACGGCGTGCACGGCATGCTGGCGGGTCGCCGTGCCGTCGTGGTAACCGTTTCGGCGGCGCCGCTGGCCTCGTTCGTGGAGGACGGCCGTTGGCAGGCGATGCAACTGCTGCAGGACACACACGTTTTCCGCGCATCGGGTTTCAATCTGATCGGGCACCTGCATTTCGACGAGATCGGCCCGGCGATGGCTGCCCCTACGGCCTCCGCCAACCTCGCGCGAGTGCGTGATTTTGTACGCGGTCACTTCGCATCGGTGCCCGCGACGTGAACCCTGGGCGGAACAGATTCGCGGCGGGTCGATCAGGCCATCCTGCGAGCTACGCGGCCAGGGCGTGGTTCCAAACATCCTTGGAGGGAACATGAAAGCACTGGTCTACAACGGTCCGGGCAAATTTGCGGTCGAATCGCGGCCGATGCCCGCCTTGCAGGGC
>NZ_CAJMZA010000060.1:0-15964 GCF_905220195.1 Paraburkholderia sp. J8-2
TCCGCTCATTTGGGACGACTTCGCCTACGCGACCCGTGAAGAACTGATTCCGCACGTGACAGAAAAGACCGGTGGCACGACGCTCGGCCTGAAAGCCGACACGTACAAGGCCATCGAGTTCAACTTCACGCTCACGCCGCTGCTGCAGGGTAAGGACAACCAGCTCGTCTATCGCCTGCGCGCCGCAGCCACGGCGTAACCGTCGAAGGCGGTGGCACGGACAGGGTGTGAGAACGTTCGTTCGCACTGCGCAGCGAATGCGGCGAGGATGGTAACGACTGGTAAGTCCGGGCGCTGCCCTGGTACCTTGCGGACCACGCATCCGGACTCTGTTGCGACTATCTGCTATGGCCTCCACCCTATGGAGGGCGGTTCCCGGCGTGCCACCGGTGCTGGCAGTTAGCGGGTGAGGTGCCGCCATTCCTCGATGATTTATGTGCGTCAGTCAGGCAGGAGTTGTCATTCCCACGATGACTGATTGTGGGGTAGAGACCCGGACGGGTCGTGAACGTCGAGGTGCGGCCAGCGCGAAAGGTATTCTCTTTCGCTCCCGCCCCAGACGGAGGCCATCTTCGCAATGACTTGCGCATATTCCGCGTGCATCAGTATGCCCGGTGGAGGCAGGGGGGCTGACGCGGCTGTCGGCGTACCAGCGTTCGTGGTGTTCGCCGTGCTGGCCTTTGCGTCCGCTGCGAGTCAACACGGGCATCTAACCTACCAGAAGCGGCTTTTTCTTTGTCCAGAGGTGAACTAGTCACTTTTCTCCGTGAACGTATCGGTCCGGGGTGGAAGGTGGTCCGCATGGCACCCGATACAGCAAGCGAAAGCGACGAACTGGACTGCATCAAGCAGGCCTTGCCGCCTTTCGCGTCATACGCCCGCAAGTCCCTCCAGATCGACAATGCGGATCTGCTTGCCGTTCGGCTTAACGAGACCTCCGCGCCGAAAGCGCGAGAACATCCTGCTCACGGTTTCGAGCTTCATGCCGAGAAAGCAGCCGATCTCTTCGCGGCTCATCTTCAGGTTGAATTGCGCGCCGGAGTAGCCGCGCGCCTGGAAGCGCGCGGCGAGATCGAGGAGGAATGTCGCGAGGCGCTGTTCGGCGGTCATCGTGCCGAGCAGCATCATCAGGCTGGATTCGCGCACGATCTCGCCGCTCATGAGCTGATAGAGATGGCGCTGCATGCGCCGGCTTTCGCGGCAGAATGTTTCGAGCTGGCCGAACGGGATGATGCAAACCGTGCTGTCTTCGAGTGCGATCGTGTCGCAGTTGTGGGTGCCGGAGCATACGCCGTCAAGTCCGAGCGGCTCGCCCGGAATCTGGAAGCCCGTGACCTGCTCGCGGCCGTCCCGATGCATCACGACCGTCTTGAACGATCCGGTCCGTACGGCGTAGAGGCTCTGGAAGGCGTCGTGTGCACGGAACAGTGTTTCGCCGCGATGCACATTCCGCGTGGTAAGGACCACGGTGTCAAGTTGCTGGAGTTCGCTTGAGGTTAGGTCCGGTGGCATGCAGACCACCCGCAGCGAGCAGGTGGAGCAGCGCGTAGCCGGCTGTCGAGACGCCGCCTCACGCACGATCGACTGCGGCAGCACGTCATGCCAGCGCGCCGACGGCGGCGCGGACAGTGAAGAATCGCAGGCAGGCTCGACGTACATGATCATCTCCAGTTCGCCGCGCGGGGGCCGCGCACTGTTTCACTAATGCTTCAATGGCTACGCAGGCGGCTTCGAACTCGGACGTCTTGCCGAAGAAAGAATGGGTTCCCGCCCTTCGGTACGGACGTCCGTAAATAAAATTGATATATCAACTATATTCGATGTAGCAAAATTTTGTGCGCGCCAAGGTGTCGCCAATATCCACTTAATTCGCGCTGTCGGGGGGCGGGCAGCCATGTTAGGCAACGGCCTTGCCCTCTGCCGATACTGGTTGCGAATGTGGTTTGGAGCATTCACGACTCGCCAGTGGGCGTTCTTGGTGGCAAGCGGCTGGACCGGGGTTACCGGTATGCCCTCCGGTAGACGAGGGCTATCTGAAAAGATGATGGTTGATATCAAGAATATAAAGGTGAGTTGTCAACTACATGGGCATATGATGTTGTCCGCGTAAATATCATTGGCCGCCATGTCCGAACATGTGCCAGATGAAATGTAGAGCTCTCGTGGAGCACGGTCCGAACTCAAGACGAAAAGCTCGATATCAAGACGACGACCCGCTAGATGTGCGCGTGCCGACGCGGCATTCGCGTACAGGCGATCGGTGCGTTTCGCAAGCGCGATCAGGCCGTGCGCTTCACGGTGAAGGTGGCCGCGTCGCAGGAGCTCGAAGAAAGCCTCGTCAACAACCAGCTCGACATTGCGATTGGCTACTTCTGGCGCCGCGTGGCTGGACTCGACTACACCGAGCTATTCAGCGAGCGCCAGGTGCTTTGCTGCGGGCGCGGGCATCCGCTTTTCCACGCGGCGCAGCACGTCAATACCGACGATCTGCGCGAGCGCGACTGGGTTGGGCGCAGCTATCCGATTCCCAAGGAGCTTGCGGGGATCGGCGACCGGCAGGTGACGGCGATCGCCGACAGCATCGATGCGGCAACGGTCCTGATCCTGTCGGGCAGCCATATCGGCTATCTACCGGCGCACCATGCCGAGCCGTTCGAGCAGCGCGGCCTCATCCGGGCGCTCGGGTGCGCCACGTTCGGCTTCGACGTGCCGATGCATCTCGCGATCAAACGCAGCGCGGCCGAGAAGTCGATCCTGCGTGCGCTCTGTGACGATCTCTTCAACGTGTATCGACTGCACGCCGCCGCTGCGGCGGAACCGCTGACCGAATGAAGGAGCGGGGCGCGACATATATTGGTTGCGTGTGAGATTAAATATTTGGAATCCATAATAATGAGCATTGCTGCATGGATAGGTCGATGGAAGATTGGGGTCATAGAGCGGTGGTCCGATCTTTCTGAAGAAACACATGCAGCACAAGCATAACGCCCGGCATCACATCTCGAAGATGGCGTATCGTGTGACTCGAAGCTGGGCCTCAGAGATGCCGTTGCGCTCGCCGTCTGGAGCGCTGCTCTGTCGATTATGTAAGGATACCTATGTATAAACGCTATCCTCTGACCCTCTATTTGTACCAGGGCCTTCCAGGACTTATTTGATGCGCCCATCAGTAACAACCACTCCAGCCCATTTACGGGCTTCTTCATGCGAAAGCCCCGCGAGGTAGTCAAGGAACACTTGCGTCAATGAAATTTACATGCTAATTTTTCATGAAATTCAGCAGAGAAATTTCACGGATGCCGCCATGTTCGTCGAATCGACCCAGCATGTGGAGAGCTACTACGCCCGCACCTTGCCTGGTGAGGTGCCCGCGCGCCAGGCATTGGCGGGCGAGTGCGATGCCGATGTCCTGATCGTCGGGGGCGGTTTCAGCGGGCTGCACACGGCATTGCGCCTCGCGCTCGCGGGCCGGCGCGTGGTTGTCGTGGAGGCGAGCCGCGTCGCGTGGGCCGCATCGGGGCGCAACGGCGGGCAGGCGCTGCTCGGCTGGTCATGCGATATGGGGCCGCTCGAGCAGTCGCTGGGGCGCGATGGCGCGCGCGAGCTGTGGGAGAGCATGCGTTGGGCGGCGCGCGAGGTGCGCGAGCTACCTGCGCGTCACGGTTTCGACGCCGACTACCGGCCCGGCAGCCTGTGGACCGCCGTCAAGCGCGGCCGCGTCGCGTTGCTGGAGGAGGCACGCGACGAAGCTGCCCACAAGTGGGGCTACGAGGCGCTGCGCGTCATCCCCGAGCAGGAGATGCCCGAATGGGTGGGCAGCAGGCGCTATCTCGCTGCGCTTTACGATCCCGAGGCCGGTCATCTCAATCCGCTCAAGCTCGCGCTCGGCCTTGCTGCCGCCATCGAACGTACGGGCGGGCGCATCTTCGAACAGACCCGGGTGCTGCAATGGCGCGAAACGCCGACGGGTTTCATCGCGACTACGCCCGAAGGCCTGATCCGCGCGAATACGCTCGTGCTCGCCTGTAACGCGTATATCGACCAGCTCGATCGCGAGCTCGCGCGCCGCATCCTGCCGGTCGGCACGTATCAGGTAGCGACTGTGCCGCTCGACCCACAACTGGCGCATACGCTCCTGCCGCGCAACAACTGCGTCATCGACAACCAGTTCGTGCCCGACTATTTCCGGCTGAGCCCCGACCATCGGCTGCTGTTCGGTGGCGCGTGCACCTATCTCGGTGGCATCCCCAAAGACATCCGCGCGGCAATCCGGCCAAGCCTCGAACGCGTCTTCCCGCAACTGCGCGACGTCGAGCTCGAATGCGCATGGGGCGGCCATATCGACATCAGCATCCGGCGCACGCCTGATGTAGGTCGCGCGCGCGGGCGCTATTGGCTGCAGGGCTTCTCGGGGCACGGCGTGCTGCCGACGCTGGCCGCGGCGCGCGCGGTAGCAGACGCGATCCTCGGCGATACGCACTTGCTCTCGCTCTACGAGTCCATCCATAATCCGCGCTTTCCGGGCGGCAATGTGCTGGCCGCGCCGCTCGAAGCGCTCGGCAAGCTGTGGTATCGCATGCGCGACGTGGTTTGACTGAGGTATCCGGTATGGACAGGGATGAAGAGATAGAAGGCCTCGCGATTCTCATTCGCGATCTGCGCAAGCACAAGAAGGTGACGTTGGCCGAGCTCGCGCAGAGGATCGGCCGCTCGGTGGGTTTTCTCTCGCAGGTCGAGCGCGGCCTGTCGCGGCCCACCGTCGCCGATCTCACCGCCATCGGCGAGGCGCTGCAGACGCCCACCACCTACTTTTACAGCGTAAGCAAGCCGCGCGCACTGCCGTGGGTCACGCGCCCCGGCGAGCGGCGCACGCTCTATTACGGCGGCGGCATCACTGACGTGCTGGTCTCTCCGAGCATGTCGTCGGGCTTTTCGATGCTGGAGAGCCTGCTGGAACCGGGTGCCACGAGCGGCGAACGCCCCGTGGACGACAGCGACGAGCAGGGTGGCTTCGTGCTCGAAGGCGAGCTCACCATCTGGCTCGATGGCGAGGACGAAGCTGTCGCCCTCAAAGCCGGCGACAGCTTTCAACTGCCGGCACGCTGCCGCTTCAGTTACGCGAATCGCTCGGACAAGGCTGCGCGGGTGCTTTGGGTGTTCACCTGACGCCTCGCTGATGCACGCCTGATACGAAGGCACGCGGCTTGCTGGCACGCGTGCCGCCACTATAGTTTGGAGTCCAGATTAAATAGCAGGTCCACCATCTCTCGCTAACGAGGAACCCGAAGTGAGTGCCATTGCAACTGACCTCCTGAGCGAAGTACGCGCCTTTCGTGCGGCTCATCCCGACGTGCAATACGTCGACCTGATTTCCCTCGACATTCCGGGCCATTTCTACGGCAAGCGCTATCCCATCGCCATGCTCGAGAAAGTGGCGGCCGGTTCGCTGCTCAAGGTGCCGCAAAACAGCATCCTGCTTGGTGCGCAAGGCGGGGTGTATCCGATCGGCGAATACTGTTTCCACGACGGCGACCCCGACGTGCCGCGCCGCCTCGTGCCCGGCACGCTCAAGCCGGTGCGCTGGGAGCGTCAGCCGCTCGCCCAGATGCTGATGACCTCGGACGGCACCGCGACGCCCATTGCGTTCGAGCCGCGCCAGGTGCTCGCACGCGTGCTCGATCGCTTCGCGCGGCGTGGTTTGAAGCCGGTGGTCGCGTTCGAGCTGGAGTTCTATCTGTTCGATGCGAAGCTGCGCGAAGGTCTGCCGCAGCCTGCGCGCGATCGGCTAAGCGAGGACGAAGACAATCAGCCGAACATGCATATCGAGCGCCTTTCGCGTTTCGCGCCCGTGCTGCACGAGATGGTCGAGACCGCGCGCGAGCAGGGTGTGGATGCGACGGTCATCACCGCCGAGCTCGGGCCGGGGCAGTTCGAAATCAATTTTGGCCATTGCGATGACGCGCTGCGCGCAGCGGACTGGTCCGCACTCTTTTGCCGGAGCACGCGCGGTGTGGCACTGCGCCACGGTTATCGCGCGAGCTTCATGTCGAAGCCGCTACTCGACGTCCCAGGCAGCGGTATGCACGTGCATGTGAGCCTCTACGACGAGGCGGGTCGCAACGTGCTCGCGGCACGCGAGCGGCGCGCGCTGCGACATGCGGTGGCGGGCTGCCTCGCGTTGCTCCCGCATTGCATGCCCATTTTTGCGCCCAATCACAACGCGTTCCGGCGCTATGGCGCGATGGTCAACGCGGCGAGCCGGGCGAGCTGGGGTTTCGAGGACCGCGATGCCTGCATCCGCATTCCCGAGTCCGACGAAGCAAATCTACGCATCGAACACCGGCTCGCAGGGGCGGACGCCAACCCGTATCTCGTGCTCGCGGCGATCCTCGCCGGTATCGAGTACGGCCTGGAGGCGGGCCGCGAACCGATCGCGCCGCTCAACGACGATCGCGGGAGCGGCATCGATTTTCCGGGCGACATGCTCTCTGCGGTGGCGGCGATGCGCGGGCATGCCGGGGTGCGCGAGGGGCTCGGCGACGACTTCACCATGGTTTATTGCGAAAATAAACGGCAGGATCACCTTGATTTTATGAACGCAATCGGGCCACGAGAATATCGCTGGTTTTTGTAAATTGACCGGGACCTTAGACAGTCGATCGCTACCTGCGACGGTGCTCGAAGTGAGGTCGAGACGCAACGAACGATGTTGTCGGCCGCCCAGTTTTTATCGGGATACCGAAATGCAGCTGAACCATGTCCAATGCCGAACTGATCTCAGATCTGGCGGCCCCGGCCGCTCACGGACTGGTTCATCGATGTGTCGGCAACCGGTTCAGTTCGGCGTCGGCGACAACACGATTACCCCAAGGTGGTCACGATGGTTCTGGTGCAATGCGAGGCTTGATGAGGGTAGTCTTCATGGGAAGTCGGGGTGTCTCCGGTTGCCACTCTGACCCTGCAATTTCCGCACCTCTCCTGTTTTGCGAAGATTCGTCGGGCGAACATTCCGGGGCGTCTGTGGAATCCGGGTTTTCCGGATGAGTGCGCCAGTGCCACAGTGTCCAGGTGGCAAGGCCGATGTGCTTTCAGGGGAGAGAGCGAACGAGTCATATCGACCTTGAACAGCCTTTCAGTCTGGCGCAAAACCAATGGCTGCTCACGGGGAGACAACCGCCAACCGTATCTCCCCGAAGTTTTCGAGGCGCATCATCGGCCTCTGGGGAACTTCGCCCACGACTCGGCGTGGCTTCCGTCTTGAAATTTAAACAGGCACTGGCGACGCACCGACGCATACAAATACCTTACAAGCAGGAATATAGTTGAATTGTCAACCTGGTGCCTGGGTGAAGCTTTCAGTGGTCTGATGAATCCCGGTCTCCGCGTTGCGCAGTCCAGCGTTGTTGCTTCACCGTCGACGCCGGTGCACCTCTTGATATTCGTCGTGCCGGCCCGGCCTCCTATTGAGCGACCTGCCATGAAGTCCCCTGCCGCCGCCACGCTCCATGCGTCCATATCATCCACCGGGGTTCGCCGTGTCTCCTGGCTCAAACGGGCGCTGCCGGTAATGGTACTTCTCGTGTTGCTGAACTTGGCTGCACATGTCACACAGGCGGTGGGCGATTTCGGCAATCTTAATGAGAGGACGGCCCGTCGCCTGGATACATTGGCCACGACAATTGCGCTGCGTGTACAGGATCGCGCCAAGGCGGTCGACCATACTTTCCTGATGGTGGACGAAGCGTTCTCGGCCGGGACGCCCGACGACGGGACGCTCGCCCGGTTGGCGGCGCTGGACAGCGATATGCTGGGCAACGTGTCGATTGCTGTATTTGACTCCGCAGGCCATGTGCTCGCGAGTTCGGTCCCGCCGGGGGATCGGAACGAGGCATGGTTTAAGGCATTGCCCGGCCTGACTGCCGACCCGCGCACGATCGCCCAGCTCATTCACCGCGACTCCGGCTGGAGCCTGCTCTTCATCAGGGAGCATCCTGTTCATGCTGGCATCGCAGATATGCGCATGGCAGTGGTTGTACCCGTCGACCAGGCGCTGATGAAGGGCATAGCGCTTCCGCATGGCAGCGCGTCACTATTGGTCAACCGTGACGATCAGGTGATCGCACACTACCCTTCGAATCCAGCCGTCGAAACCGGATCGGTGAGTCACGTCGCGGGATTGAAGCGGGAAGGTCCCACGCCCTCAACGTACTATGCAATCTCGCCCGAAGACGGACGCGAACGGCTTAAAACGCTCCGTAGCATTACCGTTGGCAATCCGGGAGACAACTGGACGCTCGAGCTTGGCTATGCCGTCGACGAGTACCGGGCTCCCTGGCTACGTAGCCTCTTTCTCAACCTGCTGGGCATTGCCATTGAAGTCACGCTGCTGATCGCAGGCATCGTGATGCTCCGCCGTGAAAACCGGCTGCATGAAGAGATAGAGAACTGGTCTGGCTTAGTATCGACCGTTGTCAGGGATATCCCGACGCCGGTTGCGCTGGTGGACGTCGGCACCGGAAAGATCGCACTGGCAAACGAGGCATTCAGGAGCCTGTTTGGCGCCAGGGGCGACGTCGGGGAACGCTTGGCGGTGCTGTTTGCCGAGCCCGCAAGCTGGACCGGAATGTACGGGCGTGACGACAGCGAGCCCGTTTCGATGCTGACCAGCGCCGGGGCTGTCCAGATGATCGTGCGGTGCAGCCGCCTTCTGGGCGGCGTCGTCGCCCCCGAGGACCAGGAACTTGTACTTGTCACGCTCCTCGATGTTAGCAGGCAATGCGCGCAGATCAGCCAGCTGCGCATGGAAGCCGATTTTGACGCCCTGACCAAACTTCCCAACCGGCGCAGTTTCACCCGCGCCAGCGCACGCGCAGCGGCTTACGCACGGGAACACGGGAGTCCGCTCGCAGTGCTCGCACTGGACCTGGACCACTTCAAGCGGGTCAATGACACATGGGGGCACGCCGCCGGCGATCGCGTCCTTGAAGGCATCGCCGACCGGATCAACGGAGCGCTGCGCAACCATGATATGCCCGCCCGGGTTGGCGGCGAGGAGTTCGCTGTGATCCTGCAGGGCGCAACCCCTGAACAGGCGCGTGGTGTAGCGGAGCGCATCAGGCTCGCGGTGGCGGAAGCCCCGATCGTTCTTGGCGATGGGCGGGCCGTAAGCATAACCACGAGTATTGGCATCTCCATGTATCAATATGGCGAACCCGATCTGACGGCGGCGCAGGCACGCGCTGACGCCGCACTCTATAGCGCGAAGCGCTCTGGTCGCAATCAGGTCAAGCTGAGGACTGGGGGGAATGCGCAGGAGACCGATTGCACGGCCAATGCATCCTGATGTCGGGTCGCCTCTAGACCAGCGGATGCTTCGTCGGAGCTGGGGGCGGGACAGATTTCCGGCAGGCGGTCCGCGCTGCGTGTGGCGTCAGCGGTGCATCATCTGGCAGTTGATGCACGGGCACTGGCTACAGCCCGACATGGTAGACCCGCAGGCAACCCAAAGCGGAAATTCGGTGCCTGGCACCATGACCGTGCTTGTTCAGGCGTTTCACGGTTTTCTAGGGGAAATTCCCAAGTGTCGTCCGTTGAGACGGCCCTTTTCAAAAGGGGCGCAGATTGAAAAACTACTATAGTTGACAACGCAACTATATAGGTCCGGAGAAGAAGATGGAAAGGCAGACGCGCGCGGAAGGAGACCGTATTGGATCAGCGTTCGGAGCGGCTTTGCTGGAAGCTTCGGCTGCAATCCGCGCTAACCCTTGGGGTGTAATGTGACGACAAGAACTCCATTCACGCACACGATCAACACAAACCATTTAAGTGCCGATCGCCAATGACTCCGGCTGATACAACGGCCCAATCAGGTCGACGTACGACGCCGGATCCATCGCGACGTAGTGGCCGTTGCGGCCGATCTGCAGGTCCTTGCGCACGTCACTCAGCGGACTTTTTTGCTGGAACCACACGAGATACCCGTCATTGGTGCGGTAGTCGGGTGGTGGCAACGTGAGGTCCTTGGTGCGGACGTCGCCCAGAAGCGGAGAGCAGAGATACTGGCCATTCGCGTAGGCGCCCGCATCCTGGACATACCGGTAGTTGTAGATCACCCGTGCCGCCCGTTCCAGGTTCGCCGGCGCGCAGGGTCCACCGGGTTCCCGGTCGAGATCGGAGAGTGCGGCGAAGGCCTGGTAGGTAACCAGGTCCGCGCGCATGATGGCCTTGTCGGCAAACTCCTGAATGTCCTCCCGGTCCCGGCGTTGAACGTCCTTGTTCGCGATGTACAGGCTCGTGAGCACCGGTCCGATGGTCGCGATACATCCAAGGACAATCGACGTCGAAATCAGTGCGATACGCTTGATCATTTCGGTACCCAGGCGCGAAAAATTTTGGGAACGAACGGGGTTGGCAAGCGTGCGGACGACACACGCGGCTGCGAATATCCAGTAAAGGATAGTCCGCCGCAGATCGCGTACAACGCGGGTCTTCGCGGCAGGGCCGGTCAACATTTTTGCCGGTTTGTGAACGTTGCGGACTCTGGTTGCGCGTGCCGCGTGCCAGACCCGTAGCACGCGCACAATCGGAAGAGGACAGTAATATGTCGAGGCCGGTCCCAAACGCACTAGCGGTGGGGCGCCACTCACGGGACGCCGCGCCGTTGCTCGAGGGCAATGACCATGCTCGGTCGTCCAGTGTTCGCAGGCGTCACTGCCGTTCTGGTTGCGATAACTTCAGCGCCGTGTGCTGCCTTGCGTGCCGAGGAGAAAGCACCGCTCAGTTTCATTGACCCGGCGGACGGGCAACTGGATATGAGTGACTTCCTGCTCAAGCACAAGGGCGCGCTGCCTGTGCCCATCGTGATCACCGAGCCGGCTGTGGGCTATGGTGCCGGCCTCGGCCTGCTGTTTTTCTCCGGGCCGATCGCCGAGGAGGTGGAGAACACAACAGTCGAACCGCCGAACAAGTCTCCGCCGAACGTCACGGCGCTCGGCGGCATGTACACGCAGAACGGCACATGGGCCGCGGCCGCCGCCCACTTCCACACCTGGGATGACGACCGCTACCGGTACCTGGGCGCGGTCGCCAAGGTCGACGCCCACCTCGACTACTTCGGACCGACGAGCCAGGCCCGGGCGTACACGCTTCAGGGTGATGCACTGCTTCAGCAGTTTCTGGTGCGGCTCGGGAACAGCCGCTGGTACGCCGGCGCGCGGTATGTTTTCTTTAACGCCACGTCCAGCTTCGCGGGCGGCAGCATACCGGCGAGCATAGCCAATTTCGAGCGCAACCAGCGCATCGGTGCGGGGAGCGTGATCCTGGATTACGACTCGCGCGACAATATCTTCTTCCCGGCCGCCGGCAGCTTCGCCGAACTTGAAGCGCAGTTCGCCCGAACGGGGTTGGGCGGCACCCAGAACTATGACGTGTACGCCGCTCGCGGTTTCAAATGGTTTCCCCTCGCGCGTGCGCTGATCCTGGGCTTGCGCATCGACACGAAGTTTTCAACGGGTGACATTCCGTTCTACGCGCAGCCGTACGTCGATCTGCGCGGGGTCCAGAAGGGGCGATACCAGGACCGTAATGCCATCACGACTGAAGCCGAGTTGCGCTGGGATGTGACGCCCCGGTGGTCGCTGCTCGGCTTCACAGGACTCGGCAAGGCCTATGGACGTCTGGAAAGCTTTTCGCAGGCGCAGAACGTGACGAGCGTCGGGGCAGGGTTTCGTTATCTGATAGCACGCAAGCTGGGTGTGTCCATTGGCATCGACGTGGCCCACAGCAAGGACCAGAATGCGTTTTACATACAGGTCGGTAGTGCATGGCGCTAACTCGCGCCGCGATCGCATTCAAGCAATCCTTGAGCTGCCGGAGTCGCTGGATTGATGCGCACCCAAGGCTTGTTTTGTACGTAACGGGAACTAGGATAGGAATGCGGAAGACCGCTTATCCGACGACTACGCAAAGAAGAGCGCCGCAACCGTCCAAGAAGGGTTCCGGCCAGGTTGTTGTTTCCCGGTGCCATGACTGAAAGGAACGCATCGTTGTTCGCGTCGACATCCGCCGTACGGAGGGGACATGACCATCTGGAACGAACGATGGGTAAAGGCAGCACTTGTGTGGCTGATCCTGCTGGTGGCAGCTCCTGCCTTTGCGGATCGCGGTCCTGAAGGGCCTGCGCCATTCAAGCCGGAGGAGATTGAGGCGCTGGTCGCGCCGATCGCACTCTATCCGGATTCGGTTCTGGCTCAGGTCCTGATGGCGTCCACGTATCCGCTCGAAATCGTCCATGCGGCGCGCTGGGTGAAAGAGCACCCGGATGTGAAGGGTGATGCCGCAGTGCGGGCGGTCCAGGATCAGTCCTGGGACACCAGTGTGAAGTCGCTGGTGGCATTCCCCCAGGTCCTCGAGCCGATGTACGACAAGCTGGACTGGACACAGAAGCTTGGTGACGCGTTCCTCGCCCAGCAAAAGGACGTGTTCGCTGCGGTGCAGCGGTTACGGGCGCGCGCGCAGGAAGCGGGCAACCTGAAGTCGAACGAGCAGCAACAGGTGATCGTCGAGCCAGCGGCCGCCGGCGAGACGACCGTCGTGCGGATCGAGCCCGCCAATCCGCAGGTGATTTATGTCCCCGCCTACGACCCGGCAGTGGTGTATGGAGCGTGGGGTTATCCGGCCTATCCACCCTATTACTGGCCACCGTACCCGGCCTATTACCCTGGCTACTATCCCGGGGCGGCCCTGGCGACTGGATTCGCCTGGGGCATCGGCCTTGCGGCCGCCGGGGCGATCTTCAGTGACTGCAACTCGTGCTGGGGCGGAGGCGACGTCAACATCGACTCCGACAGGGCGAGGAACGTTGACCGTAACTTCGAAAGTTCGAAGCTCAAGAACGGAGAGAGGGGCGGCCGCTGGCAGCACGATGCCGGGCATCGTCAGGGTGTGGCCTACCGGGATAACGCCACGCGCGACAAGTTCGCCGGCTCGCCAGGGTCCGACAGGCGCTCCCAGTATCGCGGGCGCGGATCCGATGCAGGTAATCGCGTGGCCACGGCCGACCGGCCGGGCGCGGGCAACCGGGCCATGACCGCGGACCGGAGCGGCGCAGGTAATCGCGCGTCGGTGGCAGACCGGTCTGCCGGGAGCAACCGGACAGGCGCATCCAATAGAGGGTCCACCAGCAACATGAACCGCGTCAGTAATGGCAGTCGAGGCGGCGGCTACGGCGGAGGCCGGGACAGCGCGTTTTCAGGCGTGGGGTCGAGCGGCAGCGTCTCGCAACGCAACTTTGACAGAGGAAACCGGAGCATGCAGGGTTCAGGCTTTAATCGGCCCGCCGGCGGAGGTGGCATGCGCGGAGGTGGTGGCGGCCGCGGTGGCAGGCGCTAGGGAGTGAACCATGAAAGTTCATCCACGAAGTGTACATAGACTTCTGACACTGCCGTTCGCGAATCTCGCGGCAGCCGTTGCGCTGTGGGGCGCGACGGTGCCCGCGGCGCACGCACAACAGTACTTCAGTTCGCCAGAGGCTGCGATGAATGCTTTTGGCGATGCGGTCATCAAGGATCGGGAGGACGCTTTACGCAGGATCTTCGGCAATGACTTTCGTAAGCTGATCCCACCCTTCGGCGCGCCAGTGCGGGATACCTTCATCGCCGAGTGGGCGAAGTCCCACACGATCGAAACAGGGGAGGCCGGGCACGCGCAGATCGTCGTGGGCGACGATGGCTGGACGTTCCCTGTTCCCCTCGTCAAGACCGGGCAGGGATGGCACTTCGATACACAAGCGGGCGCGCAAGCAATGCGCTTGCGGCGCATCGGCCGCAACGAACTGGCCGTGATCCAGACGATGATGGCGATCTTCGACGCGCAGCGCGAATACGCGCAGACCAATCACGAGGGGAAAGGGGTGCTCGCCTACGCCTCGAAGATGGTCAGTTCGCCCGGCAAACATGACGGGCTGTACTGGCCTGCCGGGCCGGATGACACGCCAAGTCCGCTCGGCGCGGCCTTCGTCGGCGCGAGCTCGCGTAATGCACAGAGCGCCGGCTACTACGGATACCACTTCAAGCTGCTGGAGTCACAGGGGCCGAACGCGCCCGGTGGCGCCTATGACTACGTCGTGAAGGGCAAGCTGTTCGGGGGCTTTGCTGTCATCGCCTGGCCGGTGAAGTACGGCGAGACGGGCATCAAGACGTTCATGGTGAGCCATTCCGGTCAGGTCTATGAGCGTGACCTCGGGCCGGACAGCGCCACGAAAGCGCAGTCGACGAAGACGTTTGACCCGGGGCCAGGCTGGAGCAAGGTGTCTGATCGCGATAGCGAGTAATCCGTTCGCATGCGGTGCGGATCGTTCGGTTTCCATCGAGCGGCTCATGAAGCAGTGAAGGAAGCGGAGCAATGAGCGAAGTTTCGCCTGTGGTATTTGTTGTCGACGACGATGAGCAAGTGCGTCAAGCCTTCGCGCGGCTGCTTCGAACCGCTGGCCATCTGGTTGAGACCGTCGGGAGTGCCGGTGAACTCCTGGCTCATCCTGCCTTGATGAGGCACCCGACGTGTATTTTGCTGGATCTGGCGTTACCGGACGCGAGTGGTCTCGATCTACAGCGCGCCCTGGGTGCTATCGCATCCATCGTGTTCGTGTCAGCGCACGGTGATATGAGCACCGCCATTGAAGCGATGAGGGCGGGTGCGCTCGATTTTCTCGAGAAACCTGTCGATGAACAACTGCTTCTCTCTGCCGTGGCGCGTGCTCTCGAGCGCGGCATAAAGGTATTTGCACAACACACACGAAGCTCCGAAATTCACCTGCGCATGGGGCGGCTGACGAGGCGAGAACAAGAGGTTATGACGCTCGTCGCGGACGGACTGATGAACAAGCAGATCGCCAATACGCTCGGCATTGCTGAGCGTACTATCAAGATCTATCGAGGACGGATGATGCAAAAAATGCATGTCAGGTCGGTGCCGGAACTCGTGCGCTGCTTGATGCAGCTAGACATTGACGTGCCACAGGCGGGCGACCGTCGGTAGACAAGTACCCGGTCTCAGCACCCACTCTTCGACGCGTGGATAGTGTCGGGACCTGGACGATCGACGGCCATCCGGTCGAATCCGCAGAGTAGTGCAGTCGTTCCAACGGCAGGTTCGTCCGCTCGCTGAACGGCAGGTTGTGGCCGCACCCATAACTTTCTGCAGCCGGACATGCTCTTCCAGAGAGGCAGCTAAATGAACTGCCCTTCGAGAACCTCCTTTGACGCTGATTGCCGTGTCGTAACAGCTCGCTGACAATGATGCAGGCGTGCAATTACGCCGTCGGGCTTGCGGTCGTCAACCGACACATCGCGACTGCGGCGCCGTTCACGATGGGCGCGCGCTCCATGGATCGGCCGGCAAACTCCGCGTGCGCAATGCCTTGCCGGACGCCGCTACAAACGCACCCAGATGCCTCATTGATGCAGAATCGGCGCAATGGCCACAACGACACGACCTGAATACGATGGACGACCCAGAATCGCTTTCCCTGGCACTGCCCGACGGCACTAAGGTCTCTGCGCTCCTCCGAGTGCCGCAGGACGCACGAGCCCTGTATGTCTTCGCGCACGGCGCAGGGGCGGGCATGCAGCATGCCGGCATGTCGTCATTGGCCGACGCGCTTGCGGCGGTCAATGTCGCCACATTACGCTACCAGTTTCCATACATGGAGCGGGGCTCCAAGCGGGTGGACTCGCCGGCCGTGGCACATGCTGCCGTGCAGGCGGCCGTCGCAGAGGCCCGCCGGCGGCTGCCAGCCCTGCCTCTCTTCGCGGGCGGCAGGTCGTTCGGCGGCCGCATGACCTCCCAGGCTCAAGCCATCTCCCCGCTCGACGGCGTGCGTGGCCTCGCTTTCGTCGCGTTCCCGCTGCACGCGGCGGGCGCGCCTGGCGTGGAGCGGGCACGGCACCTGGCGGACGTCACGGTGCCG
>NZ_CAJMZA010000061.1:0-14005 GCF_905220195.1 Paraburkholderia sp. J8-2
TCGCTTAAAAAAGCTGCCGACTCCTGCGTCCACCGGTTTCCGCGGCGGCCTTCGCTGCCCGGATGTCACTGACATCGAACGGCGAAGGGGGCGAATCTTAGCGCCACGAGCGCGCGCCCGCAAGCCCTTTTTCATCGACTCAAGCGAAAAGAGGCGCAGTGCGCCCCTTCTCACTGAACGCCACTAGCGCTCATGACTTCGGATCGGCCTTCGCCGGCGGGTCGAACATCGCCTTGCATGGCGGCGAAAGCTCATCGTAGTGCTGCTTCATACACGCTGCGATCTTCTGCTTGTTAGGAATCGCGCTCGCGCAAAAGTGGAATGCATCGCCACGGCATGCGTGTTCCTGCTCGTCGCGCGTTTCGCCGCTGCTCGCAATCGCAAACATCAGGCACGCCAGCAAGGCGCCCGCTTTCATCATGCGATCGAACGGTTTGCTCATGGCGTTCTCCTCGTGATGAGTAGTCCGGCGTCATCCTGCAAGCGCTATTCCCGGCACGTCGCTTGCAGCACTGCCCTCACTTGCCACGATGAGGCGCTGCTCTCACGCAGCGAAACGCCATGAATCTACCGATCACCAGGATACTCGCGCTTTGCTCGGCTATTGTCATACCAGGCGTCCCCCTGGCCGCTCATGCGGACGACAGTGCAAGCCCCTGCGCAGCGCTCAAGCGTATCGTCGCGGCTGCACCGCAGCATTTCGCTGCATTGAGTCCTGATGACGGACGCGCCGTCGCGCAGCCCTATGGCGACGACGCGCAATGCGCAACGAGCGGCGGACGTTTTCAGTGCGTCTGGAGCGCACGAGACGCTGGGTCGGGGACGAATGCACTCGAAGGCGTGGGCGCCGACATCGCCTCGTGTCTGCCAGACGCAACCCACGACGTGAACGCGCCAGGCCGTCAGCACTTCTATCTGGGACAGCGCGGCAGCCGGACCGAGATCACAGCACAGACCGATGGCTCAACGCGTGTGAAGCTGAGCGTCTCCCATCAATAAACCTAGCCCGAAGCCGAATGGGTTCGACAACGCATGCGAAACCGGCAGATCAAGACGCCATCCACTAAGAGCCCGCGGCCGCGCGCCGCCGCGTCACGCCTGCAGTTCGCGCGGCGCCATGTCGGCGCCCAGTCAGCACGGTCTGCACAATCACCGCGGCAAGCAGGAACGCGCCGCTCGCGAGGTTCTGATAGTAAGGGCTCAGCGTGCCGACCTGATTGATCACATTGTCGATGACGCCGAGCAGCAGCACGCCGGCCAGCGGTCCGGCCATCGTTCCCACGCCGCCCGTGAGCAACACGCCGCCGATTACGGCCGCGGCGATCGACTGCAATTCATAGCCAGTGCCCGCTCCCGACAGCCCCGAGTCCAGATGCGAGGCCAGCAGCGCCCCCGAGAGGCCGGCCAGTGCACCGGACAATCCGTAGGCGAGTATCTTCACCCGCTCCACGCGTACGCCCAGCATGCGCGCCGCCTCTTCGTTGCCGCCGATCGCGAAGATCGCGGCGCCAAAGCGCGTGTGGTTGAGGAGCGCGCCTCCGAGCGCATAAACGATCACCAGCACCCAAATGAGATTGTTGACGCCCAGGATCGAGCCATTGGCGATGCGCGCGAAGAAACCTGGATTGGCGATGAGCAGATCCTGGCTCGCGAGCACGAGCGCGAGCCCCTTGAGCCCAAGCAACGCGGCGAGCGTGACGATGAACGGCGCCATGCGCGCGCGGGCGATCAACACGCCGTTCACCAGACCCACGACGAATCCGGCAGCCACCGGCGCGAGCAGCGCGGCGCCCCACCCGTAAGGCGCTGCATAGGCGGCCAGGACCGTGCCGAGTCCGACCATCGACCCGACGGAAAGATCGAATCCGCCCAGGATGATGACGATGCTTTGCCCCACGGCCACGAGCCCGAGAAACGCGCCGTTCGCGGCGATGTCGGCGAGATTCGCGGGGCGCAGGAAGTCGGGAAATACCATGCCGGCCACGAGCGCGACAACCACGAGCATCGCGATCGCCCCGCGCGACTGCACGAGCGCGATCAGTTGTGCGCGCCGGTTCGCGCCCGGAGCGGCGGCGGTTTGCGCCGCCGATTGTGTGGGCTGTTGCATCGCTTCAGCCTCCCGAGCGTTGCAGGTAGAGCGCGACGACGATGAACACCGCCTTGAGGATCTGCGCGTAAGTGAAACTGATGTTGTTCATGATGAAGCTCGCGTCGAGCACCTGAAGCAGCAGCACGCCGAACACCGCGCCGACGATCGAGATGCGTCCGCCCGAAAGCGGCGTGCCCCCGATGACCGAGGCGGCGATCGCATCGAGTTCGAAGTTCACGCCAACGTAGTTGGGATCGGCAGCGCCAAGCCGCGACGAAGCGAACACGCCGGCGAGTCCGGCAAGCGTGCCGCTCACCGCATAGACGAGAAAGAGCGTACGCCGCACGGGAATGCCCGCGAGGAACGCAGCACCGCGACTCGCGCCCACGAGGATCGCGTAGCGCCCGAAGGTCGTGCGCCGCACCACGAATGCCACCACGACCGCGAGCCCGAGCGCGATCAGCATGACAATGGGCAGTGGGCCAACCGCGCCCGCGCCGAGCAGATCGAACGCCGGGGTGTCGGGCAGATTCACGCGTGAGCCGCCCAGCAGCGCCTGCGCGAGCCCGCGTGCGGCGACCAGCAAGGCAAGGCTCGAGATCAGCGGATCGATGGCGAGCAGCGCCACGAGGAACCCGTTGCACAAGCCGACTACGGCGCCCACCGCGACCGCGCCCACGAGCGCCGGTCCCACGCCATACGGCAGAAACACGGCGATCGACGCGCTGGCGAGCGCCATCACCGATCCCACGGAGAGATCGATGCCACGCGTCGCGATCGCGAGATTCTGGCCAAGCGCGATCAAGACGATCGGCGCGGCCTCGAACAGCAGGCTGCGCGCCGCGAAGGGATTCGAGAAGCCAGGCGTGATGATCAGATTGAAGACCACGAGCGCGGCAAGCGCGAAGTACACGCTGTGCTCGCGCAGCACGTTACGCCAGGTGTGCATGCGCGACGCGGCGCCGGGCACAGGCGAGACGGAGCGGTTCGAGGAATTCGAAGGATTCGCGGGGCTCAAGCTTGCCTCGTTCGATTCAAGGTTGGTCGCCATCGGAGCAGTGGTCGTGGATTGTGGCGGGGTTGGTGCGGGGTTGCTCACGCAGTGCCGTCGCCGTGGTCAGCGCCATCGCGAGTTCCAGCACCGGCCAGCACGGCGAGCACTTCGTCGGGGTGAGCGCCGGCGGTTGGCATGCCGCCCTCGGTCGCGCCTTCGTTGAGCACGACGAGGCGGTCGGTCAGCGCAAGCAACTCCTCCATCTCGGACGACGTGACCACCACCGCAAGCCCCTCCCGCGCCAGGTCCTGCACGACGCGATGTACCTCCTCCTTCGCCCCGACATCGATGCCGCGCGTGGGATCGTCGAGCAGCAGCACCGTCGGGCGGGTCGAGAGGCAGCGCGCAATCAGCGCCTTTTGCTGATTACCACCCGAGAGCGTCGTGATGAGCGCGCCGGGACCGGCCGTCTTGATGCCGAGCCGTTCGATCGACTCGCGCACCACCTGCGCCTCCTTCGCCCGCGAGATGAAGCCAAAGCGCGATATGCGCGGCAGCAGGCTCGCGACGATGTTCTCGCGCACGGAGAGACTGGGAAAGATGCCTTCCGCGCGGCGGTCTTCGGAAAGGAAAGCGAGACCGCGACCGATCGAGCGCGCCGGGCTCGCATGCGTGAGCGCGCGGCCCGCGATATCGACTTCGCCGCCATCGGCCTTCTGCGCGCCGAAAATCGTCTTGAACGTTTCCGTGCGGCCCGAGCCGAGCAGGCCGGCAAGACCGACGATCTCCTTGTGAGCCACCCGTAGCGACACGTCGCGCACGCGATTGCCCCACTGCAAATGATCGACGGCCAGCGCTGGCGTGGCATTGGCATCGGCGTCGGCATTGCCCGAGTGCTCGGCCCACGCATGCTCGCCCGCGCTTTCGCGACCCAGCATGGCTGCGATCAATGCCGCGCGCGGCAGTTCTTCGGGCGTGCCCGTGCGGACCACGGCGCCATCGCGCATGACCGTGAAGCGATCGCACAGCCGGTAGCATTCGGAGAGCCGATGACTCACGAACAGCAGCGCAATGCCCTCGGCGCGCAGGCGATCGACGACTTCGAACAGGACGTCCACTTCCGCACCGCTCAGGGCCGAAGTGGGCTCGTCGAGGATCAGCACGCGCGCGCCCAGCGAAACGCCGCGCGCAATCGCCACCATCTGCTGCGCGCCGAGCCCGAGCGAACCGAGACGCGCGGCCGGGTCAACCGCAAGCCGGTAGCGCTGCACGATGTCGGCGGCGCGCTCGAGCATGCGCTTCCTGTCGATCAGGATGCCGAATCGTTTTGGTTCATGGCACAGAAAGATATTGTCCGCCACGCTGCGCTCCGGTATCAGGTTGATCTCCTGATACACGGCGCACACGCCTGCCCCTTGCGCCGCGCGCGGACTGTCGAACGCGACGCCCGCGCCGTCGAGCGTGAGCGCGCCCGAGTCGGGCTGATGAAAGCCGGTGAGGACCTTGATCAGCGTGGACTTGCCCGCACCGTTCTCGCCCACGAGGCCGTGCACCTCGCCCGCGCGCAGCGTGAGCGAGACGTCGCGCAGCGCGCGCACCCCGCCGAAGGTCTTCGAAACGCCGTGCGTTTCGAGCACGGCGCGCGGGGTGGCCGTAGCGGGATCGGCGCGATTGGTGCGATTGGCGGGGACGCTCGTCGTCATCGTGCAGGCGCGGCTCAGTAGACCTTGCCCTGCGCGAGCGACGGCTGCGCGTTGGTCCGGTTGAAGAGCGCGTCGTCCATGATCTGCTTTTGCGGCACCGGCTTGCCCGCGAGATAGTCTTCCAGCGACTTGAAGGCGAGCGGACCGAAGCGCGGGTTCGTCTCGACGTCGGCGGCGACGATGCCGTTCGAGATATCCGTGACGATCTCCTTCGTGCCGTCGATCGAGACGATCTTCACGCCGTTGAGCTTGCCGGCCTGGCGCAGCGCCTTGATCGCGCCGACCGTCATCGTGTCGGCGTGGGTGTAGACGGCGTTGACGTCCGGGTGCGCGAGCAGGATCTGCTCCATCACCTTCTGCGCCTCGGTCGTCGACCAGTTCGCGGTTTGCGCGGCGACGATCTTCATGCCGGGATAGGGCTTGAGGCCGTTCGCGAAGCCATCTGTGCGCTGGCTTTCCACCGTGTTGCCGTAGCCGCCCTGGATCTCGGCGATGATCGCGTTGCCGCCCGTGGCGTCGGCCAGCGCCTTCGCCGCGCGCTCGCCCTGCTTGTAGAAGTCGGAGCCAAGGAACGTGATGAAGTCGTCGCACACCGTACCCGCTGTCTGCCGGTCGATCGTCACGACGGGAATGCCCTTCGCGCGCGCCTGGGCGAGCGCGGGCTGCAGGCCGGTGGAATCATTGGGCGCAATGATCAGCGCCTCGGCGCCCTGATTGATCATGCTTTCGATATCGGCGACCTGCTTGGCCTGATTGGCGTTCGCGTTCGTATAGAGGAGGCGCTTCACGCCGGCTTCCTTCGCCGCCGCACGCACCGAGGCGGTTTCGGTCGCCCGGAACGGGTTCTGCTCATTCTCCGACTGCGAGAACCCCACCACCATGTCGCTAAGCTTCTTGCCGCCCGGCTTGGGATTCGTGCAGCTCTCGGTGGAATTCGACTGGACCTTTTGTGCGCCGTTGTCGGACTGCGCGTAGGCGCTTGCGGCGAATGCGCTCGCCAGGCAAAGACCGGCGGCAATGAGGGCGGACTGGATTCGTTGATGACGCATGGCTGTCTCCTGTCGGCCGGAGTTAGCGCTTCAGCGCTTACTCCGGCCCCATGCAAGGCGTTGAATGACACGATCGGCGCAGGCCTTCGGCCCCACCGCGGCTTTTTTTGTCTTTCTTGTTCCATTGGCGCCGCACCAGACCCGACGCCAAATAATCACGGCCACTGCTTCAACTAATATTACCAGTCAATTTTCAGAGATATTAATGAGGGTATTCACGGAGGAGGGGGAGGCGGGGCCGGGCGCACACACCGAGGCCCGTTCGATAAGCGGCCCGTCGAGCTTCACGGTGCGGTGGCGCACCGGCGCGCCGGCGCTGCGGTTCTGCTCTTCCTGCAGCAGCGTCTCGACGGCCCAGCGCCCAAGCTCGTAGTTGGGCAGCACGACGGTGGTGAGCGGAGGATGGGTGTGGCGCGCGATTTCCTGGTCGTCGTAGCCCATGATCGAGACGTCTTCGGGCACGCGCAGCCCGAGTTGCTTGAGCGCCTCGATTGCGCCGATCGCCGTCAGGTCGTTGGCGCAGAAGATCGCCGTGGGCGGATTCGGCTCGCGCATGAGCGAGAGCGTGAACTCGAAACCCTTGCCGGAGCTCCAGTCGCCGTCACGCACGAGGCGCTCGTCGAACAGCAGATCAGCGGTCGCGAGCGCCTGGCGGTAGCCCTTCAGGCGGTCTTTCGCGGCGTCCTGCCAGGTTTCGCCGTTGATGAAACCAATACGCCTGTGTCCGGCCTCGATCAGGTATTCAGTGGCCGTATGGCCGCCCGCCACTTCGGCCGGCACGACCGAGGAAAGCGCGTGATCGGACGCGTAGCAGTTGAGCAGCACCGCCGGCACCTTCAGCAGCGCGGGCGGCACCGTGACCTTGCGCGTGTACACGGTCGCGTAGATCACGCCAAGTACGTTCGGCATGGCAAGCGTTTGCAGGACCTGCTGCTCCATCTGGGCGTTGCCGTGCGTCGAGAACACCGCGAGCAGACAGCCGTTGTTCCAGGCGGCGTCGCGCGCGCCGTCGATGCTCACGACGGGGTGCGGGCTCGTCGACACTTCGTCGGCGAGATAGACGATGAGATTGCGCTCGCCCGCCGGGGCGGGGGTCTGCACCGCGCGGATCGGCAACTGGTAGCCCAGCGACTGCGCCACTTCGTGCACCTTCAGGCGCGTCGCCTCCGAGAGCTTGGCGCCCACCGCGCCGTTGAGCACGAGAGAAACCGTGGATTGCGACACGCCCGCGGCCTTCGCGATGTCGGTCATGGTCGGGCGGCGTTGCGTCGATTTTTTCATCGGATGTGAGGGGGACTGCGGAAGGGCTGCGCGGCGCGGCGGCGCGCGCTCGGGGCCGCGCTGTTGGCCCGAAGCGTAGCACTAATAATTTGGACCATCAATTGGCGTATGTCACCATTTTATGGATTCATCATCGGCAATTTCAACGCCTATATTATTCTTTATTAATAATAAAACCATTCGCCGGAGAATGCTCATTTGACTGCCCGACCGAACCCCTCGCCGCCCCCGGAACTCGCTTTCGACGCCGCCGCGCTCGACGACGGTCAACTCGTCACGCTTGCCCATGGCGATGCGCGCGTACTCGTCGCGCCGCACGTGGGCGGCTCGATCGCCGCGTTCTACGACACTTCCGGCGGAGCCCCGGCGTCACACTGGCTGCGCCCGGCCACGCGCGCCGCCATCGACGCACGCGACCCGCTCGGCATGGCGAGCTTTCCGCTGATGCCGTACTGCAACCGCATCCGCGACGGACGATTCCGCTTCGAAGGCGAGATGATCGACTTACCGAGCGGCACCGGCGCGCTGCGCCACGCGCTGCATGGCCACGCCTGGCGGCGGCCCTGGACGGTCGAGGCGCAAACGGCCGCTACGCTCACACTGCACTTCCTGCATGAGCCGCACGAAGCGCATGAATCCCACGTTTCGCGCAAAACCGATTCCCACGCCGGGACCGGCTGGCCGTTTCGCTACGAAGCGCGCCAGCATCTCACGCTCGACGCCAGCGGCCTCACGGTGCGCCTGTGGGCGCGCAACCTGGCCGCGCGGCCCATGCCGTTCGGCCTCGGCCACCATCCGTACTATCCGCGCCCGCCTGGCACACGCATTGCCGCGCGCGTGCGCGCCATGTGGGAAATCGACACGGAAGTCCTGCCGGTTTCGCTCAGCGCCCACCCGGCCGTCGACGCGCTGCAGGCCGGCCTGATCGTCGACGACTTCGATCTCGACAACAACTTCTCCGGCTGGCGTCGCGAGGCGGTCATCGAATGGCCGCACGAAGGCCGGCGTCTCGCGCTGCGCGCGAGCACGCCGCTGGACTTTTTCGTGGTCTTCTGCCCGCCCGGTTTGCCATACTTCTGCGCTGAGCCTGTCAGCAATACGACGGACTGGCTCAATCTGCGCCACGAAGGAACGGTGAAGCGTATCGACGTGGGCGGCACCGTGCTCGCCCCCGGCGAAACGCTCGAAGCCCAGCTTGCCTGGCAACCCGAGCGCACCTGAAGCGGAGTACAGCTCTCACATGCCCGCACCGTTTCGCACGCCCGCCAACGGCGCGCCGTAGCCGCCCGCCTCGGCGTTATTCGGGTGGCCGTTCGCGAGTTGCCCGCGCGGATCGGTGGGGCCGACCGGCATCTCGCCGGCCTGGCGATTGCCATGGGTCGGGTACTCGCTGCCGGGCTGCGCATTGGGCATCAGTGCGAGGCTGTTTTGCGGCGAGCGCAGGTTGTCATTCGGCGCCAGTTGGGCAATGGCATAGCCGGGCGCGCCTGCGAGCATTGCGCAAGCCATGAGGGACGGCATGGCCGCGTGGGCGAAGAAAGGCTTCATCGGGTACTCCTTGTCGCGCAATGCGACACGCTTGCAGCACGCGCATGCTCGCCGTGCTGCTTTCAGGCTAGCAGACAGACGCCTGCCGCGCCCAATGACGCTCTCCTGCAAACACCGCGCAGCGGTTACTATTCGAGGTTGTAAGGCAAACCAGAAAAAGCGGCTCGCCATAGCGGGCCGATACAACGACAACCTCAGTCGACAGGAGACAAAACCATGGACCAGCCGCGCGCCGTCGACGTCCAAACCTTCCTCAACGAACATCCGTTTTCGCCGTTCCAGTGGTTCATCTTCGCGATGTGCTTCGTCATCGTCCTGCTCGACGGTTTCGACACGGCCGCGATCGGCTTCATCGCGCCTTCGCTGCTCGGCGAATGGGGCATCGCCAAGCCCGCGCTCGCACCCGTGCTGAGCGCGGCGCTTTTCGGCCTCGCTTGCGGTGCGCTCGCGTCCGGGCCGCTCTCCGACCGGCTCGGGCGACGCGCCATGCTGGTCGGCTCGGTGCTGCTGTTCGGCGTGACCTGCCTCGGCTCGGCGTTTTCCACCAGCATCGGCGAACTCACGTGGCTGCGCTTCATTACAGGTGTCGGCCTCGGCGCCGCCATGCCCAATGCGGTCACGATGATGGGCGAGTACTGCCCCGACCGGAACCGCGCCACCGTGATCAATCTGATGTTCTGCGGCTTTCCGCTCGGCGCGGCTTGCGGCGGATTTCTCGCGGCATGGATGATTCCGCACTTCGGCTGGCGCAGCGTGCTCGTGCTCGGCGGCGTGACGCCGCTCGTGCTCGCCGTGCCGCTCTTCCTGCGCATGCCGGAATCGGTGCGCTACATGGTGGCGAATAACCGGCCCGCCGAGCGTATTCGCGCCGCGCTCGCCCGCATCTCGCCCGACGCCGCCAAAGCGCAGGTGTTCACGATGACGGAGCACGCCCCGCAAACTGAAAGCAAGGGCCTTGGCGTCGTGCTTTCGCCGATGTACCTCGTCGGCTCGGTCATGCTGTGGGTCGCGTATTTCATGGGGCTCGTGATCTTCTACGCGTCGATCAACTGGATGCCGCTCCTGCTCAAGGACTCCGGCCTCACTGCCTCGAGCGCCACGCTGATCTCGGCTCTCTTCCCGCTCGGCGGCGTGGGCGCGGTGCTGAGCGGCATGCTGATGGACCGCTTCAACGCGAACCGGATCATCGCCGCGTGCTACGTGCTGACGGCGGTTTCGGTGTGGCTCATCGGCCAGGCGGCGGGCAGCGTGGCCCTGCTCGTGCTCGTCGTGTTCGTGGCCGGCGTGCTGATGAACACGGCGCAATCGTCGATGCCCGCGCTCGCCGCCGCGTTCTACCCCACCCAGGGGCGCGGCACCGGCGTGGCCTGGATGCTCGGCATCGGCCGCTTCGGCGGTATTGCGGGTTCGTTCCTCGTGGCCGAGCTGACGCGCCGGCACTTCACGTTCGCGGGCATTTTCGCGACGGTCGCCGTCGCCGGTCTCATTGCCGGCGCGGCGCTGCTGATCAAACAGGCCGCGCGGCCGCAGGCGAGCGGATCGGCGGCGGCAAAAACGGAGTCATTCGGGCACTGAAGCCCGCGTGAGGGTCGGGCATTGCGCCTTGCCGCCGGGCTTGCGGGCGGCGCAATGCTCGCAACAATCAGCCGCCGAGCGCGCCGAGATTGAGCGTGTGCGAATGGCCGATCCACACGGCGGCATCGCGATGGTCACGCAGGGCATCGGTCGTGTTCGGATGCACGAACACGTCGAGTGCGCCGTGATTGAGCGTGAGCCATTCGATGACCGTCATGAAGCGCTCTCGCGGTATGGCGAGCTGATACGACCACATTGGATGCGGCCCAACCGGGCGTTCGTGAAAACGGCCAATTTGCACGATCTCGCCGAAGCGGGCTTCAATCGCCTCGCGCAAGGTCCATGCAGCGTCGCGCGTAGCCGCGTCGAAATAGACGTGCGCGTGCCAGCTCGTTATATCGGCGGGATCGAGGTAGTTCATGGCGGGAGCAGGACTGCGGTGATGGTTCGATCCGACATTGTCCATCGAATGCGCGCGCGGCGCAGGCAAACGCACCACGCAATGTATCAGTGCGCGCCGTTTGAGTACGTGTCGCCCACCATCAGCCGCACGATCTCATCGCCATCGGTTTCGGCCACGCGCCGCTCGCCCGCCACTTCGCCGCGCCGCAGCACGACGATGCGCTCAGCCACGGCGAAAATATCGTGCAGGTTGTGCGAGATAAGAATCACGGCCACGCCCTGGGCCTTGAGTCCGCGAATCAACTCCATCACCTTGCGTTGCTCGGGAACGCCGAGCGCCGCGGTAGGTTCGTCCATGATCAGCACGCGCGCGTTCCAGTAAATCGCACGCCCTATCGCGATGGCCTGGCGCTGGCCGCCCGAGAGCATTTTCACGGGGCCCGTGAGCTTGCGCGACGGAATCACGATATCGAGTCGCTCGAGCACTTCGCGCGCCACCTCCGCCATGTGCGGCCGGTCGATCACCTGCAAGCCGAGTCGCCGTCGCACGGGCTCGCGGCCGAGAAAAATGTTGCTGCCCACGTCGAGATTGTCGGCGAGCGCGAGATCCTGATAGATGGTTTCGATGCCCTGCGAACGCGCGTCCTGCGGATCGCGCAATTGCAGCGGGCGTCCATCGAAGTGCAAATCGCCCGCATCGGCGCGATAAACGCCCGAGAGAATCTTGATGAGCGTGGACTTGCCCGCGCCGTTGTCGCCCGCAAGCGCAAGCACTTCGCCCGGCATGAGGCGCAGCGAAACGCGCTTGAGCGCCTCCACGCCGCCAAAGCGGATCGACACGTCGCGCGCCTCCAGAATCGGCGTGGCGCTCGCGCTGCTCATTGCGCGCCTCCGAGCCGATCCTTGTACTGGTCGATCAGCACCGAAAGAATGATGACGATGCCGACCACGATGAATTGCCAGAACGCGTTGACGTCGATGAACACGAGCCCGAATTCGATCACGGCGATGATGAGCGCGCCGATCAGCGTGCCGATGACGTTGCCGGTGCCGCCAAAGAGACTCGCGCCACCGATCACGACCGCCGCGATCGAATCGAGCAGCATGGGTTCGCCCGCATTGGCTGCGCCGGCGGCGAAGCGTGCCGTGTAGACGATGCCGCCCACCGCCGCGAAAGCCGCCGCGATCAGATAGATCGCGAACAGATGGCGGCGCACGTTAATGCCCGCGCGCACCGCCGACTGCGGATTGCCGCCTATTGCATAGGTGTACTGGCCAAAGCGCGTTTGCGAGAGCACAAAGTGCATGATGACGAGCAGTACGGCCGTGAGGATCACGGGCGTCCAGCCGCTGCCGAGCCACGCGAGCCCGGGATTGTTGACGGAGACGGTCATGCCGCTGCCCGCGGCGAGAAAACCCACGCCGCGCGCGACGCCATACATGCCGAGCGTGCCGATGAACGCGGGTACACCCAGGCGTGCGATGAGGACGCCGTTCACGAAGCCCGGAATCAGGCACACGAGCACCGTGAGCGGAATCGACATCAACAAGATCCACGGCGACTCGCCGCCGGGAATCGTGAACTGCGCCACGCACACCGCCGCGAGCCCCATCACGAAGCCCACCGAAAGATCGATGCCTGCAGTGATGATCACGAAGGTCTGGCCGATGGCAAGCAAGAGCGGTGCGCTTGCCGCGAGCCCGATCGACTGCAGGTTGTACGCGTTGAACACGAACGACCGATGCGCGGAGATGCGCGCCCACGCCTCGAAGAAGACAAGCAGCGTGCCGAGAAAGAGCCACGGCCAGACCTTGCTGACGAGCGCGAGCCTGTCGAGTCGTTTGTCGTTCATGTGGCTCTGTTCGCGTGCCTTAGTTCGAATAGATGTACTGCTTCATCTCCGGCTTGTCGATGTTCGACTTGTCCAGCACCACGAAGCCCGTGCCCTTGTAGATGGGAATCTTCTTGCCGTGGATGGCGTCGCCGGCGAACTTCACGGCTGTATAGCCCATTTCGTCGGGAAGCTGCGCGATGGCGATATCGACGAGGCCGCTCCTGATCTGCTCGTCGATGCCCGGCACGGCGTCGAACACCACGACCTTCACCACGCCCTGCTTGCCCGCGTTCTTCACGCCTTGCGCCGCGCCCGCGCCCGAGAACGTGTTGGCGCCGAACACGCCCGCGAGATCGGGATTGCGCGCGAGCACCGCCGCGACGTGCGAAGCGGCGCGATTGGCGTCGTCCTCGTTGTATTGCGTCTCCAGCACCTTGATGTTGGGGTGCTTCTTCATCTCCTCCATGAAACCTTGCGCGCGCGCGTCGGTGCTGGAGATGCCCGGCTTGTTGTTCTCGCAATAGACGGTGCCCTTGTCGCCAATCGCCTTGGCGAGCGAGCGCGCCGCTACCCGGCCACCTTCCAGGTTGTCCGAAGCGATATAGGAGAGCGGGAAATCGGCGTCGCCCTTGCCGGTTTGATAGTGGCCATCGCCAATATAGGTATCGACGGTGATGACCTTGATGCCGGCGTCGGCGGCTTCCTTGAGCGGGCCAATGAGCTGCTGCTTGTCGACAGGCGAGACGAGCAGCACGTCGGGATGCTTCGCGATGAAAGCCTTGAGGATCGGCACCTGCTCCGTGGTGTTCCAGGCCTTCGGCACCTGGAACAGCAACTGGATGTTGTCTTCCTTCGCCGCGCGCTCCGCGCCGCGATGCATCGTGAAGTAGAAGGGATCGGTGACGCCGGGCAGCAGCGCAACGACGGGATGCGCCGCATCCGCGTGCGCCAAGCCGGGCAGCGCGCCGGCGACCAGCGTGGAAAGAGCCATCAGACAGCCAAGAGCGATGCGCAACATGTTTGTCTTCCTCCAGGTGAGTCCGACGCACGGCGCCCAATCTTCCCGAGGCGACCACGCCCGGCAGCAGTGGCTCAGTATACTGACGCGCACTGCCGCGGGGCCTGGTGTTTTCCTGCACTTTCTTCGCTGTTTATGCGCTACAGATGCAGACGTCCCGATTGGTGGGACGACTGACTATTTTCATTGCAGGAACAACCGGTACGCCGGATTGCTCGTCTCTTCCCAATGCGGATAACCGAGCGTGGCGAGGAAGCGGCGGAACTCGGCGTCCTCGGCTGCGGGCACCTGGATGCCCACCAGAATCGAGCTGTAGTCGGCGCCCTGATTGCGGTAGTGGAACAGGCTGATGTTCCAGTTCGGCGCCATCGACGACAGGAAGCGCATGAGCGCGCCCGGGCGCTCCGGAAACTCGAAGCGGAACAGGCGCTCGTCGTGCGCGAGCGGCGAGCGGCCGCCCACCATATAGCGGATGTGCTGCTTCGACAGTTCGTCGCCGGTGAGATCGACG
>NZ_CAJMZA010000062.1:0-11958 GCF_905220195.1 Paraburkholderia sp. J8-2
TGGCTATCTCGAAGTGCTGATCTCCGAAAACGACCTGTTCTCCGCCGAGCTCACCCTCGCCAGCCTGCAGGCCTCGCGCTATAACCAGGTGATCAGCGTGTATCAGGCCATGGGCGGTGGCTGGGTGGATATCGCCGATTCGCATACGCCCGTGTCCCTGAGCGCCGAACGAAAGGTGAGCGCCGCGCAGGGCAGGTGAATTCACACTGGCTCCCGTGACATGGTCGTGCGTTCATGGAAGTACGCCGTATGGCTCGCCGCCGCGTCGTTGCTATTGCTCTGCGGTTGCGCGACGCGGCCCGTGAACCCGCCGATCATTCAGTACGACCCGCAGCAGTTGAGCCCGTTCGACCGGCTGGAAGGCAACCGGCCCGGCAGGCAGGACATGGTCATTCTGGCCTTCTCCGGTGGCGGAATGCGTGCGGCGGCGTTTTCCTATGGAACGCTGGAGACGCTGCAGCGTATCGAAGTGACGGGCGCGTCGGGCGAGAAAATCCGCTTGCTCGATGAGGTGGATCTGATCACCGGCGTCTCCGGCGGCAGCTTCACCGCGCTGGCGTACGGGCTTTACGGCAAGCATCTGTTCGACTTCTACGAGGACCGCTTTCTCAAGCGCAACGTACAGCGCGAACTCGTCGCCCGGATCCTGAACCCGGTGAACTGGCCCGCGCTGGCTTCCGCGCGCTGGAGCCGCTCCGAGCTGGCGGCAAAACTGTATGACGAAGTCCTGTTCAACAACGCGACATTCGCCGAACTCGAGCGCAAGGGCGGTCCGATGATCGCGGTCAGCGCAACGGAACTGACGACGGGGTCGCGCGTCGTGTTTCTCCAGCAGAACTTCGATGTCATGTGCGCGGATCTCGGTCCATTCAAGCTTTCGCGCGCGGCGGCGGCGTCCTCTGCCGTGCCGGTGGTTCTGGCTCCGATTACGATCAACAACTACGGCGGCACGTGTGGCTACGAGGAACCCGAGTGGAGTCACGCGCTTGCCAGAGCCGGCACGGTGCAGAGATCCGCGAGCCGTATCCTCAATCGACTGCAGGATTTGCGCGAAATCGTCGACTCGACCGAGAACCCGTATTTCCATCTCGTCGATGGCGGCATTTCCGACAATCTGGGGCTCAGGGGCGTGCTGGACTTCATCGGAACATTTGAGGCGCTTCACGAAGCCGGCCAACCCGCGCCGCTCGACAACGTACGCAGGCTGATTATCTTCGTCGTGAACGCGGCGTCGTCGCCGTCGACCAGCTGGAACCTTTCCGAACGTCCACCGGGCGCAATCCGGACGCTTGTCCAGGCTGTCGGCGTGCCGATCGATCGATTTTCCAGCGAATCCGTCGAGCTATTGCAGGACATCAAGGCGCGATGGGCGCTGTTGCGCCAGATCCGCAACTCCGAGGCGTTCAGGGACAACAAGGACCCCGCGCTGGCCCGGGCCGTGGAAGCGCCCGACACCGATATCTATGTGGTCGACGTGTCATTCGATGCACTCGCCGACAAAGCCCAGCGAGACGGCCTCAATCAATTGCCGACTTCACTTGCGTTGCCGGACGAGGCAATCGATCGCTTGCGCAACGCGGCGAGCACGATCATCCTGGCCTCCCCGCAATTCCAGGCCGCCCTCAAGGCGGCAGGGGCGCGCATTGTCGACCCGCCTGAGACTGGCAAGGTCGAACCGGGCGCCGTGCCGGCAAAAAGCAAAAAGGCGGATGCGCCGTAGCAACGCCCGGCGCCCCAGGACGGCGATTCACCGAAAAAAACGCGAATCTCCCATACTGTGTTCTGAAGCTGCTTCCGAGAGAAAACCAATGCTACGCACGTCGCTGAAGGTAATAAAAATAGGTGTGTCGATTCTGGTCGTGCTCGCGCTACTCGCATTGGGATTGCGGGCGTGGTCTTCGCTGCGCGGCCCGGACCTGTCGGTCTGGCACACCTACGTACCGCGCGAGATGACCGTAGAAGAGATGGACGCCGGCGACTGGGATGCGTACATGCGGGAAGAGTCGCGGCTTTTCGAGGATGTGCGCGTCAACGTCGTCGAAAAGGTCAAGGCGTCCGAGCGTGTCCCGTCGAACCGCTACTACGAAGGCTCGCCCATTTATCCAGAGCACTTCGCTCAGGACTGGAACCGCTCGTACATACTCGAACCGTCAGGGCCGCCGGTTGGTGCGGTGGTGCTGCTGCACGGCATGACAGACTCGCCCTACAGTCTGCGGCACATCGCGCGCAACTATCGCGACCGGGGCTTTGTCGCGATCGCCATCCGTTTGCCTGGACACGGAACCGTGCCTGCGGGACTGACCAACGTCACCTGGCAAGACTGGGCAGCGGCAACGCGGCTCGCGGTGCGCGAAGCGCGCCGGCGCGTGGGCCCGGACAAGCCGCTCGAACTGATCGGCTTCTCGAACGGCGGCGCGCTTGCCCTGCAATATGCGATGGACGCCATCGAGAACCCCGCGCTCACGCGTCCCACCCGGCTCGTGCTCATTTCGCCGATGATCGGCGTGACCCGTTACGCGCGGTTTGCGGGCCTCGTGGGCCTACCCGCGGTGTTGCCTGCATTCGCGCGGGCCGCCTGGCTCGGCATCGTGCCGGAATTCAACCCCTTCAAATACAACTCGTTCCCGGTGAACGCAGCGCGTCAGTCCTGGCTGCTTACCAGCACCATCCAGGACCAGATGGCGAGGCTCGAACGCGATAACCGGTTGAGTTCGCTCCCTCCCGTACTGACGTTCCAGTCGGTGACCGATTTCACAGTCAGCACGCCTGCTGTCATGTCGTCGCTGTATGACAAGCTTCCCGCAAACGGCAGTGAAATCGTGTTGTTCGACGTGAACCGCAGCGTGAGCTTCAGAACCTTCCTGCGCGTCGCGTCCTATTCCGCGCTCACGCGGTTGCTGCGCATCGGGCCGCAGAACTATCGCACCACGGTCATTGCCAACGCGTCACAGGATTCGGCTCATACGGTCGAGCGCAGTGTCGATGCCGGCGGTGTGGAAACTCATGTTCGGCCTTTGGAGATCGACTATCCGCCGGATATTTTTTCGTTATCGCATGTGGCGATTCCATTCCCCGTGACGGACGCACTCTACGGCATCAAGCCGGGCGACGACGAGAACTTCAATGTCAACCTGGGTACGCTCGCGCCGCGCGGAGAGCGCGGCACGTTGATTCTGACGCTCGACTCGATGTTCCGGATCGCATCGAATCCGTTCTTCCCGTATCTCCTGCAACGTATCGACGAGGGGATCGGCAAGATGCCCCCTCCTGTTGTCGATTCGCCGAAGCGCACTCACGAGACCGCTGCCGGGAAGCCGGAAGACCCCGCAGAGGAGTTGAAGGAACTCGAGCAGGCCGGCGGCGATTACGACGAGCCGTAACCGATCCCGCCAACCTTGTTACCGGGCCCGGATTGTCCGATCATACGGGGAGGGTGCGCAAGCGCCTGTCGAGTGTGACGTCATACCCGGAGACGAGCTCCGTGAACATTCCCCGATTGCTGCTTGGCAGCATCCTGCTTTTCGTGGTGGGCACGGCGCTGCAGCTGGTATGGCCGCTCGCGCAGCCGGCGTCGTATCACCACTTCGCGGACCAACGCGCGCTGGGCTCGATACCGCATGCGGCGGACGTGCTGTCGAATCTCGTCATTCTGGCGGCCGGGGCCGCCTGCCTCGGCTGGGCGCAGCGAAACGCGTACCCGCAGAATCGGCAGCCGCCAAAATTCCCCGGCATGGTCGTCGCCGGATTCGGGCTCGTGCTAACGGCAATCGGGTCGGCCTACTATCACTGGGCGCCTTCCGACGCGACGCTCGTATGGGATCGCCTGCCGATGACGATCGTCTTCGCCGGCATCCTGGCGATGCTCTGGACGTCGAACACCGGGCAGCGCGTGGGCTGGGTACCGTTGCTGATCATGGTTGCCGTGTCACTAGGCACGATCGCTTACTGGCTCGCGCTCAACAGCCTGTGGCCATACGCGATCCTGCAGTTCGGCGGCCTCATGTTCATCGTCGGCCTGACGCTCACGCGCAAGGTGGACAGCGTGTTGGGCTGGACAATGGTGATCGTTTTCTACGGGGTGGCAAAGATCTTCGAGAGCCTTGACTGGCAGGTGTGGGAGCTCACGCATCATGTGCTCGCCGGGCATGCGCTGAAACATGTGTCGAGCGGCCTCGCCGGTGCCGCGCTCATTCTGGTGGCGAACGCCGCACCGCGCTTCGCGGCAGGCACGGTCGCACCGAACGCAGCGATCGACCATTCCCGCACGCCGCGCTGACGTGTCCGGCCTGCAAAGTTTCCGATAGCCGCCACAATAGCGCTGAATACGAAGCGAAAGTCTACTGCCGCGACGCCACCCGCACGAACGCAAACACGAGTGCGAGCACAACGACAATCACGCCCGTGGCAACGACCAGACGATCGGCTAGCAAGCGGCGCATGGTGGTTCTCCTACACGAAGCTGTAGCGTTCGGAGTGATACCGGGCAATCGGCACCTTCATGTTGCCCAGCGCGGTTTCGATGGCGTCCATCATGACATCCGGCCCGCAAATGAAGTACTCGTGGTCCGTGTACTCGGGCGGCAGGTGACGCCTGAACAGGTCCGCGTCGATGCGGCCGGTTTCGCCGGTCCAGCCCGGGTGCGCCTCCGAGAGAACATAGACGACCTTCAGATCGAGCCGCTCCTTCAACGCGTCCAGCTCTTCGCGAAACGTCAGCGATTCCCAGTCCTTGCTGCCGTAGAGCAGCACCAGCGGACGCTTGTCGCCGCGATCGGCAAGCGTGCGGATCATGCTCATCATCGGCGTGATGCCGATGCCGCCCGCGATCAGCACATGCATATCGGTCGGATTGCCGATCGTGAACGCGCCATACGGGCCGTCGAGATACACGCGCTGCCCGGCCGTAACCGTTTTGACAGCGCTAGTGAAGTCGCCGAGATTGCGAATCGTCATTTCGACGCGCCCGTCCGGCGCCTGGGCGCTCGACGAGAACGAAAACGGGTGCCCGGTGATGCGGAAGGGGCTGGCCCATAGCGTCAGCCAGCCGAACTGGCCCGGCTTGAAACGAAACCCTGCGTGACCTTCGGGCTGCATGACGAGCGTGGTGGTGTCGCCGCGTTCGCTGCGGACCTCGACGACGCGATAGGGCCTGCGCAGCATGAAGAGCGGCTTGACGATGCGCACGTAGAGCAGCAACGCGATCCAGAAGATCGTCATGCCGATCCACAGAATCCGTTTGAACGGATCGGCGAGGTAGAAGCCCCAGCCGACCATGTGCAGCATGCCCGCGCCGATTGCGGTTAGCGCGAGCACGATATGCGACCGATGCCACGTCTCGTAGCGGATTTTCAGCTGCTTGCGCCACAGGGCGGTTACCACGAGCACGACAAGCGCGCCAATCGACAGGACCGCGAAGCGGGCGCCCCAGGGGATATCCCGGATCGAGTCCGGCATCGCGAGCGATTCCGAGCGGATGGCGATCAGGATCAGCGGATGCGCCGCGACGAGACCCACGGCCAGCAGCGAGACACGCCGATGAAAGTGATAGATGACGTCCTCGCCCCACGGTTCAGTGACGTGCCGAAAGCGGGCGGTGAGGCCGAATTGCAGACCCATCATCGCAAGTCCGGAATAGCCGAGCGCAACCGAAAACTCCGTGCCGAAATTGCGCGCGGGAGGCAGATTGCCCGCGAGCAGCGCGAAAAGCGGAGCGAGTATGAAGAGCAGATAGATGGCCGACCAGATGGCTTTGCGCACGAGATCGCGAGCCTTCATGAAACCCCCTCTACGCCAGGTTTGCTACGCACTGCTCAAATGCAGGTGGTCAGCAACAGCGCGGGCCCAAACGTGATGACGGTGGCGGCAAGCGCCGCGATCAAGGTCCAGATGACAACGGTATGCAGGAAGGTGCTGATCGGCTCGGGACCGGGGTCGCGCCGCGCGGCCGCACGGTAGCGCCACAGCCAGCCGATCGCGACGAGGTGCGCGAGCAGCACGATCACGAGGCTCAGGCGCAGCGGGCCTGCCGGCCAGCCGAATGCGCAACCGATTGCGTGCAGCGCATACAGGGTCACGAGCGCAAGACACCAGATCGTGAAGCCGACGGCCAGCCACCACAGCCGCCGTGGTGCAAGCGGGTGCCCGTTCATGGCCGCGCTCCGAGCATCGCGACGAGTCCAGGCAACGCGAGCACGAGGCCGAGCGCGATGATCGCCGTCACCGTTGTGTAGTCGAGCCACAAGCGCGACAGGCGCAGGTCGGTGAATCGCCGCGGGGAGATGAAGCCCGCGCGCAAGCGCAGCAGGTTGCTGACGAGAAAAAGCAGTCCGATGCCGGCATGCAGTGCGATGTAAGCGAGTAGTGCGGCAGCCGTTGCGCCGAGCGCATGCGCGCGCGGATCTGGCGTGACGCCGGAGATCAACGCGACGTCGGCGGCTAGCGCCACCAAAAGTGCGAGTGCGGCAAGCACGATCCAGCCATACGGTTTGCCGCCCGCCGTCGTGGTGCGCAGCGAGCCGCGCGCAGCCGCCGCCGCGACGGCGAGCCCCGCTATCGTGAGGATTACGAGAAAACGGCTCGGCTGCGGCGTCGCGGCAGCGGGCCAGTTTGGCGCGGCGATCCAGAGATAGAACGTACCGAAGATCAGCGAAGTGAACAGGGTGCCGTTCGCGACCAGCGCGCAGACGAGCGCAAGCCACGACGGCGCGCTCGCCACTTCCGTATGCGGCGGCACGCTCACGCCGTGGCCCACCGGCAGCGGACCATAGTCGCGCGGCAGTCCCGCGCGCTGGCCGGCGAAGACGAACATGCCGAACGTCACGAAGGCGAGCCCGGCCGATAGCAGGTAGAACTTGAACAGCATCGCGAGCACCGCGGCGCCCGTTACGAGTGCGGTGAATAGCGGTAGATACGTCGCGTTCGGCAGCACGATCAATTGGTCGGGTTCACCCGACGTCATGTGTACGCCAAGCGTTTCCTGCCAGCCGTTGCGCGTAAAGCCGAGATAGCCTTCACCGCGCGCGAGCGACACCGCAAGCTGGCCCGGGCCGATGCCGTCCGTCTGGGCGCCAACGCGCGGCAGCGAAGCAAACGCGTAGGGCGCGGGCGGGATCTGCATGGCCCATTCGAGCGTCGTCGAATCCCACGGATTGCGCCGCACGCGTCTGCCGAAGCGCAGTTGCACGACGATATCGATCGCCACCAGCGCGAAGCCGATCGTCATGATGAATCCGCCGACCGAGGAGAGCAGGTTGAGCCAGTTCCAGCCTTCGTCGCCGCTATAGGTGAAGATGCGCCGCGGCATGCCGAGCAGGCCGGTCAGGTGCATCAGGAAGAAGGTCATGTTGAAGCCGATGAAGACGAGCCAGAAGGCGGGCAGCGAAAGCCTGTGCACGGCAGTGCGGCCGGTCAGCAACGGGAGCCAGTAATAGAACGCGGCCAGCATCGGAAAGGCAAGGGCGCCGGCCACCACGTAATGCATATGCGCAACGACGAAATAGGTGTCGTGCGCCTGCCAGTCGAACGGCACGATGGCGAGCATCACGCCGGTCAGGCCGCCCGCCGTAAACACGAAGAAAAAGCCGAAGATGTACAGCATCGGCACATCCCAGCGCGGCCGGCCGTGCGACAGCGTGGCGAGCCACGCGAAGAACTGGATCGCGGTGGGCACCGCGACGATCGCCGAGCCCGCCGAGAAGAACGCCAGCGCCAGATGCGGAATGCCCACCGTGAACATATGGTGGACCCAGATGCCGAAGCTCAGGAACGCAAGCGCGATGATCGCCACCACAATGGTCCGGTAGCCGACGAGCGGATGCCTCGCGAACACGGGGATGATCGTCGAGAGCACGCCCGCCATCGGCAGGAAGATGATGTAGACGTCCGGGTGGCCGAACAGCCAGAACAGGTGCTGCCAGAGCAGCGGATCGCCGCCGCGGCGCGGGTCGAAGAACGGCAGCCCGAACGCGCGCTCGACCTCGAGCATGATCGAGCCGAGGATCAGCGGCGGAAAGGCCACGATCATCATCATGGCCGTCACGAGGATGTACCACGCGAAGATCGGCATGCGGTCCAGCGACATGCCCGGCGCGCGCATCTTGAGGATCGAGACGACGATCTCCATCGCGAGCGAGAGCGCCGATATTTCGACGAAGGTCACGCCGAGCAGCCAGACATCGGCGTTGATCCCCGGCGTATACACGTTGGAACTGAGTGGCGTGTACATGAACCAGCCGCCGTCGGGGGCGACGTGCATGATGAGCGCCACGGTCAGGATCGTGCCGCCGAACAGGTAGCACCAGTAGCCGTAGGCCGTGAGCCGCGGAAAGGCGAAGTCGCGTGTGCCGAGGATCTTTGGCGTGATGTAGACCGCGAAACTTTCCACCATGGGAATCGCGAACAGGAACAGCATCATCGAGCCATGCATCGTGAAGACCTGGTTGTAGGTCTCCGCGTCCATGAAGGCGGCATGTGGGCTCGCGAGCTGCACGCGCGTCAGCATGCCGAGGACGCCCGCGATCGCGAAGAACACGAACGAGGTGATCATCATGCGCATGCCGATCACGGTGTGGTTCACGGAGGAGAGCCGCTGGACACCCGGGCCCGTGGCCCATATGGCGGCCAGCTGGCGGTGCAGCCGCAGCGCGTTCATGCCGTGTGACTCAGGCTCGACCGGCACACTCATTTCTTCACCTCCCCGCTGGCGGCCGCTTCTTTGAGGGCGGCGGAATAGTCTTCGGGACGATCGACGATCACCGAGAAGTGCATGCCCGCATGGCCGAGACCGCAGAACTGGTTGCACAGGCCTTCATACTGGCCGGGCTGATCGGCCTCGACGCGCAGGCGCGTTTCATGCCCGGGGATCGCGTCGATCTTGCCGGCAAGGCGCGGAATCCAGAACGCATGCACGACGTCTTCGCTCGTGACGACGATGTCGACGGGCGTGCCAGCGGGCAGGTGCAGCACGTTCTTCGTTTCGAGGCCGCCCGCATCGGGATAGCGGAAGGTCCAGCTCCATTGCTGCGCAATGGCCTCGATGCGCGGCGCGGTGCGGCCCGGCAGCGGCAGCAGCCGTTCGCCGGCATGGAGCGCATAGCCGATGAGGGGAATCAGGATCACGGCCGGCAGCACGAGGCCGCCCAGCACAATCCAGCGCGCGGGCGACACCCCCGACCCCCAACCCGGTCGCCGGATGACGAGGAAGAACAGCGCGAGCACGAGTGCGAACAGCACGGCCGCACCCACGAGCATGACCCACCAGAGCCCGGCGATCGAAGCCGCGGCAGGCCCGGACGGCGAGAGCGTCGAGAGTGGACCGGCGCAGGCGGACAACGCGGCGACCAATCCGGCTTGGACGAGCACACGCAAGACACTATGATGGCTTGAGGTATCACGCCTTCGTCGCAGGGGGGATTGACCATGGCAAAGAAAGAAGATTCCGGATCTCAAGGCCACAGCGAAGTGATGCTCGAGTTGTTGCGGCTCGATGCAGGCTCGGTCGTCGCGCTCGTCGGTCACCCGATTCACGTGATGATGGTGCACTTCCCGATTGCATTCGTGGTCGCCACACTGGGCGTCGACGTCCTGTACTGGTGGTCGGGCGATCCGTTCTGGGTGAGGGCGGGTCTGTGGGCCGCCGGCTTTGCGTTCTGGAGCGGCGTGGGAGCCAGCATTGCCGGTACGGCCGAACTGCTGCTCGTGCGCGGCATCCGCTTGCGGGAAGCCAGCTGGTCGCATGCCGTGGCAGCCATGACGCTCCTCGCGATCGCGGGCGCCAACTGGGGCTTGCGCCATCTCTATCCCGCAGAGGTGCTGCCGCATGGGCTCGCGCTGTCGGTCCTCGCCACGGTGATGACGGGCTTCGCCGGCTGGCATGGAGGCAAGCTCGTGTTCGATCATGGCGTTGGCATTCTGGTTTCCCCGAAGGACTGATGCAGCCAGCGGGAGAGCCCGCCGGGCTCGAACAGGTGCGGGGCGAACGTGCTAGAGGGGATGTGCGGCTTGGCGAGTACGACCCAGATGATCGCGACGATAACAAACACATAAGCGGTTGCGAGAGCAATCGACGCAAGGCGGCTCAAGTGCCCCTCGGGCAGGAAAAGCTGGTGGAGCACGAGACCGGCCAGGACATGCAGCATCGCCATGATGCCGACGAACACCATCTTCACCGTGAACCATTCAACGAACGTGGCCTGCAGAAAGATCAGTGCCGTGCCGCTTGCAATGGCAACGAAGGCGGCGGGTGAGGTCAGTTCGACATAGACGAGCCTCGTGATGCGGTGCAACCGGTCGAGTTCCGGCCCGACCGGGAGCGTGCGCCGCTGCCAGAACAGGAACGGCAGCACGATGAGGCCGCCCGACCAGATCGCGATCGCGGCCAGATGGATGAACTTCAGGACGGTCGTCACAGTGCGGGCTCCCCGGCGCGCAGCGAGGACCATGCGATCCAGAGTCCAGCGGCGAGATAAGGGATCATCGCGAGCACCCACATCAATAGTCCGGCCAGTTGCTGATCGGCGAGCGGCGTGAGTCCCCACGCGGCCGTGCTGGCGAAATGCACCACGTAGAGCGGACGAGGAGAAAAGACGATCAGGGCGCCGAGCAGGCCCATCTGCCCGATCGTCGTGACCAGCGCCATCAATGCGACGCCGGTCTGGACTTGCGGAGAGAATATGCTGCGCCACATCAACCATGCACTCCCAAGCAGTGTGGCTTGCATCAACCAGTAGGCGGGCACGGTGGCGAGGCCCCACGTATAAAGCCCCGGTGCATGCCAGAGCCAGACGATGACGGCATGTGCGGCGACCACCGGCACGAGAGGAGGCGAGGGAATGCGCCGCAGCGGAAAGGCTCGTGCCAGCAAGGGCGCGACGGCGGCGATGAGGATGATGTGGTGCGTGACTCGCGCCGAGAACAACGCTGACGACAGCGCGCAAAGCGGCGAGACGAATACGACGACCATGAGCGCGAGCGCGAGCCAGGCGGCGCGTGCATCGGCGCTGCGCCCGCGGGCAATGACACATGCCAGAGCCGCAAGCGCGGTGAGCAACAACGGATCGGTGTTCCAGCGCAGCCACAGATCTTCAGGAGTGCCTGCGGGGCCGCAGTAGGCGATCAGTGAAGCTGGCATGACACGCTGCCCTCCGGATCTGAATCGTACTGTAATGTACGTCTAGCCGTTGGTGTGACAAGACCTGCGAGGATGCTCACGATAGTAGCAGACGAAGGCTTCGTCAGCTTCGCCGCGCGGACATTGTCACGTTAGTCCATGCTGTTCCGATGTCGCGAGTAGCGTATGCCGGGGATATTCGGTGCAGGCTGCCCATCGTATGAAGGCCATTCGACGCATGCCGGGCGTGCATCCATTGAAGCTCGTTGATTCTGCTAGCCAGGTTCACAGCATTTGCCAGGCGAACTCATCGATGTCCTAAGTAGAGCGTGCCGTGCTCGGATCGAATTTCATGCTTTATTTAACATAATGCAAATTAGCGAAGTTTTTGATGTGGGTCCCAAGTAGAAATGTCGTGTTCTGGCTATTTAGATGGAATGGTCGCCTCCAGCCTTAGCGGGCCATCCGACGCTACAAACTCGCGTCCAGAGCGTGCAACATTGCTGGTTCGGCAGATCCTGCCGCCAAGAAGAACCAGATGGAACCCACGACCATTGCCATCGACCTGGCAAGCGCGTTTTCCAGATTCACTATGTCGAGCCTAAGACCGGCACGATTCACAGCAAGGCGCTCAAACGCGCCCAGTTCGTACCGTTCTCGCCAACCGGCCGGCGAGCCGTGTCGTCATGGAAGCCTGCGACAGCGCCCATCACTGGGCCCGGGTTCTGGCGCGGCTTTGCGCGAAGTCAACCGGTTCAAGGTCATCCAGGCGGGTGACCACGGCTCAAGCCTGGCCAGGCGGGCGCTTACGATCATCTACCGTGCGTGGCAGCGCACGAATACCAGGATTT
>NZ_CAJMZA010000063.1:0-7883 GCF_905220195.1 Paraburkholderia sp. J8-2
TGCCGCAGCCTGAGGCCCGTTGCGACGTTGACAGGAAGCCCGCCAAGCGGGCTTTTTGTTTTCAGCGCACCGCCACCGTCATCGAGGCCAATCATGCACTGCTTGCGGGATCCCTAAGCCGCGCGGAACTCACAACGGTGCGCCACAATTGCGGCACGCTTCGGCCTTAACCACCTCAAAATACGCACAGCGACGAGGTCAAACTTAAGAGGCACATAGCCGGCGCGTTTGCGACGACGAAGTGAGTGCCGGGTGGCCCATATGTGCCGACGCATGACCAGACAGCCGCTACGATCCACCGTCACATGTTGGGAGCCATTGCTGCCGCTATACTCCGGATCTCCCTTCCTCACACTTTCCCGGCATGAAGCGCATTTCCGTCCGGCACTCTCCCATTCACGGAAAGGGTGTCTTTGCCCTGCGGGCGCTTTCCGTCGGCGAGCGCATCTTTGAGTACAAGGGGCTTGTCACCACCTGGCGGGAAGCGACCCGCACGTACGCGCGGCGCGCCGACGCCGGGCACACTTTCCTCTTTGGATTGTCGGACGGGCGCGTCATTGATGGCGGCCGCGGCGGTAACGGCGCAAGGTGGCTCAACCATGCGTGCAAGGCGAACTGCGAGGCGATCGAGCAATCAGGTCGCGTCTACATCAACGCTCTCAGGGATATCCAGCCCGGCGAGGAGCTGTTCATCGACTATGCACTCGAAGTCTCGGCGAAAGCGCGCGATTCAGCCAGCGAGTACGCCTGTCGCTGTGGCGACAGGCGTTGCCGCGGCACCATGCTTGCTCCGATCTAGGTTCGCTCCGCAGACGGTTCCCATCAACGCGGTACGCGGCGACTGCGGGTCCAGTGCCACTGGGCGCGGAAGCCTCCGCAGATCAGGCACAACGAACGCGTCAAAGCCCGTGGTCCGCACTGCATGTGGCCGTTGGGACATTATTTGTTCAACGCGCCGTTGCCGCCGAAGTGCCGGTGTCGGCCACAAGGCGACTCTCACTGTGTCGTCGCCCGGACGTTCAGACGTCGCGTCCGTACCGGCAAGCCGCCGTTCAATCGGAAATTGGAATCATTTTTTCATTGTCGTAGTGGCGTAGTCCGATGCCCGCTCGATGCAGAGTGCGACTAACCACTGACATTGATGTATTCCTCGCATGCGTATGTCGTCGCCCGAAGGGGCGGCAACCTGCTCCCCGTATATTGTCCGGCGAGATTTATGTCGTCTGGACATCCGTTTGCAGCGGCGCGACATCAAGCTGCCCGTCTTGCCGTTCGGCAGCCAGCGGGCGAGGTATGGCGACGCCGTAGCCTTGTATATAGTCGACGCCGATTCTCGAGAGACAAGCGATGACCGCCTCGTTTTCCGCAAACTCAGCAATGGTTTTCTTCCCCATCGCGTGTGCGACCTCGTTGATAGACTGCACAATCGCATAGTCCGATTTGCTGTCAAGAATACCTTTGATAAAACTGCCGTCAATCTTCAGATAATCGACGTTCAGGTGCTTCAGATAACTGAATGTCGACATGCCGCTGCCAAAATCGTCGAGCGCGAAGCGGCAACCGAGTGCACGCAGTCTCTTCATCAAGACGATCGCCTTTTGCAAATTGGTGATTGCCGCCGTTTCGGTAATCTCGAAGCATATTCGGCTCAACGCAATCTCGTAACGCCGTCTTTGTGCGACGATATAGTCGAATAGTCGTTCGTCGCTCAATGATGCCCCTGACAGATTGATCGACCACGTATGCGCCGGATGCGCATTGACGTTGAGCGCGGAGAACGCGGCCGCAATGACCCAGCGATCGATGGCCGGCATCAGGTTATAGCGCTCGGCGGCGCTGATGAACGTCCCGGGTAGGACCACGCCGCCCGCAGCGTCCTTCATCCGCAGCAGGAGTTCGACGTGAGAGTCGTCGTGCCCACCTCGTTCTGGCGAGGCATGCACCGGGACAATCTCCTGCACATACAGACAAAAGTGGTCATGATCCAGCGCGGCCTTCACGCGCGACACCCACTCCATCTGCGTATTCGCGACCGACACATCGCGATCGTCCACACTGAACACATGCACGCGGTTTCGGCCTTGCTCCTTTGCCATATAGCACGCGATATCTGCGGCTTTCATTGCCTCTTTGGCCGTGGCGATAGTCGGACCGACTGCGACGACGCCGATGCTCACGCCCGTCGCGAGCATACGTTCAAACCACGGGACGCGAATGGCCGCCACGGTCTCACGCAGATGCTCGGCGACATGCATCGCATTGGTAATCGCGCAATGCGGCAGCACGACACCGAACTCGTCTCCGCCCAGCCGCGCGAGCATGTCGCCTTTACGCAGGCCTGATTTCAGCGTCGCACCGACGTAGCGGATCAGTTCATCGCCGGCCGCGTGTCCGCATGTATCGTTGACCACCTTGAACTGATCGAGGTCGAGGAACATCACGGCGTGGCTCGACTCTGCGTTCTTCGTTCCCGGATCCAGCAGTCCGTTAAGATAGCGTTCGAATTCGCGCCGATTGTATAGATCAGTCAGTTCGTCGTGCGTCGCCTGATAAGCCAGCTCCTGCGCGTGCTTGCGTTTCGCGCTGACGTCATAGAGCACGGCAACCATGCCGATCAGGTAGCCGTCCGCGTCACGCAACGTCGAGGCGGCGTAGTCCACTTCGAGACGAGTGCCGTCCGCTCGCGCGACGGTGTGATAGTGCGTGGCATCGGCATCTCGGGCCCGATGACGCACGTTCGAGCAGTCGCGCGCGTACGCGACGCGCTCACCCGTCGCCTCATCGCGCAGGTCGCTGACGGCATCGAACGCAAGCATGTGCATGTCGGCGCGCATGCGCCCCAACATGCGCTCGGCCACGGCATTGCAATAGGTGATGCGGCCGTCGGCATCGGTGCGGAACACGGCATCGTCAATCGATGCGAGTGTCACTTCCGCCAGTTCCTTCTCGGTGTACGCGCTCGCTTCTGCTTTCTTGAGATCGGACACATCGAACAGACAGCCGACCATACGAACCGCGCGCCCCTGGGAATTGCGGAGCGCCTTGCCGCGCGAATGGCACCAAATATAGCCGCCATGGGTGGTCCTGAGACGGAATTCGACGTCGTAAGCCTTGTTCTGCGACAGGTGCTCGCGCATCGCGTGCTCGGCTTTCACGATGTCGTGCGGATGAATCAGATGCGTGAACTGGAATGTGGTGTTCGGGGGGCGCGCTTCGCCACGATAACCGAGTAGTTCATAGATCCAGCCTGATACATGGAACGACTGGCGTTCGATGTCCCAGTCCCACAGGCCCGCGTTGATGCCTTCGAACCCGAGTTCAAGACGCTCTTCGTTCTTGCGCAGCTTCGCTTCCAGCCTTGCGCCGCGCGCGAACGCGAGCTGCACGATGGTCGTGACGATGCACACCAGCAACAGCGAGGCGAGCGTCAACGCGGTGATCAGCGCAGTTTTCGTAAGATGCGAAGCTTCGTTGAGCGAGCGCGAGAAGCCCGCTTCAATCGGCGTCACCTGCGCGTCGACCGCTTCGATCCCGGCAATGACGGTGGGCAACGCACGCGCATCGGCGTTACCTGCCTCGAGCCGCGCATGCAGACGTTCGCCAATCTCGACGAGCCTTAGCACATACACGTCGCCGGCATTCCAGTACTCCACCGCGCGGCGCACGAGCAACACGCCGCCAAAGTCGCGATACAGCCAGATCATGCCGTCCACGTCTTCACGCGCTATTTCGCCGCGCCCGAATGCATCGACAAGGCGCGCGTAATCGGGCTGCGTCTTGTTCATTTCGAGTTTGGCCTCGCGGTCCGCAAGCGGAACGGCGATGCGCTTAAGAAAAGCCTGATAGTCGCGTTCGTCGCCGCTATGCGCGAACCGTTCGAGCGCACGCACGGCGTCCTTCTCGCCTTTGGACCATTGGCTCTCGCCGCCGATGTAGGCGAGCAGCACGGACATCACGCTTACACTGAACGAAGCGAACGCCGTCATCAGGATGGTCATTAGCCACATCGAAGCGAGTGCGGTGCCTGTGCGCAGCCCCCGCTTCACGTACGACCAGGCGTGGTGCCACCCAGCGACAATCTGTTTCATCGCGCCTCCGGTAGCGGCATGCGGTCTGGTTATCGTGCTACGAGATGACACGACTCGTTCAGTCGGCGAGCCTGAATGCAGCCACCGTGTCGTCAAGTTCCTGGCCCTGATACCGCAGCGATTGGGACGCGGCCGACGCCTGCTCGACAAGCGCCGCATTCTGCTGCGTGACGTTATCCATCTGCGAAATCGCCTGATTGACCTGTTCGATGCCGCGCCCCTGCTCTTCGGAAGCGGCCGCGATCTCCTCGACGATTTCAGTGACGTGTGCCACGGCCTGCGTCACGTCGGCCATCGTGCGGCCTGCGTCGTCGGCCAGGGCCGAACCGTTCTGGATCTCCTGCACAGACCGCGCGATCAGTTCCTTGATTTCCTTCGCCGCTTGCGCCGAGCGTTGCGCGAGGCTGCGCACTTCGCCCGCAACCACCGCGAAGCCCCTGCCTTCTTCGCCCGCCCGCGCCGCTTCGACGGCGGCGTTCAGCGCGAGGATGTTGGTCTGGAATGAGATGCCTTCAATGATCCCGGTAATGTCGGCGATCTTGCCCGAGCTTGCGCTGATCGCTTCCATCGTCGTCACCACCCGTTCGACGGTCTCGCTGCCGCGCCGTGAAATCATCGATGCATTCGATGCGAGCGTCTTCGCATGTTGCGCGCTCTCGACATTCTGCTTCACCGCCGACGTCAATTGCTCCATACTGGCGGCCGTTTCCTGCAGCGAGGCGGCCTGTTCTTCCGTGCGGCGGCTCAGGTCGCTATTGCCGGTGGCGATTTCATCCGTCGCGCTAGATACATTCGCGCTGCTCGTACGCACGCGGCCAACTGTCTCGGTGAGCCGGTCGTTCATCTCGCGCAGTGCCTTCAGCAGCTCGCCCGTTTCGTCGTTGCGATCCACGACGACGCGGCTCGTCAGATCGCCCATCGCCACAGTGCGCGCGACTTCGACGGCCCGCGTGATCGGCGCCGTAATCGAGCGCACGATGTGCAAGCTCAACACGATGGATGTGAAAATTGCGAACAAACTCACGCCGAGAACGACGTTGCGCAACAACGCATAGCGTTCTTCGAAGCTCTGCACGATCGCTTCCTGGCGGGTCTTCGTGAAGCTCGCATAGGCATCGGTCGCCTTGACGAGCTGGGCCAGCAGTGGACGGCATTCGTCGTCCATCTTCCTGATCGCCTCGTCGCGGTGATTGCTGAGCGCAAGGCCCACGATGTCCAGCGCAACAGGCCCGTACAACGCTTCCACGCGGTTCATCTCGGCGACCAGGGTGCGCGCGGTTTCGCTCGTGTCGCTCGCGCTGCTAATCATGTCGTTGAGCTGCTTAAGCTTGATTGCCACGTCCTCATGCGCGCGCTTCACGGCCGCGGTCTCCAGATCCAGATCCGCCTGGCTCGTGACAAGCACGAGATTGCGCGCGGCAATTGCACGACGGTCGACAGCCGCCCGCACTTCGGCTGCGACCTGCACGCGCGCATCGATGCCATGCACGTAACGGCTGAAGCCTTCCGTCGTGCTAGCCAGGCTCAAAAGAGAAACGACGGAAATGACGAGTGCGATAGCTGCCATCGACAGAAAACCGATGAACAGCCTCGTTTTGATGGTCAAATTCTTCGCCACTGCTGTGCCCCCGATACTTGTTATGAAATCAGCTATCAACTGGATACATATGTGGAAGACTTGGTCTCCCCGGTTCTATGCGGCGTTCATGGAAGCTTCAGCAAAGCTCATGGCTCCGCCTCATGACCCACAGCGTCATCGCCTGTCCGGGTGAACGCGATCATCAATTCGGTGGTACGGCTTGACGAGTTGCGCCAACTGAGCGGCGTTGCACCCGTGAAAGTGAAGGAATCGCCCGCCTGCAGAAGCACGACATGACCGTCGATCGACACCTCGAGTGAGCCTTCCAGCACCACGCCCACCACTTCTCCTTCTTCGGACACGTATGTTCCATCGCCCGACGTGCTGCCCGGCGGCAACGCGCAGCGCCGCAATCCGAGATTGCGCGCCTGTGGCGGCGTCAGGATTTCGCGGCTGCCCAGTACGCCGAAATACTGCACGACGTGGCCACCTGCCCGCGCGACGTGTCCGTTCGCTTCGCTGCCGACCTCGGCCGACTCGCGCAGCAGCATTTGCGCCGTCACGCCCAGTTCAATCGCAATTGCGTTCAGCGTGCTCACGGAAATCGATTTCAGGCCGCGCTCGATCTGACTTAACAAAGCGATCGAGATGCCGCTCGCCGTCGCGATCTCGGCCAACGACTTGCCACGCGCCTGCCGCAGGTGCCGCAACTGCTGGCCAATCCATAGATCGACGACGCTTTTGGACCGGCGCGGCGCGGGTTGCGGCGCGCATTCCGGTGTGGATTTCAGATGAGTGACAGCGGGTTTTGGCATCGGTAAAAATTTTACGTTTAACAATTTTTAACGAGCCTATGTGGTACGAGGTGCGCGGGCAATCTGGGGAATTCCCGCTCTAAAGTCTTTATGACTTTTGTCGAAGGAAGCGAGATGGCTGCACGGCGGTTGTCGCCCGCGTGCGAAGTACTACGCTCCGCGCTTCCAGCGCCTCCTCGTCGACCGCGCTCGGGGCTCCTCGCGTAGACGCAAGTATCCGCAAGGCGATCCACTGGGTACCGGCTATGGTCCGGTCTCGCCGTCAGCAGTTGCGACTGTGCCAGGAGTCGGGCTTCCATATTTCGGGGATTGGCGTGCCGCTGTATTAGCCAGCGTTGCGTGCGTGCGACGCATGCACCACTCTGGCTTTCACTTGGATCGACGACTGGCCTGACGCATTGAAAACGGAACGGCAGTTGGTCATCCCCAAACGGCCATTGCCAGCGTGTGGTGTCGAACGACGGTTGAGGGTCCAGCCTGTGTGAAAACGTGTTGATCGCCTACACTGAATCAACGCGCTGAGACCGGGTGACGCATGAAGCGATTCGTTGAAGGCGATGACCGCAAACAGGTCGCACTACTTCCCGAACGCGTCGATGACTACATCGACGCCGACAACCCGGTCAGGGTTATAGATGCCTTCGTCGACGAACTGGACCTTGCGGAACTCGGTTTCGACGGTGTTGCACCAGCGACCACCGGCCGGCCGTCCTATCACCCCGGGGTGATGCTCAAGATCAATATCTACGGGTACGTGAACCGCATACGCTCCAGCCGGCGGCTGGAGCGTGAATGCCAGCGCAACATCGAATTGATGTGGCTAACGGGCCGACTGGCTCCGGACTTCAAGACAATCGCGGACTTTCGCCGTGACAGCGGCATGGCCATTCGCAACACATGCCGGCGCTTCGTCGAACTGTGTCGCGGGCTGAAACTGCTATCCAGTGACATGGTGGCCATCGATGGTAGCAAGTTCAAGGCGTCAAACAGCCGGGACCTGAACTACACAACAGGCAAGATCGACAAGCGCCAGCAGCAGATCGAAGAGAGTGTGCAACGCTATCTCGACCTGATTGAAACCGCAGACCGGACCAGTCCAACAGGATTCGCCGTGAAGACTGACCGGCTGTACGAGAAGATCGCCCTCCTGCGCCTGCAGATGCGCGAACTCGCACAGATCAGGAAGCAGCTTGCTGGGCAACCGGACAAGCAACTATCAGTGACGGATCCCGACGCGCGCTCCATGGCAACAAGCGGAAGAGGCTCCGGCATAGTGGGCTATAACGTGCAGGTAGCGGTAGATACGAAACATCATCTGGTCGTTGAGCACGAGGTAACCAACGTCGGAAATGATCACGGGCAACTCAGCAGAATGGCGCTCGCTGCAAAAAAGGCGATGGG
>NZ_CAJMZA010000064.1:0-6409 GCF_905220195.1 Paraburkholderia sp. J8-2
CGGGGTGCCGTTGATTTCCGTGCAGCTTTCCGGTTAGACACATCTGCGCCTGGTGCGCATCTGCCTTGCGGCCCTGTTTATTTCTCTTTTTGAATCAAACACCTGCTGACTACCCTCTGCGGCACCCCTATTGTGCGGATGACGGGGGGCAGTCCAGCGGTTTGATTCGCACGCCGTGGCGAAAGACCGAAACTGCAGACGCTGTCTGCATTATCGATTCAATGTTTTGGACTTCAACTCAGGCGCGGCGACTGGCGGTCGAAGCGTGCAGATCAATCTCGAGACTTGGAAGGATTCGGTGCGCGTATCGAGCCACCGGAAAATTGAACGTCCCGCGCAAGTTGATTCCCTCCAGGTGTGTCGGCGCGATTCTTCTCAATTGTTCTGATTCCAGTGGCTTGCCCGTCGTAGCCAGTATTTCTTCAAGGGCTCGTTGCATGTGGGTGGTGTTCCACGCCATCAGGATATTCGAGAGAAGCGTCAGCGCGGAAGAAACCGCCGAGAGTGATTCCTGACGGCGTGCCAGTTCAACGGGTATCTTGCCGATATGGATCGCGCGTTGGACATTGTGGACGGCTTCTCCTCGGTTCAATACATGCTGCATCTCTGCCCTGAAAGGGGCATTCGTGAAATAGTCGATCAGAAAAATGCTTCTGAACAGACGCCCAATGTGAACGCCGCCTTCATACACGGCCTGCCCGCGCGCCGCTGAGCCGAAGCGGGTCAGGGCATCGACCGCAGTGCATTTTCCGGAACGGATGGATGCGGCGATTCTCACGAACTCGTCCCAGACGTTGGCGATGAGCTCTGGTCTGACATCGCGGTCAGTGACCGCGGCCAGTTGCGGTGGGACTTGATGGTTTCGAGGGACGTGAAGCCGTCGGTCACGAAGGTGTGACAGGCGAGGGCACAAGTCGAATCCCAGTGCCCGTGCGAGGCCCATTGCGAAATCTGTGTAACCATGGGTGTCGACGGCGAGCTGCGCGATGTCCCTCGCTGCACTCTGTCGGACGACGCCCTCGATCGCGGCGCCGGCCTGACGCTCGTTCAGCACGATGGGCTGATCGTAAAAGATGCCCCATCGATCGAGCACGTGCGTGTACATCCCAATGGATGCCGTGCGGCGCCGAGGATCGGCACGCGCCTGCCATACCGTGCGAGTCGTCTCCAGCGACATCATGTCGGAAGATGCCAGATCGGCGCGGCCCCAGTGCGCGGCGACGGGATGCTCATGCATGAATTCGAGAACAGCATCGGCGGCAAGCCGAAGCATTCTCTCGTCTTCAAGTCGTTTCATCATCTGATGGATTGCAGCCGGCGAAATCTCCGGGACCATTCGGGATATCTCCGCTGCCGAGAGTGAGGTTCCATGGGCCAGTACAGCCGAATACATCATGAGCAATTCGACCCGCGATCGAGGTTCGCGCCCAAGCAGGATCCAGCTGAAGCGCGTTGCGCTGTCAATTTCGAGGATGATCTCCGGTAACTGGCCGGGCGGATGGGCTTCAAAAATAGCTCGTCGCAGGCGATCGGCTTCTACGTCACCTGGCTGGGCTTCCAATGGATCGAGATGCACCGCCGTATCGATCCGCACCATGCCTTCATCCGCTGCACGATCCAGCAGTTCAAGGCGCTGGTCGAGATGGGCCAGAACCGGCCCCAGAAACTCCTGAGGGTCCTGCGGCAGCCCAAGATGCCCATACAGGTTGTTCCGCTTTGCCCGCCAATCTTCGGCCGGAATCAGCATATGTGCCTGACTCCGGAAGGAAAAGCTGTGCTCGACAAAAATCGTGCCGTTGCGAAGGGCGACACGCAGCGCAAAAAGCGTGGCCCATTCGAAAGCCACCATCGCCTTCAGGCGGTCGAAACCATCAATCGATTCGCGCCACGCGCGCCCAAGCCGGACGTTCACACCCTCGGGCAGCAGGTAAGCGTGACGGCGGTAGAGACCTCGCAACAGGACGATCGCATCCAGCACAGGATGAACGTTGTCGGCCTCGAACGGCAACTGGACAATACGGATCAGCAGGTTGCGCGCGTGGTACCGCTTTCGGAGCAAACGCTGCCTGATCTCGCTGCGGCGGCTGGGTGGATGTGGTTGGAGGACCTGATCTGCCAGTACGCAAAGCTCTCTGCCGAGAGCTTCACGCGAGAGCGATTCGTCAGTCGCGAGTGTCTTTACGGCGAGGGCGAATTCACGAAGCTGATCTGCGGCTTTCACTCTTGCGGTATCGACCTCGCGCGACGCGTCGTTCGCGACTTTCAACACCCAGCGCCTCAACATTATGAGTATCTGATCAGTCGACGTACAAAGGGCGTAGCGCATGAAACACGCCGCTTCAAGCCTTCGGCCTTGCGGCTCGATCCGTTTGCTGATCGAAGGTGGCCGGCTGGCGCAGCGGCGCGCGTAATAACGCACGATCGCGTCGTTGCACTCGACTGGCCAGCCGTTGGCCACGCCGTGCATCGTGAGCAGCTTGATCTTGTCGAGCACCTCACTCATCTGGTGGGTCGAGCCACGAAGCGGGACAGCCCATAACCACCGCTGCAGACTCGTGTTGTCTCCATGCGGCTGAGCCAGGAGACGCGCCCAGCTCTCGAGCTTGTCGATGCCGAGCGCCTGATCAAGCGTCTCGTGCAGTGACTCCTCGATATCGTGTATGGCCTGAACGATGAACTGCCTCAAGCTGCGATCGGACGGTATGACGATACGATGCTCGTAAAACCAGCGCTTCAGATCACTCATTAGCTGGCCGCGCTCCGGGCGGCCTGTAAGCTGTTCCTTGAGCCAGCGGATCACGTACCGACGCTGATGTTCGGCGATCGCCCGGAAATTTACGATGCTTTTTGCGAAGCCATGATGGTCCGACAGTGTCTTGAAGTTACCGTCGTAGATCGACCGTAACGTCCCAACGTCCGGCGGCTGGACATCAAGCTGCTGGCCAAGGTGTCGCCAAAGAATGGTTGGGATCTGCCTGTATGAATCAAGCGGCCGACCGGTCATTCGCAGGAAACCGACGTGCAGCGCGATGGCCAACCGGTAAAGATCGGTCCGCCGCGAATCGATCTGAGTGCGTTCGCGTTTTGAAAATGTAAAGAATGTGCTGAGTTCGAATTCGCTCAGCTCGCGCGGTACCTGCCGGATCCCGAGATATGCCAGTCGCCAGTGATCCATCATGCAGCTCCGCATCCATGATGAGAGCAGACAAGCGTAGCGATGCAAAATCATCCGTGCCACGGTAGAAATCGGGATGCCGCGTTGAAGGCACAGCGACTAAGGAAGGTGCCCGATCACGGCGCTAGAGTTGACATAAGGTGGTAAGCATGTCGCGTCGCGATATGACGTCCCGGTGGACATAATCACCTCTGGAATTAAAGTTTGATAACTTTGGTTATGTTAAATTATGTAGTTATCCTAAGTACAGTACCGAATTGTATTCCGCATCGTCCGGCGGCTGGATATCAAGCTGCTGGCCAAGGTGTCGCCAAAGCGGCCCAGCGGCCGCTATCTGTGCAAAAGCGACGGAGAGTGATGAATAAACCATGCAAAGAGCAGTATTACGGCGAGCAGGGGCGACAGCCCAGCACAAATTATGCTTATCGTTCGAATTCTGGCGGGACCCCACCGGTTTCCAGTGGGTTTGGCCGGCATAGAATCAGCCAAGTGAGCGAGGCGCAGTTCGCCTGCAATCTCCGATAAGGCGGAGAAAAGACGCTCCCCACCAGTTCCATCTCGGCTCGGGGATGCCACCATCAAGTTGACACGTGTAGTCAAGATAGCGCTACTCAGCTCCATGCTGAAAGCATAGTTATCCAGAACGAACGTCAACAAAGAGTTGAGCGGTTCGCGCCCACGTAACATGTCGGCAATAGATTCGGAATTCGCGCCATATACAAACAACCTTCTAGCTATCTGGTAGCGTCGCGACCCTGAAAAACACGCCGCGAAAGCGTTCGCCGGGGAAGTCGAAAATCCAATATCAACCCCGGATGCTGTTGGCACCTCGATCTTAAGCGTCTGTAGCGACTGAAAGAACGACACATAGAGGTCATGCCGTTTAGCTCTATCTTCGTATTCGCCCATTTTGGATATTGGATAGGTGCCGTGCACGTATTCTAAGGGCCAATTGATAAACGTCCGCAACCAAGTGAAAACCCGACGTTCTTCGCCCTTACAACGGCAGTTGCGAAGGTCAACTGTTGGCCGCACGGTGCCCTACGCCGCGCCCGACGGTCGTGCCGGTCGCCGAAACCAGCGCCACCCCCGGCAAAAGATGAAAAACAGAATAGCCGCCGTCGCGATGATGAAAGGATACGCATTCATGCGATGTATTCCTCCCTCGTCGGTTACGGGGAAGCCACCAGAAACCGGGATAGCTACGCCATACCAGACGGCGATGAACAGTGCCGTCATCAAAGTCGCCAAGGGGCGCTGGAACACATCCGAGGGATTGAATACGAGCATGTAGACGGCCATGGTCACACCTGAGAGCGGGAACGCCAAGATGATCGAAAACACGGCTGCGAGACCATAGTTCCGAATCTGTTCAAGCCTCGATTTGTTCATGGAATGTTTAGTTTTATTGGACCGCAAGGGCGATTGTCAACCATCTGCGCCGCGATGTCGAATGACCGAAATTGGCGGCGGATTCAACCGGTCCGACGACCCTTCTCGGGCCATTCCCTCGTCTCTGTGGAACGGCGGGTTCTGAACACCTACCGGCCGGTTGCTGGCTTCGTTGAGTATCGTACAGACGCCTCGTGAGCGTAAGGGCGACTCTGTAAACCGCTCCGGTGGCGAGTTTGTCGGCTACCTGGTCAGGGAATGGAAATGGCTGAGTGGACCTGAAGGGGCCACTGCATTCGCCATCGCCGCATCGTGCGTGACCCGATTTGCAGGCGGGGCTCAACTATAAAATCAGGAATCGAAATGTCAATCAGGCCACGCATCGTCCACATGAACGATTCATTTGATCTATCAAGTGCCGTGTCGAGGACGATTCGTGGGGCGATTGTCAGCGCCCTGATGGCGTCAGCAGTTTCAGCGGAGGCTTTTCCACCAATACCGGAGCACCATCTTCCCCTTATCGACGTACTCTCCGATAAACGCCCCGTTGTGCTCGAGACGCGAAGGCTCTGGAATGAAAAACCAGAAAGATTGGAGTTCGGTGTCTTTGATCTGGCAAGTGGAAAGCAATCCCTATGGAACCTTCCGCCTGAATTGCTCGACGAACCCTCCCACAATGGGCGTCCGAGACTTCTATCCCCGAATCGCGGTGAAGCCGCCTGGGCGAACTTTAGCGGCGTAATGTTGGTGGCACATTCCGAAGCAATCTACATGGTTCACCCTAACGGCTCGTATTCAAAAATCAATCTGTTAATGCCAGGCAAACTATTGCAATACGATGGAATGAGTCATTACGCCCTCTCCCCCGACGCAAGCAACGTCGCTTACGCGCTCTACACGCGAGACAGGAAGGACACTCAATTCGCCGGGTCGACTGGCAAGTTATACACGGGACTCCTGATTCAGCAGACAGAGGGTTCCGAACCGATAGAGATTGCAAAAGATGACATTGACTTCCTCCCGACCTTTAGCCCGGATGGCAAGAAGATTGCCTTCAAAAGAGGGTTTGACCGTCTCGAGGTGACGGATTCGATGGGACACGAAATCTTCATGGTAGAAACGCACATCAAAGCAGAACTCTGGAAAAATCTGGTTGGAATCACCGAGATCCAATGGTCGCCAGACAATCGTCGCATAGGTTTTATCGCAAATAATCGGTTGTACACCGTCGAGGCGAACGGACAGAACATGGCGGCAATGCCGGGAGCATTCGAGCGGCTCGACATCAAGAATTTTGCCTGGTCGCCGGATAGTACAAAAATTGTCTTTCGGTCCGATTTTGAAGCGGGCAAGGATTGCGAGTTCAACCTCATCTATAAGTTCGAGGTCGGCGAGTTTCCGTGCTGGACGACATACTATCTGTACACTATCAACGCAGACGGATCAGGACTCAAGCGTGTCAACAGTGATCGGGAATATCGGCCCGGGAAGTTGTTCTGGATACCAAGTCACTGAGCGTCGGCAACGGGCGTTGTCAATAGTACGCCCTGCGCACGCCTTGACTGGAGCGCCCGTTCAGTTATCCGGTGTGGCATACGGTGTATGGCCATGAATGGCAGGCCGCTAGCTGCTGCACACCTGCCATTCGAGTGTCAGTTCGTGAGCACTGCCGGGTGACAGCAGTTGGCCGTTTGTCGCCTTGTGAGGGCCGAAAACCACGGGCTTCGGCTCGAGACAGCAAACCCTTGATTTAACGCCAATATTTATTGGGGACAACCCGCAAAGCCGCATGCAGCCGGGAGCGTTCTAACCGGAAATTTGCGCCGAAATCAAGAGGACCCC
>NZ_CAJMZA010000065.1:0-5316 GCF_905220195.1 Paraburkholderia sp. J8-2
TTGAGGCTTGCGAGCGGCAGCGGCATCGAATTGCTGTCCCTGCTGGCTCACGAGCAACCCTCGGTCGTGACGGTCGTGCTGACGAATCACTCCGCCGCACCGTTTCGCACCGCCTGCCAACGAGCGGGAGCCCATTTTTTCTTCGACAAGACGTCTGAGTTCGAAGCCGCTTGCGAAGCCATTGAAGCGCTAGTGAACCGGCGCGCCGCCCCCGCGCGCTGAACGGGAGACGATCATGTATGCCGAGGCAGCCTGCGAATCCTCACTGTCCACGCCGCTATCCCCGCCCTGGCTCGTCGTGTCGCCGCAGCCCGCCGAGCGCGAGGCCGCCGCGCGCTGCTCGAGCTGCTCGCTGCGTGCGGTCTGCATGCCGCCGGACCTCACGGCCGCAGAACTCCGGCAACTCGACACCGTGGTCCTCACCACGCGCACCGTGCACCGCGGCGTAACGCTGTTTCGCGCGCACGACGCCTTCCAGAGCCTCTACGCCGTCCGTACCGGATCGTTCAAGACGGTCGTCATGCATCGGGACGGGCGCGAGCAGGTCACGGGCTTCCAGATTCCGGGCGAGCCGCTCGGGCTCGACGGCGTTTGCTCCGGCACACACCGCTGCGACGCCATTGCACTCGAAGACAGCACGGTTTGCATCATGCCGTTCGGCCAGCTCGAAACGTTTTGCCGCGAGAGCCGGCGCATGCAGCGCCACCTCTACCGGCTGATGAGCGGCGAGATCGTGCGCGAGTCGCGCCTGATGATGCTCCTCGGCACGATGACCGCCGAACAGCGCCTCGCCGCGTTTCTGCTCGATCTCGCGGCGCGCTTCCAGGCGCGCGGCTACTCCGGCGCGCAACTCAACCTGAAGATGAGCCGCGAGGAAATCGGCTGCTTTCTCGGCCTGAAGCTCGAAACCGTGAGCCGGATGTTCTCGCGCTTTCAGCGCGAAGGCCTCGTCGAGCCCAATGGCAAGCAGATTCGCCTCGTCGATCTGGAAGGGCTCGCGCGCGTGTGACGCACGGCGCCGCTTTTTATTTCATTCATGCATCTGGCCGGCGGCACTGCGCTCCCCGGCTGCACTCGAGGAGACATTCGATGCCACGCCGTCCTGCACCTGTTGCTTGCCTCCCGGTGATTGCGTCGCTCCACGCGCGCGCGAACACGATCCTGTTTCACGCCGCAGCGGTATGCGCGGTGGCGCTGTATGCCGGTGCTGCGCACGCGCAGCTTGCCGAACCCACCGAGCTTGTCGATCAGCAGCACTGCATGTTCTGCCACACGTCGGATGCGCCATTTCTCGCGCCGTCGTTTCACCAGATCGCCGAGCGCTACCGCAACAAGCCGAATGCCGAGGTCATGCTCGAAGACAAGCTCAGGCACGGCGGCAAGCCCCACTGGGGCGACATGGCCATGCCGCTGCCCGCAGACCGCGGCGGCCCGCTATCGGCCGAAGACGCGCATACGCTCGTTCAGTGGGTACTGAGCCAGTAAAGCCCGATAGGGCGACTCCTCAAGCGTGGCGTCGATCAGTGATCGCCGCGCGGCGCACCGTTTCGGTAAACGGCGCCTGCGGGCGCGGCTGAACCCAGTTGGCGCTCGGCGGCGTCGAATGCCGCACGCATGGCAGCCACAGGGTCGTCACCTTCGCAATGGCCAAGCGGCGCGAGTTGCCTCGAAGTCGAAACAAGGTCGAGACGAACGTCATAGGCCGGGCGGCAGCTTCCCGGCTGCACGGAATGCATTCGCTCGATCGCGAGATGACACCCTGCCAGCACGCCGCTGAACCGCTCGAGGCGCAGCAACTGAACGCCGGCTTCCGCCTCGAGGGCAGATGAACCGGCGAAACCCAGATAGACGATTTGCATCCCGAGTCCCATCGCCTCGCCCCTTCAGAAGTCGGCATCGTCGCTACCCGAAGGCTCACTACTGCCTCCAGGCAGGCCTTTCTACACTTCGAACGCGTGATGGATTTTCAGGTCGATCCACACCATGCCTTCGCGCAACCCCTCGAGCACCGCCTCTCGCTCGGTTTCAAACACGCGATGATGCGCAAACGCGTGGGAGAAGCACTGCGTTTGTGGACCGTGCGTGACGCTGACTTCACAGAGAAAGCCGCCCTGCGGAGCCGGCGATGTGCGGGCCTGAACGCTCCAGGCGCCCGAGTCGATATGGCCGGTAAGTGACATGATTTCGTTCTCCCAAGAAGGCGCGCAGCGAATGCGCCTGCGGCACAATGGCGCGCGCCATGGCTCACTGGATCTGCAGTCGCTTCTGTTCCGCAGGTGCCTTTTTCGGCAGCGTGAGCGAGAGCACGCCATCCTGATACTGCGCGTTGGCGCTGCTTTCGTCGATATCGCTGGCAAGCGAGAACGTGCGTGCGAAGGCGCCGCTGTACCGTTCGCGGCGAATGACGCGCTCGCCTTCCTTCTGCTCGGTCGTGCGCTCGACCTTCGCGTGAATCGAAACCACATTCCCGTCGATCTTCACGTCGATGTCCTTTTTGTCGACACCCGGCATCTCGGCCTTGACCGTGTAGGCCTTCTCGCTTTCCGTAACGTCGAGCTTGATCGTCGCGAGTTCGCTCTCCTCGGCGGCCAGCACGCCGCGCATTGGCCGGAACAGCCCCTGGAAGAGGTCCGAAACAGGCTCCATGGAAAACGGGTCATAACGTGTCAGATTGCTCATTGCCTTGCCTCCTTTTCGGCTTGCGTGGCGCACGAACTCTGCGAAGCGTCGCGCTGTATTCAATCTACGCACGGACTGCCGATTCCGATTGATCTGCCTCAATGTCTCCTTTTTCCGGGTTCCAGGGGCGACCTATTTCGCCAGGAAGAGATGGTTGATTCAAATCAATCGCAACGAGCCCGCCGTCCCTAGACTCGAATCACTTTCTCCGCCTCGAGGGGCGGTGGAACGCCCCCGTTCGCTGGAGATCACGATGAGCTACAAGACGATCATGGTGCACATGGACACGAGCGCACGCGCAAGCGCGCGTCTCGCGCTTGCGTTGAAGCTGGGCCGCCGGTTTGGCGCGCATCTGGATGGACTGTTCGCGGCGTTCGAGCCGCGCCCGCGCGAGTTTTACGTGATGGCCGGCACGGCCGACTATTACGACACGCACCGCAAGCTGCGGCGCGAACAACGCGGCGCGATCGAGCGCCTCTTTCGAGCCGAGCTGTTGCGAGCGCAGGTCGATGGCGCCTGGGTGACGGCCGAGGGGGATCCGGTCACGGCGGTCATGCAGCGCAGCCGGAGCGCCGACCTCGTGATCGTGGGGCAAACCGATCGGGACGATCCGGAATCCTATATTGCTGAGCACTTTACGGAGACCGTGCTGCTTGGCGCGGGCGGCCCCGTGCTGGTCGTGCCGTATGCAGGCAGCTTCGAGTCGGTGGGCGAGCGCGTGCTCGTGGCCTGGAACGGCAGCCGCGAGGCCGCGCGCGCCGTGCACGACGCCATGCCTTTTATCGCGCGGGCGGCCCACGTGACCATCGTGGCCGCTTCTGCAACTGATTCTCTGTCCGCTTCTACGTCCATCGTGCCTGCCGAGCGGCAAGCGTCGTGTGCCGACCTCGCGGCCATGCTTGCGCGCCATGGCGCAACGAAGGTCGAAATCACCCGGTTCGACCGCGACGCCGCCGCAGCCACGGGCGACGCGCTGCTCAGTTTTGCGGCAGACGGCGGCTACGATCTGCTCGTGATGGGGGCATACGGTCACGCGCGCCTGCAGGAACTCGTTTTGGGCGGCGCCACACGCTCGATCCTGGCCACGATGACGCTGCCGGTGCTCATGTCGCACTGACGCAGCGCCACACGCCGAGCGTCGACACACGGGAAGCAGCACGACGGCGAAGCCCGACAAAAAAACCGGGCCAGTCGTGTTGCTGGCCCAGCCTTCCCCACGCCTGAACGCGTCCGCCTTTCTTACATCGGCGTGAACACCACCGGGTAGCCGAGATGGTCCTCGACACCCTTGACGCCGGGCACGAGCTGCGCCGAGACGAGTATCGCCTTGCGCTCCTCCTCCGAGTTCACCGTACCCCAGAAGTGGACAACGCCCTCCTTCACGACGACGTTCTCCGCCGGCATTGCCCAGCGATGCCCGGCGAGCGCCTGAATCACGTCGCGATGGATGGTCTCGTCCGAAACGAGCCCTGCCTGATCGGGGCGCGCCGCGCTCGCCAGCGCGCGGATCAGGTTCGCACGGCTGACGATACCCACGAGCTTGCCCTGATCCAGCACCGGCACCCGCTTGATTCGAAGGCGTTCGAGCACATCGGCGATCTCGCTGAGTGGCGTGGAAGGCGAAACCGAAACGACATTGGCGGTCATGACGTCGTCCACCTTCACCGCGTTTTCCTTCAGGTACTCGCCCGCGAGCTTGCGCGTCGAATGGAGGAATTCCCCAAACCAGCTTCGCTGCGGCTTGCCGGTGCCCGTTTCCACGCGATGTAGCAAATCGCTTTCACTGAGAATGCCGACAACGGCTCCGCTATCGTCGACGACCGGAATGCCGCTGATGTGATGGTCGGCGAGCAGCGTCGCCGCCTCGAAAATCGACGCATTGGGGCGCACGGTGATGACGTCCGTCGTCATGATGTCTGATGCTTGCATGAGGTCCTCCGTTAAGGGCCAACGCCCCGGTATGACTCAATTTAGAGATTGCCGGGCTGCGCGCATTGACTTGAATCAAGCCGCGCGGCCTGCTATCCGGCAGCGGAAAGCCCGCGGTTGCCCGTGGCGAATCACATCTCGACAATGACCTTCAACGCGTGCGTGCTCGCCGCCTGCGAAAACGTCTCATAGGCCTTGAGCATGTCGTCGAACGCGAAGCGATGCGTGATCAGCCGGTTCGGATCGATCCGTCCGGCGCACACCGTCTTGAGCAGCATGGGCGTGCTCACGGTATCGACAAGGCGCGTCGTGATCGACACGTTGCGGTCCCACAGCTTGTCGAGGAACAGCGACGCCGGCACGCCATGCACGCCGATGTTCGCGATCACGCCGCCCGGCGCCACGATCTGCTGGCACAGTTCGAACGTCGCAGGCACGCCGACGGCCTCCATCGCGCAATCCACGCCCACGCCGTCCGTGAGTTTCATGAGCGCATCCACGGCGTCGCCCGCGCGCGGATCGATGCACGCCGTCGCGCCGAATCGCTTCGCGCATTCCAGACGGTTGGCGTCCATGTCGATCATGATGATCTGCGCAGGCGAATAAAACTGCGCGGTCAGGAGCGCGGCCAGCCCGATCGGTCCTGACCCGACGATGGCGACCGTGCTGCCGGGTTCGACTCGGCCGTTGAGCACGCCGCACTCGAAA
>NZ_CAJMZA010000066.1:0-5028 GCF_905220195.1 Paraburkholderia sp. J8-2
CGGCTATCTCGAAGTGCTGAGTTCCGAAAACGACCTGTTCTCCGCCGAGCTCACCCTCGCCAGCCTGCAGGCCTCGCGCTATAGCCAGGTGATCAGCGTGTATCAGGCCATGGGCGGTGGCTGGGTGGATATCGCCGATTCGCATACGCCCGTGTCCCTGAGCGCCGAACGAAAGGTGAGCGCCCCGCAGGGCAGGTGAATTCACACAGGCTCCCGTGACATGGTCGTGCGTTCATGGAAGGACACTGTATTGCTCGCCGCCGCGTCGGCTGCGGGACGCGGCCCGTGAATCCGCCGATCATTCAAAAGCTGACACAAAGGCGTATTTAACCGCGTGAGTAAAACCGTACACAAGCGTATCGGAAAGGATGGCGAGCACTGGACAAGCTTACCCATTCGCGAACTATTTGGGCCGCCAATGGCAGGCATCTTCTCTCCGCAGCGAACGGCAGAGAGCATCCGCCGGTTTCGCGATTTGCCTTTTCCCCGATTCGGCATGCTGTAATGCCAGTGCGGCAATTCTGATCTATTCTCGAATAGCTGGCTGCCTGGACACGTCGTGCGCGAATCGTATTTCAGGGTTTTCATCAGGTATCCAGATGATGGATCGGGATGGCGCACTGCAGGCCATCGCATGCCCAACATTTGCTGGTCGAAGAAGGGGGAAATCGTTAGCAAACGGGCTGTATCAATCGGCAATTTCAGTATAAAAGATGCAGGCGGAAATGATGAGCAGCAGTCTGTGTGGGAGCGCGCTGTGCATGGAGCGGCTGCAACGAGACATGCCGACCAGTCAGTCGCAGAACACGATCGACGTTTCCGGGTGTAGTCTCCGGAAGGCCGCGGGACAACATTCATGGAGGATGTGATGGCAATCAAATCGCATTGGCGAACGCTGTTTTCTCTGAGTCTCCTGATACTGCCAATGATGGGCAACGTTGTGCACGCTCAGGGCATTCCCATTGTCACGGGGCAGCAGTGGGCGGCGTCTTCGGAAGCGGAAAAGAAAGCGTATCTCGTCGGCATCGCCAATCTGCTCGAGATCGAGCGCGCCTATGCCGGCAATAGCGCGAGCAGCAACGATATCTCGCTGCGATTTGGCAAGGGCATGAAGGGACAGACGCTCGACGGCGTGCGCCAGGGGTTGGACAACTATTACGCCTCGAATCCTGCAATGATCCAGCACCCCGTAATTGAAACCCTCTGGTTTCAAATGGTTTTGCCCGGTCTGCAGAAGAATCAGTGAGGAAACCGATCATGAAACGATTTGGATGGTTCGCAAGTGTGGGCACCCTCGTTACCGTCATCGGCTGCACGGATATGACTCCGCGTCAGCAGGGCACGATGAGCGGCGCGGCAATCGGGGCGGCCGGAGGCGCGGGCATTGCGGCGATCGCAGGTGGCGACGCGTGGACCGGTGCGATTATCGGAGGTGTCGCCGGCGGTGTGGCCGGCAATATACGCGGTGGCCATCAGTAGACTCGCCGGCTGGGTTGAGAGGCCGTTCCTCGACATGTTGGTGCTCATAAGACCAGCAGGAGTGTGAGCACCAATGCGCGGGAATGCTCGACAAGGGGCTTGTCGACGGTGATCTGTTGCCGCGATCAAGGGAAAGAATTCATGTTAGTCGACGCTGCGCGTATTCTGGACTCGGTGACACGAATGCCTCGTGTTCTCACAGCTTTGCGCCATGCAGTGGTGGTATCGGCTTCAGCGTTGACGCTGGCAGGTTGCGCCCAGCCGTGGCAGCAGTTTCATGCGGGCGAGGATCAATCCGCGATCATTGCGCGAATGGGTCAGCCGCGTGAAATTCATGAGCTCCCAGACGGAGGCCGCCGGCTCATGTGGCCGACGCAGCCGATGGGTACGACAAACGTCGTCGCTGACATCGATGCATCGGGCAAGATCGTGAATGTTCGCCAGGTGCTGCAGCTCAGCGAATTCCAACGGGCGCAGATCGGCAAGTGGACAAGCGATGAAGTGCGGAGCAATTTTGGACCGCCGGCGGAAAGCGGATTTTTCCGTCGTTCACAACGCGAAATCTGGTCGTATCGCTATTTAGAGAACAATATCACACCTATGATGTACCACTTCGCCTTTGACGCGAGCGGCGTGCTGCGTGAGGTGATGAGAACTCCGGACACCGATCGCGACCGGAATCTCCGGCGATTCTGATTCTCGCGTGATGCTGAGGATGGTGGCACTCGCGATAATGTCCTCAGGCTACTGCGTGTCCGGCTGCTACAGCCGATTCTACGATGCACGGCGTAGGCGAGATTGACTTCGCGGTCCATTGCATCATTCCGGTCGAGGCGAAGATTGTGAATCACGCGGTTGCGTAGCTTGTGGGGAGCGGCAACGACTACCAGCGTGAGTGCGTGCGGTGGTGTAGCTGCACGAAAGTAGTGAGGGAGGGAGCGGTTGCCCGAATCACGGATTGAGTCTCATAATTCGTTGGCCTTATGCACCGAGCCGGCCACCAATCGCTGCTGTCCGAAGATAAATGCGTAGACATCCGCCAGCAGCGCCGTGGTGTCCATCGGCCTGGCTGCGCCCGCATCCACATCTACAACGGTCGAGCCTACGCCAGCGGCACAGCCACTAGTGTCGACGGGTTGGCTCCCGGCCAATTTACGCGGTGGAGGTCAACACCGGCTGGATGGATCTCGGCGTAGCGGGTACGGAGCACGTGGCGGGCACGACGTCCCCTCGCGATGTCTTTGCGGTGGCCCACAACGGCATCGAACATCGCTTCGGCCGGTCCGGTCTGTCCCTTCGGGACGTCGAACTGTTCGAACGCTGCTGGCCACCCGGCCCGCGGGATGGCAAAGGCCTTGACGTCGCGCTGCAAGACTTTGCCCAGTTGGGCCGCGACTTCGTCCGCGCTGATCATGGAGCCAAGCTCGACGACACGATGCCCGGACCACACTGGCCCGCCCAGCGGCCTAGCCACCTCGGCGCCAATATCGTCGGTCGCGACCATAGTCGACTTCCGACTTGTTGCGTTGTAGAAGACGGGGGGCGTGCCGCCGTGGGCGACGTGCAGACCGTAAAGGAAATTTCTGAAGAAACCGCCGGCTCGCACGTAGGCGATCGGCAACGTCAGGTGGCGTAGTCCTTGCGCTAGAAGCGATAGGGCTGTGATCATTCCCAGCCCGCTGGTTCTGTTCGCACCCACCGACGAGAGCACAGCCACACGAGGCGGCGTTGCCCTGGTCATCGCTTCGACATAGTTCGCAATCGTGTTCTTTGCTTTTCTGAGATCAGGCGAGTGTGCCCAGACAGCCTGCAGCATGACAAATGCACCTTCGCCCCTTTGAGCGCTCTCTCTACAGCGGTCGCATCATCCCAGTCGCCGTTGACGAGTTCCACACCTTGATCCACCCAGTTCGCCGCCTGCTCGCGATAGCGGACCAGTGCCCGTACTTTCCTGCCTTGCGCCAACAGATATTGGGCCGTTGCGCCGCCTACGCTTCCTGTAATTCCCATTAACAAAAACATGTGTTTCTCCTGAAATTTGTATTGCCCTTAAACGCTAACACTTCTACGCATGGATCCAGTGTTATTGGAATCTATGGCTTCCATCCGCGGGTCCTCCACGCGCCAGCCTGAGGGTGATGTCGAAAGCCCGCAGCGACCAGTCTATGTCCCTGTTTTGCAGATGGCGCGGAAGGACGTATCACGTGCTAGGTGCTTGTCGTCCCGGCGGAAGGAGGACCAAGCTAACAACCAAAGAGGACCGTCGTGACGTCTGAATGTCCTGTGGGCCGACTTGGGAGGCGAGGGCAAGACAATATTCAGAACTGCTAAATTGATATGCGATGGAGACGCGGTTGTGGACGCGCTATCAGCGTCACGTCGCCCGGTTGATGGCCGTTGTCGACGAATCTGTGGGCGTGCAGCTTTCCATGTGCACCGGTCGACGAACGTCCGATTGTGGCTTTTCACAACTGGTTGGTTAGCTTGTCCCACGTTGATGCTGGGGCTTCCGGTTCCCGGAACTTACCACCAATATGATGCGTCTTCGCGTGGAATCAAAGAGCTTTATTGCAATTCATGCTGCGACCGGCGTTATCTCGTACCACTGGCCGTAGCGGCGTCCAGCAAATGCAGCGCAGACATGCGTGACCCTGGCACGCCTCATCGTGACTGCGCGTCGTCAATCTCACCAAGTCCGGCGACGGCGGCCAGATAGCGGTACGTGGCGGCATTGAGCGCTGTCATCAGCAGCAGTAGTTCGTCGTGCCTTTCAGGGTTGCCGCCCTTACAAACGAGACGCTGGAACTGGCCTCGTGCGTCCGCCATGGCTTGGTATGCGTTACATAACTCCTCTAGATCGCGCATAACACAGACCTCGTAATGTGGCGCACTAGGAATTGCGCGTGATGCGACCTATGACAGTCGGTAGAAGGCCGACGGCGTTGGTGGACGCAAGCCGGCTTCCGCTTGTGTGAGCGAATTGCGCTGGCCGGTGGCGGCCCGGCGCCTGGTGTCGTCATGCGCTCCACTATGGCAAAGATCGCCTTCAATCCGCTTTCGCTAATTCTGCTTTCTGCTGGCATACACAGCGATCAATGGGGAGGCAGAAATTTGGGAGAGCCTGATTGCGCATGCGTGAGATACCTGTAATTATTTTTGCGATCACAAACAGGCAGTGATGGGTGGCGACAATGGAAGAGAAAGATGGATTTCGCGGACCGCCGTGGACAGACCGGCGCGCTATCGCCGCGGAGATGCTGGAAATGGGGCAGACCATCCAGCAGGTAGCGGCGGCACTTGAACTCAGCCCCGCCACGGCTCGCCGCTATGCTGCGCTGTTCAAGGCCGGCGGCACGCGGTCGCTCTTACAGTTGAGCGATGTCGGACGCCGCAGGCAGCTTCCTGCAGAGGGTCTGAGCTGGCTCGTCGCTGCAATCAAACATGCACCTGGACTTCAGGGAATCCGGACGCCACGCTGGACCAGGGAGGCCATTGTCGCACTCGTCGAGCAGAAATTCGGCATCCGGTACTCACGATCGCACATCAATT
>NZ_CAJMZA010000067.1:0-4974 GCF_905220195.1 Paraburkholderia sp. J8-2
CGTGCCAGCGATTGTCTCCTCTCTATATTGACGAGTGAATCTGCACGGCCAGTTCCCGTCGTTCGCCCGAAGGGCAAGTGAAGCACTCGAACGTCCGTTGCGCACCAGATCTCTGCCTTAATTCGACCTCTAATCCGGTCAGGAAACATTCGTCCCGACTGCGTGGGCAAGCTCCGCGATGACGCGGGATTGGATCAGGAAGTCAAGAAAGGCACGCAGCGGCAGTGAGGTTCGACGAGCGCGTTCATATAACGCGCTCACCGGCACAGGGCTCGGTTCATATTCCGCAAGGATACGTCGCAGTTCTCCCTGCTCACACAATCCCGCAACCTGCCACGATGGGGCGCGGATGATACCCGCACCCGCTCGCGCGGCCACCAAGAGTACATCGAGCGCGTTCGCCCAGAGCCGCCCCGTCACTCGAGCAGAATGACGGACACCGGCATGGCTATAACGCCAGTCAACGGGGCCGGGACTGTCGGAAAAGACCAGGCAGTCGTGCAGACTCAGTTCACTGGGTGAATTCGGTGCGCCCCGGCGTTCGATATATGACGGCGCGGCACAAGTCACCATGCGGACATCGCCCAGCTTCCGTGCGACAAGCGTCGAATCAGGCAAGCGGCCCACGCGGATCGCGACATGAACATCTTCCTCCGCAAGATTCACGCTGCGCTCGACGAGGACCATCTCTACCGACACGCCGGGATGCGATGCGAGAAAGTGTGGAAGCAGTGGCGCGATGAGCATGCGCCCGAGCAACGATGGAGCGGCGATACGCAACCGGCCAGAGGGCTCGCTACTGCTACCACCGATAAGCGTGCTCATCTCGTCGAGATCCGCGAGGATAGCCTTCGCGCGCGCGTAAAACAGGCGTCCTTCGTCAGTCAGCGCTGTATAGCGTGTCGTGCGCCGTAACAACTGGGTGCCGAACTGCTGCTCCAGAGCCGAGATGTGACGGCTTACCGAAGTCAGCGACATCGGAATTGCGCGGGCGGCGGCAGACAGACTGCCGGCCTCGACAACCCGGACAAACACCTGCATGGCATCGAATCGGTCCATCGAACTGTCCTTCCGGAAAACGCAAGACTGCTTGCCGTTTGGCGCAGGTACCTCCTGATTGGGAAATAGTCTACAGTCCGACGCATGCGGTCCGCAAACAGTGGTCCGGTTATCCCGGCCGTTGCGCCGCGCTGTCACGATCCAGGGTAACCAGTCACCGGGGAGTCCAGATGAGGCAATCGCTCTATTGGGTCATGGCGCTCTCGGCCGGGCTCGTTGTCGCGAACAACTACTACAACCAGCCGCTGCTGATCGACTTCGCACATACCTTTGGGACGAGCGAACGTCAGGCCGGCGCGGTGGCCATTGCGGCGCAAGCTGGCTACGCCCTTGGTCTGGTCTTGTTCGTTCCGCTAGGCGACAAGGTCGAGCGTCGCAAGCTTTTCACGATAACGCTGTCGGCGGCTGTGGTTGCCCTTCTTGCGATGGCTGCCGCGCCGACTTTGTCGTGGCTCATTGCGGCGAGTTTCGTGGCGAGCATGACGAGCGTGGCAGCGCAACTGCTCACGCCCTATGCCGCGCAACTCGCCGGCGCCGATGGCCGCGGGAAAGCGGTTGGAATCGTGATGCTGGGCCTGCTAGGGGGCATCCTTGCTTCGCGCACCGTATCCGGTACGATGGCTGCGCATCTTGGCTGGCGCGTTGTGTATGTGTCGGCAGCTGCAACGACCGCGCTCGTCGCCGTGATGCTCGCCCGGATACTGCCACGCGTTGCACCAACATTCCCAGGTAGCTATCGTGCATTAATGGGCTCTCTCACACAGCTACTGCGCGAGGAACCCGTCGTGCGGCAGACATCTTTCGTCGCCGCGTTGCAGTTCGCAGCCTTCAGCGCTTTCTGGACGACGCTCGCATTTCACCTGCATAGTCTCGACACCCGTTATGGTAGTGAAACCGCAGGACTGTTCGGTTTGGTTGGCATCGCGGGCGCCAGTGGGTCGTATGCCATCGGCAAACTGACGGATGCGCACGAACCCCGGCGTATCATCCTCGCCGCAACACTCGTGTTCATCGCTTCCTATGGAGTGCTGGCCTGGACGGGCGAGAGCATCGGCGGCCTGATTGTCGGCGTCGTACTTCTCGACCTTGGTTTGCAGAGCGCCCACGTTTCCAACATGGCGCGTAACCTTGGTGTCCGAAATCATGCCATGAGCCGCTCGAATACGATCTACATGACGATCCGCTTCGCAGGGGGTGCCATAGGCTCGGTACTCGGCAACTATGCGTGGAGCGCATGGCACTGGCCCGGCGTGTGCAGCGTGGGTGCCGCTTGCGCCTTCATATCGATGGTGTTACAGATCGTGCCTGATCGCAAAGCACAGTGCGTCATGCGCTGACCGTCTGGATAGGGCGTGCGTAGGTGTGAAAGTGCAAGCGTCCCCATCGACGCGAGATACGCCTCATACTCCAGGTAGAGCTCCGCCGCAGGACGCCTGGCCGGCGTCGTGCGTATTCGGCCGATACAGATGTCGGCCTTTTTTTGCACACGCCGCAGGTCATACTCGGTGGGCGTCTGCGACGCTTCCGCGCCGCAATGTCCGAAGCAGATCCTGGAGCAGCCACTGCGGGCGGCTCAAGCTGAAGGACAGAAGTGGGGCGTTACGACTCATTCGACAGCGATGAGAGCAGCTTCACGCAGGGCCCACCATGTGGGCCCTGCGTGCTGTCGCACAGCAAAGCTTGCAGCCCTAGCGGCGTTGCCGCGCGTGGCGGACACGAAGAATCTGCACTTGTTTGCCCGAAACGCGGTACACGACAATATAGTTAGGCATCACGACCATCTCACGGGTCCCCCTGACGCGGCCCGTCCGGTAGCGGTTCGGGTACGTGGCGAGCGTGGTGGTCTTTTCACGGATGGACTGTCCGAGCTCGACGGCGGCGGCCGGACTGTCCTCGCTCACATAATCGATAATCGACAGCAGCTGTTCCACTGCACGCGGCAGCCACTCGACGATCATGCGCGGCCCTTGCGCGCAGCCTTCTTCGCGGTCGCGGCAAGCTTCGCATCGAGCTGCGCCATCACCTCATCGTGTGGGACAAACGACGTGCCGGGACTGTCGGCCTCGGCAACCGCCTTCAGGACGTCGGCCTCGAACTCGGCTGCGTCGTCGGCGAGCTGGTTGCGCCGCTTCATGTGCGCGCTCTGGTCCGGACGCGTCCAGGCCGGGGCCTTCGGAGCACGCGTGTCCCACTCCTCGAGCGCGAAACGGCCGGTCGCCACGCCGAGATCGCGCACGACCTTCAGGGCCTGGCCCGGATCGCGGAATTCCCGTCGCTCGCGGCCGTTCGAGGTCACGAGTTCGGCCACGCCCGATTCGCGCGTTTCCAGCTCGATATAGAAAGCGCCCTTTTCGGCACGCAGGATCGCCGACAGGACACCACCGGCCTTGACGGCAGCGCTGGCCTGGGCGACATCAAAGGAAACACGTCGCATGATGGCTCCGGGGGACGGGAAGGGTCACGCCTTATTATACTCGTTTCCACGAAATATAATATTTCGTGGTTGTGAGGAGGCCGTGGAATGATCGGAGCGGGCGCAAAGCCTTGCCGGACGGGGGGGTGGCGGCCGGTACCTGACATAAAAGGCGTTGTCTGCCGGTTGGCACTCAAGCTGTTGTGGAACCCAGGCCCTTCGTCTTTTCGACACCGCGGCATCCCGCCCGTCTTCCGAGTCACATATCCCGGCGATTCTGCGTGAATGCGACCCCGTTTTAATCGGGGACCAGTGTCGAGCTCTAGACGACGAAGGGAAAGCCATCCCTCTCCAGACCTATCTGTGGCCAGGTCAGAATGGTGACCCGTCAAGATGCGACACATACCTTGCACCGGTCGGCCCGGTTCCTGAATCCACCAGGGATCCCGCTGCCTGTTCGCGGTTCCTCGACTGGTGCGCCGGGTTGGTCCCGCGACTGCAGAACGCGTCCCGTTTCGATACCAGGGCGCCCTTCCGGAGAAAGCCGTACGAGAACCGCGACAATCCCGTCGATACGGTGTGGGCGGCGGCCCGGGCCGGTCTGGTGTGAGATCCCATCGGCACCCGTATGCCTCCCTGCGCTTCGCCCGGTACAGGTGCAGACGGCTCGATCCTTGCGCTAGTATGGACGGGTAAAAAGGAGGATCGAAGACAACATCGACCTGGTGCTGCCGTCAACTCCCCGCTTTGTCTTGCTGTTCAGCCGCTAGCATCGCCGCGTTCCGACGGAGGTCGAAATGAACGAACAATCCGTGCTCGGTATCATCCATGCGCAGGAACTACTGATGGTGTCCCTCATTCGCATACTTCCGCCCGACGAGCGTCGCAAAGTTTTCGACGAGTTCCATGGCCAGGTCGAGCTGGCCGAAGCGCCGCATCTGAGCGACGGCCATAACCGCGAAATGACCGAAGCGTTCATGGCGCATATCCGCAAGCTGTCGATCTTGCTGGCATCGTTGAGTTGATCGGGCGGAGGTTCGCGCCGCCGGACTTACCGAGCGCAAGCGGGAGAGCAGAGGGCAAGCTTGTGCGCGGCGATCATGAATGCGTCGGCGGTCTCCACCGTATCAAGGACGACAACTCGGCGGCAAAAGTCACGAAACGGGTTTTGTCGCGATAAGGCGTTATGGATACAAGCACACCAGAACAAATAGGATGCCTTATTTAACGAGCGAGTAGAATTGGGCGGCAGGTGTCTGGCTCAAGCCGCCGGTCTGCATTTGCCCCTTGGCGATCATATGCATCAACTCAATGCCGCCGAGCAAAATACGCGCACATCGAAAACCCTTGAAGCCCATCATCGGTTGCGTACACCTCCTGATGTCCGCTCGTCGTACCGATTCGGCCGCTCGATCGCGCGATTGAGAACGCGTGGAGTCGTGGCACTGCCCGCCAAAGCTCGCTCGATAAGGTATTTTGTCCGACCTAAAATCGCTCTTCGT
>NZ_CAJMZA010000068.1:0-4167 GCF_905220195.1 Paraburkholderia sp. J8-2
GTTGCGCATGCGCTTGCCGGGCCTTTCGTCGTTCGAGCTGATGTGGGACGACTTCATGCTGGCCGCCTGCGACGTGGCCAGGCTCAAGCCTGCCTTTTCGACGCGTTATCCGGTCTATGCGCTCGTCGAAACACTGGGCGAAGCCAACGACGATGCACAGCGCGCGCTCGAAGAAGCGCTTGGCGACGCACTCGAAGCAGGCACGATCGACGACGTGATCGTCGCGCAGTCGCTGGAGCAGGCAAAGCAGTTGTGGGCCGCGCGCGAGTCGGTCGGCGAGTTGCTGGCCGCCACGCGCCCGCACGCGGCCTTCGACGTGGGTGTGCCGATGGAAGAGATGGAACGTTGCGTCTCGACGCTGCGCGCGCGGCTCGAAGAGAAGTTTGCACAGCAGAAGCATCTGTTCTTCGGCCATCTCGGCGACGGCAATCTGCACGTACTAAGCGGCCCATACGCCGACGAAGCCGCGCTGCTCGATGTCGAGGCGCTCGTCTACGAGACAGTGCGCGACGCGGGCGGGTGCATCTCGGCGGAGCACGGCATCGGCGTGGTCAAGCGCGCCTTTCTCGGACTGACCCGCTCGGATGCAGAGCTTGACCTGATGCGCAAGCTCAAAACCGCGATCGATCCGGCGTCCATCTTGAACGGCGGACGAGTGATTCCTTAAGCGCGACGAAACACCTTGCGGAACGGCCCAGGCGATTGTGCAAAGACAGCTTGAAAAGGGTCGCTTCAATGGTTCTGTTCGCTTTTTATTTCGTCCCGGAGCTTGCGATGTCCTCCACAAGTCGCTCCATGAACCTGGAGGTCAGGGGCAACAACGAACCATCCATACGCGGCAGGCAGCCAATTTCACTGGGCCAGTTGGCATGGCTTGCGGCAACCGTGCGCAACCAAATTGATCGGCAATGGGCCGGTGCTGGCTACTGCGTCTGTATTGGCGACCAGGGAGAAAACGCACACTGATGAACTGTAATTTCTCAATGATCGGACGCCTGTCGTAGGACGCACGCTAGCGACGCTCGCAGCTTTGCTTCTACACGGCAAGACGGCCTGGCGTTTGCTATACAGCCCCCTCGAAATCAAGAGTGAACAACAACATGGCAAGCAAAACATCCCGTCGCGCATTTCTCAAACAGACCGGCTCGACCGTCGCCGCGACCGTACTGGGCGGCGCAACCTCCCACGCGCAATCCGCTCCGGCGTCCTCTGGCACACGAGCTGCACCGACTCAGGCTCTGAACACGCCGAAGCACCCGGCCAGTCGGCTCAAACGGCCGAACATCCTCTTCATCCTGACCGACCAGGAGCGCTATTTCGACAGGTGGCCTTTTCCGGTTCCCGCGCGTGAATGGCTTGCCCAGCACGGCACGACCTTCACCAACCATCAGATTGCCGCCGTAATCTGCTCGCCGTCGCGCTCGACGATCTATACGGGACGCCACGTGCAGCATACTGGCGTGTTCGACAACGCGGGTGTAGCCTGGCAGCCCGACATGTCGCCGGAGATTCCGACGATCGGCGGGATGCTCCAACAGATCGGCTATCACTCCGCGTATCTCGGCAAATGGCATCTGAGCAAGACGATGCACCGCAGCCCGAGCATCTACAACGCACCGGTCGGTGCCTACCACGACACCATGAAGCACTATGGTTTCGACGACTACTTCGGCGTGGGAGACTTGATCGGCTTTGCGCAGGGAGGCTATAGCTACGATGGCATCACCGCCGAATCCGCGGTCAGCTGGCTACGAAGCCGCGGTATTGAGTTGCGAGACGCTGGGAAGTCCTGGTTCATGGCGCTGAACTTCGTGAATCCGCACGACGCCATGTTCACCAATACCGATTCCGCGTCCGACGAGCTCCAGCAGCATTCGCCGCATGACCTGAAGATCATGCGTCCGCCGGCGGACGATCTCTATCGCCAGTCGTGGACGGACGTGCCGCTTTCGCCGTCGCGCCTGGAATCGCTGCACGCGAGGGGACGCCCTTTCGCGCATGCGATGTACAGCGAAGCGCATAGCCTGTTCGTCGGCAAATTTCCGTTCACTGACGAGCGCGTTCGCGTCTACCAGGACAACTACTTCAATTGCATCCGCGATTGCGACACGCATGTCATGCGCGTGCTGCAGGCATTACAGGCTTCCGGCCTCGACGAATCCACAGTCATCGTTTTCACGGCTGACCATGGCGAACATGCGGGCGCGCATCAGCTTGTCGACAAGGGCGCGACGGCCTATCGCGAGCAGAATCACGTCCCGCTGATCATCCGTCATCCAGACCATCCCGGCGGCGAGCGTTGCAACGCGTTGACGTCGCACGTCGATCTCGTCCCCACGCTTCTGGCGATTGCGGGCGCGGACCTGGCCACGCAAACGAAAGTCGCGCGCCAGCCCCTCGTCGGACGCAGTTTTTCGAATCTGCTGGCTGCGCCGGGTAAGGCGGCCACTGCGACCTTGCGAAGCGCGACGCTCTTCAACTACGCCATGCTCGACTATTCCGATGCGAACTGGTTGAAACAAGTTCGCGAACTGGTAAAGAACAACGAGATCGAGGAAGAGCGCAAGGATGTGATGCTCAATGCGCTGCAGCCACGCCTCGAATACCGTTGCGCGATCCGCAGCGTCTTCGACGGACGTTACCGGTTCAGCCGGTATTTCGCGCTGAATCGTTTCAACCGTCCGACTTCCATTGATGCGCTTTACGCAGACAACGACCTCGAGATGTTTGACCTTCAGCGCGACCCTCACGAAGTTGTCAATCTAGCGCTATCGCCTTCCGACCATCACGATGTGATGATGTTGATGAATGCCCAACTCAATGAACTAATCGACAGGGAGGTGGGTATGGACTCCATCGCTGCCATGCCTTTCACGAACGGGCGTGTGGACTACAGCGCAAGAAATGTGACGCATGGCTAACGGAATGTTCGTGCTTCACATCGAGGTGTCGAACGTGCGCGCCAATTAAGCGTTTTGGTTTGCGCACAGCCTCGACCGGAGTAGCGCGACATTCCCCTGCATCCGGATTGCTGGCTCGCGGATTCCGATACACCTGACATCAAGCCGGATGTGCGTCCCCTGATACTGAAGGAAAACGCCCTTCGGCTGCTTGGTCTCTCCGCCAGGACCGAACCGATTGCGAGTAGGCCTTGCTTCGACGGTGAACCCTTGCAAACCGCAATAGACCCAGCGCGGGATGTCCGAGGCAGCGACGCGGCCAGCCGAGGAATCCGCCAAAGTCCAACCACCTAAGAGACGTAAAATACAAACCGGCCAGACGGTTTACATCGTGACTGACCTGCGGTAGTATGACCCGTGAGCAATCTCGGTCTACCGTCGGTCCGCGTAGCGGTCGCTACCAGTCAGGACGTTTTCTCAGATTTAGTGGCGTTATGAAGCGCGCAATTTACAAACCGGCTAGACGGTTTATATGAGCATCCGGAAACTAATAACCCCTGCGTTCGAGTTGCTGTTGAGGATGGCCCCAAAAGCCCTGATTTGCGCAGCGCTCGGTCTTGCACTGTTCGCTACGCTTTGCCTTGCACTCTCGGCGTGCTCGACAGTCAAGCCCGTCAAGTATTCCAGCCTCGCTTCATGGCCGTACCTGCGCGTCAATCCCGACGACCGGGATGGCACCCATATGCCCTATCGGTATGCGTTGCCGCAGGACTGGTCACGATACAGAAAACTCATCCTCGAACCCGTCCAGCTTTACGGCGGACCGGACGCCGAGTTTCACCACGTCAGCGACGCGGAGCGCTCGAAGCTCGCTGATTTCATGCAGGCTACGTTTGCAGAAAAGCTGGCCACCCGCTTCGATCTGGTGAATGAGTCCGGAACCGATACGCTTCGTGTTCGGCTCACGCTCACCGGTGCAGGCACGGCGCTGCCAGGATATGTCATCTATGCGGTAGAAATTTCGGATTCCTCTTCAAACAAGCTGATTGAAGCTTATATCGAAAGGTATCCAGATGGCGGGCTGTCTGCCAGGTTGAGCTCGCCAGACGCCCCCAAAACCGGTATTGAACGGGGCGCAGCCGAACTGCTCGCCCGATTCAGGTAATTCACTCTTGCAGCAGCTTTCAATGTCCCTCAGACGATTTCTCCCGCTCACCATCTGGCTCGTACCGATCGGTGCAGCGTTGATCGGCATCGCGTTACTTGC
>NZ_CAJMZA010000069.1:0-3428 GCF_905220195.1 Paraburkholderia sp. J8-2
GTAACATACCTCGGAATGCGAACCTTGTTGTTGCCTCAGAACACCTTGTCCGCATTACCCATCCGTTTCACCCATTCAGTGGGCAGCGACTTCTGTGTATTGGTGAACGCTATAACCGGTCTGGCAGACGTCTCTTGCTGCGAATCGACGACAAGAGCTATTGCTCCGTTCCTCCGAAGTGGACCGATATGAGCGAACCTGATCCCGAAGTCACGATAGGACGAGCTCGCGCGCTGTTCACGGTTGCGGATTTGATGGAGCTTGCGCTCCTCGTGAGACGCTTCTCTTCGCGCAGGCATGCAGAGGACGCCTCGTCTATGTAAGAGCAATTATGTCGCTCGTGTAAGGAAATTAACGCCGCGAAGCTTGATTTTCCATTTTTGTGCAACACTTCCATCTCCGCAGTTTGTGCCGACATTGTGCGGAATCATAGAGCTTGACAAGTCTCATTTTGCGGCATAATTTAATTACACAAACGTGTAGACTTTCGGAGTGACCGTGCCACCGAACGAACGCAAGCGCTCGAAGACCGATGTTCTCGCGGAAGACGGTACGCTGAATCCGACACCAGAGAGCGTTCTTGATCCCAAGTTCCAGAAAGGCGGATTCTTCGATCCCCACGACGCCGTGCAGGTCAAGTACGAGATGTTGCGCCGGGTCTCGGTGGAGAAGGCGTCGGTGACGCAGATTTCCGACGAATATGGTGTTTCGCGACCGACCTTCTATCAGGCGCGGGCAGACTTCGAGGAAGGTGGCATCGCGGGTTTGGTCCCAAGGAAGCGCGGGCCGCGTGGTCCACACAAGATCCAGGGCGACGTGTTGGCCTTTCTCAAGTCGCAGTTCACGCCAGGAGAACCGATTCGGGCACGTGAACTGGCAAAGCTGGTCCGCAAGGAATTCGGTCTCGATGTGCATCCGAGAACGATCGAGCGCGCCTTCGGTGTAAAAAAAACGGCGGAATAGCACGAACTGGTGCTTTTCCGTTGGTAGTTTCATCTGCAATCGCTGCGCAATACGAGGTGCTGCGCTCCGCCGTGCTTGGCGAGGCCCTGCCCGCAGAGGCCCGCCGCGGACTCAGCGTCTTTCTTGCTCGAGGTATGTGGGCATGGGCACGCATCATGGTTCAAGGGCGTGCTCCGCTGGATCCGATCGGTACCCGGTCCTCTCCGTACACACAGCCCTTCGAGCGCCAGAGCGTCATCTATGCACTCGCAGGCATGGCTATGGCGCTCAATGAGCGGAGAAGCCCATGAACGCGTCGCTTAAAGTTCAGCCTCACCATCTCGAACGGAGTGCTTACCTTTACATCCGGCAGTCGTCGATGCGGCAAGTCGTCGAGAACGTTGAGAGCACGAAGCGGCAATACGCCTTGCGTGGCCGTGCGACCGCGCTCGGCTGGCGCGACGAGCAGATCGTCACGATCGACAGCGATCAGGGCGAATCGGGAGCATCAGCGTCATGGCGGGAGGGGTTTCAACGGTTGGTCACTGATGTTGGCATGGGTCGCGCGGGCATCGTCATGGGCCTGGAGGTTTCACGCCTTGCAAGAAACAATGCCGACTGGCATCGGCTGCTGGAAATCTGCGCGCTTGCGGACACGCTGATTCTTGACGAGGACGGGATATACGATCCGGCAAGCTTCAATGATCGGCTCCTGCTTGGGCTTAAGGGAACAATGAGTGAAGCCGAACTGCATGTTCTCAAGGCACGACTACGCGGCGGAATCCTGAACAAGGTAAGCCGTGGCGAGTATCGCTGCCTGCTGCCGACCGGCTTTGTATACGACGAACTCGGCAATGTAGTGCTTGACCCAGATTCGCAGGTCAGGGAAACCATTGCGTATTTCTTCGAGACGTTCTCACGGGTCGGCTCTGCCTGTCAGACGGTCAAGGTCTTCAAGAATGAAGGCCTTCTGTTCCCCTCACGCACACGCAACGAGAAGTTCGTCATCTTCCAGCACCTGACTGCGTCGACGGCACTTCGGATGCTGAACAATCCGCGCTACGCGGGTGCTTATGCCTACGGCCGACGGCAGTATCGGCGAATTGCAGACGGGCGGAAGGTGCCTCGAAGACGTAATCGCAATGACTGGCTTGCCTGTATCCCGGACGCCCATCCCGGATACATCACCTGGGAGCAGTTTCAGCAGAACCTCAAGGTCCTGGAAACGAATGGTCGCGGATATGAAGTTGCGCGATCGTCGCCGCCTCGCGAGGGGGCCGCTTTACTGCAGGGGCGCGCCATCTGTGGACGTTGTGGCAGGCATCTCCGGCTCCGGTACGCTACCCGACGCGGACGACAGGAGGCGTGGTATATCTGCGATCGAGCGAAAGGCACCCGTGGAGAACCTACCTGCCAGTCGATTGCCGGAGCACCGATCGACGAGGCAGTTGGTGCATTGGTGGTCGCATCGATGACTCCAGCTGCAGTTGAGTTGGCGTGAGAGATTCGCAGGGAGGTTGAGTCTCGTCACGATGAAGCTGACCGGTTACGCCTTCGCGCCATCGAACGCGCCCAGTTCGACGCAGATCTTGCCCAACGGCGGTTCATGCTAGTCGATCCGAACAACCGGCTGGTTGCTGACACCCTCGAGCACGAATGGAACGATAAGTTGCGCACATTGGCCGACGCCAGGGAGCAAAGGGAGCGTAGCCAGCAGCAGGAGCGTCTTGCGCTCGACGATGCGATTCGCGACCGGCTCGTCGCCATGACGGCTGACTTCAAGACGCTTTGGGGAGACCCGTCCTTGGCAAATCGGGAGCGTAAGCGGCTGCTCGCCTATATCGTCGAGGACGTCACACTGGTCAAACTTCCAGACGAAGGAACAACCAGGATCCACGTTCGCTTCAAGGCCGGCAAGACTGAAACGCTCACGGCGCAGAATCCCAAATCCTCTGCACAACAGGTCAAGACGCGGCCAGAGGTTCTGGATCTCATCGACAAGCTTCTCGATATCCATACATGCTCAGAGATTGCGGAAATCCTCAACAATCGGGGCATCCGCCCCGGTGGCTGCATCCGGCCGGGCAAGGCCGACATCCGATTTACCGCGATGCGCGTCTCATATGCCGCTCAGCGAAACGGCTTACGCTCGCGTCGCGACAGACTGAGAGACCGGGGCATGTTGACGAGATCAGAGGCCGCCTCTCGGCTCGGAATCCATGAAGCCACGCTCATCAGGTGGGTTGAGTACGGGCTCGTCACCAGACACGCCTACAACGACTATGCGTTCCTCTACGAGGTTCCAGATTCGAACCCGCCAGTGAAGCACAGCAGCCGATGGGACTCACTCACTGACCGCGCAGCAGCGGCGCGAGCGGCATCGGGCTCCAAAACCCTCTGATCTAACTGAAGGAGTTGTAGTATGAAGCCAGATAGTTCGCAAGAAGCCAGATTCCGTCCTCCGTGGCCCAGAGAATCTTTATCAT
>NZ_CAJMZA010000070.1:0-3393 GCF_905220195.1 Paraburkholderia sp. J8-2
CGCGCCACGTGCGTGGATGTCGCTGAGACTCGCGCGGCGGCTTCGCGTGCTACAGAACCCGCAGAACAGGTCACCGATTGAACCGACCGGACCGACATTGCGCCATCGGTCATTCATGCGTGTCGCGCGTTGGCGGCTGATCCGGCCGGACTAGACACGATACCAGCGACTATCGCAAATCCGCCAACGACCACCAGAGGAGTACAGCCGGTCGTGGAATCCGCGGAGACGCGTGTCTTCGTGGCGGCGATCGCGGTCTTCTCATAGTCGATTATCAGCATGAATGACGACGAACTGACCTTCTGCGCAAACTGGACTACCCGGAGTATTGCCGATGGATGCGATCGCGGCGCCAGGCATTCCGGTAATAAGTCCGGATGACCAGTCGGCAGGGACGCTCAAGCAGGGATAAGATCAGCGTTGCGCGCCGGTGCGGCGCGCCCCTTCGCTTGATTCGCTGTACCCGCGGTAGCGGCATCATTCATATCGATGACACCCTGCGTCAAGGGGGAATCCGCAGAACTTGAGACAGGTTGCGCATCGTGATGCCTGCCAGCGCATACCCGGTTGCGCCCCATCCCCTTGGCTACGTAAACCGCTTCGTCTGCGGCTTTCACCAGCGTGCGAACGTCGACAGTACCCGGCGCGCCGGTGGTCGAAACGCCGATGCTCACCGTAACGTAGCCGAACGGGCTTTTCACATGTTCGACCTGCAGATCCTCGATCGCGCGGCGAACTCGCTCCGCGACGCACAGCGCCCCTGCCGTGCCGGTTTCAGGCAGGACCACGACAAACTCTTCACCGCCGTAGCGCGCCACATGGTCGCATGGCCTCGTGATGCTGGTCGATATGCTTTGTGCCACCGCCTTCAGTGCTTCGTCGCCGGCCTGGTGCCCATAGCAGTCGTTATAGGCCTTGAAGTTGTCGATGTCGATGAAGAGTAGCGAGAGCGGCGCACCCTTACGCCTGGCCCGGCGCCACTCGGTGGCCATGATCTTGTCAAGCGTGCCGCGGTTATCCAGTCCGGTCAAGGCGTCGCGTTGCGCCATGCGCCGCAGCTCGGCTTCGGTGCGTTGGCGCTGGCGCAATTGCGTGACGAGCATCCAGGTTCCGGCCGCCTTTACTGCGGTGAAGACAGTCATCAGCATTGCAAACCACCTGGCTCGTGACCACCAGTCGGCGAAAACTTCGCTCATCGCGGGCGCGACTTCGACAACCATCGGCAATCCCGCCAGGCGCCTGTAGACGTATAGCCTGCGTACCCCGTCAATGCTGGCAGTGCCAGCAAACGCCCCCTGCGTCCCTGTCATGATGCGCCCGAACACAGCCGTCTTCGCAAGACTTCTTCCCACCATGTCACGATCGTAAGGAAGCCTCGCGATCAGCGTGCCGTCCGTCTCGAACACCGCTACCGTACCGCCCCGTCCAATTGACAGGCCGTCGAGGAGATCATGATAATAATCGACGTCCAGTCGCCCCACGACCGTACCCGCTGATGTTCCATCTGGACGCGTGATGCGTCGAGCCAACGCGATAACAAGAGTATTTCGCGCCGCGGTGGAAACATAGGGGCGGCTGATATAGAGTCCGGAGTCACTGACACTTGAGTGATCCGGCGATGATGTCCAGTTTGCCCGTTCGTTTAGCTTCACTGGTTCGTCGTCCGAACTGACAAGCAGATCTCCTTTTGAGTTCAGGACGGTAATTGGACCAAGGTAGCGGGCAGTCGCCGCACGATCGAACAGTGCCTGATGGCGCAATTTCGGTGTGAGAGACATTAACCCCGGGTCTGCCGCTCCCTCGGCAACGGCGCGCAGTGAAAGGTCATAGAGTTCTATGCTGCGCTGGATGTCCCGCTCCAGCACCAGCGTGAGGTTGCTTGCGTTCTGGACGGCGCGATCATAGGCGTCGGCTCGTGACCCCAGGAGCATCGCGACACCGATTCCCGCCGTGCCCAACCAGAGCGTTATGCTGCAACACAATAATCCAGTTGGTGTCAGGACGGATTTCGCCGCCGTCGAAAGGAACCGGACGAGCATCCGGACCACACTGGACGGCCTTGCCCACAACTGCGTAATGGCCTGTGGCCACTTATCTTGTTCCGGCTTCACCTGCTTCCCCGATTCTGCTCATATGGGCGGATTGCGCCCTTTATTTTGCGCTGCGCATGGCTATACCCTATGAATCAAGCTCTTGCGGTGAGTTGATCCAGATCAAGCCAGCCTGCCAGTCGTGCGGGAGGTGCGACAATGCAGCGCATACCCTCGGCTCCATCGGGATTCGCAGGAGGCAGACGCCGGTATCGCACGGCGAGCGCGAGTTTCGCCTCCGCCATCATTCGACTGCGGTTCATGTGTGAACGCTCCACGCGACGGGAAGTTGCGACCGCTCGCGCCGCACCTGTTTTAGCGGCGCGCAGAAAGGCCTTTTGAGGCAAACGTCGAAACGCGAACGTTTGCGTCAGGTTTTGGAGAGTCCAGGAGTTTCCCGGGTCAGTTCGAGCGCCTGAGGCGCGATCCACCTGCTTGCCACCTCGCCAATCGCGAGGATGCAAGCTATCCCTTGTGACCCGCATTCGCGCGAAGGCTATGCCTGCCAGACTTCCCGGCACGAGATTGGAGGATATCCGACACTCGTCATGCCAGACGCGTTGGAAAACATTGAAAACGAGAATACCGAGAAACCGTTGAGTACGCGGGCAGTGCGCACGGAAATGGTCAATGGCATGGTCAATCTGATCGAAATCGCCCGGTCGGCGTCTCGGTACTGGCTTGCCTGCCAGCGCGTTCCAGAGCGTGCCAGCCGGCGGGGCCGCGGCGGTCATGACGACCGTTTCGCGTGCAAATATCCACGGACGAATCGCAACTGACCTGGCACCTTTCAACCAGGTTGCATCGATACTTTGCAACCTCCAGCAACTCCCAATGCTGGAAGACAGCGCTTCAACGCCGCCGTATTTCCTCGAATGCGGCGGCCTTTTTTCAGGTAGTGCGTCCGCTATTGCTTCCACGTTTCAAACGGGCCGTACAGAGCGAGTGAATTCGCTGGACAACCGGCGAGCGGTAATCGAGATACCATCCGGTGCGCAGCTTGAAAAGCTTGTGCAGGTCGGCGTCATCCTTCGGAAACGGACGTGCACTTTCCCGCTCCGCAATCGTACGCGCCATCTCCACCAGCCTCGCGCGCTCCAGCCAGTCGCATTCTGCGCCGTTCGAACGCAACCAGATCTGCGCCGATTCGATCAGATGATCCGTGCGCAACCAGACACCCTCACGCGCAAACGTGAAGAGCAGGCCGATCACGAGAAAGCACAGGAGCTCGGCGCGAGCTTCATCGTCCAAAGCTTTCACGGCGCTCAAAAGTGTTCCTGCAGCCCATGATCGCGAATCAGGC
>NZ_CAJMZA010000071.1:0-3179 GCF_905220195.1 Paraburkholderia sp. J8-2
AGGAGCCTGACGATTACCTACTTTCACACGGGCAATCCGCACTATCATCGGCGTGGAGTTGTTTCACGGTCCTGTTCGGGATGGGAAGGGGTGGGACCAACTCGCTATGGTCATCAGGCATGACGGGTTGCTGCGTCGCGGTTTTGCGCGCCACAGCCAATCGGGAAGAAGCGTAAAGAGGTGTTGCTGAATTGGGGTTGTGTTGTTTCTGGCACAACACCGATCTCTCAACCTGCGCGCTCCACTCTCCATGCTTTCTGGAGGGAGGCACACCTGTTATAGGATCAAGCCTTACGGGCAATTAGTATCAGTTAGCTTAACGCATTACTGCGCTTCCACACCTGACCTATCAACGTCCTGGTCTCGAACGACCCTTCAAGGGGATCTAGTCCCCGGGGAAGTCTCATCTTGAGGCGAGTTTCCCGCTTAGATGCTTTCAGCGGTTATCTCTTCCGAACATAGCTACCCGGCGATGCGACTGGCGTCACAACCGGTACACCAGAGGTTCGTCCACTCCGGTCCTCTCGTACTAGGAGCAGGCCCCCTCAAACTTCCAGCGCCCACGGCAGATAGGGACCAAACTGTCTCACGACGTTTTAAACCCAGCTCACGTACCTCTTTAAATGGCGAACAGCCATACCCTTGGGACCGGCTACAGCCCCAGGATGAGATGAGCCGACATCGAGGTGCCAAACACCGCCGTCGATATGAACTCTTGGGCGGTATCAGCCTGTTATCCCCAGAGTACCTTTTATCCGTTGAGCGATGGCCCTTCCATACAGAACCACCGGATCACTATGACCTGCTTTCGCACCTGTTCGACTTGTGGGTCTCACAGTCAAGCACGCTTATGCCATTGCACTATCAGCACGATTTCCGACCGTACCTAGCGTACCTTCGTACTCCTCCGTTACCCTTTGGGAGGAGACCGCCCCAGTCAAACTGCCTACCATGCACTGTCCCCGATCCGGATCACGGACCAAGGTTAGAACCTCAAACAGATCAGGGTGGTATTTCAAGGACGGCTCCACGGAAACTAGCGTTCCCGCTTCACAGCCTCCCACCTATCCTACACAAACCGGTTCAAAGTCCAATGCAAAGCTACAGTAAAGGTTCATGGGGTCTTTCCGTCTAGCCGCGGGGAGATTGCATCATCACAAACACTTCAACTTCGCTGAGTCTCGGGAGGAGACAGTGTGGCCATCGTTACGCCATTCGTGCAGGTCGGAACTTACCCGACAAGGAATTTCGCTACCTTAGGACCGTTATAGTTACGGCCGCCGTTTACCGGGACTTCAATCAAGAGCTTGCACCCCATCATTTAATCTTCCGGCACCGGGCAGGCGTCACACCCTATACGTCCACTTTCGTGTTTGCAGAGTGCTGTGTTTTTATTAAACAGTCGCAGCCACCAGTTTATTGCAACCCCTTCACCCTTCTGGCGCAAGCCAGTCAAGCTACCAGGGCGTACCTTATCCCGAAGTTACGGTACCAATTTGCCGAGTTCCTTCTCCCGAGTTCTCTCAAGCGCCTTAGAATACTCATCTCGCCCACCTGTGTCGGTTTGCGGTACGGTCACTGTTGAACTGAAGCTTAGAGGCTTTTCTTGGAACCACTTCCAGTTGCTTCTGCTCCGAAGAGCATGGCCTCGCACCCTTGAATTCCGCGCCCGGATTTGCCAAAGCGCCTTCTCCAATGCAAGGACCGGGACTTCCAACACCCGGACAACCTTCCGCGATCCGTCCCCCCATCGCATTCAACAATGGTGCAGGAATATTGACCTGCTTCCCATCAGCTACGCATTTCTGCCTCGCCTTAGGGGCCGACTCACCCTACGCCGATGAACGTTGCGTAGGAAACCTTGGGCTTACGGCGAGGGGGCCTTTCACCCCCTTTATCGCTACTCATGTCAGCATTCGCACTTCCGATACCTCCAGCACGCTTTTCAACGCACCTTCGCAGGCTTACGGAACGCTCTCCTACCATGCGAGACTAGCTCGCATCCGCAGCTTCGGTATATGACTTAGCCCCGTTACATCTTCCGCGCAGGACGACTCGATCAGTGAGCTATTACGCTTTCTTTAAAGGGTGGCTGCTTCTAAGCCAACCTCCTGACTGTTTTAGCCTTCCCACTTCGTTTCCCACTTAGTCATATTTGGGGACCTTAGCTGGCGGTCTGGGTTGTTTCCCTCTTGACACCGGACGTTAGCACCCGATGTCTGTCTCCCGTGATTGCACTCTTCGGTATTCGGAGTTTGCTATGGCGACGTAATCCGCAATGGACCCATCAACCATGACAGTGCTCTACCCCCGAAGGTGATACACGAGGCACTACCTAAATAGTTTTCGGAGAGAACCAGCTATTTCCAGGTTTGTTTAGCCTTTCACCCCTATCCACAGCTCATCCCCTAACTTTTCAACGTTAGTGGGTTCGGTCCTCCAGCACGTGTTACCGTGCCTTCAACCTGGCCATGGATAGATCACCTGGTTTCGGGTCTACACCCAGCGACTGAACGCCCTGTTCGGACTCGCTTTCGCTACGCCTGCCCTATTCGGTTAAGCTTGCCACTGAATGTAAGTCGCTGACCCATTATACAAAAGGTACGCCGTCACCCCTTGCGAGGCTCCGACTGTTTGTATGCATGCGGTTTCAGGATCTATTTCACTCCCCTCCCGGGGTTCTTTTCGCCTTTCCCTCACGGTACTGGTTCACTATCGGTCGATCACGAGTATTTAGCCTTGGAGGATGGTCCCCCCATCTTCAGACAGGATTTCACGTGTCCCGCCCTACTTGTCGTACACCTAGTTCTTCCATTCCGCCTTCGCCTACGGGGCTATCACCCACTATGGCCGCACTTTCCAGAGCGTTCGGCTGACGGTACAGATAAAGAGTACAGGCTGGTCCCATTTCGCTCGCCACTACTTTGGGAATCTCGGTTGATTTCTTTTCCTGCGGTTACTTAGATGTTTCAGTTCGCCGCGTTCGCTTCACATGACCTATGTATTCAGTCATGGATACTCCATTCGGAGTGGGTTTCCCCATTCGGACATCTACGGATCAAAGCTTGTTTGCCAGCTCCCCGTAGCTTTTCGCAGGCTACCGCGTCCTTCATCGCCTGTGATCGCCAAGGCATCCACCACATGCACTTGTTCGCTTGACCCTATAACGGGTGTGTCTC
>NZ_CAJMZA010000072.1:0-3168 GCF_905220195.1 Paraburkholderia sp. J8-2
CGTGTAGGGCGATTCCTACAGTCATGCGGCAATCGGCCGCGACACCCGAGGGTCAGACTTCGTCGGGATCGTCGATGAGCTTATGCCGCATCGCGTAGCGCACGAGCGCGGCTTCGTGCGGCATCTGCATCTTCTCGAGAATGCGCACCTTGTAGGTGCTGACGGTTTTCGTACTCACGCAGAGTTCCTGTGCGATCTCAGTAATGGTCTGGCCTGCCGCAATACGCCGGAACACCTCGAACTCGCGGTCGGAAAGCCGCTGGTGGGGGAGCGTGTCGGCGGGCTCGTTCAGGCTTTGTGCAAAGCGCTCGGCCATCGTCATGCTGATGTAAACACCACCGCCGGCGATCTTCGTCACGGCGCTGACCAGCTCGGTGCTCGCGCACTCTTTGGTGAGATAGCCCGAAGCTCCCGCCTTGAAGGCGCGCACCGCGTATTGCTGCTCGGCATGCATGGTTAGCACGAGAATACGCAATTCGGGTTTTTCATCCTTGATCTGCTTGACGAGATCCACGCCGCTGCGTCCTGGCATTGAGAGGTCGAGCACCAGGACCTGGGCGGCGCGCTCGCGCACGAGCGCGAGCGTGGTCGAGCTGTCGCAGCCTTCGCCTATGACTTCGAACTGGTCGTCGTGTGCGCTTTCCAGTATGCGGCGCAGACCGTCGCGCATGAGCGCATGGTCGTCGGCGATGATCACCTTGATCATGATGCGGCCTCTTCGGGGAGGAGAGCATGAAGTGCGAACGTGATCGTCATGGCAAAACCCTTGTCGGGCGCTGTGTCGATTAACACGGTGCCGTCGAGCATACGGGCGCGCTCGCGAATGCCGAGCAGGCCAAACGACTTTTCCCGCAACGCGCTGCGCTGCAGGCCGGTGGGGTCGGCGGGGTCGCCGGCCGCGCCAAGCCCGTCGTCTGCGATGCGCAGGACGCAGATTGGTCCGTCCACCTTAAGTGTAATCTCGACCAGGTGTGCTTCGGCATGGCGGGCGACATTGGTCAGGGCTTCCTGAACGATGCGAAAGAGCGCAGAGGAGGCGATGTTCGAAAACATCATTGCGTCGGCATCCAGATTGCGCTTGACGGCAATTCCGTAGCGGTTCGTGAAATCGTTTGCCAGCCACTCGATGGCTGGCACGAGGCCGAGGTCGTCGAGCATGACCGGCCGCAGGTCGGCCGCGATGCGCCGCAGGGCCGCCACCGTCGCATCGATCAGGTTGCGCATGCCGGCGAGGCGCGCGGGGACGTCGGTGACATCATCCTCCCCGAGCCGGCGCTCGAGCGCGCAGAGATCGATCTTGAGCGCGGTGAGCTGCTGGCCGAGATCGTCGTGCAGTTCGCGCGCAATACGTGCTTTCTCGGCCTCGCGCACGTTCTGCAGATTGGCCGACAGCTCGCGCAGTTCTTCGCGCGAACACGTGAGTTCGTCCTCTGCGCGCACGCGTTCAGTGACGTCGCGCAGCATGACCGTGAAAAGCTTGCCCGAGTCGTCGCGGATCTGCGATATCGATGCCTCGATGGGAAACTCGTCGCCGTTGGCGCGCAGCCCGTGGAGCACACGTTGTGAGCGGCCCATCAGGCGTTCGGTGACGCCTGTCTCGCCAAACTGCTCGACATGCTGCGCGTGCGCGGCCCGGAACCGCTCGGGAATAAAGCGCGAGAGCGGTGAGCCAATCGCCTCCATGGCGGACAGGCCAAACACCTGTTCGGCGGCTGGATTGAAGATCACCACGCGCTGGGTTTCGTCGACAGTGACGATCGCCTCCATCGACGAGCGGATGATCCCCATCATGCGCGCTTCGTTCAGCCGCGCGTCGCCGGCGACCTTCGTGGGCGCCAGGTTTGCGCGCATGAGGCGTTGCGCGAGAAACGCGAGCGCGGCGGCGCCGAGCGCGCCCGCGAGCAGAATGGCTGTGGCGCAGGCAGCCGCACCCGTGAGCAGCGGGCTTGCGTCGGCACTGACGTCGAGTGCGAGCGTCGCGCCGCCAAACACGAACGAATCGCTGCGCTGGAACCGTGCGCCGGGCATCACCTCGTCTTCTTCGCCGCGCACACTCGTGTAGAGATCCAAAGGAGGCGTTCCGATTCGGGCGCTGACCGTAAGTCCAGGATCGGCGGCGGCGAGCGGCGCGAACAGCCGCCGCGCGTCCAGCAAGGCGACCGCGAAGCCAACGACCTTCTGCGCATTGCCTTGTGGATCGGGCGCCGTCTCGTACACGGGCAGCCAGAGTGCGAGATGCGCAGGCGCATTGGCCGCCCCCGGCACCGCCGCGAGTGCGGCCTTGCCGGTTTCGGCGGCGTAGTTGCGCGCGGCACGCGTCACTGACGTCTCGACGAGCGCCTGCTCGGGTACGGTGGCGCTCAGGCCAGCCCATTGCGTCGCGACTTCGGCGCTGTCGGCCGCGCTCGCCGTCGGGTTGGCGCGCGGAGTGACGTAACCTAGCGCGGTGATCGCCGAACGGGAGTTGTCCAGATCGATCGCTGAAACAAAGTGCTTCCACGCTACCGGGTCGGGGCCGGGCGTTTGCGAGAGTAAAGCGCGCGCGCCGCGCAGTATGGCCTCATTGGCAATCAGCGCCTGCCTGAGCGTTGCCTGCAACGCCGCTGCGCGCCGGGTGAACCGCTGTTCCGCCGCCGCTTGCCACTGCCGCGTAACGAACGTCGCGATAACGCCAGCTAGCGCGAATGCCACGACGAACGCCAGCACTGCTGCGACGGCTGGATCGCGCAGGCGGGCGACAATTGCCAGCCCGGCGCCTTGTCCAGCGCGCATACGCGGGTCAGCGCCGGGCCTCATGACGACTATCCGGAGCGCGATGCTTGCGCGAGATCAATGCGTAGGCCATTCGCATATGAAGTACCGCCTTTGGTGGGGGGCACCAGAGGGATGCATGCCCATTTTATGAGCCCGCGGCACAGTGTCCCAAAAAAATTTGGCGCTTGTTCTATATGCTCGCGCGGGGCGGCCCGGGCTCGGTGCCGAGTTTCGGAGACCTTTCAAGGCGCTGCGCCTGCCGCCGGTGCGGACGCCAGTTCATCCGGTGGGCACGGCGGGCAGGGGTAAGGTTGCACGGCTTCCTCGGCGAGTTCAACCGACTGTCCGTGCTCCGGCACGCAGCAATCCCAATGGAGCGTCTCGACGATGCGCCGGCGCAAGGCATCGGCCGCA
>NZ_CAJMZA010000073.1:0-2819 GCF_905220195.1 Paraburkholderia sp. J8-2
ATTGCAGGTCCGTGTGGCGATAGCGTTCGTCGCGCCACCAAGGCCCGGACCGCCGTCACGACGCCAATATGAATCACTGCCTCTTCCAGCCGGAACTGGCGACGGCGGGAATCGATGCCGATCTGGACGATGCGAATTAAGCGAACACTGGCGACGTCATGCCGCATACAAAATGCTTACATTAAAACATATAGTTGAGTTGTCAACTTGATGCGCGAATGGGGTGACTATACTACCCGCTGCTTCTCGCTATCGGTGTTACCGCTGTTCTCTCTCGAGTCCGCCCGATCCTGGAGACACGCATGTTGGCAGCAGTTGCCCGGGCCCGGCTTACCCATCATTTGGGCCCTGTCATGAGTTCACTCTCCGCTCCTGCCGCCCGACGGGCACTTTCTTCCTTACCTCGTCCCTTCGTCTGTGTTCTTCCTGCAGTGTTCGATAGCCGGAGAATTGCAGTTGTGACAACGGCGGTTGTCGGGACGCTGACCATCGTCTTGCTGGCTGGTATCGCGTTTGGATTTGTGCGCGCCCAGATCATGCGAGAAGAGTTTGCAAAGCTAAACGTGATAGCGGCAGAGGTCCTGGAGCGCAGTGAGCGCTCGAGTGCCCAGGTGCGCGCTGCGATTGCTGAGCTGCAAGCACACGATGCGGCTCCCTGCTCCCCAGAGCAGCTGGCGCTGATGGCAGAGCTCAACCTGAAATACGGGCAACTGCAAGGAGTGGGGTACGTCGCGAACAGCCGCCTTATGTGTTCTTCCTATGGACGCCATGGTGACGGCATCCTGTTGCCCGTCCCGACCTCTCAGCACACCGCGAGAGGGCTGCTCCAATTGCGCAAGGCTAATCTTTCTCTCGCCAGCAGTGTCAGATCACAACCTGTGATCATGGTCACGTCTGCCGCAAATGGATACACAGCCATCGTTTCTCCCTCCTTGCCGATCGATGTCGATACAAAGGACCCTGATGTCGCGCTAGGCACGGTGCTCTACAGCTCCAACGAAGTCAGAATGTCTCGCGGAAAGTTCAATCCGAACTGGCATGCCATGCTGGGTGACGGTCAGCATGCAGAATTTATCGCGGACGACAGGATCGTTTCGCTGTGGCGCTCCCCGAGGTACGACTACTTCGCATTTGCCTCGATTCCTGCGGATGCAGCGAACGCGCGAATTCACCAGGCCGGCATAGTGCTCATGTCGTGCGCAGTTTGCGCGATGGTAGTGTTGATGTTCCTGACGTGGCGGTCGGCGCGCAAGGCGCTGCCGCTCTCTGAAGCGATCCGCGAGGGGCTCAGAAGAAAGGAATTCTATCTGGTCTATCAACCCCTGGTCGATCTGAAAACCGGCCGGTGGGTGGGCGCCGAGGCCCTGCTACGTTGGCGCCGGAGCACCGGGGAGCACGTTCGACCGGATATTTTCATCCCTGTCGCTGAAGACTGCCACCTGATCGAGGAGATTACCGACCACGTGTTCGAGCTGGCTGCAACGGATCTGGCTGGGTTTTTCGAGAAATACCCCGATTTCCATGTTGCCATCAATCTGTCGGCCTCCGAAATGCAGTCACCTCACGTCGTGCCGCGCCTGAAGAATTTCATTGAACGCGTAACAGGAGCGAGGGCACGCAACTTCGTGTTCGAGGCCACGGAGCGCAGCTTGATCAAGCCTGACCAGGCAAGGCCGATTCTGGCGGAAATACGGGGGATGGGTTCGACTGTTGCCATCGACGACTTTGGCACGGGTTACTCAAGTCTCTCTTATCTGCAGACGCTCGGCACCGACTACCTGAAGATCGACAAATCGTTTGTTGACGCAATTGACACCGCATCTGTCAAGAATCATGTCGTCGCGCACATCATCGGACTCGGCAAGGATCTGCGACTTCGGCTCATTGCAGAAGGCGTGGAGACTGCGGAGCAGGCCAGGTACCTCAGCGACCGGGGAGTCGAGTTCGCCCAAGGCTGGCACTTTGCCAAGGCCATGGCGATCGGCGAACTGGCAGATTCGCTCAACCGGCAGTCGCATAACCACCGTGCCGATACAACCGGACTTACCGCAAACTAAAGTTGCCGACCAACCCTCCATGGCGCGCCGGCGGCAGGAAAGCGTCCGGGTTGACCACGCGAACGAGAAGGTCCGGTATTCGGTGGAGAGCCGCTGCCCAAATTCCGCGAAACGGCAATCGCGACGGACTGAAGTTGGGATCGAATGTCACGAGCGCAACAACGACGCTCGGGGCCTCAGGCCCCCGCCAACTTCATTGCCTTCAGAGTTCTTGCCGCGCCCAGTATGCTGATGACACGCTTCAGGTTGTAGGCTAATAGCTGCAGGCTCATCTCGGTACTCACTCGTCCGAGCGTTCGGGTCAGGAAGTGTGCAGGACCCATCCAGTGCTTGAGCGTACCGAAGACGTGCTCGACGGTACTTCGTCGGATGGTCATTGCATTGGGCTTCCGGTCGAGCCGTCGCTCCATGACTTCCAGTATCTTTTCATGCTCCCACCTTCGGATGCGGCGATAGTCGCTGGGAGAGCATCGCGCCTTCATAGGGCAACCCGGGCACGCGCTCGGCCAGTAGACCCGCAGATTCATTTCATGCTCTACGGTCGTAAATCGATAAATGGCTTTCTCACCGGCAGGACATCGATACACGTCGCGCCTCGCCTCGTACACAAAGTCGGCTTTGGTGAACAGACCTTTCTTCCGTGACGCAGAGGTGAGCGGCTTGGGTACGTACGCGCGGATTCCGTTCAGATCGCATGTTCTTATCTCCTGCCCGCTGAAGTAGCCCCGATCCGCTACAACTTTCAGGTTCGATAGGCCCATC
>NZ_CAJMZA010000074.1:0-2616 GCF_905220195.1 Paraburkholderia sp. J8-2
TGGGGGGCGACAATTATGTTGGCCGGTCGTTGACGTTTGTTTTGGCCGGTGGTGAGGAGTCGGAGGCGGCGTAGCCGCCGGAGACGACGAACCACCGGCGGCGCCGCGTCGGCGGGGCAATAGGATGGCTGATCGATTCTTAAAGAAGAAGCGGTCAGCACATGTCTGGAACCCGCATCACCGACCAACAGGTTCGCCTCTACATGAACAAGCGCAAACACCATCCGCAGGAACTCGCGGCCGCCAAGGCAGGAATCAGCGTGCGAAGCGCACGCCGCATAGAGCGTGACGCGACGTTGCCATCCCAGAAGCCGCAGCGCTCCTGGCGTACGCGTCCCGATCCGTTCGTCGATGTCTGGGACAGCGAGATCGTGCCGTTGCTGCGTAACGCTCCTCATCTGATGGGCATCACGATCCTGCGCAAGCTGCAGGATGATCATCCGGGCCGCTATCCCGACAGCATGCGTCGCACGCTGGAACGACGCATTTCTCAATGGCGAGCGCTCGAAGGTCCCAGCCAGGAGATCTTCTTCCCCCAGGAGCATCAACCCGGCGTGCGTGGGCTGTCTGACTTCACCGATATGAGCAAGCTGTGCGTGACGATTGGCGGCGCGCCGTTCGAGCACCGGCTGTATCACTTCGTGCTGGCGTTCTCGCGCTGGGAGTATGCCTGCGTCGTTGAGGGTGGTGAGAGCTTCGAAGCCCTCGCCAACGGTTTGCAGAATGCTCTATGGCAGGCGGGAGGTTGCCCGCGCGAGCATCGCACCGACAGCCTGTCAGCCGCCTTCAAGAACCTGAGCGAGAAGGAAGACTTCACGACCCGCTACAAGGCGCTGCTCGATCACTACGAGATGCAGGGCACACGGAACAATCGCGGTCTGGGTCACGAGAATGGAAGTGTCGAATCCTCGCACCGGTATCTGAAGGACGCAGTCGATCAAGCGCTGATGCTGCGTGGCCATCGCGACTTCGTTGATCGCGACGCCTACGACGAATTCATCCGCGAGCAGGTGATGCGTCGAAACCGGCGCAACGCCGCCGCGTTCCGTATCGAGCGCCAGCAGCTTCAGGATCTGCCGGAGTACCGTACCACCGACTTCGTCGAGGAAGAGGCTCCTGTGACCCGCTGCAGCACGTTTACGGTGCGCGGAATCCTCTACAGTGCGCCGTCGCGCCTGATTGGCCACCGGCTGAAGGTGCGCATCTACGGCGATCGGCTCGACTGTTACCTGTCCGGCGTGCTGGTCCACAGTACCGCACGGGGCTCGCGTGCGCACGACAACCGCCACTTCATTGACTCGCTGAAGCGCAAACCCCAGGCATTCAAGGGGCTCGCGTTTCGTGACGCACTGTTCCCGCGTGAGGCGTACCGCAGAACCTGGGAACAACTTGATGCCCGCCTGTCACAACGCGACGCATGCAAGACGATGGTCGGCCTGCTTGAGCTCGCGGGCCTGCACGGCGTGGAGGCCGTACTGGCCGGGCAGCTTGATGCGATGCTGGAAACCGGCGAGCTTCCTGATCTCAAGGCACTGCGTGAGCAGTACGCACCCCGTGAGACCGTGTGCCCCGAGGTGGAGGTCCAGATGCCGCCCGTTGCCGTCTATGACGAACTGCTCGAGAAGGTGGCAGCATGAACGCGCCCGCGCATGATGGTGGCCGCATGGCCCTGATGCTCAGCGAGCTGCGTTTGCCAACGATCGGCCGGTTGTGGCCCGAGTTCGCTGAGCGCTCGGACAAGGAAGCCTGGCCGGCCGCACGCCTGCTCGGCGCACTGCTAGAGCACGAGCTGGCCGAACGCGCTAAGCGACGCATCGAGCGGCACCGTACCGAGTCGCATCTGGACCCGACCAAGACCCTCGCCGCGTTCGACTTCGGCGCCGTGCCGATGGTCTCAAAAGCGCATGTCACAGCGCTGGCCACCGGAGAGTCATGGCTGGAGAAAGGCGCCACGGTTCTCCTGTTCGGGCCGCCTGGGGTCGGAAAAAGCCACCTGGGATCGGCTATCGGTCATGCATTGATCGACGTCGGCTACCGCGTGCTGTTCACGCGCACCAGCGAGCTCGTCCAGAGGCTACAGGCCGCACGCCAGAGCCTGCAGTTGCCTTCCGCGCTGGCCAAGCTCGATCGCTTCGATTTGATCATCCTCGACGACCTGTCGTATGCCCGCAAGGACCAGGCCGAGACCAGCGTTCTGTTCGAGCTGATTGCCGAGAGGTATGAGCGAAAAAGTCTTCTGATAACTGCAAACCAACCGTTCTCGGGCTGGAATGACGTGTTCCCCGACCCCGGCATGACGGTCGCCGCCATCGACCGGCTTGTGCATCACTCGACGATCTTCGAGCTCAACGTCGAAAGCTACCGCCGCCGCAAGGCCGGCGACAAACGGAATGCGCGGCGGCGTCAATTACACGACGACAACCCCGTCAACCCGTTTAGCGGCCAGTTGCCTGACGATGGCAATGTTGCGCAGTAACGATGAGCGTCAACTATGCGATCACGCAACGACAACTATGAAGGAGCAACGTCAAACATGACCTGATACCCAACGACAACTACCCCGTTGACCGGCCAAGATAGTTGTCGCTGACCGGCCATGCTGCTTGACGCTCTCTA
>NZ_CAJMZA010000075.1:0-2583 GCF_905220195.1 Paraburkholderia sp. J8-2
GCGCATGACCGGCAGGCCGCTGCATCGCTCGGGGCCATCTTCCGCGAATGTCGCAACGATCACCGTGCCACCTGGCTTAACCGTGCGTAGCACAGTGCGGACATAAGCTTCGCGTTCCGCCTCGCTCGTCAGAAAGTGAAATACGGCGCGATCGTGCCAGACGTCGAAGGCGTGCACAGGCAAGTCCGCCTTCGTGACGTCGCCGACAATCCATGAAACGGCTTGCACACGTTCACCAAGTCGCTCGCGCGCGACTTCGAGCGCGGCTTCCGAGAGGTCCAGCACGGTCAACTCGCTATACCCTTTGTCGATCAGATCGTCGACGAGGGTTGAGGCGCCGCCGCCCACGTCAATAATCGCCGCGTCTTTGTCCACACCCGATTGCTCGATCAGCTCGATCGATTGACGCGGGTGTTCCTGAAACCAGCTGACATCGGTCGATGCTTTCGTCTCGTAGACGTGATTCCAATGTTCCTTCGATTGCATGATCGCTCCAGTTCAGTCGCACAACTCAATGTGCCACGGTCAGATCGGCGGTTCGCCGCGCGGGCGTTATTCCTTGCGGCCTCAGCAGCAGGCGGACTACGTCGAGCGCACATCGTCTTCCACAGGATAGGTGATCAAGGTTTTGTTTTGAAAATCCTCGGCATCGAGATAGTCCTTTTGCGCAGCGGATGGTCGTTCGCAACGAGTGCGACCAATCGGAAGCAGAGCAACGGGTGAAAGTCGACGCCGTGTTCGCCATCCCGCAGGCTTGATGTCCGATGCCTGCCGGATGGCGACGGCCAGCACGCGATCCACGACCGCCAGGCAGATCCTCCGTACCGGAGAAGGCCGGATGCGGGGCAGAGCGGGTTCAGCCAGTTTCGCATGCGATACTGTCGATGCGAGGATGCGATGGTCGATACGCAAACACTGCTGACCTGCATTGCCTTTCTCGTGGTTGCGCTGCTTTACGCCAGCACCGGCCAGGCTGGGGCTTCAGGATACATCGCCGTAATGGCACTGGTCGGATACGAGCCTGACAGCATCAAGCCCACTGCGCTTGTCCTGAATATCCTGGTTTCCCTTGTCGTAAGTTGGCGCTTCATTCGAGACGGGCATTTCAACTGGCAATCGTTCTGGCCGTTTGCTTTGCCCGCAGTGCCCATGGCGTTATTAGGTGGCTATATAACGCTGGAAAAGACCTGGTTCGAATATCTACTTGGCGCACTTCTCTTAGTCGCTGGCACGCTGTCGCTGGTGCGCAGGCCAATGGGCGACGACATTGTGCGACCACCCCGCAAGCCCGTCGCGGTGGCTTGCGGAGCGATTATCGGCCTTGCCTCGGGGCTAACCGGAGTTGGCGGTGGCGTCCTGATAGCACCGCTCCTGATCTTTTGTCGGTGGTCAACCATGCGTGCGGCTGCGTCCGTTTCCGCGCTGTTTATCCTCTGCAATTCGTTAGCGGCGCTGGCCGGCAACTGGAGCGCCACAAATCACCTTCCACATGGGATTGGCCGACTGGCGTTGATGGTGATCATCGGAAGCTGGCTAGGAGCACATCTGGGTAGCCGTTGGCTATCGACTCGTCAAATTCGTGTCCTGCTGGGTGTTGTATTGATCTGCGCCAGCGTGAAGCTGCTCCTGCCTGTTTGAATCACTGCAGCTGATTGACTGCTTCGTCCGCCGAAATGCGATGCAGATAGGCGATACGTCAGTGACGGCTGCTGGAGCGGTGACGCTGATGCGAGTCCATCGACCCTGCTATGCAAATGGCAACGGGCCTTCGAAAAGCCCGATGTAACACAGATGCGAAACCGCTGGCTGGCCGTGTCCAGCCCAACGGTGCAGCAGGTATGCGGGTGGTTCGAGATAAGAAGCGGGCTCCGCGTCTGCTTCGACGCGCAACGCGATTTGCGTTGTCGTGCTTGGGCACGTGAGTACGGGAACGTTCCCAAGGCGCGTCTGCATGGACCGATGCACGTGCCCGGCGAGAATTCGATCGACATTGTCATGGCGTGCAAGAACCTTTGCCAATGCGTCCGTGCTTCGCAAACCGTAGACGTCCAGATAGGGGATGCCCGTCATGAACGGCGGGTGGTGCATGACGACGACGACCGGTCGATCTCGATGCCTGGAGAGTTCAGTGTCCAGCCAGGTCAGGGTGTTGGCGTCCAGTTCACCGTGATGTAGCCCTGGAACGGATGTATCTAGTGCCACGAGGCGTAGTTCGCCTACGTCTATCGCGAACGACAGCGCCCCCTCCTTGGGTAGCCACGCGTGATCCGAAAACGCGGCCCGCAGACGGTCACGGTTATCGTGATTACCTGGTAAAACCACGAACGGATGCTTCAGCGCGCCAAGCAATTCTCGAAGCTTCAGATACTCAGCGGCGGTACCTTCGTCCGTGAGATCGCCTGAGATGACTACGAGGTCCGGCTTGGGTCGCACGCGGTTCAGCGAATCGACCGCTGCCGAAAACATGGCATTTGAGTCCACGGCATCCTGGTACAGCGCGCCGTGTGAACGGACGTGAATATCGGATACTTGTGCAATGACTGTCACTCGGCTCTCCGGTGGTTTCGACGGGCATGTACGTGG
>NZ_CAJMZA010000076.1:0-2370 GCF_905220195.1 Paraburkholderia sp. J8-2
TCTGTAGGGCGATTCCTACAGTCATGCGGCAATCGGCCGCGACACCCGAGGGTCAGACTTCGTCGGGATCGTCGATGAGCTTGTGCCGCATCGCGTAGCGCACGAGCGCGGCTTCGTGCGGCATCTGCATCTTCTCGAGAATGCGCACCTTGTAGGTGCTGACGGTTTTCGTACTCACGCAGAGTGCCTGCGCGATTTCAGTAATGGTCTGGCCTGCCGCAATACGCCGGAACACCTCGAACTCGCGGTCGGAAAGCCGCTGGTGGGGAAGCGTGTCGGCCGGCTCCTTCAGGCTTTGTGCGAAGCGCTCGGCCATCGTCATGCTGATATAGACACCACCGGAGGCGATCTTCGTCACGGCGGTGACCAGCTCCGTGCTGGCGCACTCTTTGGTGAGATAACCCGACGCGCCCGCCTTGAAGGCGCGCACCGCGTATTGCTGCTCGGCGTGCATGGTCAGCACGAGAATGCGCAGTTCGGGTTTTTCGTCCTTGATCTGCTTGATGAGATCCACGCCGCTGCGTCCCGGCATCGAGAGGTCGAGCACCAGGACCTGGGCTGCGCGCTCACGCACGAGCGCGAGTGTGGTCGCGCTGTCACAGCCTTCGCCTACGACTTCGAACTGCGTGCCGCGCTCGCTTTCCAGTATGCGGCGCAAACCGTCACGCATGAGCGCATGGTCGTCGGCGATGATCACCTTGATCATGATGCGGCTCCTTCCGGAAGCAGGGCAGGGAGGGCGAACGTGATCGTCATGTCAAAGCCCTTTCCGGGCGCGGTGGCAATGGCAACGGTGCCGTCAAGCATGTGGGCTCGCTCGCGAATGCCGAGCAGGCCAAACGACTTGTCTCTCAAGGCGTTGCGCTGCGCGTTGGGTGGATCGGCGGGATCGGCGCTGGCGCCCACGCCGTCGTCGGCAATGCGCAGCACACAGCGTGGCCCATCCACCTTGAGCGTAATCTCGACGAAATTCGCTTCGGCATGGCGGGCGACATTGGTCAGGGCTTCCTGCACGATGCGAAAGAGCGCCGAGGAGGCGGCGTTCGAAAACATCGTGGCGTCCGCATCCAGGTCGCGCTCGACGGCGATCCCGTAGCGGTTCGTGAAGTCGTTCGCCAGCCATTCGATGGCGGGCACGAGGCCGAGGTCGTCGAGCATGACCGGCCGCAGGTCGGCCGCGATGCGCCGCAAGGCAGCCACGGTCGCGTCGATCAGGTTGCGCATGCCGGCGAGGCGCGCAGGCACGTCGGTGGCGTCATCCTCCCCGAGCCGGCGCTCGAGCGCGGCGAGGTCGATCTTGAGCGCGGTGAGCTGCTGGCCGAGGTCGTCATGCAGTTCGCGCGCGATGCGGGTTTTTTCGGCCTCGCGCACGTTCTGGAGATTGGCCGACAGCTCGCGCAGCTCCTCGCGCGAACGCTTGAGCGCTTCCTCGGCGCGCACGCGTTCGGTGATGTCGCGCAGCATGACCGTGAAAAGCTTGCCCGAACCGTCACGGATCTGCGAAATCGATGCTTCGATCGGAAACTCCTCGCCATTGGCGCGCACCCCGTAGAGCACACGTTGCGGGCGGCCCATCTGGCGTTCGGTGACGCCTGTCTCGCCAAACTGTTCGACATGCTGCGCGTGCGCCGCCCGGAACCGCTCGGGAATGAAGCGCGAGAGCGGCGAGCCGATCGCCTCCCTGGCGGACAGGCCGAACACCTGTTCGGCGGCTGGATTGAAGATCAACACGCGCTGGGTTTCGTCGACGGTGACGATCGCTTCCATCGACGAACGGATGATCCCGAGCATGCGGGCTTCGTTGAGCCGCGCGTCGCCGGCCGCCCTCGCAGGCGCCGGGTTTGCGCGCACGAGGCGTTGCGTGAGAAGCGCGAGCGCGGCGGCGCCGAGCGCGCCCGCGAGCGCAATGGCCATGGCGCAGGCAGAACTTGCCGGGCCCGCGCCTTTTGCGGCGCGCGCGCGGGGGTCAGCGCGCGGGCCCATGACGACCGTCCGGAGCGCGATGCGGGCGCGAGATCGATGCGAAGGCCATTCGCATATGAAGTGTCGGCTTCAATGGGCGGGACACAGGTATTCCGTATCACAGGGATCCATGCCGATTTTATGAGCCACTGGAAACCGTGTCCCAAAAAAATTTCACGCTCGTCGTCCGTGCTTGCGAGGTGTGCCGGCGCGGCGTGCCGTGTTCCGGCAGCATTTCAGGGCGTGGCGCCTGCCTCCTGCTCGGGCGCCAGTTCGTCCGGCGGGCAGGGCGGGCAGGGATACGGTCGCACGGCTTGCTCGGCAAGCTCGAACGACTGTCCGAATTCCGGCACGCAGCAATCCCAGTGCAGTGTCTCGGCGATGCGCCGGCGCAAGGCATCGGCCGCT
>NZ_CAJMZA010000077.1:0-2119 GCF_905220195.1 Paraburkholderia sp. J8-2
AATCCTGCTGTGCTGCGAGGATCGTTGCTATCTCATTCGACAATTCGGACACTGCCAGCTGATGCCCCTTCACAAGCTCGCCAAAGCCGTCGCTGACGGGCACCGAGTACGTCGAATGGCAGGTCAGCATGGTCGTTCCTGTTCGTGGTTTCACCGTCCACACGGTGTCCAGCAGTGCGTGCGATGCGTACCATGACTCGAATCGCTGCACCACAACGCTAATTCGATAGACCGGTTGATCTGCTGGATAGGGAACGCTCGCGACGTCGAACGTGCCAAGCGCCGCGGAAAGGTTCGCCGACAAACGTTGGCGAAGCTCATCGGCCGGGGCAGTGCTCCAGCGCGCCTGTTCCATGACCTGAACGCGTACGGGATCCTTCTGCAAGACGAGTTGCCGTCGCGCGACCTGTGCTGGAACGACGACAGGCGCCACGTCGATCAGAAATGCTGGGTGTGAATTTTCGTCGTTGACGACTTTATTTCGTAACGTCTGCGGCGGGGATTCCGTGCCCAAGGTGTAGGTATGCACTTCCGGCACAGCGGTGCACGCCGCAGCAAGCGCGGCGATGCTGCACAAAGCAAAAAGCAGCTTAAGGCATCCGGGCTGGTGACTTCGCCTCGTAGTTTTTTGACTCATGGCTTTTCATCCCTTGGCTTGCCGCGCAGGAGTGACTCCGGATGCTCCTGAAGGTAGATAGCCAGCTCGTTCAGCGATTGCAGCGTGCGATTGAGTTGCGAAACAGCTTGCCGCATATCCGACTGGAGCGGCGAATCCTGCTGTAACGCTGCCTGCGCTGTACGGAACGTTTCCTGGGCGGTCGCGAGGGTATCGCGGGCCTGAGGCGCAAGTTCGGTGTTCATTTGCGTGAATGCACGATTGGCACTCTGGAGCGTTTGATCGAGGTTGGTGCCGATCCGGTCGAACGGCACACGATCCAGCTTTTTGGCAATATCGGCGATGACCACCTGAAGCTCCTCCAGCGAATTGGGCACAGTCGGTAGTTCTAGCGGTACCCTCGTCATGTCTATGGTGGCCTGCGGGGCGTTCGGAAAGATGTCCAGCGCAATGTAGCGCTGGTTAGTGATAAGACTTCCGGTCCGCAACTGGGCGCGCAAACCCTGAGCCACCAGTTTTTGCAGGAGTGCCTTTCCGCCGTCGTTGTTGCCTTCACCCAGCGACTCCCGGAACTTTCTTCCGAGGCGATTGGGAAACAGGTTCACCGTCACTGGCATCGTGAATTCCGATCGTTTCGGGTCGTATTCCACGTCGACTGCAGTGACGCGTCCAAGCTCGATTCCGCGGAAATCGACCGTCGCGCCGACAGACAGGCCGCGCAGCGACTGATTGAACTTCATGACAACGCTTGCAGCAGCACCGTCCGGTGCGCGCATCGCCTCTGCCTGACTGTCGGAAAGCGGGAAAGCGGTGCCGTTGGGCGCTTCGCCTGCCGCCTCGTGATCGGGGCGGGACTGGAACGCGAGACCACCCATGACGACCGTCGCGAGTGACTGGGTATTCAGTCTCATACCGCCCGAATCCAGCCGCAGGTCGACACCACTTGCATGCCACCAGTATGAATCTGCCTTAACAAGTTTGTCGTAGGGCTCATCAATGAAGACCTGGATGGTGACGCCCTTGCCGTCATCGTTAAGGGAGCGTGCGACAACACGTCCGACCTGGAAACGGCGGTAGTAGACTGGCGAGCCGATATCAACGGAGCCGAGGGAATCGCCATCAAGAACATAACGACGCCCCTTCTGGTCGCTGGTCACGATGGGAGGCGTCTCGAGTCCGATGAACTTTTCACGGGGCTGGTCGGAGCGACCAGGATCCATGCCGATATACGCGCCGGAGAGGACGGTACCAAGACCCGAAATACCACCCATTCCGATCCTTGGGCGCACCACCCAGAAGCGGGCGTCTTCAACCGCGAGATTGGTTGAGGTTTTGGCTATCTGTACATCCACAAGGACACGGGAATGGTCGTTAGAGAGGCGGATGGTCTTGACCTCGCCGATCTCCACGTTACGGTATCGCACCTTTGTTCGCCCGGCCTCCAGTCCTTCGGCGGTGAGAAAGCTGATAGTGACAGTCGGCCCTTGTGTCGCGACTGATCGC
>NZ_CAJMZA010000078.1:0-2004 GCF_905220195.1 Paraburkholderia sp. J8-2
GGTTTGCGAATGTCCGTGAAGCGAACTTCAGCCGCCGCACAGCCGTTGATCGGCGGCCGTCGGCTTTGGCCGATGGCGGGCGTATCGCATCCTTCAGGTTCCGCCTGAGGATTGCAGCGATTCAAACGGCAGGTTTCCCCGCTGGCGGAACGGCAGGTCATGGCCCGGTTCGCGACTTGGCGGACGTAAGGGACGCGCGGTCTCCTATCCGGGTCTATTCTCGCGATCCAGTGCTGAAAATGCTCCCTGGAGTAGCGCTTCCTGATCGGCAAAGCGCTGCTTGTCGCGTGTGCGAAGTTTGCGCAGGTTTTCGATCTTCCAGCGTATCGCGGGCATGTCGCTCAGATGAGCGTAGGGCATCAGTGCCCAGTCCGGGGCCAGTCTGACGAGGGATAGGAGAAATTCACGATGCTTCGGGCTCAGCGCGCGTGGCAGATCGTGGTGAAGCTGTGCCTGGACTTCCTTGAGCCGGGAAAGGCTGACCTCGTCGACGGTCATGCCCACGAATCCTGCCTCGTATTCGTGCGCCAGTGAATGTGGCTTCGCAAACAGAACTTCGTGAACGGGGCGGTTGTGGCCAGCGAGGTAGCCAACGAACGCGGCAACGCAATCATCGCGCAGGCCACCGTACGTCTCGTACATGTGCTGCACATCGAAGATGTCACGCGGATGCTGGCGGTCCAGCGCCGCAACCAGCTTGCTGCCGTACAGTTCTGCGTCGGCGAGCGTGGGCACTTCGAAGTCGACGCGGAACATTTCCTGTGCGCGCGGAACGACCGGGCGCATGACGGTTGGCATCAGGGTGCCCCGGAAGACATAATTCACTTCCACCTTGACCTGGGTATCGGCGGAAGCCACTGTCAATTTCACGTCATCGCCCTTGTTTTTGCCGCTGGCGCCAGCGACAGTGACGTGATAGCCCTGCCGCTCAATCGCCTGTTTTGCGCGCACAAGTTCCGTGTTGATGATCGCCAGTGCTTCGGCCCGGTCGGGGTCGTGCGAGCGCATAATCACGTCGATATCGACAGACAGGCGGGGCAGGTCCTGCACGAACATGTTAATCGCCGTTCCGCCCTTCATGGCGAAATGCGGCGCGTCGAAAACGTCGGGCGCGATCGCCAGCATAAGGCGAACGGTGTTGAGGTACTGATCGTTCATCTGTTCACATCTGAGTGGAAATGGGCACGTTACGCCTTCAGGTTCAATGAGGGCGTGCCCCTGCGGCTGCTGGACCAACGCTTACCGGGGCCAAGCCTGTCGACATGGCGCTGCAGATCCTTGCCCCAGGCAAAGCCGCTGGCTTCTCCAAGATCCCGCACCAGCTTGACGACCTTCACCCGTGTGCAATGGGCTAGCAGGGTATCCAGTACCTTTGGGCGCAGGTTGCGCAACGACGATGCGATATTGATGGCTTCTTCGAGGGACTGTCCTTTTGCGAGGCGCTTGCCGACATCGCTCGCGAGCTCGAGCAGGGCACGCTCGGGCTCGGCAACGAGGATCGAGGGATCCTGGTTGGGAAGCGGCGAGATCGCAAAGCCTTCCGGCAGATTGTCATCGAACAGGCGCGTCGTCTGCAGCGTGTGGGGCAGATGTTCGTTGACCCACCCCGGCATCACGTATGGCCGCGCGGCCCAGAGCACGACACGCTCGCGAAAACTCATGTTATGGCGCACACCCTGCCAGTCGAGCGCCGTCTTGCCGCCGACATGCAGGCCCGTCACATGCCGGCTGAGGTACGCGAGGACGCCGTCGCGCGTCGGCGTGTCACCCGCAAGGAGGTAGGCGCCTTTCGAAAGGCGCTGCAGCCACCCGGCGCTCACCAGGTAGGTGGTCTGCTGGGCGCTGACGCCGCAGTCGCGGAGCATCTGTGGATCAAGCGGCTGTCCTCGGGGGACGCTTTCCATGAGCCGCTGGAGCGTTTTGCTGGCCATAATCGTCGGGGGCATGATTTTTTTGTGACTACACAAAAAAATCAGCAGTTAAGGAAATTAAATCATGCAAAAT
>NZ_CAJMZA010000079.1:0-1964 GCF_905220195.1 Paraburkholderia sp. J8-2
ATGCTCGCGTAGCCGGGAATGAGGCCGATGCCGATCGTCGAGGCCGACATCGCAAGCACGGAGACGAGAAAGATCGCGCGCCGGCCGAAGCGGTCGCCGAGGCTCGAAAGCACGATGCCGCCGAGCGGCCGTGAGACGTAGCCGATCGCGAATACGCTGAACGTGCTGATGAGCGAAGCGATGGGATCGGCGGCGGGGAAGAACTGCCTCGCGATCTCGCGCGCGAACACGCCGTAGATGATGAAGTCGTAGATTTCGAGCGAGCCGCCGAGGCTCGCGAGTATCACCGTCTTCCACTTGCGCTTGAGGCCGGCCGGCGTGGCGGCCGCGGCGAGTCCGGCTGATGGCATGGTCGTCTCCAGTTTGTCTTTGTCGTCTTTTCTTGTCGGTCAGTGCGCGGTGGCGCGCACTATGCCGCCGGTACCGGCGTCGCGGCGGGCGTGCCGGTCCTGAGCGCGGCTTCGCGTCCGCCGAACGATTCGATCAGCCGTGCCTGATCGGCCTTCGCGGCGGCATCGACGGCTTCGGGATCGAGCAGTGCGCGCAACTGCGCTTCGAAGCGCGCGAGCACGTGCGCGTAGGCGGGATCGGCGGCCACGTCGTCGAGTTCTTCGGGGTCTCGTTCGAGATCGAACAACTCGGGGCGCAGGCCAACGTAATAGTGAAACTTGTAGCGCGCGTCGGCGAGCAGATAGGCCGCCGCTTCCGAGCCCACGGCGTGATACTCGCTGAACGCGAGCCGCTCGCGCTGCGCGGGCGCGTTCGCCAGTTGCGCGAGCGAGGTGCCAGGGCCCGTCATCAGCGTCTTGGGGCAGCCGGTCAGATCGAGCAGCGTGTTCTGGACATCGACGAGCGACACCGGTGTCTCGCTGACCTTGCTTGCGGGAATGCCCGGGCCGGCGAGGATCATCGGCACGCCCGTGGATTCCCGGTACATCAGGCACTTGTTCCACATGCCGCGCTTGCCCAGATTGTCGCCGTGGTCGCTGCTGTAGATCACGGTGGTCGTCTCTTCGAGACCGTTGGCGCTCAGCGCGTCGAGCACCTTGCCGGCCTGCGCGTCCATGAACGAAACGAGCGCAAGATAGCACGCCACTGCGAGACGCCGCCGCTCCTCGCTGCCGATGGCCGAATCGTGGTCCATATGGCGCGCCTGGCGCTCGACCCACGGGTGCCGCACATAACCCGTCGACGGATGCAGCAGCGGCAGATCGAGCGACTCCGGCGGATACAGATCGAGCCACTCCTGCGGCACGACGAGCGGGAAATGCGGCGCGACGAGACCCACATACAGCGCCCACGGACGGTCGTCGCGCGCGTGCTCGCCGAGCCACGTCACCGCGGTGTCGGCCACGCGCATGTCGAAGCGGTTGTAGCTCGATGTGCCCGCGCCGATCTTGTCGTACAGCGGCGAGCGCCCCATCGTTTCGGGCAGCGGCTCGCGCACCGAACCCCAGACCTGGCCGATGCCGTCGAGGATGTGCACCGCGTGATGCTGCTGGTGAAAGCCCACGGGCGAGTCGTCCGAGCGGTAGTGAAGCTTGCCGACCGACTCGCACAGCACGTCGTGATCGGCGAGGTGATGCGCCCAGCCGCGCGGCACGCCGTCGTAGGCGAGGGCGTTGTCCCAGCAGCGAATGTCGTGCACGTGGCGGCCGGTCGCGAGACTCGCCCGCGCGGGCACGCAGATCGGCGAGGGCGTGTAGGCGTTCGAAAAACGCGTGCCGCGCGCGGCGAGCGCGTCGAGATTGGGAGTGCGGATGAACGGATGGCCCGCGCAGCCCATGAGGCCGTGCTGATGCTCGTCCGAGAGGATGAAAAGGACGTTCGTGGGTCGCATGATCGATTTGTCGGGCCGTCTGGCATAGGGCGCGGCCGTGTCTCCTGCCCTCAATAGTGGTACGCTCACGCATGAGAGGCAAGTGAGCATTTTTCAAAAGCGAATAACTTTTTGTTATTCGCAG
>NZ_CAJMZA010000080.1:0-1945 GCF_905220195.1 Paraburkholderia sp. J8-2
ATCTGACGCCGCTCACTTCGCGCACGAAGTCGAGTTGCGCCTCCTCCAGTTGTTCGGCGCAGCGCGCATAGAGCCAGCCAGGGCCGTTGTCGCTGCTGTACATGCCGCGGCACAAGCCCTTGAGCCGTATCGTCGTGGTTCCATCCGCGGCCCTCTGCCGCACCGCCCAGAAGTAGGCGATGCCGAATTCATGCGGCATGCGCGTCTCGATCGTATCGTCGGTCGCGCGTTCGATGGGCGTGGGCGAGTGCCGCTGGACGAAAACCAGGGCGCGGGTCCAGGCCTGTGCGCAGTCGTCGGGGGCCGAGCAACGGATCGCGCTCTGCTCGCGTCGCGCTGCCAGTTCGGTTTCCGAACGGCGGAAGGCGACGTTTTCTTCGTGGCGCGTATCGCGGTAAGCGGTACAAGCCGAAAGCGTTGCAATCAACGGGATCAAAACAAGCGCCCTGCCAGACGACAACCTGCTCCCCATTTCGCCCCCGTCGGAATCTCGGCCCGCGCACCGCGTGCCACCGACTCCAATGTACGAATCGGATGACGCGTTGCGATTGATCTGCCTCAAGGAGAGGCGGCCCGGGGCGATGCCTGTTTGTCTGATTCAAGTCAAAGCCGGCCCGCAGGCGCGCGTTCCAATCGATATCGGGCGTGCACATGGCGCGTGAAGCGAGGAGAGCATGATGAAGCTGACGTTTCTGGGCGCGGCACAAACGGTCACCGGGTCGCGCTACCTGCTGGAGGCGGGAGGCAAGCGGGTGCTGGTCGACTGCGGGCTTTTCCAGGGCACCAAAAACCTGCGGCTGCGCAACTGGGACCCACTGCCTTTTGCGGCCGACTCGCTCGACGCCGTCATCCTCACGCACGCGCATATCGACCATTGCGGCTACCTGCCCGTCCTGGCGCGCAACGGCTATCGCGGCCCGGTTTATTGCACGCCCGGAACCGCGGACCTGTGCGGCATCATGCTGCGCGACAGCGCACGGCTACAGGAGGAAGACGCAGCGTTTGCAAACCGCCACGGCTTCTCCAAACACCATCCCGCCCTTGCGCTCTACACCCTGGAAGACGCCGAACAGGCACTGCGGCTCATTGCGCCGCGCCCGTTCGATGAACCCGTTGCGCTCGGCGAGCAATTGACGTTTCGGCTGCTGCCCGCGGGCCATATCCTTGGCGCGGCGAGCGTGGTGCTGTGCAACGGGCATACGGTCACCGCGTTTTCCGGCGACCTCGGGCGCCCCGACGATCCGATCGTGCGCGCGCCTTCCCCACCGGTCCATGCGGACTATCTGGTCGTCGAATCGACCTACGGCGACCGGCTGCACGACGCGCTGAACCCCGAGGACGAACTCGCAGCGATGTTCGCGCGCACCTTCGCCCGCGGCGGCATCGTGGTCATGCCCTGCTTCGCGGTGGGACGCGCGCAGGAAGTCCTTTACTACATCGCGCGGCTGAAGCAGTCGGGGCGCATGGCGAATGTTCCGGTCTACCTCGACAGCCCAATGGCGATTGGCGTGACCGACCTGTACCGGCGTCATATGAGCGATCATCGGCTGACACTCCCGCAAGTGCACGCCATCGATCATGCGGCGTTCATGGCGCGAACGGTGGAGGAGTCAAAGGCCATTGCGGGGCGCCACGGCCCCATGGTCATCATTGCCGGCAGCGGCATGGCCACTGGCGGCCGCATTCTGCACCATCTGAACCTGTATGCATCGGACCCGCGCAACACGATCGCGCTCGTCGGATACCAGGCGCCCGGCACGCGCGGCGCGGCGCTCGAGGCCCATGCGCCCACCATCAAGCTGCATGGCGACTACGTGCGCGTGCGCGCAGAGATCTCCTCGATCACCTCGCTCTCTGCGCATGCCGATTACCGGGAAACCCTGCGCTGGCTCGCGGGCATGACGTGCCCGCCCCTTCGCACGTTCGTGACGCACGGTGAGCCCGC
>NZ_CAJMZA010000081.1:0-1853 GCF_905220195.1 Paraburkholderia sp. J8-2
GGTTCATCAAGATACCAGATGGCAACTGATACCCAGATAACCGATGAGGTCGCGACCAGGAAGTTGCAACTGACACCAGACATTCCAGTGAGCCACCGATAATGGATAACGCGACCCGCTCAGAACGGTCCCGAAACACGGCCCTCAAGGCAGCTCTGACCATCCTTTCGAGGGATGGCCTCAACGCACTTACCTTCGACGCACTCGCCCGCGAGAGCGGCATCAGCAAGGGGGGGCTTCTCCATCAGTTCGGCACCAAGGACGGAATCCTGCTGGCATTGCTGGAGTTCCAGAGGCGGTACCTTGAAGAGTTCGCACTCGGATACCAGAAGTCCTGCGATGTTTCGGTCAAGGAGCCGGTCCTGCTCGCGCAGATTGCCGTGATGCGTGAAACTGCCAGCCAGCCACATTCCGCCAATCGTGCCGTACTGGCTGCATTGGTCCAGGCACCGGAACTCCTGGAAACCATTCGGGGCGCTCACGCTGCTGATCTCGCCGAGGTCCGCAAGGAGTCAACCGATGGCGATATCGCAGTGCTGCGTTGGGCGGCGGCGGTTGGCATGGCCTTTACCGGGTTGATCGGGCTGTCGCCACTATCGTCGGAAGAGCGCGAACGGCTTTTCGAGCGGCTGCTCGATGAGCCGTCGTGGACGAGCCGAAGTGCACCCGGGTCGCCGTCAACCTAGGCAGTGCACTGTACGCGTTCCGGCGATTGTCGCCATTGGCATCGCACCGGCAGGGCCAAAAAGTCGGGCAGTCACGAGCCGGTCGGGCTATTTGAGCCGTTCCTGTCACGCTCATGCGGGCCGGCGTGAGCGTCCCAGATCAACCGTGGATCGAACTGCATCGTGGCCGTCATCGTCAGCAGGACCACGGCTGCAAAGGCGACCGCGCCCCAGCCCGACGTCGCAGAAGCGACAGACCTGAAATTGACGAGCGCGATCGTAAGCGCAATGACAAAAATATCGAGCATTGACCAGCGGCCGAGGCGCTCAATGACCCGGAACAGCTTCGTACCCACCAACGGATGGCAGCGCGAAGTACAACCCGCTGTCCAGGCGAGGAACGCGAGCGCGACGAGCTTGAGTAGCGGGAAAGCGACGCTCGCGATGAAGACAACCGTAGCAATCGCCCAGTCTCCACTGCGCCAGAAATGAACAATGCCACTGATGATGCTGTCGTCCTTCGAGCCAAGCATTGTCACGGTATGAAGAACAGGCAGCAGGTTTGCAGGCAGATACATGATTGCGGCGGCGACCAGCAAAGCCTGGGTACGCGTGAGACTGTCCGGTTTCCTGGGATGCATCCTTGCTCCGCACCGGGAGCATTGCTGGGCAGCCGCGCGCGCTTGCGGGGCGGACGGCGCGCCACGACTGGACTCACCGGACTCCCGGCGGGCAACACCGTCGCAGGTTCTGCACGCAACAAGCCCGAGGTCCATCGCGGACGCGGAGGGCAACGCGGGAAAGGTCGTGGGTGGCCCTGGCAAGTTATCGCGTTCGCGCGCATCCAGTGTCTCGCGGATGTGCCAGAGGGCACGCGGCTCGAATTCCATGACGACTGCGAGCATGAACGGCAGTGTGCAAAGCGCGAAGAGGGCGGTCTCCGGGGTGACGTATGCACGGTCGGCAAGCTTCGTTGCAGTGACAACGACCCCGAGGAACAGGACTTCGATCATGACCCATGGCCGCACGAACTGCAGCACACGCAGCACCACTGAAAACGCGGGAGGAACCACGCCGAGGCGCACAGGTCCGGTAACGTAGAGAACCGCGGCAAGATCGAGAAACGGAAACACGATGGTCAGGCAGGCGACCAGGACAGCGAGTGGCCACATGCCTTGAACCCAGAGT
>NZ_CAJMZA010000082.1:0-1836 GCF_905220195.1 Paraburkholderia sp. J8-2
ATCAGTTCTTCCTGGCTATAGATCGTGGCAAACGAGCGCGTCGTACGGTACGCCTGTACCACGCCATAGCTAAGCAGAAAGAAGCCCCCGGCGAAAATCGCATGAGCGAGCCACCACATGTGGTTCCATGGTCGTCCAAGGATGAAGGCGAGCGACGCCAGCGCAAACGACGTGACCGAAATACCGTAGATGACCATCAGTGGCGTGCGGATCCGCCGCAGCATCAGCACCGCGACGTTCAGCGTGGAGAGCACCAGGGCGCCCCCTTCCATCGACAGGCGCACTGCCAGGCTACCTGCGCTCCTGGTGTGCGCCAGCCACGCAACCGCCAGGTCGGCAATAACGAACGCCACGATCCACACCAGCCAGCCGCGCCTTTCACATCGCTTCGCAACGGGATCGGGCGGTCGGCTGTACGACAGAAGCCCGACCAGCAGCAGAGCCGACATTACGAGACGCGACGCCGGACCATAGAGCAGGAACAGCCAGAGATCGTGATGTGCCATGCCGGTGAAAGCACCATGCAGGGCATAGACAAGCACGAAGCCGAGAAAGCCCAGCGTCAGCCAGCGCAATAACGGCTCGCCGGATGACCGGTAGCACTGCCATGTCACGTAGGCGACAAACAGCCCTTCGAGCGTTGCGGCCGCGATCGCGATCTCGTGGAACAGATGATCTTCGAATTTGATCCCAGGATCCTGGAAGAAAAACAGATAGGCAATCAGATAGGCGGGCATTAGCGCAAAGCCGACCAGCAGAAAACGGGCATAAACCTTCGTAACGCACCGGATCATCGCCTGCTGCTCGCGCGCAGCAATCGTGGCATTCATGCGCGGTCTCCCGTTGGGGTTCACTGCCATTTCGCCGATGGCTCCGGCGTACCGGCCCGCTCGCAAGCGATCAGTCCGGCCGAGCCGCCCGTGGCGCACGGCCCCACCGAATCAGGGGGTAATCCAGCTACCGGATAATCCTCAGGTGATTGGGAAAGTATAGGCGCCACATTTCATCTGACAAGACAGGCCGTTCATGCAATATTGACCCCATTTGAACCATCTCGCGCCGCACCGGCTATTCATGCGGGACGCGACAGGTCTTCATCCGCGGAAACCCTACCCCGCTAGCGGCACAACGATTGAAATCGTCTGGTGGACGGCCAGCAAACTGCGCGAACTGTACGTAGCCACTTCGCAGCCAGGCGGCCCAGTATCCCTGGCCGGCATACGTCATGGTCAGTGCCCGAAAGGGATGGCGTACTGACGGCAGGTCGTCGTTCCCCGGATGGACACGTGTCATACACCAAATTCGTTGATGCGCGCCGGCGCCTTGGCTCAGGATCTCTGTTACCCGATCATGCTGACCGGTTACGATCTTGTCCATGACGCAGTACCAGAGGCCCGGCAGGGTGCCTGCAGCCCTTATGAGAAAGCACACCAACCGAACGTCCAGTCGAAGGGATCCGTGCTGCTTTCACTACCCGAGGACCAGGTCACGTAGGAAATCGCTGACAGAGCGGCGCCTGCGCCTACGCAAAGTTCCGCGGTCGCTGACTTGAATCGTTACCGATCCGGGCAATACTTCCGTCACGACAGCGCTACATGTGGCCTCAACCGGTTTTCAGTGGCCCACCGCTGCCAGACGGAGGCAAGCATGAGCGCGATCGCGAAAGCCCTTATCGAGTTGCCCGGCATCGCCAGAGGCGACGCGGGTGCCCTCACACAGCATCTTCTGGTTGAACTGGCTGGAAGTCTGATCACACCAGGCGTCGCCAGTGTTCGCCGTAGTCGCTGACCACTCCGGCCCTCGTGGCAAACGTTTGGCAATGCGCGAAATACGCTC
>NZ_CAJMZA010000083.1:0-1811 GCF_905220195.1 Paraburkholderia sp. J8-2
GTAAGCGGCTCAGCTGGGCCGTTTGTCCATGCCTGTGCGTGTGAGGCATGATGGTGAACTGGAGTTGCCGGTTAGGTGGCCGAATTCGGCGGACTGACTCGCGTGTGCAGCTTGTCGGCCACACACCAGGGCAAGAGCGCGTCAATGCGGTTGATTTTGTGATCGGCGATGTGGGTCAGCACATAGTCCAGGTAGGCACGCGGATCGATGTCATTCAGTGCGCAAGTGCCAATCAGTGCATACATCGCGGCGGCCCGTTCACCGCCGCTGTCTGAGCCGGCGAATAAAAAATTTTTCCGGCCCAGGCTTACACAACGCAGCGCGTTCTCTGCGATGTTGTTGTCGATCTCGAGCGTACCGTCTTCGCAATACAACGTCAGTGCGCTCCACTGGTTCAGCGTGTAGTTGATCGCCTTGGCCGTATCGGACTTCGACGACAGTGTTTCGAGCTTTGCCCTGAGCCACGCTTCGTAGGTTTGAAGCAGTGGTCTGGCTTTCTCCTGCCGTATTCGCAGCCGTTCGGCGGCAGGCCTGCCGCGAATGGAGGCTTCGATGTCATAGAGCCCGCCAATATATTCGAGTGCCTTTTGTGTCGTGTCAGATGGCGTGCGCACGTGGATGTCGTAGAACTTTCTCCTCGCGTGGGCATGGCATGCCGCCTCGCGTATCGAGCCATCGCGGAACAACTCGTCGAATCCCGCGTAAGCGTCCGCTTGCAGAATCCCTTTGAAGCTGGCGAGATGGGTTTGAGGGTGGATGCCTTGCCGGTTCGGCGAGTAAGCGAACCAGACCGAAGCCGGTTGCGTCGAGCCGGAGCGATGATCGTCGCGCACATAGACCCACAGCCGGCCGGTGCGCGTCTTCCTGTTGCCCGGTGCGAGCACCGGGATCGGCGTGTCATCGGCGTGCAGCTTGGTGGCCGACACCGTATAGCGGCGCAGCGCCTCTGTTAGCGGTGCGCACAGCGCCTCGCACTGGCCGACCCAGCGGCCCATGCTGGCCCGGTCAAGCGTCACGCCGTCGCGCGCCGCGATCGCGGATTGCCGGTACAACGGCTGGTGGTCCGCATACTTCGAGACGAGGATGTCTGCCAGCAAGCTCGGATGGGCAATGCTGCGCTCGATCGGCAGGCCGGGCATCGGCGGCTGGGTGATCGTGCTGCAGCACGGGCAAACCAGTTTGCGCCGGATCGTGCGAATGACCTTGAACGCGGCTGTGACCCGGGCGAGTTGTTCGGATGCGTCCTCGCCGAGCACCCGCATCGGTTGACCGCAATCCGGGCAGCTTGATTCAGGTTCGAGCACCTGATCCTCGCGCGGCAGATGCGCGGCAAGCGCTTGCCTGGAAGCCGCTTCGTCCGTCGTTGCGTTCGAGGTGGGCGCATTTGCACCGAGGGCCTGCGCACGCTGCACATCCACAACGCCGCGCCCGGCGGCCAGATCCTCAAGTTGAGTCTCGAGCGTCTCGATTTGCCGCTGCAGTTGCTCGGACTTGCGACCGAACTGCATGCGCCTGAGCTTGTCGATCTGGGCCTTGAGTTGCTCAATCTCGACATCGCGTTCGGCAAGCAGACTACGGGCCTCGACCAGCAAGGCCTTCAGCAGTTCGATATCGTCAGGGAGATCGGCGCCGCTCGACATGCGCCGTAGTTTACGAGTCTGCAGCGCGGTTTACAACATCGATAATGCGGCGGTGCGACGGGGCTGTCGCCAGTCGATGCCCTCAAGCAGCATCGACAGTTGTGCAGAGCTCAGATGGACCTTCCCACCGTCGGCCTTGGGCCATATAAAACGGCCTCGTTCAAGCCGCTT
>NZ_CAJMZA010000085.1:0-1654 GCF_905220195.1 Paraburkholderia sp. J8-2
TGTCCGCCAGCCGCTGCCGCGCCCGCGCCACCGCCCTTGACCGGTCTCGTCACCCAGATCAGCGGGATGATGACGATGAAGATCACCGCCGATATCCAGAAGATGTCGTTCAACCCCAGCATGGTGGCCTGCGCGTTGAGCGAACTTTCGTAAAAGGCCGTGGCCTTCGGAACGCCGCCGCCCAGCGTCGCCTGCAGGTGCGCAATCGCGCTGGTGAAAGCGGGATTGTTCACGCTCGTTTGCTCGGTGAGCCGGGCGTGATGGAGGATCGTGCGGTCGTTCCAGGCATTGCTCATGAGCGACGTGCCCACGGCGCCCGCGAAAATGCGCGCGAAATTGGACAGGCCCGCGGCTGCCGGAATCTCGTCGGGCCGCAGCCCCGAGAGGATGATGCCGGTGAGCGGCGTAAAGAACAGCGCCGTTGGTATGCCTTGCAGCAGCGTCGGCAGAACGAGCGTCCAGGCATCGACGCCAGTCGTGTAGTTCGAGCGCATGAAGAACACGGCGGCGAAACCCACGAACGCCAGCGTGGCGAGCACCCGCAGGTCGGAGCGCGGCATGACCTTGCCCATGACGGGGGCGAGGATCACGGCGAAAATCCCCAATGGCGCGGTCACCAGCCCCGCATCCACCGCGCGGTAGCCGAGAAAGCCCTGGATCCACTGCGGCAGGATCACGAGGTTTGCAAAGAAGATCGCATACGCAACCGAGATCGCAATCGTGCCGCCAAGGAAGTTGCGTTTGGCGAACAGCCGCAAGTTGACGATCGGCTTTTCCTCAGTCAACTCCCAGATCAGGAAGAACACGAAGCTGACTGCGGCGACGATGGTGAGCGCCCAGATAACCGGCGAGCTGAACCAGTCGAGATCCTTGCCCTTGTCGAGCATGATCTGCAGCGGCGCCACCCAGGCGATGAGCGAGATCAGCCCGACCTTGTCGATTGGCAGTTTGCGGGCCGGGGTCTCGCGGTCGCGGTAGATCGCCCATATCGCGCCAGCGGCGAAGAGGCCAACGGGCACGTTGATGTAAAAGATCCATGACCAGCTGTAGCTGTCGGTGATCCAGCCGCCGAGCGCCGGGCCCGCAATCGGTCCCACGGTTGCTGTCATCGCCCACAACGCCAGCGCGTTCGAACTCTTTTCCTTCGGAAACGAAGCGAGCAGCAAGGCCTGCGAGAGCGGCACCAGCGGCCCCGCCACCGCGCCCTGAACGATACGGGCCACGAGCAGCGTGAGCAGGTTCGGCGCCAGACCACATGCTGCCGAAGAGAGCACGAACAGCAGGATCGCCCAGACGAACAGCTTGACCTGGCCTACGCGCTGCGTGAGCCACCCGGTCAACGGAATGGACACGGCATTGGCCGCGGCAAACAGCGTGATGACCCAGGTGCCTTCGTCAATCGACACGCCGAGATTGCCGGAGAGCGTGGGAATCGCAACGTTTGCGATCGACGAGTCCAGCACGTTCATGAAAGTGGCGAGCGCCACGGCGAAGGTGCCCAGTGCGAACTTCAGGCCAGTCAGCTGGGCGAGCCCGCCTGGGTTGGTCGATGGGTTCATGTTAGGTTCTCTCGTCTGGATGCGAATGTCCCGTCAAGCTCGGGCCGTTATCTGACATGTCTGATAATTGGGTAAAAAAAAGCCGCCTTAGCCAT
>NZ_CAJMZA010000086.1:0-1591 GCF_905220195.1 Paraburkholderia sp. J8-2
CGCGAGGTTGTCCGGCGTATCGTCGGCGATCACTACGACAGGCCGGTCGTCAAGCCAGCCAGGCGCCGCGTTGGCGCCGCTCATGGCCTGTGCGTCACGCATCGGCGGAGCGTGGCAGTCGGTCGAGTTCATGCTCGAGTTCCCTTAGCTGAAAGCGTTCCGCCAATGCGCGCAGCACGTCGATGCGCTCCTGTAGCGCGGGCCATGTTGCGCGAGCCGTGTCGAGCTGCTCGATGACGCCTTGCAAGTAGCCGACTTCGAGGTGCGCCCGAAGCCGCTCGAGCAGCGCTGGCGGCCACACAGCATCTAGCGGGGCCGCGCCGGCCTCCGCGGGCAATGACGTATCGGGTGCAATCCAGTCGAGCGTGAGCAGTTGCGCGAGTTTGTCGAGCAACTCGTTCACCTGGAGCGGCTTCACAAGATAGCCTGCGCACCGGTCGCGCTCGCGCGTTCGCGGTCGTCGGCGAACGCGTTGGCTGAAAGCAGCACGACGGGCGCATTCGACAACTGGTTTTCGCGGATCAGGCGGCTGGTTTCGTAGCCGTCCATGAGCGGCATGGAAATGTCCATCATGATCGCGTCGGCGCTGTGCGTGGCGACCGAGCGTAGCGCATCGGGGCCGCTCGCCGCCTCGGCGACGTCAAAGCCGAGCGGCGTCAGCAATTGCACGACAATACCGCGCTGATCCACGAGATCGTCGACGACGAGGATCGCGCGGCGCTGACCCGTATAGCCACGTATCGCCGCGAGTTCGGTGCCGCTGTCGACGGCGGGCGCGAAGAGCCGCACCACGAAGCGCGTGCCGCGCCCCACCTCGCTGTCGACTTCGAGACTGCCGCCGAGCGCCTGCGTGAGCAGCCGGCAGATCGTGAGGCCGAGGCCCGCGCCGTGGGAACCTCCTCGGCCGTCCCGGCCAACGTTATCAGAGATGAAATGGTGGAATTGTGTGGGCGCATCAGAAATCCGCGTCCGAGATGGCGCGAATGCGCAATGTGCCAACTGGGGCCGCGTAGAGCGGGATGTCGAGGATCGAACTGGTCTGGGTTGACAACTCGTCGTTGGATCAGTCGGCTCTTAGTGAGCTTTCGAACGAGGCGTATGGGAATATGGCTCGCCCTCGACTACGAGGGGCTTGGTAGATTGATGTGCCAAAGACAGCGCTAGGCCGATGTTGCGTCGCCAATGATGCGCTCCTCCGGTTGACCGCGATCAAAAGCGGAATGCCGGCAGCAGCCGCGCCGGGGGGCGTCAGCTAAGACGAGAGTTCGCTGGGCGACACGGCCAAGACTGGAATTGAGGGAGACCACCGAATGCCGAAGATCGCGGTTCAATTCGACGCCGACTACATGCTGGCGAGCATGACGCTTTGGCAGGAATCGATCGACCTGAAAATCCCGATGAAGGATGAGTTCAAGGTCCACATGACGCGTAATCGCAGGCCGATCCTGGAGAACTGCGTTCGCTCGGCGGGCGGATGGCTTTCGGCACTCAAGGCGATGACACCCGTGGATATCGAGAGCGAGCACCAGCTGCACGCGGTGATTGGCGAGGTCGAGGACTTCAGTGCGTGGGCCGAGGCCGAGCTGTCGGC
>NZ_CAJMZA010000087.1:0-1550 GCF_905220195.1 Paraburkholderia sp. J8-2
GAGGAAAGCGCCTTCTGGCAAGCCGTTTCTTCATCGCCAGCGAAGAAAGCCCATGACGTACACCCGATTTCGCAGCGGCCGCGCGTGAGAGCCGCGTCCGAACAGGAAGAACCGCGTAGTCCCACCGCCTGCACGCATCTGCGTATCGGTAAGGCAGGCAGCTACCCAGGTTACGGCGCTTTGCGGCTTCGCCGAACGGGACACGCGTGGCATCTCAGGACCACCTCAAGCAGCGCGCGGAACAAAAAGGCCGCCCAGGATGGTTGACTGCCCAGCTCCCAACAGACGTCCGCTCAAAAAGGCGGCTGTTCGCACGGACTGGAGAAAATGCTCGCCAGCCTGAGCGGGTGGTGCGCTCGATCAGCTACTGCGTCGTGAACACGACAACGCGACAGTGCCTCTGGAAGGCCTCACCCCACGGATCGAGGGGGCGGTCCAGGTTGTTCGGCGCAGTGGGCTCAGTCGTTAGACAGCGAACCCAGAAATGTCGCAACCTTCGCCTTGCTGGTTTTCTGCAATCGAGCCATGAGGGCGTGATCGATTCGCTTCAGCCCGTATGTTTGAGCGATGTCATGCTGCAACCGGCACCATAGATGGCTGGCGACCTCGGCGTCAACCATCGCCCGGTGAGCACGACCCGATTTCGGTAACCGAAGCATCTCCGCCAAGCTAGACAGGCGATGACTCTGGGCGTGTGGATAGACTCGCCTGGCAACGAGCATCGTGCAAGCAAATGAATGCTCCGCTGTCACTCCAAGAAGTCCCAGTTCTGCCTGCCAAAACCGCTTGTCGAAACCGGCGTTGTGGGCAACGACGGGATGGTTTCCAACAAACGCTGCAGATTCCCTCATGACTTTCGAGACAGGAGGAGCTGATGCGATCATGTCGTTCGTGATGCCGGTGAGAGCAACGACATCGGACGGGATGCGCCGTCCTGCGTTCATCAAGCTCTGGTAACGATCAACAATCTGGCCGTCACGCAGAAGGATGACGGCAATCTCGGTAGCGCGGTCGCCCAGATTGGGCGAAAGCCCGGTTGTTTCGAAGTCGAGTACCGCAACGGTTTGCATGTTTCTTTCGTTCACTAATCAGTTGGTGCCGTACTACGCACGCTTTCCCACGCCTGACGAGCCACCCTGGCAAGACGCCCCTATCCCGATGCCTGGCTGCATGGAGAACACCCTTGTACAAAGCCAAACGGAGCGCTTCGCTCTTTCTGGCCGTGAAGCTGATAACGCGCCTTTGTTTGTTCGCCCGGCTGCCGCTCAGGCCAGTTCGCCAACCAACGACACGCTCAGGCCTGGATTTTATTCGTGGCGACGCGCCCGGATCCGAGTGCGTTGAATGATTGGCGGGCGTATTCTACGACGCGGCCGGACTATTCGAATGGTGCCGCTGTAGGACCCTTGGGCACTCTAGTCGACCGTTTTGCGGCAAAGGCAGTAAATGAACCGCTGTATACCGCCCGATGGTGTGTGATGCTCCTCACGCTCCTGGCGAAGCAGCGTGAACGGCGCGCCAAATTCCGCGTGCAAGGCGTCGGGACTGTA
>NZ_CAJMZA010000088.1:0-1528 GCF_905220195.1 Paraburkholderia sp. J8-2
CGTGCCGTCGGGCAGGGCGACTTCGAGACCGAGAATGCGCTCGCGCATCGTGCCGAACCGCACGACGCGGTTGCCGCCCGCATTCGTTGCCGCGTTGCCGCCCAACTGGCAGGAGCCGCGCGCGCCCAGATCGAGCGGGAAGAACCAGCCTTCGGCTTCGACGTGCGTTTGCAACTGCTCGAGGAGGACGCCGGCCTGCACGGTCACGGTGCCGCCGATCGTATCGAACGTCTCGACCGCATTCAGGCGCGCAAGCGAAAGCGCCACTTCGCCCGCCTGCGGCGTGGCCGCGCCAGCGAGGCCGGTCAAGCCGCCTTGCACGACCACGGGCTGCTGGTACTGCGAGAGCACGGCGAGCGCGCGTGCGACTTCCTCGGGCGTGCGCGGCAGGATCACGAGCGACGGCGCGCAGCGCGGCGCGTCGCTCCAGTCGGCGGCGTGCGCATCGGCAACGGCCGGATCGGTGCTCACGCGGTCGGCGCCAAGCGCATTCGCGAGTGCGTCGGGAAGGGACATCGGAGGCGAGGCTTGCATGGTCTGATTGGGTGGAATCGAAGGATTCGGGGGTGTCGCTTAGTCAGCCTGATGCACGCGCTCGACCTTGCCGCCGAGCCGCTTGAGCGCGAGCCCGGCAACGAGCCCGATGCACGCGATCGCCGTCATGTAGAGGCCGGGCGCGACAGGTCCGGCGCGATGCAGCAGATCGGTCACGACGAGTGGCGTGATGCCCGTGAACAGCACGGTCGCGAGATTGAGCGAGAGCGCGATGCCTGAGAAGCGTACGTGGGTCGGAAAGAGATCGGCGAGCAGGAACGCGTAGGTGCCGTTCACGAAGCCGCCGACGAAGCCGATTATGGCGAACGTCGTGAACGGATCGATGCCATGCGCGGCCACGAGCCGATAAAACGGATAGCTGCCCGCAATCATGATGAGCGCGCCCGCGCGATGCACGAGACGCGGCGGGATGCGGTCGCCGAGCCAGGCACAGGCGAGCAGCGACGCGGACATCGTCGCAATGCCGACGTTTTGCGCCGCGCTCGCGATTGCCGGCGAATAGTGCAGCACGGTCGTGAGATACGACGGCAACACGACGAAGAGCAGGCTGTTTGCCGCGTTGACGATGCCCGCCACACCCACGCCCGCCGCAACCTGCCACGCAAACGTGGCCAGCACCGTGCGAAACGGACGCTTGGCCTTGTGGCTGCGCAGGCGCTGGAATTCCGCCGATTCCTCGAGCGACGTGCGCAGCCAGTACGAGAGGAGCCCGATCAGTCCGCCAAAAATGAATGCGATGCGCCAGCCATAGGTAATGACGTCGGCGGCATCGAGCGTCGCGTGCAGCGCGAGGCTCATCAGCGTTGCCGTAAGCACACCTGAATTGAGGCAGAACACGACGAGACCGCCGACAAGGCTCGCGCGCTGCGGCATCTCTTCGACGACGTATGTGATCGAGCACGGCAATTCGCCCGCGAGAAAGAAGCCTTGCGCGAGGCGCAGCAACACGAGCAGCACGGGCGCGAATACGCCA
>NZ_CAJMZA010000089.1:0-1528 GCF_905220195.1 Paraburkholderia sp. J8-2
GGTGCCGTCGGGCAGGGCGACTTCGAGACCGAGAATACGCTCGCGCATGGTGCCGAAGCGCACGACGCGATTGCCGCCCGCATTCGTTGCCGCGTTGCCACCCAACTGGCACGTGCCGCGCGCGCCCAGATCGAGCGGGAAGAACCAGCCTTCGGCTTCGACGTGCGTTTGCAACTGCTCGAGGAGCACGCCGGCCTGCACGGTCACGGTGCCGCCGGTCGTATCGAACGCCTCGAGCGCATTCAGGCGCGCAAGCGAAAGCGCCACTTCGCCCGCCTGCGGCGTGGCCGCGCCAGCGAGGCCGGTCAAGCCGCCTTGCACGACCACCGGCTGCCGGTATTGCGAGAGCACGGCGAGCGCACGCGCGACTTCCTCGGGTGTGCGCGGCAGGATCACGAGCGGCGGCGCGCAGCGCGGCGCGTCGCTCCAGTCGGCCGCGTGCGAGTTGGCGACGGCCGGATCGGTGCTCACGCGGTCGGCGCCAAGCGCATTCGCTAGTGCGTCGGGAAGGGACATCGGAGGCGAGGCTTGCATGGTTTGGTCGGTTGGGATCGAAGGAGTCGGGGGTGTCGCCTAGCCGGTCTGATGCATGCGCTCGACCTTGCCGCCAAGCCGCTTGAGCGCGAGCCCCGCAACGAGCCCGATGCACGCGATCGCCGTCATGTAGAGGCCGGGCGCGACAGGTCCGACGCGATGCAGCAGATCGGTCACGACGAGCGGCGTGATGCCCGTGAACAGCACGGTCGCGAGATTGAGCGAGAGCGCGATGCCGGAGAAGCGGACGTGGGTCGGAAAGAGATCGGCGAGCAGGAACGCGTAGGTGCCGTTCACGAAGCCGCCGACGAAGCCGATTACGGCGAACGTCGTGAATGGATCGATGCCATGCGCGGCCACGAGCCGGTAAAACGGATAGCTGCCCGCAAGCATGATGAGCGCGCCCGCGCGATGCACGAGGCGCGGCGGGATGCGGTCGCCGAGCCACGCGCAGGCGAGCAGCGACGCGGACATCGTCGCGATGCCGACGTTTTGCGCCGCGCTCGCGATAGCCGGCGAATAGTGCAGCACGGTCGTGAGGTACGACGGCAATACGACGAAGAGCAGGCTGTTCGCCGCGTTGACGATGCCCGCCACGCCCACGCCCGCCGTCACCTGCCACGCAAACGTGCGCAGCACCGTGCGAAACGGACGCTTGGCCTTGTGGCTGCGCAGGCGCTGGAATTCCGCCGATTCTTCGAGCGACGTGCGCAGCCAGTACGAGAAGAGCCCGATCAGTCCGCCAAAAATGAACGCGATGCGCCAGCCGTACGCAATGACGTCGGCGGCGTCGAGCGTTGCGTGCAGCGCGAAGCTCATCAGCGTCGCCGTAAGCACACCTGAATTGAGGCAGAACACGACGAGGCCGCCGACAAGGCTCGCGCGCTGCGGCATCTCTTCAACGACGTACGTGATCGAACACGGCAATTCGCCCGCGAGAAAGAAGCCTTGCGCGAGGCGCAGCAACACGAGCAGCACGGGCGCGAATACGCCG
>NZ_CAJMZA010000090.1:0-1513 GCF_905220195.1 Paraburkholderia sp. J8-2
TACCCGCGCCAAAAAATGCTTGACCTGGAGTGCACTCGAAGTCCCACCATTCAGAACGTCGATGAGGAGAAGCGCATGAAGATTGGCGAACTGGCCGCGCTCACGGGCCTTTCGGCTCATACGATCCGCTACTACGAGCGCATCGGGCTGATTCCCTATGCGGTGCGCGACGAAACGGGCCAGCGCGCTTACGACCGCTCGGTGCTTGAATGGATCGGTTTTCTGGGCCGTCTGAAGACCACGGGCATGCCGATCCAGGGCATGTTGCGCTACGCGCAGCTGCGCGCGGCCGGCAAGGCAACCGAGCGCGAGCGCGGCGAATTGCTGGCGGCGCATCGCGAAGCGGTGCGTGCGCAGGTGGCCGAACTCCAGGCGTGTCTTCTCGTCCTCGACAACAAGATCGAAGGTTATTCCCACGCCATGCAAAGGAACGAGAATGCACGAAACGACAAATCAGACCAGCGCCGCCCGGCAGGAAAGCCGCCTCGCAAGAGGCAAGCGCATGCTCTCGGCGATTGACGGCAGCGGCGGCGAGCACGTGATCGACTCGCTCGCCGATATCGCGCCGGATTTCGCGCAGTATCTGCTGGAATTTCCATTTGGCGACATCTACGCGCGGCCGGGTCTGGACCTTCGCTCGCGCGAGATCGCCACCATCGCGGCGCTCACGGCCATTGGCCACGCGCAGCCGCAACTCAAGGTCCATATTGCCGCGGGCCTGAACGTGGGCCTCACGCGCGAGGAGATCGTCGAGACGATCATGCAGATGGCCGTGTACGCGGGCTTTCCCGCGGCGCTCAACGGCCTCTTCGCCGCGCGCGAGGTGTTTGCACGCGAGGCTTGAAGCGCACGACGCACGCGGTGGCGGCCCGCACCGCCGCGTGGCGGCCGCGGCGCTTCAGAACAGCTTCAACGGCATGTTGATGACGAGGCGGAATTCCTGGTTGCTCGGGTCGGAGTAGTACTTCGACGCGTGGTGCCACATGGCGATAAAGGTGATTTTGGTGTTCTTGAAGCGCCCGCTTTGCAGCGTATAGCTCGGAATGAAGCCGAATTCGTGGTGCGAGCCGTGCACGGGCTGCCCGTTCCTCCAGTACAGGTTGTAGAACGGGCTCGCGGGCGTGGGATTGGCGGCTGCACCCGCCGACGCGTTGGCGCCCCAGCCGAGTGCGTACCAGAGCATCGCCTTCGCGCCCGGCAGGCCCGCATAGGCGCCATCGAAACCATAGCGCACCTGGAACGACTGCTCGTGCGGCGCGTTGTAGTCCACGTCCATCGAGTTGACGAGATAGTCGCCCGCCGTCTCGTTCACGTAGTCGTAGAACTGGTCGCCGAGAATCTGTTGGTAGCCGAGCAGAAGCGAATGCGGACCGTGCTGCGCGGCGAGCGAAAGACTGTACGCGTTGCTGTCGATGGGGCCCTGCATTGCACTGCCCTGATCGTGTGTCGAGTAGATGTTGAAGAAGCCGGTCCACTTGATCGTCGAAGGGTCGCCGTAGCTTTGCTGCAAGGA
>NZ_CAJMZA010000091.1:0-1513 GCF_905220195.1 Paraburkholderia sp. J8-2
TTTGTCCCTGCACAATAGACCCGAGAAAATCCGCAATAGACCCGAAAAATATCCCTACATGCTGAGCCAATAGATCAAAAAAACAGAAAGGTAAATTAAATATTTCCTCCACCGAGTGACCGATTTTTGAGCAAATTCGACACTCAAATGTCAATGTGGCGATGCGGCCGAACGCTGTTGGCCGGTTTCACCCACTAAGCTGTGGCACGACAAAACTGCCGTTCGCGCCCGGGATTGTTTTGAACGACAGCTAACGGCGAAGCCGGCGAGCGCGCGATCGGCCATCAACGGCCGCTCATCCAGGTCATTGCACGGACGTTTGAACGTCAGCGTCGCCTCGCATGACGGACGGTCATGCCGACTCCTCTCATCCCTCGTCGTCGAAGTCAGGTAATTGTTACGCGTATGCGCGTTAGCGCACACTTGGAAAGTAGCGACGAGAATACTGTTTGTCTCGAAGTTGGTCTTGCACAACGCTGGAACCCGCAAACGTCGCAGAGTGTTTGCGGAGAAGGAAACGTCCCAGTTGCCTTGGCTCTCGCAAAACTGTAATACGCTGATGGCGTCGCGAACCCACAATCCGGCGAGAATCCCGTCGCGTTCGTGGAAAAAAATCTGGCATTGACCGAGGCAGATGGGGCCGTCTTCGCGCGGGCCGCATTCGCTTTTAACAAATTGCCGCAGCGACTAGTCTTCTTGAACGGTCCGCCGAAAACGCCTGCCTGCGAAGTGCTACGGTGGCAATGGCAAAACCCATTGATAAATTGAATCTAAAAATTCCGTCGGCGCGCCGTGCCGCAATTGCTGCTTCCATTGCCTACGACCGTAGCGGCCTGACGAAAAATCCCGATCTGGAGGAGGTTTAAAATGACTCCCAGCGGCGCGCCGCCAGGCGAACCAATCATCATTGGACAATTGCAGATCCGATACCTGATCGACGGAACTGCCACAGGCGGCATGGGTATTTTTGAGCTGACCGTGCCGCCCAACTCTCCAGTTCCGCCGCCACATAGCCATACCCTTAACGAAGAATGCGTTTATGTCCTGGAGGGCGTGCTTCGATGCTCGGTTGATGGAATAGTCCGAGACCTGACGCCGGGAGAATGCGGGGTTAGCCCAAGAGGATCGGTTCACCACTTCAGCAACCCGTACACTGACACAGCACGCGCCCTCGTCGTCCTTACGCCCGACATCGGAGCGCAGTATTTTCGTGATGTCGGAACGATCATAAATGCCGGCGGCCCCCCCGACCGCGACAAGCTGATCGGTGTCATGTCGAGGTACGGACTGGTGCCCGCTCCGCTTCCGTGAAATAGCGAACGGTCGTTGCCCGACAATCGTTTCTGGCTCTCGATGCCCGATCTGCGGATTAATGCTACAGCTCGATTCGGTTCCCGCACTGGACCGATGCAATCGGGGTGGTCACGCACGCGTCGGCTGGCATGCCCGCACGGATGTCTGCAGGGCACCCGATAGCTGCCATCGAGAGCGTACGGGAACGAATGACGGGAAA
>NZ_CAJMZA010000092.1:0-1512 GCF_905220195.1 Paraburkholderia sp. J8-2
CCTGCAATTGGTGTGGAAAAAGGCGCAAACTGCGGCACCACTTCGACGCTTGGAAGACCGATCTGGACGGAAAAAGCGGCCATACACTCGTCGTCACTGACGAGGACTGCTACGGGTCGACCAGGGACGACTACATCAGGCTGACCTCGCCCTAAGTACCGGCCATTCAGGTACGGATTCGATCCGATAAGTCGTCGGGCAAAGCAGCCCTTCGCGCAACTACAAGTCCCGGTCTCTGCAAAAGTGTGCGCTGGTCCCTGGACGCTTGACCTTCCAACGATAGGAAGGGTGATGATCAATACGCGGATCCTGATTAGGACCGTAGTCACCCACAAACGATCAAGTTACCCACCTATCGAGCATATTCAGATGAAAGCCAACCATTTGTTCACCGTCCTCTCGATCAACGTCGGAATCGTGTTGTGTGGCATGACACTCAACGCGAGCGCGCAGCAAGCCACTGCCATGGCAAATGGGCGGATGAACATGTCTGCTGGAAAAATGGATACGCCTGCAGAAACCGGTGGGCGGCTGTCTGCGCCGACGTCGGCCTTTGAGAACAACGCGGCAAAGATGATGAAAAACATGAGCGCACCCGGATACACCGGAGATACAGACGCGGACTTTGTGGCGCACATGATCCCGCATCATCAGGGAGCGGTGGATCAAGCCGAAGTCGAGCTCAAGTACGGCAAAGATCCCCAAATGAAGGCGCTGGCGGAAAACATCATCAAGGCGCAAAAGGAGGAGATTGCCTTTATGACGCAGTGGCAGTCCAAGCACAACAAAAAGCCGTGACGCGCGAGGCAGCATGGGGCGCCTCGCTGGGTCGCGAAGGCTTTCGAAGGCTCTACCGAACGATCTCGTCTTGCTGCGACGACCGGCGGCAGTTTGGGCCGGTGACTTGACGGGCAGCACGCATGCGTGGATGACCTCTGGACCTCTGAAACCGGCGTTCATGTCCAGCCAGTTTCAACCGCGGCAGTGGGTCGTCTACGGAAGTTCAGGGTCACGGCGCCCCGATACTCGGATCGTCGCCCCCCTACTTCCGGCTTCGGCCACCACCGGTCGTTATGAGGCTACGGAATGCTGTGGTTGGAATGGCTGTAATAGCATGTCGCGAAATGCTGCTGAAGTTGGGCAATGTAGTCAGAAGGGTCGAAGGGTCGTGCGCCTTCGAACCAGCTTTCGACATCATGTCGCCTCCGTGTTCGAGGTGAGTTCGAGACGTCGCAATTCGAGACCCGACTGCCGGGACAGCGATGTGACATGTCTAGCAATTGGCATTGTCAGGTTGTTCGGCCAGTCGCGTAAGTTACCCTGACGAAGAACGCAAAATCGCTTTACCACGGTCGTCCGTCGGTTCCCGGCAGCAGCTATCCGCCACTCCGTTCGCTACCATTTTCGGTTCCGGTCACGCCGCCTTGATGGCCATCGGGGATGGGTCTGGTCTATGTCCCGCTACTGGTCTGTCCTGCGCGTCCCTCTGGTTCCCGGGTTCGCGTATCGCAT
>NZ_CAJMZA010000093.1:0-1480 GCF_905220195.1 Paraburkholderia sp. J8-2
AGTTTGTCAAGATACCGGATGGCAGCTGATACCTCGATAGTCGATGAGGTCGCGACCGGGAAGTTGCAACTGACACCAGACATTCCAGTGAGCCGCCAATAATGGATAACGCGACCCGATCAGAACGGTCCCGTAACACGGCCCTCAAGGCCGCTCTGACCATCCTTTCGAGGGATGGCCTCAACGCACTTACCTTCGACGCACTCGCCCGCGAGAGCGGCATCAGCAAGGGGGGGCTTCTCCATCAGTTCGGCACAAAGGACGGAATCCTGCTGGCATTGCTGGAGTTCCAGAGGCGGTACCTTGAAGAGTTCGCAGTCGGATACCTGAGTTCCTGCGATGTTTCGGTAAAGGAGCCGGTCCTGCTCGCGCAGATTGCCGTGATGCGTGAAACTGCCAGCCAGCCACATTCTGCCAATCGTGCCGTACTGGCTGCATTGGTCCAGGCACCGGAACTCCTGGAAACCATTCGGGGCGCTCACGCTGCTGATCTTGCCGAGGTCCGAAAGGAGTCACCCGATGGCGATATCGCGGTGCTGCGTTGGGCGGCGGCGGTTGGCTTGGCGTTTACCGGGTTGATCGGGCTGTCACCACTGTCGTCGGAAGAGCGCGAACGGCTTTTCGAGCGGCTGCTCGATGAGCCGTCATGGACGAGCCGAAGTGCACCCGGGGCGCCGTCAGCCTAGGGCAGTGCGCTATAGGGGTTCCGGCGATTGTCGCCATTGGCATCGTACTGGCAGGGCCAAAACGTGGGGCGGTCACGGGCCGGTTGGGCTATTTGAGCCGTTCTTGTCACGCTCATGCGAGCCGGCATGAGCGTCCCAGATCAACCGTGGATCGAACTGCATCGTGGCCGTCATCGTCAGCAGGACCACGGCTGCAAAGGCGACTGCGCCCCAGCCCGACGTCGCAGAAGCGACAGACCTGAAATTGACGAGCGCGATCGTAAGCGCAATGACAAAAATATCGAGCATTGACCAGCGGCCGAGGCGCTCAACGACCCGGAATAGCTTCGTACCCACCAACGGGTGGCAGCGGGAAGCACAACCCGCTGTCCAGGCGAGGAACGCGAGCGCGACGACCTTAAGTAGCGGGAAAGCGACGCTCGCGATGAAGACAACCGTAGCAATTACCCAGTCCCCACTGCGCCAGAAATGAACAATGCCGCTCATGATGCTGTCGTCCTTCGAGCCAAGCATTGTCACGGTATGAAGAACAGGCAGCAGGTTTGCAGGTAGATACATGATTGCGGCGGCGACCAGCAAAGCCTGGGTGCGCATGAGACTGTCCGGTTTCCTGGAATGCATCCTTGCTCCGCAACGGGAGCATTGCTGGGCAGCCGCGCGCGCTTGCGGGGCGGACGGCGCGCCACGACTGGACTCATCGGACTCCCGACGGGCAACACCGTTGCAGGTCCTGCACGCAACAAGCCCCAGGTCCATCGCGGACACGGAGGGCAAGGCGGGAAAAGTCGTGGGTG
>NZ_CAJMZA010000094.1:0-1434 GCF_905220195.1 Paraburkholderia sp. J8-2
TATGAAAACGCTGTTTCTGCAGGCCCCGTCGTATGACGGCTTCGACGGTGGCGCGGGCTCGCGCTACCAGGCAAAGCGCGAGATCCGCTCGTTCTGGTATCCCACGTGGCTTGCGCAGCCCGCGGCCCTCGTGCCCGACAGCCGCGTGCTCGACGCGCCGGCCGACGGCATCGGCGTGGAAGCCACGCTGAAGATCGCGATGGACTACGACCTCGTGATCATTCACACGAGCACGCCGTCGTTCCCGACCGACGCGCTCTTCGCCGAAGACCTGAAGAAGCGCAAGCCGACGCTCATCGTCGGCATGGTCGGCGCGAAGGTGATGGTCGATCCGCACAACTCGCTCACGGCGACCGAGGCGATCGATTTCGTCTGCCGCGAGGAATTCGATTACACCTGCAAGGAAATCGCCGAGGGCCGGCCGTTCGCCGAGATCAAGGGCTTGAGCTGGCGCGCGAAGGACGGCTCGATCGAGCACAACGAGGCGCGGCCGATTCTCGAGAACATGGACGAGCTGCCGTTCGTCGCGCCCATCTACAAGCGCGACCTGAAGATCGACAACTACTTCATCGGCTATCTGAACTACCCGTACGTGTCGATCTATACGGGGCGCGGCTGCAAGTCGCGCTGCACGTTCTGCCTGTGGCCGCAGACGGTGAGCGGCCACCGCTACCGCACGCGCTCGGTCGAGAACGTGCTGGCGGAAGCGAAGTGGATCCGCGACAACATGCCGGAAGTCAAGGAACTGATGTTCGACGACGACACCTTCACCGACGACCTGCCGCGCGCCGAAGCGATCGCGATTGGCCTCGGCAAGCTCGGCATGAGGTGGTCGTGCAACGCGAAGGCGAACGTGCCGTACAAGACGCTGAAGGTGATGAAGGAGAACGGCCTGCGTCTGCTGCTCGTGGGCTTCGAGTCGGGCGACGACCAGATTCTCGTGAACATCAAGAAGGGCGTGCGCACGGACTTTGCGCGCCGCTTCAGCGCCGACTGCAAGACGCTCGGCATCAAGATTCACGGCACCTTCATTCTGGGGCTGCCGGGCGAGACGCAGGACACGATCAGGAAGACGATCGAGTACGCGAAGGAAATCAATCCGCACACGATTCAGGTGTCGCTCGCCGCGCCGTATCCGGGCACGACGCTGTACAAGCAGGCCGTGGAAAACGGCTGGATGGAAGAGAACAAGACGATCAACCTGGTGAGCAAGGAAGGGGTGCAGCTGGCTGCGATCGGCTATCCGAACCTGCCGCGCGAGGAGATCTATCACCATCTGGAGCAGTTCTATCGCCAGTTCTATTTCCGGCCTTCGAAGATCTGGGAGATCGTGCGCGAGATGCTCACGAGCTGGGACATGATGAAGCGGCGTCTGCGCGAAGGCGTGGAGTTCTTCCGCTTCCTGCGCGCGCACGAGGCATGATGGACCGCGCG
>NZ_CAJMZA010000095.1:0-1356 GCF_905220195.1 Paraburkholderia sp. J8-2
TGTAGGAGCTATATCCTAATCTATGGCCAGCCCGAGATTTGCAACCTCCGGTTCTGATGATTTCGTGGCTTGCGAAAATCTATCCGGAATCGCTGTTCCGAGATGAAAACCGCACCGGACGATCCTCAAAATGTCGGCAGCCGTTTCGAGCTGTAGGATTTGCCAGGTTCTTCGTCCGGTCGCTGTGCCGTTGGGTCATCAGGTTCCAGCAGTCGCAAAACCTTGTTGGGTGAAACGATGGATCAGTCCGCGAACTTCAGGCGTGAAGCGTCGTACGCGGTGTGTTTTGTCAGCACCGCCCAGGCGATGCGCGCGAGCTTGTTGGCGACGGCACAGGCGACGACGTTTGGATGGCGCCGTGTCAGCATTGACCGGATCCATTCGCCGAGTCTGTCTGTGCGCTGGGTCGCCCGATGCATGACTGCGTGGGCACACTGGACGAGCAGATAACGTAGATGCCGGTCGCCTCGTTTGCTGATTCCGCACAAGGTACTGTGACCGCCCGTGCTGTGCTGGCGCGGAACCAGCCCGATCGAGGCCGCGAAGTTCCGGCCGCCCGCAAACTGCGCGACGCTGCCCACCTCGGCAGCCAGCAGGCTTGCCGTAATCATGCCGATGCCGGGAATGGAGAGCAGCCGCGCAGCGTTCTCGTCCTCACGCAGTTGCGTGGTCAGATCCCGCTCGATGTCCGTGACCTGCTGGTCCAGATATCGATAGTGCTCGTACAGCCGCTCAATGATCCGGGTTAGCCGCGGAGGCAGATCATGCACCGCGAGCACTTCCGGCAGCCGGCGTAGCATGGCCTTCGCCAACGGAATTACGATGCCGAACTCGAGCAGGATCCCGTGAATACGGTTGATGGTGGCCGTGCGTTCGGTGACTAGGCCTTCGCGTGTCCTGTGCAACGCGGCGAGAAGTTGCTGCGCTTCCGTTCGCGGTTCGACGAAGCGCATCGTAGGCCGGCACGCGGCCTCGCAGATCGCTTCGGCATCGATGTAATCGTTCTTGTTGCTCTTTACGAAAGGCCGTACGTACTGCGGTGAAACCAGCTTGGCAACGTGCCCCATTTGGTTGAGCTTGCGTGCCAGCCAGTGTGAACCGGCACAGGCTTCCATCACCACGGTGACCGCCTTGAGATTGCTGAAGAACGGAAGCAACTGCAGGCGCGAGAGCCGCTTGCGGAATACCTCATGGCCCTTTGCATCCTGTGCGTGCAGATGAAACACATGCTTGCCCAGATCGATGCCGATCAACGTGACCTCGTTCATGGCGCTCTCCTCTACCGTGGACCGAACTGCCTATCGTAGAACGGTCGGTGGGATCGGGCTGGCCATTTCATTATGTCGTGTTCTGGCT
>NZ_CAJMZA010000096.1:0-1238 GCF_905220195.1 Paraburkholderia sp. J8-2
CCGACGGCGGATTCAACCGGTCGATGCAACACACTACAGCCTGCGTGAGCAGCGGAGGTGTTGCAAATGAAACAGCGACCGAGGATCTATTACTCCGAGAGCCAACGAAGACTGATGTGGGAGCGCTGGCGCAAAGGCGAAACGATCCATCAGATTGCAAAACTGTTTGATCGGGGCCACTCTTCGATCCAGCGGATACTCGCGGAGAACGGCGGCATCGAGCCACCGCAAAGACGCCGCGCGCCGCAGACCTTGACGCTTGCGGAGCGCGAGGAGATTTCCCGCTCTCTGGTGTCCGGATTATCGATCCGGTCGATAGCCACCAGGCTGGGACGCGCTCCTTCCACTATAAGCCGCGAATTGCACCGCAACGGAGGCAGTCAAGGTTATCGAGCAAATCAAGCGGATGCGCTCGCCTGGAATCGGGCACGTCGCCCGAAGGTTTGCAAATTGGTGCAAAACCAGACGCTGGCACGAGTTGTCGCTGCAAAGCTGAAGCTGCAGTGGTCTCCCGAGCAGATTTCTGGTTGGCTCAGACATGTGTACGCGGTCAACAAGGACTATCTAGTGTCGCACGAGACAATCTATCGGAGCCTCTATATTCAAGCTCGTGGCGCTCTGAAAAAGGAATTGCTCGAGCACTTGCGACGCGCTCGAACCATGCGCCGGTCCCGTCATCACACACTGAAAACTGAGGACCGCACGAACATTCGCGACGCCGTGTCGATCAGTGAACGCCCCGCTACAGCGGAGGATCGCGCAATACCCGGGCACTGGGAAGGTGACTTGCTGTATGGCAACGCTACGAGCCAGATTGCAACTCTCGTCGAACGTCAAAGTCGATTCGTGATGCTGGTAAAAGTGGCCAGCAAGGATTCTGAGGCTGTGGTTGACGCGCTGATACGACACGCCAGCAAGTTACCTCGGGAACTATATAAATCGCTGACCTGGGATAGGGGTTCGGAAATGGCCGACCACAACCGCTTTACCGTCGCTACCGACATTGAGGTCTATTTCTGCGATCCGCAACACCCCTGGCAACGCGGTTCGAACGAAAACACGAATGGGCTTCTGAGGCAATACTTCCCTAAGGGCACCGATCTCTCCGTCTACTCGCAGGCCAGACTGGATGCCGTAGCCAGACGGCTCAACGAACGCCCCCGAAAAACACTAAACTTCGACACGCCGGCTGAGCGATTTAGCCAAATCGTTGCATCGACCGGTTGAATCCGCCACCC
>NZ_CAJMZA010000097.1:0-1226 GCF_905220195.1 Paraburkholderia sp. J8-2
ATCGGTCCCAAAATGATGTCTGAAATTGCGGCGTGAGCAAACGCGAAATGCACTGACTCGAATCTGCGCGAAGCCATTGAGCATCTGCGTGGCGATCTTGCCATACAGTGTCGGGCGCCAACCGCGATAAAAGTATCGTAAGCGGGAGCTTGGTTATCTTATCGCGTATCGATGGTGCGTCTTCCAGTTCCCAGAACCCACCACTCACCACTAACGTGATACGTTTCCGCGTGCAACCAAAAAACTTCGCTGCAATTCATGCGTCGACCCGCGTTACCTCCTGCCACGCGCCGTAGCTGCGTCCAGCAAATGCAGCGCTGACCTACGTGACTCTGGCACACCTTATCGAGACCGCGCGTCATCAATCTCACCAAGCCCGGCGACGGCGGCCAGATAGCGGTACGTAGCGGCATTGAGCGCTGTCGTCAGCAGCAGGAGTTCGTCGGGCCTTTCAGGATTGCCGCCCACACGAACGCGACGCTGGAACTGGCCTCGAGCGGCCGCCAAGGCTTGGTACGCGGTACAAAACTCCTCAAGATCGCGCATAACTCAGACCTCGTGATGTGATGCACAGGAATGCGCGCGTAGTGCCACCCGATCATAGTCGACAGCACGCAGAAAAGAAGGCACGCCGACGGCGTTGGTGGACGCCAGCCGGCTTCCGCTTGTGTGAGTGAACTGCACTGGCCGGTGGCGGCCCGGCGCCTGGTGTCGCCATGCGTTCCACTATGGCAAAGATCGCCTTCAATCGGCTTTCGCCAATACTGCTTTCTGGTGGCATACAAGGCGATCAGCGGGGCGGCGGAGATTTGGGAGTGCCTGATTGCGCATGCGTGAAATACCTGCAATTATTTTTGCGACCACAAACGGGTAGTGATGGATGGCGACGATGGAAGGCAAAGATGGATTTCGCGGGCCGCCGTGGACAGACCGGCGCGCTATCGCCGCGGAGATGCTGGAAGCGGGGCAGAGCATCCAGCAGGTAGCGGCGGCACTTGATCTCAGCCCTGCCACGGCTCGCCGCTATGCTGCCCTGTTCAAGGCCGGCGGCAAGCGGTCGCTCTTACAGTTGAGCGATGTCGGACGTCGCAGGCAGCTTCCTGCAGAGGGGTTGAGCTGGCTCGTCGCTGCAATCAAACATGCACCTGGACTTCAGGGATTCGCGACGCCGCGCCGGACCAGGGAGGCCATTGTCGCACTCGTTGAGCAGAAATTCGGCGTCCATC
>NZ_CAJMZA010000098.1:0-1153 GCF_905220195.1 Paraburkholderia sp. J8-2
GCGTAGCGGCCCTTCAACTGCGCACGCAGTTCGCCACCGTCGAAGATCGGCAGATGGATCGCTGAACCCACCGACGCTGTGCGGCTCGCGGCAGTCAGGAAGCGGCCGAAACCGAACGCGTCGAGGCCCAGCGCGGCGCTCAGGTTGATGTCCGGATAGAACTCGGCCTTCGCTTCTTTCACCTCGTGCGTGATCGCATCCACGCGCCAGCGCGCCGCGACGATATCGGGGCGGCGGCTCACGAGGTCGGCGGGCAGGTTGTCCGGCAAACGCACTTCGTCGCCCACCCCAAGCGTTGGCCGCGCGATCGCGAGTCCGCGGTCGGGGCCCTTGCCCATCAACGCTGCCAGCTGGTAGCGCGTGGTCAGAATGCTGCCGTCCAGCGCACTCACGCGCGAGCGGCTTGTCGCCAGGTTTGCCTGCGCGGTCTTGCGCTCCACTTGCGTGTCGAGGCCCGTGGCGATTCGGCCCGCCGTGATGCGGTCGATCTGCTCGCGGCGCGTGACTTCTTCCTGCGCGATATCGCGCAACGCGTAGAGCCGCGCCAGCTGGTTGTAGGTGCGCGCGATCGAGGTATCCAGCGTGAGCTTGACCATCTCCTCATCGGCCTCGCTCGCAGCGGTCTGCGAAACGGCGGCCCGCAGCGCCTCGCGGTTCTTGCCCCACAGATCGAGATCGTAGGATGCGGTGAGCAGGCCCTTGTTTTCGGTCTGCCACGAGCCGGCGTACGGCGGCGGAATCAGCGCCGTGCTGCTGTACTGCTGGCGCGAGAGCGAGTAGCTGGCGTCGACGCGCGGCAACGTATTCGCCTTCGCGGTTTCGCTATAGGCCTGTGCCTGCGCCACACGCGCCTTGGCCTGCTCGACCGTCGGGCTGCCCTGCAGCGCTTCGGCAATCAGCGCCTTCAACTGCGTGTCGCCAAACTGGTCGACCCAGTCGGCGGACGGCCAGTGGCCCTCTTCTTGCGGCAGGCTCTGCGCCGTTTCGAACTGTTGTGGCTTGGCCATCTGCGCGTCGCTGTGGATGCCCGCATAGTTTGCGCACGCCGCCAGCGCGGCCATGGCGATTGCCGATACACCCAGCTTCAGCGTACGGGCACCGATGCTTGATCTAGAAGTCTGCGTTTTCATTTTCTGACAAATCAGATTAATGA
>NZ_CAJMZA010000099.1:0-1097 GCF_905220195.1 Paraburkholderia sp. J8-2
TTCCTTTCCTGCCGTTCGTGCGCCCCGAAATCGACGAAGAAACCGTCCAGGGCGTCGCCGACGTGCTGCGCTCGGGCTGGATCACGACCGGCCCGCAGAACCAGGCATTCGAGGCGGCGCTCTCCGAATACTGCGGCGGCCGTCCCGTGCGCACCTTCAACTCCGGCACCGCCACGCTCGAAATCGGGCTGCGCATCGCCGGCGTGGGTCCCGGCGACGAAGTCATCACCACGCCCGCATCGTGGGTCTCCACGAGCAACGTGATTTACGAAGTGGGCGCGACGCCCGTGTTCGCCGACATCGATCCCGTCACGCGCAACATCGACCTCGACAAGCTCGAAGCCGCCATCACGCCGAAGACGAAAGCCATCATTCCGGTGTTTCTCTCGGGCCTGCCCGTCGACATGGACCGGCTCTACGCGATCGCCCGCCAGCACAGTCTGCGCGTGATCGAGGACGCCGCGCAGGCGTTCGGCGCGAGCTGGAACGGCAAGCGCATCGGCGCGATCGGCGACATCGTCTCGTTCAGCTTCCACGCCAACAAGAACCTCACGTCGATCGAAGGCGGCGCGCTCGTCCTCAACGACGAAGCCGAGGCCGTGCTCGCGCAGAAGTACCGCCTGCAGGGCATCACGCGCACCGGCTTCGACGGCATGGACTGCGACGTGCTCGGCGGCAAGTACAATCTCACCGATGTGGCGGCGCGCGTGGGGCTCGGCCAGCTCAAGCACATCGAGCGCTTCACCGTGCAGCGTCGTGCGCTTGCGAGGGCCTACTTCGCGGGTTTCGAGGGCGGCGCGGCGGTGAAGCTCGGCATGGGCCTGCCGCTCGCCGATTTCGCCAACAGCAACTGGCACATGTTCCAGATCACGCTGCCGCTCGAAAAGCTCGCGATCGACCGCGCGGGCTTCATGGGTGAGCTGAAAGCGCGCGGCATCGGCTCGGGCGTGCATTACCCGGCCATCCACCTCTTCACGCTCTACCGCGAGCGCGGTTTCAAGGCGGGCATGTTCCCGCACGCGGAGCGCTTCGGCGCGAGCACGGTCACGCTGCCGCTCTTCACGCAGATGACCGAGGCCGACGTGGCCCGCGTGTGC
>NZ_CAJMZA010000100.1:0-1085 GCF_905220195.1 Paraburkholderia sp. J8-2
CCCGACGGTGAAAAGGGAAAGCATGGAAGGGCGACTGAAAGAATCTACGGCTTACGCCGGGAGATGCCTATTTCGGCCGAGCGCCGGGCGCTAAATTCCGGGTATTGAGTGGCAAACCAGGGAAGCGCAGCCTCGCCAATGCGGCGCGCGAATTCGACATTAATCAGATGGCCGGCCACAGGCCGTTCGTGGTCCTGTTTTACTGCGCCGTTCCTTTTGGTTGCGTCCACTCGATTGGCGCTTCGGTTGTAATTTTCAGGCGCCCACGCAACTCAGGATGCACCGATGCCTGATTGAGTACGGCCATGCCGCCAATCTGACGAAGAGCATCATCCGTAATTGGGGTCGTGCTGTCATCCGGCTCGCCGAGAGGTAGATTCATCGCCGAACCTCGCGCGATCTGCCGATCGATTGCAGTCCCGATTTCGTCACGATACACAGTGCAAAGTTGAATCTGCTGCGTATCTTCGTTGTAAAAGATCACTGTAGCGCGGGCGCGTTTCGTCATTTCAAAAGCCTCTGCAACGTTGATAGTTCTGGAATGCGGTCTCCTTGCAGACCGCATAGGCTCGTGGGTCTTGGGTCATCGCTCTGACGAAATCGCATTGTTCCAGATCGAACTCGAATTCGCCAAAGCAATCGGCCTCGTCGGCCGCGCTGACACCACGGGCGGCAACTTGCGTAACATCATCGCTCAAATGGTCCGGTTGATACGCGAACGGTTGCGCGTCGCCGAGCGGTGTCACGTTGACGCCTGGATTCGCATTGAGCAGGTCATCGTCAAACGTACCACCATCGTCGCTTCCGGTGTCGTCGCCGTCCGAATTGCCTTCGCCGCCACCGAGCAAAGCGCCTGCCGCCGACCCAACGGCTCCAAACAATCCTGCGCCTCCGTCGCCTTCGTTACTGCCCGCGGCACTGTCTGGAGCCTGCGTCAACCCCGTTGCGACTTTGGCTACCTGCGAAGGCACATCGAATGCCTGAGAGAGGGCAGACCCCGCTCCAGCCGTTTTCCCGTCCTGTGCAGCCTTGAAAGCAACCCACTGATCCCATGTCAATGGACGGTTCGCGTTTCCCCCACCAGA
>NZ_CAJMZA010000101.1:0-1080 GCF_905220195.1 Paraburkholderia sp. J8-2
GCTCGATGACCTGATGGCCGACAACGAACCAGACGTTAGAAAACATCATTCAGAATTCGAATTGTTTATACGTCAACTTTGCATCGTAAGATACGTCATGGCGTATCTCGCAACTAACCGTCCGACCGGCAGCTTGCAGCAGACATTCAGCTGAACCGCCGCGGACCGCGCGGCAATCAGTACGTCTCGAATCTTGAATGTAAGCGTCACAACTACTTCGATTCGGATACCTAAACAATCGCGAGGATATGGCGACTGCCAGAGGATGGAGAGACTCACGGGCACGATTTACATCACTGACCTACTACGGGGCGAGATAAGAAGGCTTATCTTCGTGTGTTACGAACGCAGGCGAAAGTCTGCGATGCTGTACTGAAGATGGGAGCAGGCCTCCCGAAGTCGGCTTTCAGGAGCAGGCTTCAAACCGCCCGGTGCTGCTGCGTCCAAAAGGCGTGGTGGTGAGCGACCGTGGAAAAGTCACCCGGCGAGGGTGGCAGGTACGTGTTGAGCAGATGAGCGAAAGCAAACCGTCCGACGACGCATCGTTAGTTTTCTATAAAACGCTGTCAAAACTGGAGTCGGAAGATAGCTCCAGGATCAGTCGGGACGACACCTGATTACGGACCCCCGCTCTCGCCGTTGCTCGATCCCGTATTCAATCTCTATCAGGGCGCGCTGTCCGCTTCCTGGCAAATCGACCTGTTCGGCCGGGTAAGACGCCTGACCGAAGCCGCCCAGGCGCCGGTCTATGCCAGCGAACAGGCCCAGCGCGGCGTCGTGCTTTCGCTGGTGACAGGCGTGGCGACCAGCTACATCACGCTGCGCGGACTCGACCGGCAACTCGAAATCGCGCGGGCCACGGCGAATAACTTCGGCGAAACGTTACGCATTTTCGAGCTGCGCTATCGCAAGGGCCTCGTTTCCCAGACGGAGCTTTCGCAAGTGCAGTCGCAGTACAAGCTCGCGCAGTCCACGATACCGGCCATCGAGCAGCAGATTGCCATCGTGGAAAGCGGCATTTCCATTCTGTTGGGGCGCAATCCTGGGCCGATTCCGCGCGGCAAGTCGGTGAGCGAGCTG
>NZ_CAJMZA010000102.1:0-960 GCF_905220195.1 Paraburkholderia sp. J8-2
GCGGGTCATGCGGGCGGGGTGGACGCCGAGCCACTTCGCCAGTGCGGCCGGCGTTCTTGCGCTCCCGCACGCGAGCGTCAGCAGAATGCCGCGCTCCTGCAGATTGAGCCCGGCGTCCTTCAGGCCTGCCCTGAGTTCGGTCGCCATCAGGTGATGCGCCTGTCCCAGCACGAACACCAGTTTCTGCGTCCGCTCGAAATCTTCATTGACGGGATCGTTCACCGATTGCCCTCCTCGATATCTGATGCAGACTATATCTGACCAAGCAGATACAAGCAAGCGAGTTTCACAGGCTCATACTAGCCGAGCCAGCGCCTCGATCCGGCGCGGAAACGCCCTCTGCGTGCGACGTGATACACCGTGTAAAAGGTGATGTGAATCGCGGCTGATACCACCTGATTGCCATGTGGGTTCATCCGAAGCGCCGAGGCATGGGCATGGGGGCCGCCTCGTCAATGCAATCCAGGCGCCCGCGATTAGGTAGACATGGCTGACCAGAAGGACCGACGGGCAATTCTTATTTCGCCACGCAAAAGACAACGACGTACCACCTGGCGCGCGCGCTCCACATTGATCGGTTGAGTGACTGGTATGAGCGCACAAACGGCCGGTCTGCCAACAGTATGGCAAGAGACCGCTCTGGGTCGGTTTCGGGCCACCGCGTCGGGCAGTGCCCGGCCGATGCACGTCGTTCGACGCTCTGCCAGTCTGGTTCCGCCAGCATCCCTGAGCGGTCACTCACGGGTCGGCGCCGACATCGGAGGTGTGTCGGCCAAATCAAAGCAGACGCACTCCGCGATTTCCGCGGCGGATCACCGCGAGCGGATCTGACAAATTCACTCACTCGGCACTGGGAAAACGTCGCTGACGCGACACGCGTCGCTTATCGTGGCCATGCGACCGACCATCTGCGGATAGCGAAGGGATTGAGCGGGCAAGTGCAGCACGGCGAGCTCGCCG
>NZ_CAJMZA010000103.1:0-940 GCF_905220195.1 Paraburkholderia sp. J8-2
GCGATCGCGTTGCCCGCGTAGATCGGACGCTCGAACGTGTCCGGCGCATCCACGGCGGTGATGTCGCTGATCTGCGCGACGTCGAGCTTCGCGGCAATACGCGGCGTGACGTTCTTGCCCGCTGCCGTTGCCGGCGCGAGGATGTGCGAGTAGTTCTTCGCAATGGCGAGGACCGTCGCTTCGACGTTCTCGGCGAGACCCTGTTCGAGTTGCGGCGCGTCGGCGAGCAGCACCTTCGCTACGCCTGCGATCTTCGCGGCTGCGTCCGCGGCGGCCTGGGCGTTGTGGCCCGCGACCAGCACGTGCACGTCGCCACCAATCTTCTGTGCTGCTGCGACGGTGTTCAGCGTCGCGGCCTTGATCGAGTGATTGTCGTGTTCAGCGATTACCAGATTCACCAGATTCGTCATTTTCGTCTCGCTCCTTACAGCACCTTGGCTTCCGTCTTCAGCTTCTCGACCAGCGTCTTCACGTCCGGCACCTTCACGCCTGCGCTACGCTTGGGCGGCTCGGCAACCTTCAGCGTCTTCAGACGCGGCGTGACGTCAACGCCCAGGTCTTCCGGCTTGACCGTTTCGAGCGGCTTCTTCTTCGCCTTCATGATGTTCGGCAGCGTGACGTAGCGCGGCTCGTTCAGGCGCAGATCCGTCGTGACCACGGCGGGCAGCGTGAGCGACAGCGTTTCCGCGCCGCCATCCACTTCGCGCGACACGGTCGCCTTGCCGTCGGCCACGACGACCTTCGATGCAAACGTCGCTTGCGGCAGGTTCGCGAGAGCGGCGAGCATCTGGCCGGTCTGGTTCGAATCGTCGTCGATGGCCTGCTTGCCGAGGATGACCAGTTGCGGCTGTTCCTTGTCGACCAGCGCCTTCAGGAGCTTGGCGACAGCCAGCGGCTGCAGGTCTTCGTTCGACTCGATGAGGATCGCACGGTCCGCGCC
>NZ_CAJMZA010000104.1:0-902 GCF_905220195.1 Paraburkholderia sp. J8-2
GGCCTGAAGGCCGTGATGCTGGCTGCGAACGCGATCATCGCGGGCGACTCGGACATCGTCGTGGCCGGCGGCCAGGAAAACATGAGCGCCGCGCCGCACGTGCTGCCGGGCTCGCGCGACGGCTTCCGCATGGGCGATGCGAAGCTGATCGACAGCATGATCGTCGACGGCCTGTGGGACGTGTACAACCAGTACCACATGGGCGTGACGGCGGAAAACGTCGCGAAGGAATACGGCATCACGCGCGAGGAGCAGGACGCGTTTGCGGCGCTTTCGCAGAACAAGGCCGAAGCGGCGCAGAAGGCGGGCCGCTTCGACGCGGAAATCGTGCCGGTGGCGATTCCGCAGCGCAAGGGCGAGCCGCTGCAGTTCGCGACCGACGAGTTCGTGCGCCACGGCGTGACGGCTGAGTCGCTCGCGGGCCTGAAGCCGGCGTTCAACAAGGAAGGCACGGTGACGGCGGCGAACGCCTCGGGCCTGAACGACGGCGCGGCCGCGGTCGTGGTGATGTCGGCGAAGAAGGCCGAAGCGCTGGGCCTCACGCCGCTCGCGCGCATCAAGGCGTACGCAAGCGGCGGTGTGGACCCGAAGATCATGGGCATGGGCCCGGTGCCGGCCTCAAAGCGTGCGCTGGAGCGCGCGGGCTGGTCGGTGAACGACCTCGATCTCTTGGAGATCAACGAGGCCTTTGCCGCACAGGCGCTGGCCGTGAACAAGCAGATGGGCTGGGACACGTCGAAGATCAACGTGAACGGCGGGGCGATTGCGATCGGTCACCCGATCGGCGCGTCGGGCTGCCGGATTCTCGTGACGCTGCTGCACGAAATGCAGCGCCGCGATGCGAAGCGCGGTCTCGCCTCGCTGTGCATCGGCGGCGGCATGGGTGTGGCGCTCGCGCTCGA
>NZ_CAJMZA010000105.1:0-843 GCF_905220195.1 Paraburkholderia sp. J8-2
GGCGCGGCTTGCCCAGGCGACCGCGCGTACTGAGAGCGCACTGCAGGACCTGCAGCGGACCAATGAGAAGCTCAGGCACCTTGCTGCCACCGATCCGCTTACCGGCGCGGCCAACCGGCGCCAGTTCATCGAGTCTGTCGAGGCCGAGATCGGCCGCGCCCAGCACGGTGGAGCGTCCTTTTCCCTGCTGGCGCTCGACATCGATCGTTTCAAGGCAATCAACGACGCGTACGGGCACCAGGCGGGCGACGATGTGCTGCGCGAATTCGTGCAGAAATGCCTTGATGCGATTCGCCCTTACGACGGCGTCGCGCGCGTCGGGGGGGAGGAGTTCATGGTGCTGCTGCCGCAGGCAGGTCTGGACACCGCCCTTGCGATTGGCGAGCGAATCCGCACGACGATCGCTGGCAGTACGTTCGAGGCTGGCAGCGGGCGCCGCGGCGAAGTGACAGTCAGCGTCGGCGCATCCCAGTTCGGCCGCGACGGCAAGACGATCGACACGATCCTGCGTGCAGCCGACGAGCGGCTCTACAGCGCGAAACATCTGGGTCGCAACCGTGTCGTCGTCGCTTAAGCCTGGCTGCATGCATCGGGACAGTTTCCGCCATGTTCCACCCGCATTCGGGATGGACTCGATCAGACCAGGCATCTGTGAAATGAACAGGCGCTAGAACAAGAGCTGTCATGTCGCGCAAGCGCGCCGGCCGTTACCTGGGTGACGAAAGCGGCGCGGTGATGAAGGCATCGACCAGCCACAGGCAACACGAAGGGGCTCCATGATGACTTTGCTCGACCAGGAAAGTGCACATATTACCCACGCGGTGCGGTCCTCTCTTTGCAGGG
>NZ_CAJMZA010000106.1:0-842 GCF_905220195.1 Paraburkholderia sp. J8-2
TGCGCGGCTTGCCCAGGCGACCGCGCGTACTGAGAGCGCACTGCAGGACCTGCAGCGGACCAATGACACGCTCAGGCACCTTGCTGCGACCGATCCGCTTACTGGCGCGGCCAACCGGCGCCAGTTCATCGAGTCCGTCGAGGCCGAGATCGGCCGCGCCCAGCACGGTGGAGCGCCCTTTTCCCTGCTGGCGCTCGACATCGATCGTTTCAAGGCAATCAACGACGCGTACGGGCACCAGGCGGGCGACGATGTGCTGCGCGAATTCGTGCAGAAATGCCTTGATGCGATACGCCCTTACGACGGCGTCGCGCGCGTCGGGGGGGAGGAGTTCATGGTGCTGCTGCCGCAGGCAGGTCTGGACACCGCCCTCGCGATTGGCGAGCGAATCCGCACGACGATCGCTGGCAGTACGTTCGAGGCTGGCAGCGGGCGCCGCGGCGAAGTGACAGTCAGCGTCGGCGCCTCCCAGTTCGGCCGCGACGGCAAGACGATCGACACGATCCTGCGTGCAGCTGACGAGCGGCTCTACAGCGCGAAACATCTGGGTCGCAACCGTGTCGTCGTCGCCTAAGCCTGGCTGCATGCATCGGGACAGTCTCCGCCATGTTCCCCCCCATTCGGGATGGACTCGATCAGACGAGGCATCTGTGAAATGAATGAGCGCTAGAACAAGAGCTGTCATGTCGCGTAAGCGCGCCGGCCGTTACCTGGGTGACGAAAGCGGCGCGGTGATGAAGGCATCGACCAGCCACAGGCAACACGAAGGGGCTCCATGATGACTTTGCTCGACCAGGAAATTGCACATATTACCCACGCGGTGCGGTCCTCTGTTTGCAGGC
>NZ_CAJMZA010000107.1:0-715 GCF_905220195.1 Paraburkholderia sp. J8-2
CATTGGCCGCGCCGCGCGCAACTGGGAGTGCTTCGACCAGATCCTCGCCTCGCTCAAGGACCTGAACGAAGACGAAACGCTGCTGATCCAGTCGGGCAAGCCTGTGGGTGTGTTCCGCACGCATGCCGACGCACCGCGCGTGCTGCTCGCGAACTCGAACCTCGTGCCTCACTGGGCCACGTGGGAACACTTCCACGAACTGGACCGCAAGGGCCTCATGATGTACGGCCAGATGACGGCGGGCAGCTGGATCTACATCGGTTCGCAGGGCATCGTGCAGGGCACGTACGAAACGTTCTATTCGGTGGCGAACCAGCACTTCAACGGCAATCCGAATGGCCGCTGGATTCTCACGGGCGGTCTCGGCGGCATGGGCGGCGCACAGCCGCTTGCGGCGACGATGGCAGGCTTCTCGATGATCGCGGTGGAGTGCGATGAAACGCGCATCGACTTCCGCCTGAAGACGCGCTACGTGGACCGCAAGGCAAAGACGATCGACGAGGCGCTCGCCATCATTGAAGAGGCGAAGCGCACGGGCAAGCCGGTTTCGGTGGGCCTGCTCGGCAACGCCGCCGACGTGTTCGCCGAATTCGTCAAGCGCGGCATCACGCCGGACTGCGTAACGGACCAGACGAGCGCGCACGACCCGATCAACGGCTATCTGCCGCAGGGCTGGACGGTTGCGCAGTGGCGCGAGGCGCAGAAGGTTGCGCCC
>NZ_CAJMZA010000108.1:0-715 GCF_905220195.1 Paraburkholderia sp. J8-2
TGGCGCAACCTTCTGCGCCTCGCGCCACTGCGCAACCGTCCAGCCCTGCGGCAGATAGCCGTTGATCGGGTCGTGCGCGCTCGTCTGGTCCGTCACGCAGTCCGGCGTGATGCCACGCTTGACGAACTCGGCGAACACGTCGGCGGCGTTGCCGAGCAGGCCCACCGAAACCGGCTTGCCCGTGCGCTTCGCTTCCTCGACGATGGCGAGCGCCTCGTCGATCGTCTTCGCCTTGCGGTCCACGTAGCGCGTCTTCAGGCGGAAGTCGATGCGCGTTTCATCGCACTCCACCGCGATCATCGAGAAGCCCGCCATCGTCGCCGCAAGCGGCTGTGCGCCGCCCATGCCGCCGAGGCCACCGGTGAGAATCCAGCGGCCTTTCGGGTTGCCGTTGAAGTGCTGGTTCGCCACCGAATAGAACGTTTCGTACGTGCCCTGCACGATGCCCTGCGAGCCGATGTAGATCCAGCTGCCCGCCGTCATCTGGCCGTACATCATGAGGCCCTTGCGGTCCAGTTCGTGGAAGTGTTCCCACGTGGCCCAGTGCGGCACGAGGTTCGAGTTCGCGAGCAGCACGCGCGGTGCGTCGGCATGCGTGCGGAACACGCCCACAGGCTTGCCCGACTGGATCAGCAGCGTTTCGTCTTCGTTCAGGTCCTTGAGCGAGGCGAGGATCTGGTCGAAGCACTCCCAATTGCGCGCGGCGCGGCCAATC
>NZ_CAJMZA010000109.1:0-698 GCF_905220195.1 Paraburkholderia sp. J8-2
TCGTTGTGCAGCACGCGGCCAAGCCGCTCGTGGGCCGCCTGCGTGCCGTCCGCCACGATCACCACGCCCGAGTGCTGCGAGAAGCCCATGCCCACGCCGCCGCCGTGGTGCAGCGACACCCACGACGCGCCGCCCGCCGTGTTCAGCAGCGCATTGAGCAGCGGCCAGTCGCTCACGGCGTCCGAACCGTCCTTCATCGATTCCGTTTCGCGGTTCGGGCTCGCCACCGAGCCGGTGTCGAGGTGGTCGCGGCCGATCACGATCGGCGCCTTCAGTTCGCCGTTCTTGACCATCTCGTTGAACGCCTGGCCCAGACGATAGCGATCCTTCACGCCCACCCAGCAGATACGCGCGGGCAGCCCCTGGAACGCAATGCGCTCGCGCGCCATGTCGAGCCAGTTGTGCAGATGCGGATCGTCAGGGATCAGCTCCTTGACCTTGGCGTCGGTCTTGTAGATGTCCTCAGGATCGCCCGAGAGCGCCACCCAGCGGAACGGGCCCTTGCCCTCGCAGAACAGCGGGCGGATATACGCCGGCACGAAGCCCGGGAAGTCGAACGCGTTTTCCACGCCCATTTCCAGCGCCATCTGGCGGATGTTGTTGCCGTAGTCGAGCGTGGCCGCGCCGCGTTCCTGCAGCGTGAGCATCGCGCGCACCTGGTTGGCCATCGACTCCTTCGCGACCTTCACGATGGTTTC
>NZ_CAJMZA010000110.1:0-662 GCF_905220195.1 Paraburkholderia sp. J8-2
GAGCCGTATACTCCCGGTCCAGGATGCAGATATTGTGCAAGTGGGCTACCGGAAGCAAGGCACGTTCGATCGCGCCATTTCAGCCCTCCATAACTTTGGGGACAAACTTTTGGCCAGGCAGGAGCGTTCAGAACAGACCCGCAATGCGATCATCGAGGCGGCGTTGACCGTCCTCGCCCGCGATGGGACTGCGAGGCTGACATTCGAGGCTGTCGCCCGGGAATCAGGCCTGAGCAAGGGGGCGGTCACGCATCACTTTCGCTCCAAGGCTGATCTGTTCAAGGGTGTACTCGCATATCGCAACGTCAGTTTCGAACAGTTCCGGCGCAACTATCAGCAATCGCGTCCGAAGGATGCCCCACAGCAAGCGCTCTCACTCGAGATTGCGGCATTGCGCCAGATGGTAGACGAGAACCGCTCACCTGCGCGTGCAGTCCTTTCGATCCTTGTGGATGATCCGAGCCCCATGGCGTTTATCCGGGAACGGTTCGCCGGGCAGGTCCGGCAGATCAGGGAAGAGGCCGCCGATCCTGAAATCGCGCTGTTGCGCTGGGAGGCGGCATGGGGCCTCGCACTGTATGCGCTGTTCGGCCTTTCCCCCTTGTCGGACAAGGAGCGCGCTCATCTGTTTGACCGACTGCTTGACGATGACGCATGGACGC
>NZ_CAJMZA010000111.1:0-662 GCF_905220195.1 Paraburkholderia sp. J8-2
GCGACGATCGAACGTATCGAAACCCGCCTGGTAGATCTGCCGACGATTCGCCCTCACAAGCTATCCGTCGCCACGATGTACGGGCAAACCCTGATGCTCGTAAAGGTGTACTGCAGCGATGGCGTGACCGGCATCGGCGAAGGCACCACCATTGCCGGCATGGCTTACGGCCCCGAAAGCCCGGAAGCGATGAAGCTGGCAATCGACGCTTACTTCGCCCCCGCGATGATCGGTCAGGACGCCACGCGAATTCAGGCGCTCATGGCGCACCTCGGCAAGCTCGTCAAGGTCAATCACTTCGCCAAGTGCGCGCTGGAAACCGCGCTGCTCGACGCGCAGGGCAAGCGCCTTGGCGTGCCGGTGAGCGAACTGCTGGGCGGCCGCCGCCGCGAGCGCCTGCCGGTGGCATGGACGCTGGCATCGGGCGATACCGCGAAAGACATCGCCGAAGCCGAGGCCATGCTCGAGGTGCGCCGCCACAAGATCTTCAAGCTGAAGATCGGCGCGAAAGACCTCAAAACCGACATCAAGCACGTCGCCGACATCAAGAAGGCGATGGGCGAGCGCGCCGCCGTGCGCGTGGACGTCAACATGGCCTGGAGCGAAACGCAGGCGGCGTGGGCGATTCCCGCGCTGGCGGAAGCCGGTTGCGAACTGGTCGA
>NZ_CAJMZA010000112.1:0-644 GCF_905220195.1 Paraburkholderia sp. J8-2
GTCGGCAGCGAATCCACCGAGGCCGGATGCGCGAGCGTCTTGTTTTCCGAAGCGAGCGCTGCTGCCGTGACGTGCGCGATCATGAAGCCCGAGTTCACGCCACCGTCCTTCACGAGGAAAGGCGGCAGGCCCGACAGCGTGGCGTCGATCAGCAGTGCGATGCGACGCTCGGCGAGCGCGCCGATTTCGGCTGCGGCCAGCGCGAGATTGTCGGCGGCGAAGGCCACCGGCTCGGCGTGGAAGTTGCCGCCCGACAGCACTTCGTTCGTTTCCGGGAAGATCAGCGGGTTGTCCGACACCGCGTTCGCCTCGACGAGCAGCACCTGCGCCGCGTGGCGCATCTGGTCGAGACACGCGCCCATCACCTGCGGCTGGCAGCGCAGCGAGTACGGGTCCTGGACCTTGCCGCAGTCGCGGTGCGAGAGATTGATCGCCGAGCCCTCGAGCAGCGTGCGATAGGCCGCGGCTGCCTCGATCTGGCCGCGATGGCCGCGCAGTTCGTGAATGCGTGCGTCGAACGGCTTGACCGAGCCAGCCGCTGCATCCACGCAGAGCGCGCCCGACACGAGCGCCGTGCGGTACAGGTCTTCGATCGCAAACATGTTGTAGATCGCGAGCGCGGCGGATGCCTGCGTGCCGTTGAG
>NZ_CAJMZA010000113.1:0-641 GCF_905220195.1 Paraburkholderia sp. J8-2
GTAAGCGGCTCGAGCCGGCCGTTGTAGACGGTGGCTGAGGGAGACATCAAAGTGATGTCCATCATTTCCGATCTGATGGGCACCACTTTGACACAGTCTGCAGAGAAGAAGCCGGGTTCCCGTACGGGGCGCCCTAACTACCCCCGGGAGCTTCGTGATCGACTGGCAGCAGCAGCTTGCGAGCCCGGGGTATCGGTCGCGAAGCTGGCCCGCGAGAATGGCATCAATGCAAATATGCTATTCACCTGGCGGCGGCGATATCTGGCTGATCAGCAAGCTCAGTCTGCCGCGCTCGTTCCGGTCGTACTGCTAAGCGAGGCGCCTACGGAGGTCAGCACATCAGCTCCGGGAGAACCGCAAGCGCAGGGTGCGAAGCCTGCATCACCAATCGGCACGATCGAGATCCGGATCGGCCGTGCGGTGGTTAAAGTGGATGGCCTGGTCGATGCCGAGACGCTGCGGATCGTGCTGGGAAGTCTGCGCTCATGATCTCCCTACCGGCAGGCACGCGCATCTGGATCGCCGCGGGCGTTACCGATATGCGATGTGGGTTTCAGGGGTTGACCGCGAAGGTGCAGACAGCGCTTGAGGAGAACCCTCTGGGCGGGAACGTCTACATCTTCCGGGGCCGTCGCGGCGAT
>NZ_CAJMZA010000114.1:0-590 GCF_905220195.1 Paraburkholderia sp. J8-2
CGGAAGGTTTCCTCGCCCACGAGCTTGACTGCCGTGCCGTCCGAGAACAGGCCGACTTCAGTCAGCTCGACGCGCTTGCCTGCCTTGATCGACTGCGCCATCGCGCAGGAATCGTCGGTCTGCACGCCGATCACCTTGATGTCGGGGCGCACGGCCTTCACGTAGGCCGCCACGCCTGCCGCCAACCCGCCGCCGCCGATCGGCACGAAGATCGCGTGAATCGGGGCCTGATGCTGGCTCAGCACTTCCATCGCCACGGTGCCCTGGCCGGCGATCACGTAGGGATCGTCGAACGGATGCACGAAGGTCAGGCCGCGCTCTTCCTGCAGGCGCACGGCGTGGGCGTAGGCGTCGCTGTACGACTCGCCGGCCTGCACGACCTCGACGGTCGCACCGCCGTGGGCGCGCACGGCATCGACCTTCACCTGCGGCGTGGTCACCGGCACGCAGATCACGGCCTTCACGCCCAGTTTCGCCGCCGAAAGCGCCACGCCCTGCGCGTGATTGCCCGCCGAGGCGGTGATCACGCCGCGCTCCAGTTGCGCGGGCGAGAGGTGCGCCATCTTGTTGTAGGCACCGCGCAGCTTGAA
>NZ_CAJMZA010000115.1:0-573 GCF_905220195.1 Paraburkholderia sp. J8-2
CCCACGGCCGCACCGTTCAGTCGTCTGTAAACTTGCGAAGCAGTCGGTTCAGTTCGGCAAATTCCGCCTTCGTGAATTTGCGCAGGCGCGCGTTGAACACATGCGGCGCGACTTCAGGAATCTGCTCAGCCGTTTCCTGCCCCTTCGCCGTGAGGTGCAGATTCACCACACGGCGGTCGTCTGCGTCGCGCGAACGCTCCAGCAGACCCTTGGTTTCCAGCTTGTCCAGCATGCGCGTCATGAGGCCCGTATCGATGCCGAGCAGTTTCGACAGTTCGAACGGCGTGGTCGCCACACCCTGCTTCAGCGAAAGCAGGATGCCCATTTGCTGGCTAGTGATGTCGAGGTCCTTGAGCGCCGCATCCATCTCCGCGCCAATCAGGTTACGCGCCTTGACGAGCCTGAAACCGACACTCTCGGTCGCCATAAAATTCCTGGTCGTGTAGTGGTCCATCGCAACGTCCTCCGTTATACAAAGCATATTATCTGCATTGTCAGATACTGTCAAGAAAAACACGCGAGCTCATTGACCTTGAACTTTGCCTTCTGAACCGGATGAACTGCAGTATTCAG
>NZ_CAJMZA010000116.1:0-569 GCF_905220195.1 Paraburkholderia sp. J8-2
TGCCACCGTGCTCAACCCCAAGGCCATTTTGTTCGCCGGGTCGATTTTTCCGCCTATGGCATTCGAGAGCGTTTCGATGTGGTTCCAGGCCATGGCGGTCTTCGCGGTCTTGCTCGTCCCCATTGGCATGACATGGATCGCCATCGGCGCCGCGCCGCGCAATGGGCGTGCGCCGTTCATTCGTCCGGCGTTCTTCCAGCGTTGCGCGTCCGTCGTGGTGGGCGCCTTCTCCGTGTCGCTCATGTGGGCGCTCGCCCACTAAAGCAATCGCGCCATTTGCAGGCTCAGGCCTGCTGCGGCGGAACGAGTTCGGCGATTCTGAGCCATTAGCTGCCAGCCTTGCCAGCGAGGCGCTGCAGCGCTTCGGCTCTGTGCACACCGCACTGCACTGGGAAAGCCTTCGTTGCGTAGGCGGCAAGCCAGAGTGGTCCTCATCACGCCATCCGTGAACGTGACGAGTTCAACGATAGGCACAACCTTCAGTGCCATCCAATTCAACGTCGTGCAACCGTCGACATGACGCAAGGTCAGGCGTCAGTACGCGTGTTACGTATACCGGCCTTGTGCCT
>NZ_CAJMZA010000117.1:0-551 GCF_905220195.1 Paraburkholderia sp. J8-2
TCGAAGTTCGTGCAGAGCGAATCGGCAAAGCGCTTCAGGTTGCCGACCGTATCGCGCAGGTTGTAGTCGTAGGTGACGAGAAAGGCTTTCACCGTCCAGGTCGGCACGTCCTCCTTCAGCCAGTTCGGGTAGCTCGACACGTGAATGGTTGCCGGATAGTAGGTTTGCTTCGCGCGCGCCGTTTCCGGGGCGTTGGGGTCGACGCGCAGGAAGCGGATCTGCTGCAGCAGTTCGGGGTTCATGTCGGTAAAGAGCTTGGCGGGTTGCCCGGCGACGATGATCGCCACATCGATCTTCTTGACGATGAGCGCCGCAAGTGCGTCTTCATTGCTCAGGTGCTGCGCGTTCTGTTCGGGAATGGGCTGGCCGAACATGAGGCGGTAGAGCGTCGTTGCCGACTGCGCGGTGCCGCTGCCGATCAGGCCCACGCTCATCACCTTGTCCTTGATCTCGTTGATGTTCTTCATCGGCGAGTCGTTACGCACGACGAAGTAAATCTCCTCGTCATAGAGCGGCATGATGAGCCGCAGCGGCCGTATCAGTGTGCCGGC
>NZ_CAJMZA010000118.1:0-515 GCF_905220195.1 Paraburkholderia sp. J8-2
GAAAGGAACATGTTGACGCCAAGGAACGCGAAGGTCGTCACCAGCAGGCCCGTGAGCGCCCACCAGGCCGCCACGCCGCCACGCAGGCCCTTCATGAGGCGCATATGCAGCCAGGCCGCGTAGTTGAGCCACACGATCAGCGCCCAGGTTTCCTTCGGGTCCCAGCTCCAGTAGCCGCCCCAGGCCTGCGCGGCCCACAGCGCGCCGAGAATCGTCGCGATGGTGAAGAACGCGAAACCCACGGCGATCGACTTGTACATGACGTCGTCGAGCACCTCGAGCGCGGGCAGGCGGTCCGCCAGCACGCCGCGCTCCTTCATGATGTACGCCACGCCCACCATGGCCGACAGCGCGAAGCTGCCGTAGCCGATGAAGTTCGCCGGCACGTGGATCTTCATCCACCAGCTTTGCAGGGCGGGCACGAGCGGCTGGATCTGCTGCGCGTCGCGCGAGATCGAGTACCACATCAGGAAGCCCACGGCCGCGCTGATCACGAGCAGCACGAACGCGCCGAG
>NZ_CAJMZA010000119.1:0-488 GCF_905220195.1 Paraburkholderia sp. J8-2
CCCAGCAGTCGATAGACGACCTGCTGGAAACGCGCGTTGCCGCTGCCGCCATTGAGATTCGCAGCGGCCTTCAGCAGGTCCTGCACTTCCTTCGTTTCGAATACTTTTGCGCTCATGGTATTTGTCTCCTGATACTGGCTGGTGCTTCCTGGTATTGGGGGGAAATCAGCTCAAGCGTCGTTGTCCCTGACGGAGGACGGGTGGCGACACAACGGCGTCACCGAAATCTTCATGTACGGGAAAAGCGGCAAGGCGGTAAGAATGTCGTGCAACTCTGCATTGCTCTCTACATCGAAGATGCTGTAGTTCGCGTACTCGCCCACCAGTCGCCAGATATGGCGCCACTTGCCGCTGCGCTGCAGCTCCTGCGAGTACGCCTTTTCGCGCGCCTTGATTTCATTGGCGACGTTGGCGGGCATGTCGGCCGGGATGTTCACATCCATTCGTACGTGGAATAGCATCGTCAAATTCCGTTTGTCAGGTGTCCG
>NZ_CAJMZA010000120.1:0-468 GCF_905220195.1 Paraburkholderia sp. J8-2
GATTATTTCGTCACTTTCAGCAGGCCGTCGCGGGTGAAGCGCTTGACCTTCGCTTCGTCCAGTTCGATGCCCAGACCCGGGCCGTTCGGCACCGTCAGCTCGAAGTCGCTGTAGTCCAGCGGGGTGGTCAGAATCTCTTCGGTAATCAGCAAGGGGCCGAACAGTTCGGTGCCCCACTGCAGGTTCGCGAAGCTCGCGAACAGATGCGCCGATGCCACCGTGCTGAACGCGCCTTCGAGCATCGTGCCGCCGTACAACTCGATACCCGCGGCGTCCGCAATCGTGGCCACGCGCTGGGCGGCGAACAGTCCACCGCTTTGTTCGATCTTGATGGCGAACACGTCGGCGCCCTCGTTCTTCGCGATCTCGAACGCGCTTTCTGGCCCCTGCAGGATTTCGTCGGCCATCAACGCCACCGGGAAACGGCGCATGAGGCGCGCGAGCGCCGCGGGTGAAGCGACCGGCTGC
>NZ_CAJMZA010000121.1:0-468 GCF_905220195.1 Paraburkholderia sp. J8-2
TATTATTTCGTCACTTTCAGCAGGCCGTCGCGGGTGAAGCGCTTGACCTTCGCTTCATCCAGTTCGATGCCCAGACCCGGGCCGTTCGGCACCGTCAGTTCGAAGTCGCTGTAGTCCAGCGGGGTAGTCAGAATTTCTTCGGTGATCAGCAAGGGGCCGAACAGTTCGGTGCCCCACTGCAGGTTCGCGAAGCTCGCGAACAGATGCGCCGATGCCACCGTGCTGAACGCGCCTTCGAGCATCGTGCCGCCGTACAGCTCGATACCCGCGGCATCCGCAATCGTGGCCACGCGTTGTGCGGCGAACAGCCCGCCGCTTTGTTCGATCTTGATGGCGAACACGTCGGCGCCCTCGTTCTTCGCGATCTCGAACGCGCTTTCCGGTCCTTGCAGGATTTCGTCGGCCATCAACGCCACCGGGAAACGGCGCATGAGGCGCGCGAGCGCCGCGGGTGAAGCGACCGGCTGT
>NZ_CAJMZA010000122.1:0-461 GCF_905220195.1 Paraburkholderia sp. J8-2
ATCAGGCCATCTTCGAACTTGAGGCTCGAGAGGCGCGCGTATTCGCGCAACGCGTCGACACGCTGCTGCTGAAGCCCGGTCTGCTCGATCGTGTTCTGTGAGCTGACGAGCGCGTTGTTGGTATCGTTGAACGCGCCCAGCACGGTCTGCCTGTAGATCAGTTCTGCCTGGCGCTTTTGTGCCTCGGCCGACTGCACCTGACCACCAATCGCGCCCGCCGTGAAGATCGGCCCGGTCACACCCGCTGCAATCGACCAGAGCGCCGCGGGCCCGGAAAGGAAGTCGCCGAAGGCCGTGCTGACCGAACCGAGCGCACCGGTTAGCGAGATGGTCGGATAGTAAAGCGCCCGCGCGGCGCCGACGTTCGCATTGGCGGCGACCAGATTTTGTTCGGCTTGCAGAATATCGGGCCGCCGCTCGAGCAGACTCGACGGCAGATCGGCCGGAATGACGGGAAGCAC
>NZ_CAJMZA010000123.1:0-431 GCF_905220195.1 Paraburkholderia sp. J8-2
CAGGCCAGCGGCAAGCGACCATGGACCCGATCGAGCGATTCTTCGAGGCTGGACTGAAACTCAGTCATTTGCGCCTGCTCACGCTGTTCGACAGCGTCGGGCAGATCCGTCTCGTGGCCGAGCGCCTGAATCTCACGCAGCCTGCGGTGTCGAAGCAGCTCGCCGATCTGGAGGCGGGCATCGGCACGCCGGTGCTCGAGCGCGTGGGCAACCGGTTGCGCTTCACGGCGGTGGGCGACGTGCTGCTGCGGCATGCACGCGAGGTGTTTCATCAAATCGAGCGGGCGCGCTACGAGGTCGATGCGCTCACGAGCGGACTCTCGGGGCGCATTGCCGTGGGTGCGGTGCCAACCGTGCTGCCAGTGTTCGCGCCCGAACTCGTGCTCGAACTGAAAAAGCGCGCGCCCCACGTCAACGTGTCGTTTTTTGAA
>NZ_CAJMZA010000124.1:0-431 GCF_905220195.1 Paraburkholderia sp. J8-2
CTCAAAAAACGACACGTTGACGTGGGGCGCGCGCTTTTTCAGCTCGAGCACGAGTTCGGGCGCGAACACCGGCAGCACGGTCGGCACCGCACCCACGGCAATGCGCCCCGAGAGTCCGCTCGTGAGCGCATCGACCTCGTAGCGCGCCCGCTCGATTTGATGAAACACCTCGCGCGCATGCCGCAGCAGCACGTCGCCCACCGCAGTAAACCGCAACCGGTTGCCCACGCGCTCGAGCACCGGCGTGCCGAGCCCCTCTTCCAGATCGGCGAGCTGTTTCGACACGGCAGGCTGCGTAAGATTCAGGCGCTCGGCCACGAGACGGATCTGCCCGACGCTGTCGAACAGCGTGAGCAGGCGCAAATGGCTGAGCTTCAGTCCAGCCTCGAAGAATCGCTCGATCGGGTCCATGGTCGCTTGTCGCTGGCCTC
>NZ_CAJMZA010000125.1:0-429 GCF_905220195.1 Paraburkholderia sp. J8-2
CGCTTCGCGCTTGCGGCCGTCCATCACGAACTCAGAGTCCTGCGAGGGACGGTGCTCAAGCAGTGGAACGAGATTGCTGCACTCGAGGCAGAACTCGCATCCATGCGCATGGGATTGAGCAATGCGACGGACGCGTCTGAAGCTTGACGGGGCGAGCGATCTGAAAACCATGGAAATCCGCAACCTCATCGCCTGTCCCGATTGTGATCTGCTGCTGTCGCGCCCACTTCGGACCGGGAAGACTCGGGCAATGCACTGCCCCCGCTGCGGGGCGAGCATCGCCAGCACAGACATGGCGCGACTCGATCGCGTCCTGGCGCTGGCGCTCGCAGCAATGATTACTTTCTTCATCGCACAGGCGTATCCAGTCGTCGAGCTCGAGATGGGTGGAATCACATCGGCCACTACCCTGACAGGGACCGTTTGCGC
>NZ_CAJMZA010000126.1:0-419 GCF_905220195.1 Paraburkholderia sp. J8-2
GTCTGCCCAGTCGCGGCCTATGCTCAGATGCCGAACGCGACGAGCGGTGCAGACAATGCGGCGAGCGGGGCGTCGGTAACGCAGGAAAGCTCGCAATCTGCGTGGCCGCGAGCGACCGAATCACAGATTGGACGACTGGTCGCCATCCACCGAGGGCAAACGACTCCGCTTCCTGGTATTGATCAGCGTGCGGACGTCGAAGTATGTGTCGTGCGAAGCTTGCATGCGGTAGACCCAGGCAACCGAACCTGGAATCCGAACGATTCACGATGGGACACGATGCGCACAGTTATCTCTCAAGACTGTGCGGCACAGTCCGATCGCATCAAGAACAAGGTTGCGCCGGTGGTCACGAAAACGTATTTCGACGTACTCCCTCGGAGTTACGCAGCTCACCTGAGCAGCTCAGAGGCGGATGA
>NZ_CAJMZA010000127.1:0-415 GCF_905220195.1 Paraburkholderia sp. J8-2
TCGTGGTCAGCGAGTGGAGGTCGGCCGTGCCGAGCTGGGCAACCTGGCTGGAAGTCAGTGCTGCGATGCCTGCCGAGCCCAGACCGTTCACCACCTGGTTCGTGCTCAGCGCCTTGATGTCCGCCGAACCCAGCTGCTGCACCTGGCTCGAGATCAGGCTCGACAGCTGGCCCGTGCTCAGACCTGCCACCTGACCCGTCGTCAGCGAGGCGATTGCCAGCGTTGCCAGCTGCGCCGTGCTCAGCGCGTTCAGCGCCGACGTGGTCAGCGACTGCACCTGCGTGCTGGTCAGCGAAGCGATGCCTGCCGTGCCAAGGCCGTTCACGAGCTGGCTCGTGCTCAACGCCTTGAGGTCAGCCGAATTCAGCTGGCGCACCTGCGTCGAGCTCAGCGCCGCGAGTTGGCCCGTGCTCAG
>NZ_CAJMZA010000128.1:0-393 GCF_905220195.1 Paraburkholderia sp. J8-2
CTGAAGTGCAGGCGCTGGGTTCGGCAGGCATTGGCCAGCTGACGTCTTCGCAAGTGCAGTCGCTGACCTCGACGGCGCTCAACGCGCTGACGACGTCGCAGCTGGCGACGCTGTCGGTGAACCTGCTGACGAGCGCACAGGTTTCGGGTTTGAGCACGGGCCAGCTCGCGGCACTGAGCTCGACGCAGGTGCGCCAGCTGAACTCGGCTGACCTGCACGCGCTGAGCACGAGCCAGCTCGTGAGCGGTCTTGGCACGGCAGGCATCGCTTCGCTGACGAGCACGCAGGTGCAGTCGCTGACCACGACGGCGCTGAACGCGCTGAGCACGGCACAGCTGGCAACGCTGGCAATCGCCTCGCTGACGACGGGTCAGGTGGCGGGTCTGAGCACGG
>NZ_CAJMZA010000129.1:0-389 GCF_905220195.1 Paraburkholderia sp. J8-2
CCCGTTGGCAGGATGTCTGAAAGCATCACGAGCGCCGCCTCGTCGAGGCCCGCGGGAATGCGGTACAGGCTCGTTTGCGCGTGCGGGGTCCGCACGTATTCGGCCTGCGTGCCGTCGATGCGGTTGCCGAGAATCCAGCCGCCCGTCTTGCAGTGCGAGTACATTCCGCGCCGGCAGTATTCACACTGCCCGCAGCTCGAAATGCAGGAGACGAGCACGTGATCGCCGGCTTTCAGCGTCGACACGCCCTCGCCGACTTCGTGCACGACGCCCACGCCCTCGTGGCCGAGAATGCGGCCCGGCTCGCAGCTCGGCACGTCGCCCTTGAGAATGTGGAGATCGGTGCCGCAGATCGTCGTTTTCGACAGCTTGACGATTGCATCGCCGGG
>NZ_CAJMZA010000130.1:0-385 GCF_905220195.1 Paraburkholderia sp. J8-2
CGATCTGTTCAAGGCCATCGACGATCTCGACATCACGCCCGATGAAGTGTGGGCCGGCGTGAACTATCTGAACAAGCTGGGCCAGGACGGCGAGGCTGCGCTGCTGGCGGCTGGCCTGGGCCTCGAAAAGTACCTCGACATCCGCATGGACGCCGCAGACAAGTCGGTGGGTCTCGAAGGCGGCACGCCGCGCACGATCGAAGGACCGTTGTACGTTGCGGGCGCACCGGTGCGCGAAGGCGTTTCGCGTATCGACCTCAACCCGGACGCCGACGCGGGCCCGCTCGTCATTCACGGCACCGTCACGGATCTCGACGGCAAACCGCTCGCGGGCGCCCTGGTCGAATGCTGGCACGCCAATTCGAAGGGCTTTTATTCGCACTTC
>NZ_CAJMZA010000131.1:0-385 GCF_905220195.1 Paraburkholderia sp. J8-2
GGATCTGTTCAAGGCCATCGACGATCTCGACATCACGCCCGATGAAGTGTGGGCCGGCGTGAACTATCTGAACAAGCTGGGCCAGGACGGCGAGGCTGCGCTGCTGGCGGCCGGCCTTGGCCTTGAAAAGTACCTCGACATCCGCATGGACGCCGCAGACAAGGCGGTGGGTCTCGAAGGCGGCACGCCGCGCACGATCGAAGGACCGTTGTACGTTGCGGGCGCACCGGTGCGCGAAGGCGTTTCGCGAATCGATCTCAACCCGGACGCCGACGCGGGCCCGCTCGTCATTCACGGCACCGTCACGGATCTCGACGGCAAGCCGCTCGCGGGCGCCCTGGTCGAATGCTGGCACGCCAATTCGAAGGGCTTTTATTCGCACTTT
>NZ_CAJMZA010000132.1:0-383 GCF_905220195.1 Paraburkholderia sp. J8-2
TCCTTCACGATCTGCGTGTCGTCGGCATTGACGGCCACCACCGTGCCCGTGACCTGCGGCGTGAGCTGCACGAGATTGCCGTTCACATAGGCGTCGTCGGTCGACTCGTGAAAGCGGCCTTCCGTGAAGTAGTACGCCCCATACGCCGCGCCCGCAATCAGGGTGACGGCGCCGAGCAGCGCGATCAGGCGCTTGCGGCGGCCGGGGGGCGTGGGCGCTTTGTCCTCGTGCGCCGGGGCCGCTTGCGCGCCGCCTTTCTTCTCGTCGCGTTGATCCACCGCCTCGCGGTCGGTCGTGATCGTTTCGCTCATTTCAGTTCTCCTGACGGGTTTGCAAACATGCCGTTCAACGTGCGGCGGCAATAACGGAATGGGCTTGGGGAG
>NZ_CAJMZA010000133.1:0-378 GCF_905220195.1 Paraburkholderia sp. J8-2
CCTCTGGGTTCAAGGCATGTGGCCACTCGCTGTCCTGGTCGCCTGCCTGACCATCGTGTTTCCGTTTCTCGATCTTGCAGCGGTTCTCTACGTTACCGGACCTGTGCGCCTTGGCGTGGTTCCTCCCGCATTTTCAGCGGTGCTGCGTGTGCTGCAGTTCGTGCGGCCGTGGGTCATGATCGAAGTCCTGTTCCTCGGGGTCGTTGTTACTGCAACGAAGCTTGCCGACCGTGCATACGTCACCCCGGAGACGGCCCTCTTCGCGCTTTGCACGCTGCCGTTCATGCTCGCGGTCGTCATGGCATTCGAGCCACGTGCCCTCTGGCACATCCGCGAGACACTGTATGCGCGCGAATGCGATAACTTGCCAGTGCCACC
>NZ_CAJMZA010000134.1:0-369 GCF_905220195.1 Paraburkholderia sp. J8-2
AACGTCGTCGTCTCGGATGTTATTCAGGAATGCTGTTTTATTCAGGCTCGAATGCTGACTTCGGCTTATTGCTCGGACTCGAATGCGAGCGGGCTGTGCTTGGCGATTGCGCCGTTCTGCACGAGCTTCGTCATTGCGGCGATGTCCGGCGCGAAGTAACGGTCGAGGTCGTAATGCGGCACCTCGGCGCGCACCGACTGCATCACGTGCGCGAGCGCCGGGCTCGTGTGGTGCGGTGCGCGCAGGTCCACGCCCTGGGCTGCCGCGAGCAGTTCGATCGCGAGGATGTTGGCCGTGTTGTCGGCGATATCGGCGAGCTTGCGCGCGGCGAACGTCGCCATCGAAACGTGGTCCTCCTGGTTCGCCGAC
>NZ_CAJMZA010000135.1:0-356 GCF_905220195.1 Paraburkholderia sp. J8-2
CGAGTTCGACTACGCGGTGGCCGCGTACGACCAGACGCTCATTGGGGCGCTCAGCGGCGTGGCCACGCAGCTCGCGCAGATCCGCTCGAACGACGCGCAGCTCGTCGATGCACAAACCGCGCAGCAGGCGGCGCGCGACGCCGACCAGCTCGCGATCCTGCAGTACAAGGGCGGGCTGACCAATCAGCTCACGGTGCTCAATGCCGACGTCACGGCGCTGAACGCCGACGAAGCCATCGCCAACCTGAAGATGGATCGCCGCGACGAACAGATCGCGCTGGCTTCGGATCTGGGGGGCGGCTATGTCGATGCCTCAGCCGATACCGGCCACCGCGCAGACGTTGCCGCCCAACCCA
>NZ_CAJMZA010000136.1:0-356 GCF_905220195.1 Paraburkholderia sp. J8-2
CAGGTTGGGCGGCAACGTCCGTGTGGTGGCCGGTATCGGCTGAGGTATCGACATAGCCGCCACCCAAATCCGAAGCCAGCGCGATCTGTTCGTCGCGGCGATCCATCTTCAGGTTGGCGACGGCTTCGTCGGCGTTCAGCGCCGTGACGTCGGCATTGAGCACCGTGAGCTGATTGGTCAGCCCGCCCTTGTACTGCAGGATCGCGAGCTGGTCGGCGTCGCGCGCCGCCTGCTGCGCGATTTGTGCATCGGCGAGCTGCGCGTCGTTCGAGCGGATCTGCGCGAGCTGCGTGGCCACGCCGCTGAGCGCCCCAATGAGCGTCTGGTCGTACGCGGCCACCGCATAGTCGAACTCC
>NZ_CAJMZA010000137.1:0-351 GCF_905220195.1 Paraburkholderia sp. J8-2
CCTTTCCCACGATGGAACACCCTCGAGGTACCACTGGAGAACGGGTGGCAATGCACGCTCGTACCGGGTGGCCAGTACCGCGACGCAGTCTGGAGTCAACAAGCGAGCGGGATCAAGCCCTACCCGCTCAGAAAGCCGCGATGGGGATGGCCCGACGGCAGGGACGGAACCCTCTCTTCCCGACAGTCTTCGACGCGTACGCCCCGGTGCTGGCGCGACGACCGTGAGCGCAAGCGCTGGGAGCGCGATGAGCTTGAACGTCAGCGCGACGAGGACCGGGGCGACTTCTACCGCTATTTCAGGCCGAAGGATGACCTGCGCACGATAACCGGTCAGCGCGGCCTGCAGACA
>NZ_CAJMZA010000138.1:0-349 GCF_905220195.1 Paraburkholderia sp. J8-2
TGCCTGCACGTCCGGATGCAGTTCGACCGACGTGCGGTCGGTCAGCGCATGGTTCGCCGCGCCTTGCTGGCGTGCTGCGTCGAGCGCGGCTTGCGCGGCCCGCACGGCGTCGCGGGCGTGGGCGACATCCTCGGCGGAAACGGCGCCTGAGTCCGCGACGGCCACGCGCCGGCGCAGATCGTCATTGGCGCGCGCCAGGTCCGATTCGCGTTGCGCCACGTTGGCCGCATAGAAGTCGTTGTTGACGTACAGGCCGCTCACACGGCGCACGGTCTGGCCGAGCGACGCTTCGGCATCGGCCAGCGCGATTCTTGCGTCCGCCGGATCCAGCGTCACGACTGGGTCGCCT
>NZ_CAJMZA010000139.1:0-349 GCF_905220195.1 Paraburkholderia sp. J8-2
CGCCTGCACGTCCGGATGCTGTTCGACCGACGTGCGATCGGTCAGCGCATGGTTCGCCGCGCCTTGCTGGCGTGCTGCGTCGAGCGCGGCTTGCGCGGCCCGCACGGCGTCGCGGGCGTGGGCGACATCCTCGGCGGAAACGGCGCCCGAGTCCGCGACGGCCACGCGCCGGCGCAGATCGTCATTGGCGCGCGCCAGGTCCGACTCGCGTTGCGCCACGTTGGCCGCATAGAAGTCGTTGTTGACGTACAGGCCGCTCACACGGCGCACGGTCTGGCCCAGCGACGCTTCGGCATCGGCCAGTGCGATTCTTGCGTCCGCCGGATCCAGCGTCACGACTGGGTCGCCC
>NZ_CAJMZA010000140.1:0-337 GCF_905220195.1 Paraburkholderia sp. J8-2
GACGGTGCAATCGGTTGATCCGATCAAGGTCATCACCGTTCGCACGACGGCATTCGACGCCGTTGCGGCCGAAGGCGGCAGCGCAGCCGTTGAGAAGCTCGAGGCCGCAGCGGACAGCGGCCTCACGCAGTTCGTTGGCCGTGAAGTCACGAAGCTCGACCGTCCGGAACTCACGAGCGCGAAGATCATCGTCTCGGGCGGCCGGGGTCTGGGCAGCGGCGAGAACTACACGAAGGTGCTGGAGCCGCTCGCCGACAAGCTCAACGCAGCGCTCGGCGCCTCGCGCGCAGCAGTTGACGCAGGCTACGTGCCGAACGACTACCAGGTCGGTCAAACC
>NZ_CAJMZA010000141.1:0-337 GCF_905220195.1 Paraburkholderia sp. J8-2
AACGGTGCAATCGGTCGATCCGGTCAAGGTCATCACCGTTCGCACGACGGCATTCGACGCCGTTGCGGCCGAAGGTGGCAGCGCAGCCGTTGAGAAGCTCGAGGCCGCAGCGGACAGCGGCCTCACGCAGTTCGTCGGCCGTGAAGTCACGAAGCTCGACCGTCCGGAACTCACGAGCGCGAAGATCATCGTCTCGGGTGGCCGGGGTTTGGGCAGCGGCGAGAACTACACGAAGGTGCTGGAGCCGCTCGCCGACAAGCTCAACGCAGCGCTCGGCGCCTCGCGTGCCGCAGTTGACGCAGGCTACGTGCCGAACGACTACCAGGTCGGTCAGACG
>NZ_CAJMZA010000142.1:0-335 GCF_905220195.1 Paraburkholderia sp. J8-2
GCGTTGCCCCTGTGCGGGGCGGCACCTACTTTTCTTTGCAGCGGCAAAGAAAAGTAGGCAAAAGAAAGCCGCTCAAACCGCTAGCGCCTGCCACAGTTCACATCGCGCCACAAAAGGTTAATGGCTCCGGAGCGTCTGTCGCCTCGCACCATTCCCGTTAGTGACAAGGGGCTCATCCGTTCCCGCTGCTCGCTACGCGCGCAGCGGCCGGGTCTGCAAGGGAAACCAAGGGGCATTGTCATGGGTAACGCAATGCAAGCGCACCACTGGTTTTAAGTTATGCCCTTCGGGGCGCGCAGCGCCACCGGAAGGATGAGCGCCTTGTCACTCAGTTC
>NZ_CAJMZA010000143.1:0-314 GCF_905220195.1 Paraburkholderia sp. J8-2
CTGATGGTCTCGGGCTGCGCGATCGTGCTGCTCATGCCGGGGCCCACCAACACCCTGCTCGCCGCAGCCGGTTTGAGGCAGGGTCTGCGCCGCTCCGTGCATCTGACCGCCGCCGAACTGGCCGGGTACCTGGTGTCGATTACCCTCTGGGGACTTTGCTTCACCCATGCTGCGCAGTCGCTGAGCTGGCTGCCCAAAGTGCTGCGCGTGGCCAGCAGCCTTTATCTCGCTTGGCTCGCCTTGCGTCTTTGGCTCACGGCAAACTCGATCGAAACCTCGGCAAACGGCGTGGTCAGCACGCGCACGCTGTTCAG
>NZ_CAJMZA010000144.1:0-312 GCF_905220195.1 Paraburkholderia sp. J8-2
AGGCGAACTCGCTGTGCTGCACTTGCCCGCTCCATCCCTTCGCTATCCGCAGATGGTCGGTCGCATAGCCACGATAAGCGACGCCTGTCGCGTCAGCGACGTTTTCCCAGTACCGAGTGAGTGAATTTGTCAGATCCGCTCGCGGTGATCCGCCGCGGAAATCGCGGAGGGCGTCGGCTTTGATTTGGCCGACACACCACCAATGTCGACGCCGATCCGTGAGTAACCGCTCACGGATGCTGGCGGAACCAGACTGGCAGAGCGTCGAACGACGCGCATTGGCCGGTCACTGCCCGACGCGGTCGCCCGAAA
>NZ_CAJMZA010000145.1:0-307 GCF_905220195.1 Paraburkholderia sp. J8-2
AAAGCGCTTGAAGCTGCCGCGCTCCTCGGGGATCGTCACCGCGAACACCGCTTCGCGCGCTTCGCCCACCTCGGCGCGCTCGGCCACGAAGCGCATGCGGTCGAAGTTCATGTTCGCGCCCGAGGTGATCGCCACCAGCGTCTGGCCTTCGATGCCCTCGCGTTCCGCGTACTGCTTCGCGCCCGCCACGGCCAGTGCGCCCGCGGGTTCGAGCACGCTGCGCGTGTCCTGGAAGACGTCCTTGATCGCGGCGCACAGGGCGTCGGTATCCACTGTCAGCACTTCATCGAGATAGGCCTGGCACAGG
>NZ_CAJMZA010000146.1:0-307 GCF_905220195.1 Paraburkholderia sp. J8-2
GAAGCGCTTGAAGCTGCCGCGCTCCTCGGGGATCGTCACCGCGAACACCGCTTCGCGCGCTTCACCTACCTCGGCGCGCTCGGCCACGAAGCGCATGCGGTCGAAGTTCATGTTCGCGCCCGAGGTGATTGCCACCAGCGTCTGGCCTTCGATGCCCTCGCGCTCCGCGTACTGCTTCGCACCCGCCACGGCCAGTGCGCCCGCGGGTTCGAGCACGCTGCGCGTGTCCTGGAAGACGTCCTTGATCGCGGCGCACAGGGCATCGGTATCGACGGTCAGCACTTCATCGAGATAGGTTTGGCACAGA
>NZ_CAJMZA010000147.1:0-306 GCF_905220195.1 Paraburkholderia sp. J8-2
AACCACGCCGTTCGAACTGTCGAAACTGCTCGGTATCGATACGGGCCTCATGACGCGCATGCTGGACAAGCTGGAAACCAAGGGTCTGCTGGAGCGTTCGCGCGACGCAGAGGACCGCCGGGTGGTCAATCTGCACCTCACGGCAAAGGGGCAGGCAACGGCGGCGCAGATTCCGGAAGTCGCGCCGCATGTATTGAACGCCCGCCTGCGCAAATTCACGAAGGCGGAGTTTGCCGAACTGAACCGCCTGCTTCGCAAGTTCACAGACGACTGAACGGTGCGGCCGTGGTGCCGCGCTTTTTTCGG
>NZ_CAJMZA010000148.1:0-297 GCF_905220195.1 Paraburkholderia sp. J8-2
TGCCGCTAGAGCGTTCAGTATCTGGTGATCAGGAACACTAAATCAACAAAGAAGGTGATCAGTCGCCGCAAGCTTGAGCGTTTGCTCGACGGTAAGCCCGGTCAGCATATCGGCGATCTGCTCCGACAGGCCTAGCCGGGATATCCCCGTCCGACGGTCCTCGCGAAGCATGCGCTGCGCAAGGGTGATGTATGAAAGATTGACTTCCCTGATTGCCTGCAGCGTGTCGTAGTCGCTCATGATATGTCACCGTTGCTGGGTGGCATGAATGCCACCGATCGATACTCACCTTTGGCG
>NZ_CAJMZA010000149.1:0-297 GCF_905220195.1 Paraburkholderia sp. J8-2
AGCCAAAGGTGAGTATCGATCGGTGGCATTCATGCCACCCAGCAACGGTGACATATCATGAGCGACTACGACACGCTGCAGGCAATCGGGGAAGTCAATCTTTCATACATCACCCTTGCGCAGCGCATGCTTCGCGAGGACCGTCGGACGGGGATATCCCGGCTAGGCCTGTCGGAGCAGATCGCCGATATGCTGACCGGGCTTTCCGTCGAGCAAACGCTCAAGCTTGCGGCGACTGATCACCTTCTTTGTTTATTTAGTGCTCCTGATCACGAGATACTGAACGCTCTAGCGGCG
>NZ_CAJMZA010000150.1:0-290 GCF_905220195.1 Paraburkholderia sp. J8-2
GACCACGCCGTTCGAACTGTCGAAACTGCTCGGTATCGATACGGGCCTCATGACGCGCATGCTGGACAAGCTGGAAACCAAGGGTCTGCTGGAGCGTTCGCGCGACGCAGACGACCGCCGCGTGGTCAATCTGCACCTCACGGCAAAGGGGCAAGCAACGGCGGCGCAGATTCCGGAAGTCGCGCCGCATGTGTTGAACGCCCGCCTGCGCAAATTCACCAAGGCGGAGTTTGCCGAGCTGAACCGCCTGCTTCGCAAGTTCACAGACGACTGAACGGTGCGGCCGTAGT
>NZ_CAJMZA010000151.1:0-273 GCF_905220195.1 Paraburkholderia sp. J8-2
TTGAATAGTGCAGTTGAACCCGGTCCCGATGGCAGACCCGTCTCGTGTGTTTTTCTTGACAATATCTGATAATGCAGATATTGTGATCTGCAACACGGAGGATGTCGCGATGGACCACTACACCACGAGAAATTTCATGCTCACGGAAAGTGTCGGCTTCAGGATCGTCAAGGCGCGCAATCTGGTCGTCGCGGAAATGGACGCGGCGCTCAAGGACCTCGACATCACGGGCCAGCAAATGGGTATTCTGCTTTCGCTGAAGCAGGGTGTGGC
>NZ_CAJMZA010000152.1:0-269 GCF_905220195.1 Paraburkholderia sp. J8-2
GCTCGCCGTCCCGACTCTGCTACAAGCATTCCTGCGCTTGCTCAGGTAACGGGCACGAACTCTCCTTCGGCGAAGAACCACGCCGACATCGTCCGTGCCAGTTCGAGCACGACCTCCGCGTCGGTCCGGCCGGAGGACGCGCGCACGTGGAACGAATGATCTGCGTCGTCCACCACATGCAGCGTGGCGCGTGGCCCCAGCGTCTCGACGACCGACCTCAGCAGGGGAAGCTCGGCCAGCTTGTCGCGCGTGCCCTGCAGGAAGAGAAT
>NZ_CAJMZA010000153.1:0-264 GCF_905220195.1 Paraburkholderia sp. J8-2
CACCGGCCCCGTTGAAATGCATTCGTGGAAGGATGCAGACGGCGGATGCTGGCGTACAGGCGAAGTAGCGCGCCAGTCCGTGGTAGCGCCCCCACGCTGACTCGACAGCGCGTCATGCTGTATTTACCTTGAAGTGGCAATCAAGCAGGAGAGGTCAACGTGTTCCTTGCGACAACCCGACTCACTGGCGAACCATCACGCAACAGGATCTGTCGAGACAGCCCGTCCGACGCCGGGTGCAAATCGTGTCCGCAACCTTGTGCG
>NZ_CAJMZA010000154.1:0-261 GCF_905220195.1 Paraburkholderia sp. J8-2
GAAGCTGCTTCGTCGTGTGGCAGCGATCGGTAGAGATCCCGCCATCTCTTCAAGTTTCCGTTCAACTCAGGGCTCACTTCCATGGCGAACGTCCCTATAGCTTTACCCGCAGCATCCGTTGCCTCATGAAGAGCACGCAGTTCGTCAGTTTCTGCGGGTGAATCGACAAACGTGCCAAAGTCATGCAAGTCGGATGCATACGCTCGCCCGATCCGATCAAGCTCGTCACCTTGGCTTGCGGCTGTCACATTCATCATCAAG
>NZ_CAJMZA010000155.1:0-261 GCF_905220195.1 Paraburkholderia sp. J8-2
TGGGTTACCAGGGCACCGCTCGAGTCCGAGTCGCCTCCGGTGTGATGTGCGTCTTGAGTCGCCACGATCATCATGGCCATTGAGGTCGAAAGGCGAAGGATTTGCACTCTCGCCTCCATGGTATCGGGCGTTGCTGCTCGAAGGTCCTGAACAGTCTTCTCACTAAACACCCGGGCTGCGCCCTGCATACTCGCAGCCGCTAGCCGTTCCTGAAACGCGAGGTACCTGCGGCCCATATCCGACTCATAAAAATGAATCAAA
>NZ_CAJMZA010000156.1:0-261 GCF_905220195.1 Paraburkholderia sp. J8-2
CGGGTTACCAGGGCACCGCTCAAGTCCGAGTCGCCTCCGGTGTGATGTGCGTTCTGAGTCGCCACGATCAGCATGGCCATTGAGGTCGAAAGGCGAAGGATTTGCACTCTCGCCTCCATGGTGTCGGGCGTTGCTGCTCGAAGGTCCTGAACAGTCTTCTCACTAAACACTCGGGCTGCGCCCTGCATACTTGCAGCCGCTAGCCGTTCCTGAAACGCGAGGTACCTGCGGCCCATATCCGACTCATAAAAATGAATCAAG
>NZ_CAJMZA010000157.1:0-259 GCF_905220195.1 Paraburkholderia sp. J8-2
CCTTCCGTTCCGCGTACGTCAATTTCCATCGCCGCCGATATTTTTTTGAGACGGCGTTGCCAATACTGGCTACATGAAAGCCAGTCCTGTCCGCACGCGCCTGCAGGTTTTCCTGGTCGAGGATGCGACCGCAGTGCGCAGGAAGATCGCCGAGGCATTGTCGGCCATTCCGGATGTGAGCGTGATTGGCGAAGCCGAGGATGCGGCCAGCGCCCTGACCGGCATCGCGCAAAGCGGTGCGGACGTCGCGGTGGTCGAT
>NZ_CAJMZA010000158.1:0-259 GCF_905220195.1 Paraburkholderia sp. J8-2
TGCACAAGGTTGCGGACACGATTCACACCCGGCGTCGGACGGACTGTCTCGACAGATCCTGTTGCGTGATGGTTCACCAGTGAGTCGGGTTGTCGCAAGGAACACGTTGACCTCTCCTGCTTGATTGCCACTTCAAGGTAAATACAGCATGACGAGCTGACGAGTCAGCGTGGGCGCTACTGCGGACCAGCGCGCAACTTCGCCTGTACGCCAACCGCCGTCTGCATGCCTCCACGAATGCAATTTGATGGGACCGGTA
>NZ_CAJMZA010000159.1:0-253 GCF_905220195.1 Paraburkholderia sp. J8-2
CCCAAGAATCGTGTCTTCGAGCGCAGCCAGAACGGCTTTGGCTGCTTTCGGATCGACACCGGCTTGCTCGGCAACGTGCGTTGCCAACGAGGCCTTCGTGAACGTTTCCTTCAGCGGCTTGAGTACGCCATTGGTCGCAGCCTTCTTCGCCGGAGTAACAGCCTTCGGCGCGGCCTTCCTGGCTGCCGGCTTTGCGGCCTTCGGTGCTGCCTTCGGTGCTGCCTTCGGTGCTGCCTTCGGTGCTGCCTTCGGT
>NZ_CAJMZA010000160.1:0-244 GCF_905220195.1 Paraburkholderia sp. J8-2
TTGAGCACCGGTCAACTCGCGGCGCTGAGCTCGACGCAGGTGCGCCAGCTGAACTCGGCTGACCTCAAGGCGCTGAACAGCTCGCAACTCGTGAACGGCCTTGGCACGGCAGGCATCGCTTCGCTGACGAGCACGCAGGTGCAGTCGCTGACCACGACGGCGCTGAACGCGCTGAGCACGGCGCAGCTGGCAACGCTGGCAATCGCCTCGCTGACGACGGGTCAGGTGGCGGGTCTGAGCACGG
>NZ_CAJMZA010000161.1:0-236 GCF_905220195.1 Paraburkholderia sp. J8-2
GATCCGACGGGTGCGCAGGACGACTTCAACCTGCGCGGCGCGGTCAAGACCGGCGCAGACGGCAAGTACGAATTCCGCACGCTCATGCCGGTGGGCTACGGCTGCCCGCCCCAGGGCGCGACGCAGCAGCTCCTGGACGGCCTTGGCCGTCACGGCAACCGTCCGGCGCACGTGCACTTCTTCGTCTCGGCGGATAACAGCCGCAAGCTCACCACGCAATTCAATATTGAAGGCGA
>NZ_CAJMZA010000162.1:0-220 GCF_905220195.1 Paraburkholderia sp. J8-2
TTTGACTGGGGGATTAGCTCAGCTGGGAGAGCACCTGCTTTGCAAGCAGGGGGTCGTCGGTTCGATCCCGTCATCCTCCACCAATCTTCAATGCACAGCGTTCTGCAGAAGTGATGCAGAACATTTCGCATTGGCGATTGAGCCAGTCAGAGCGATGTGAGTAAAACCATATCGGCTGTCGTTCTTTAACAATCAGGAAGAAGTAGTAAAGAGATTCATC
>NZ_CAJMZA010000163.1:0-208 GCF_905220195.1 Paraburkholderia sp. J8-2
TGAGCAATCTGGAGAGCAGCGTGCTCAAGGCATCGAAGTCGGACTTCGAGAAGTGCGAAAGCCGCTCGCTCCACGCGCCCGGGGCAACGTCGGCGCTTCGGGCCGCAACCGCACGGCCCTCGCGCGTCAGCGATACGTCCACGAGGCGCCGGTCCGCGCCATTGCGCGAGCGCTCCACGAGCCCGCTGGTTTCGAGCTTGTCCAGCAC
>NZ_CAJMZA010000164.1:0-195 GCF_905220195.1 Paraburkholderia sp. J8-2
GTTCAGGAATATCTTTCCGATAATCTCGACTTCGCCCACTGGAACCTGCCACAGACCAACGACGATGTCCGGCGCGTTTTGTGCGATGTGGTGCGCAGTGGTCGCCTTGTGCCGTATATGGACAGGGAGTGGACGCAGCGGCCGCGCGTGTTCCGGCTCACGCCAGCACCGCAGTTCTGGCAGTCGGCAAGTGCA
>NZ_CAJMZA010000165.1:0-191 GCF_905220195.1 Paraburkholderia sp. J8-2
ACCCAGTGCCTGCACTTCAGTCGTGCTCAGCGCGTTCAGGTCGGCGGTGCCGAGCTGGGCAACCTGGCTGGAGGTCAGTGCCGCGATGCCTGCCGAACCCAGACCGTTCACCACCTGGTTCGTGCTCAGCGCCTTGATGTCCGCCGAACCCAGCTGCTGCACCTGGCTCGAGATCAGGCTCGACAGCTGGC
>NZ_CAJMZA010000166.1:0-191 GCF_905220195.1 Paraburkholderia sp. J8-2
GTGCTGCCGATGCTCAATCGCGTGACGAAGAACACCACGGGCATCGATCTCAAGCAGTTGTTCATCGGCTCGGAGGGGTTGCTCGGCGTCATCACGCGCCTCGTGCTCAAGCTCGAACCGAAGCCCGCCGCCGCGCAAACGGCGCTGTGCGCGCTCGGCTCGTTCGATGCGGCCGCGCGCTTGCTCAAGAC
>NZ_CAJMZA010000167.1:0-186 GCF_905220195.1 Paraburkholderia sp. J8-2
CGTCAAAAAACCGCTTGCAAGATGTCATCTGCATGACTAGAATTCCGGTCTTTCGCGCTTTCGATGAAGGCGCGGGGAGACGGGAAGCCCAGGCGAAAGCCTTGTGGCGACTGGGTCTGCGGGTGATGGGAAGTTGAGCGGCAGGTTGAGCGATGTAAAAAAACCTGTTGACAGATCGCCGGGCAG
>NZ_CAJMZA010000168.1:0-185 GCF_905220195.1 Paraburkholderia sp. J8-2
TCGGTGCATAAGAAGGGTGCAGGTGAGTTCACACTGTCGGGCCTGGTGAAAATCGGCGTCCAGGCTGTCCCGGCGAAGAAAAAGCGCTTCGGCAAGGACCCGTTCACGGGTCAAGAGCGCTGGTTCGATGCAAAGCCGGCAACGGTGAAGCTGAAGATTCGCGCGCTGAAGAAGCTGAAGGACGC
>NZ_CAJMZA010000169.1:0-176 GCF_905220195.1 Paraburkholderia sp. J8-2
CCGCCGTACACCACGAGCGCATGCGGATGCTCGGCGACTTCGGGGTCCAGATTATTCTGGATCATCCGGTAGGCGGCTTCCGCCAGCCAGGTCTTGCACACCTTCTCGCTGCCGCGCGGCGCGCGGATCGTGCGGGTCGGGTCGAGGCGGGGATCGGTGAAGTTCGGGTGGTTCAT
>NZ_CAJMZA010000170.1:0-169 GCF_905220195.1 Paraburkholderia sp. J8-2
GCCGAAGGCTGTTACTCCGGCGAAGAAGGCTGCGACCAATGGCGTACCCAAGCCGCTGAAGGAAACGTTCACGAAGGCCTCGTTGGCAACGCACGTTGCCGAGCAAGCCGGTGTCGAGCCGAAAGCAGCCAAAGCCGTTCTGGCTGCGCTCGAAGACACGATTCTGGGC
>NZ_CAJMZA010000171.1:0-165 GCF_905220195.1 Paraburkholderia sp. J8-2
TTTCTTTCCGACACGCTCCAGGCGCACGGTTACGCGGTGCTGGTCGCGCTCTCCGGCGAAGACGCGTTCAAATGCCTCGCGCGCGTGACACCCGACGTCGTGCTGCTCGACGCGATGATGCCGGGCATGGACGGCTTCGAGACCTGCAGCCGCATGAAACAGGAC
>NZ_CAJMZA010000172.1:0-160 GCF_905220195.1 Paraburkholderia sp. J8-2
GCGGCCGATTTTGCAGCCTTCGGGGCTTTCGTTGCGGTCTTCGTTGCCATGAATAATCCTCTATCAAATTGAGAACCGCTTAAGACGGTGCACGACGCCTCGCGTTACTGCACTGTCTTAAGCTGGCGCTTAGCGTATCAACGGTTTTCGCGATTCGCAA
>NZ_CAJMZA010000173.1:0-149 GCF_905220195.1 Paraburkholderia sp. J8-2
TGCGAGCTGGTCGGCACGCGCAGCGTGACCGAGTTCAACTACCGCATCGACGACGCCGAGCGCGCGCACATCTTCGTGGGCGTGCAGATCCGCAACCGTGGCGAGTCGCAGCAGATCGCGAAGGCCTTCGTCGATCACGGTTTCCCGAC
>NZ_CAJMZA010000174.1:0-143 GCF_905220195.1 Paraburkholderia sp. J8-2
TCGCGTCCGCACACGATCACGATAGGATCGTCCAGCAACGCGCGCGAGGCCAGCGCACCCACACCCTCCTGCGGTTCGGTGCGGCTCAGCACGATATCGAGGCTGCCCGCGGCGAGCATCAGGAATAGCCGGTCGCTCGTCGC
>NZ_CAJMZA010000175.1:0-143 GCF_905220195.1 Paraburkholderia sp. J8-2
CCGTAGTCGGCCACGCTGAAGATCGGCGCTTCTTCGTCCTTGTTGATCGCGACGATGACCTTCGAGTCCTTCATGCCGGCCAGATGCTGGATCGCACCCGAGATGCCGACTGCCACGTACAGTTGCGGCGCGACGATCTTGCC
>NZ_CAJMZA010000176.1:0-135 GCF_905220195.1 Paraburkholderia sp. J8-2
TCGATACGGCCGTGATACTTCACGCCCGAGCCATAGACATCCGCAGTGAGCGTTACCGGCTGGCCAATGCGCATGTGCTTGAGCTGCACTTCCTTGAAGTTCGCGTCCACCCACACGCCGTCGAGCGGCACGATC
>NZ_CAJMZA010000177.1:0-135 GCF_905220195.1 Paraburkholderia sp. J8-2
TCTTCATAATCTCGTTTCTCTGCTGCTGACGCAGCAACGCAGAAAACGCCGGGTAGTTCGATGTTTAACGGCGCTTTCGCGATCGATCTTTAAAAATTTACAGCCGATAAGTGTGGGCGCTTGATGCGGTGGCGG
>NZ_CAJMZA010000178.1:0-131 GCF_905220195.1 Paraburkholderia sp. J8-2
GCCGCCTCGAAAGTGCGCGCCGCGTGGCTCGCGTACGCGCGCGACACCTTGCCGGCGCCGGTCACGGGCTATGTGGCGCAGCGTCAGGTGCAGGTTGGCGAGCGCGTGTCGCCCGGCACGCCGCTCATGGC
>NZ_CAJMZA010000179.1:0-129 GCF_905220195.1 Paraburkholderia sp. J8-2
TCGGCAGGCATCGGCCAGCTGAGCTCGTCGCAAGTGCAGTCGCTGACCTCGACGGCGCTCAACGCGCTGACGACGTCGCAGCTGGCGACGCTGTCGGTGAACCTGCTGACGAGCGCACAGGTTTCGGGT
>NZ_CAJMZA010000180.1:0-126 GCF_905220195.1 Paraburkholderia sp. J8-2
CCCCTTGCGCGGCGCCGGCGGGGGCGCTAAGATTCGCCCCCTTCGCAGTTCGATGTCACTGACGTCAGGCAGCGAAGGCCGCCGCGGAAACCGGTGGACGCAGGAGTCGGCAGCTTTTTTAAGCGG
>NZ_CAJMZA010000181.1:0-124 GCF_905220195.1 Paraburkholderia sp. J8-2
CTGTCGAGATCAAACAACAGGGCGTCGATTTCACGCAACTGGGCCTTCGTCAGATGCCCCGAGTCAAGCAGCTCGTAGAGCCGCCGTCTCCAGTAGTCGGCCGGCAAGGCTGAACTCGCCGCAT